>JAZLMS010000021.1:0-62823 GCA_045598805.1 Paludibacteraceae bacterium | reverse complement strand
TTTCACATATGGGCATAGTATCCCCCGAGAAAAAATAAATTTCTCACTCTTTATATACGCAAGTGTGTCTTTTTTGACACTGATTTTTTGAAAATAATGCAAAAAAATGAGGGTCTCTTTTCAGAAACCCTCACTAAGTGACGTTTAGAGGATGTTTAAAACGTCATTTAGGGAAAAAGGTGGAAATCTATTTAATACCAACAAAATCACTTAAAGGACGAATCTTTGCACAATATGTATTAAGCTGCTCTTTTAGGTTTGGGTGAGATTTCATCTCAATCGGTTTTGAACCATCAAAATGCAAAACCACATAATATGGTGCATGCTCGGGAGAGAAACCGAGTTCCTCAAGCGTCTCTTTTGTCCATATTTGAAATTTGCCTTTTGATTTTAATTTGAATAGTTGACAATCATTCCCTCCTGTATGCAAGAGGACATAGCCCATACGCTCAAATCCGGGAGTGACCAATAAAGAACCTTTCGAATCACCGGCACGTAAATAACAAATACCCTTGTTTATCATTAGTTCTTTGAGTTCTTTTCGTGCGTGATTCACCATGACCATCACTTCTTCTGGATTCTCGGACATTCGTTTTAGCATTTTCTTTGCCGTCTTTTCATCGGAAATCTCCTGCTTGCGGCGAATGCCTAAGTCTAAAAATTCTTTGCTTTGATCAATTCCAATAAATTTACGCCCAAGTAAATTTGCAGCAATGCCTGTTGTGCATGAACCGGCAAACGGATCAAGAATGGTATCACCTTCACGCGTGGAAGCTAAAAGAATGCGATATAATAGACGTAACGGCTTTTGCGTTGGGTGCTGACCACATCTCATTTCCCACGACGAAACAAATGGAATGCGCCATACATCAGTCATTCGAGCACCACCATTCAATTGTGTCATTAAATCGCAATTAAAGTAGTGAGGCTTGGAGGCTGATTTACGTGCCCAAATGATGTATTCCGTCGTAAAATTAAAGAAATTCTTGGACAGCGTGGGTTTGGCGTCTGACTTTTGCCAAACTATAATATTGAGTATCTTGAAACCTAATTCAGACATGCAGGTGGCGACAGAGAAGATATTATGGTACGTACCACATACCCAAATCGTACCATTGTCTTTCATTACATCACGACATGCCGATAGCCACTGACGATTAAAAGCGTTGACATTCTCAAAACTTGTAACGCGATCCCATTCACCTTTTTCAAAACTTTTCCACGTGCCGTTTATGCAACGTGAAACACCTTGAGAAAGGAAATAGGGCGGGTCTGCAAAAACAACATCGACCTTTTGGGAGATGTGTTTTATTTGTTCTACGCTATCGCCCTGCAACAGCACGAACCCGTTCGCGTGGTAGTATGTATCCATTTAAAAAATCTATATCTAACTGTTGAGAAATAAAGTGCTCCTTTACCTTGCGAGGTAATTCAAAATTGAAGACAAGTGCTTCCGTCATAGCATGGCGATTTTCTATATGACCACCACCATGATAAAAATGCTCTTTCGTCTCAACATTAAAACGATTCCAAAGTTGATTCATCATCTCATTAGAGCGGAATTCATTATGATGCCATGTCGAAAGAATAAAGTGCGCGGGTGTGTTCCGCAATGCTTTATATAAGGCCCTCTCATCAGCTTCTGTCCATCCGTTATAATAATCGACATAGCGACCAAAGTAGGGAGGGTCACAATAGATTATATCTCCTGCTTGGGCGCGTTCAATCGTCTCTAAAAACGACACATTATTAAATTCCCACTTGTGAAGTTGAATGGCGCGTTGAGCCGCTGCAATCTGGTTGCATATCTTGGTAATGTATGCCGGTGCAAATCGTTCAGGCTTTTTACAAAATGGAATATTCCATTGTCCTTGACGATTAAAGCGCATCATTCCATTAAACCCTGCTCGTGACAAGAAGATAAAATCGAACGGACTATGTTCCCTATTAAAGCGTTCCTTCACTTCACGATAATAGGCATAGCCGTCATCAGCGGCATTAGCCAATAGTTCCCCTGCTTGCGTCAAATATTCGCGCATGTTTTGAGGGGTCACATTACCATTTTTAATTTCATTATAGAAATGTATAATGTGAGGATTGGTATCTCCCACGATGCGCAGACCACCGACAGGAGTGTTGAGACCAACAACACCTGTTCCAAAGAATGGTTCTATCCAATTGGCACGATGAATATCAATACCTGATTGGAAAATAAGATCATTAATCCAAGGAACTAATTTGGTCTTTATTCCTTGCGATTTGATGGGAGGAACAATGACAGCCATATTAGTTCAATTTTAGGAGTTTTTCAGATTGGGCTTGTAAATAAGCTTTGTACGTTTCCAAGTTATGATAGCGCGGAGTCCCAATACCTGCGGTACGTGCGTCCACCTTGTTATAATAATTCATCCAATAATCGTCAAACACTTCCTCACCAAGCTTGGAGAAAGGACCATTGCCCGAAACCAAATCATCAATATTAGAAATTCCACCAATATTGCGAGTATTTCCGCTTCCCGGAATATCCTTTGCTATCTTCCATTTTGGTTGAACAAAGAAGATGAAATGCTCAATAACAGAGTGTATGGCACTTAATTCATCTACGCTATATACATCCTTCTCATTTGCATCCGTCACGCTTTGCTTATACAACATTCCCAAAACAATATGAGCACTATATGAATTATAGGTATAATCCATACTTTTTACCACATCACGTTCGCGGAAGTATCCCCAATATGAGCCAAGCGTAAGACCATTAGCAGTATTGCCATCGTAATAACTTGATTTGAAATCAACAGCAAAAAGGTGTCCCTCGGAATCCTTAAACGTTAAATCCGGATAGAAATTTTGCGCAGAAGGTAACTCCAGCGTCATATTGTTGCGTTTAGCAAAGAGTTCCAACCGAGGAATCAAAAGTATCTCAATAATTTTGGAAACAACCTTTGTATCGTTCGTAATTGTATAGACATTCTTGTTCACATCTATAAACCCTTTCACAATCCAATCATGGCTGTCTGTTTCCAAATAGGATTTGTACGATTTAACTTCATTAGTTAATAACTCAAAAAAAGTTTCTTTAGTCATACATTTCAGTTTTTCTTTTCCAATTTTTTTCACGCTTTTATATAACTGATTCGTTTTCGGTGTGTTTTTTTATCTCTCACAGATTGCTTATCTCGTCATAGCCTCGAACGATTTTCTCACAGATTCCCTTTCCCTAGATACGGTTTTTCCGTTTCATCGGGACAACCATGCCTATTTCTTTATTCTTGGATTGTGAGTAAACTCCCATCCATCAAATAAATCAATAGTAGGGGGGCAGGTTCACTTCGCTTTGCTTCGCTCGCCCGCCGTGTCTGCGTTCCGCATCTATTTTTCCACTTTGTTTTCGACAACTCGAAAATTTCGCTGCAAAGGTACACAAAAATTTTGATATATGCAAATTTTATTTCATTTTTTCTTCTTACGCTTCTTACAGTGCTTTATAATGGTGATTTTGCTAAAAGTCACACTTTTTTCTTGCATATGTCAAAAAAAAGCAGTACCTTTGCAGTCGCATTTAGATTTAGCAGGTTTAGCAGGTTGAATTTTATGGAAAATGAGTTTCTAACGAAGGAAGAAGCGGTTCTCAGAATGGTTAAGACCGTCTTTGACCCCGAGATACCGGTGAACATATATGACCTCGGGCTGATATACCGCATAGATATCAACGGCTCCGATTGTAACATCGACATGACCCTTACCGCCCCCTCCTGTCCGGCAGCGGATTTCCTTGTGGAGGATTTAAAACAAAAAGTGGAAAGCGTAGAAGGTATAGAAAAGGTTACAGTCAATCTCGTTTTTGAACCCGAGTGGACCAAAGATATGATGTCCGATGAGGCCAAATTAGAATTAGGATTTATGTAACCAACCACCAGACACCAAACACCAGACACCAAACACCATCCTCCATCCACCATGTTTGAAGAACTAACACATATCGACCAACAATGGCTTTTGGCTATCAACGGTTGCCACGCCCCGTGGGCAGATACACTGATGTGGATTATCAGCGGCAAAATCACGTGGCTGCCCCTCTATGCCCTCCTCATCGCCCTTATCTTCGTTCGCTGCAAAAAACTAACAACCATCCACCAACCACCAACCACCAAACACTCTAATCCCTGGCTATTGGGCGGCATCATATTACTCGCGGTTGCCGGTTCGGCAGGATTGGCAGACTTGATCTCGTCCGGCATTATCAAGTCTGCCGTTTGTCGCTTGCGCCCGACGCACGAACCGGCATTAGCAGGGTTAGTGCACCTCGTGAACGGATATACGGGCGGAAAATACGGTTTTGTATCCTCTCATGCGGCTGACACGATGGCGTGTGCGCTGTCCTTCTCCCTCTTTTGGGTCTATACGTCAGACAATAAAAAAAGAGCGCACCTTACCGTCACATTACCATTGATGGTTTGGGTGGCTCTTAATTGCTATAGCCGTATGTACCTCGGGGTGCATTACCCGGGCGACATTATAGGAGGATTAGTGGTAGGCGTTATCGTGGCTCTGGTTCTGTTTTTGGGGGTAAGACGGGTCTTTCCGAACCGTCATGGTGATTGCAGAACCGCCCCACTTGAGGTCTTGGACCATGAGGACCCTCCTGCACCTGCTTGTTCATGAAAGCCTCATACTGCTCTTGGGTGAGGATGGTTCGAAGGTCTTTGTTCATTGCCTCTATCACCTCCATCCACTGAGCTCGCGTGTAGCCGTTCTCGTATTGACGAGCATAACGCAAGTGCATATCAAATAACTGATGATACTGAACGGTATCGGTAATACGCAGTTCACGAACAATCATCTCGGTCTGCTTGAGTGCTTTCTCTTCCGCCGTGGGATGTGAACGCGGTCCTTTAGGAGCCTCTTGCGCCGACAGCGTGCAGACGGCAGAGAATAGACATAAACTTAAAAATAGACGTTTCATAATAAAATCAAATTAGAAATTAAGCGGTACCGCCCTACTAAAAACAAAAACCGTGCCAAACGCCACTTCATATATTGCCCATCGTCTTTACTACGCGTCCTCTTCTCGTCGCGGAGCCGCTAAACCTGCCGTGAAGGTAGCTCTCATCGGACTCACGATCGGAATCATGGTGATGATTGTGACGGTGTGCGTGGTCATCGGTTTCAAATCGACCGTGGCGTCTCAAATAGCAGGTTTTGGTTCACATATAGAGGTTGTTAACTACGATAATAACAATACCTACGAGATGTTGCCTATCGCTGTTAGCGATTCGCTATTAACCAAACTGAGTTCTCTGCCTCACGTCACAGCCCTATCGCCTTTCTATACCAAACCCGCAGTACTGAAGGGTAATGCTAATTATTCCGGCATCGTTATGAAGGCAACGACACGTTGGGCTTATTTTGAACAAAACCTCGTGTCCGGACATTTACCTGAGCAACGCAATGATATTATCGTCTCTGCTACACTGGCTAATAAACTCGGTATGAACCTCTCTGACGTGGTTTATGCTTATTTCATTGGCTCGTCCGTTCAAGTGCGTAAACTCCAACTCGTGGGTATTTATGCTACCGGCGTTTCAGAATACGATAACCTATTCGTGATGACTTCGCCTGCGCTCATTCAAGGACTGAACCGCTGGAAAGAGAATCAGGCTTCCGGCATAGATATATGGATTGACGACCTCTCGCACCTCTACGAGGCTTCGGATGAGGTTTATTTTGCTACCGCTAACCGCCTCGACGCTGATGGTAATGGTCTCTATACCCAAAATATCCAACAACTCAACCCACAAATCTTTGCGTGGCTCGATCTGCTGGATATGAACGTGGTAGTAATCATATTCCTGATGTTAGCCGTCTCCGGCTTTGCTATCATCACAGGACTGATTATCCTTATCCTCAATAGTATTCAACTTATTGGCACGCTCAAGGCGTTGGGAGCGAATAACCGTTTCGTCAAAACCATCTTTATCAAGCAGGCGGCGCGACTCATCACGCGGGGTATGGTGATAGGTAATGTCCTCGGTCTCGGACTCTGTGCCCTTCAGTATTATACCCACCTCTTGCCCCTTGACTCAACTACGTACTACGTGCCCTTCGTACCTATCGCCTTCCCATGGGGGTGGATAGTGGCGCTTAATGTGCTCTTTTTGATTATATCATTGTTGATATTACTGTTACCGGCAACGATTATTTCCCGTATATCTCCTTCACAAGTAATGAAATACGAATAATATGTACCTTTTTTATACCCCTGATATTGCCACATCTCACACCCTCTCCGAGGAGGAGTCGCAGCATTGCGTGCGCGTACTAAGGTACGACCGAGGCGACGAAATCCTGCTTACCGATGGGCGCGGTACAACCTATATAGCACGTATCACGAACCTGCACCCTAAGCATTGTGAGTTTGAGATTGTTTCTGCCCGGAAGCAAGAGCCCCATCATCATTTCCATCTGCATATCGCTATTGCTCCCACCAAGAACATCGAGCGTTTAGAATGGATGGTGGAGAAATGTACCGAGATCGGCGTGGACGAGATAACGCCCTTGCTCTGCCGTTTTAGCGAGCGCAAGACACTGCGTATCGACCGCTTGGAGAAGGTTGTTCTCTCCGCCGCCAAGCAGTCCCTGACTCCTTATCTGCCGGTCGTTAACGACTTAACTCCGTTTGACGAGTTCATCCAAAATCATTCAGCGAACGCAGAGGGTGGTCTGTATATCGCTCACTGCTACGAGAAAGATAAGCGTGAACTCAAAGACGAGATATTGGCAAACACCAGACACCAAACACCAAACATAACCATCCTCATCGGTCCCGAAGGGGACTTTAGTGAGGCGGAGATAGATTTGGCGTTGCAGAACGGCTATGTGCCGGTTAGTTTGGGTAATAGTCGTCTCCGCACCGAGACCGCCGGTGTCGTGGCTTGCCACACCGCTATATTATTAAATGAATAAAAAATGACATATTTTTTAAGCGACATACATTTAGGTTCGAAGGCTCTGCCTGATGCACGAGCCCACCAAGAAAGGATAGTGACTTTGTTGGAGACACTCAGCAAAGACGCTACCGCTATTTATTTAATGGGGGACATCTTCGATTTCTGGTTCGAGTACTTCTGGTCTACACGTTCCAAACAACGTCGTTTTGGTCCGTTCCTAAACGAACTCCGTTCATTAACGGAACGTGGCATAGAGGTACATTTCTTCACGGGTAACCACGACCTCTGGACGTTTGGTCAATTCGCCCAAATGACGGGTGCCATTGTTCATAAAAAACCTCTTTATTCTGAGCGGACGAATAATAAGACCGTCCACCTCTTCCTCGCTCATGGCGACGAGTTCTGTTGGGAGAACCACTACCAATGGCTGCGCCGTTTCTTCCACTGCCGTGTGGCGCAGTTCTTTTTCCGTCTTGTGCCGCCCTGTTTAGGGGACGCCTTAGGTTTCACGTGGGCGGCTAAGTCTCGTCGTCGCGAGATGGTGGCACCAATGGAGTATAAGGGCGAAGCCAATGAGTCGTTGGTGCAGTTCGCTAAAGAATATAGTAAGACCCACGAAGTGGATTACTTCATTTTTGGTCATCGTCATATCGAATTGGACTTGCAGATTAGCGCCCGCACGCGCGTTGTTATATTAGGTGACCTCTTCCGCCAAGGCACTTATGCCGCCTTAGACGATAACGGACAAATAACCTTACTAACCTATGAACTCTAAACTATATGACATTAACCACTCCCGTTGATATTGCTCCCTCAGATTGGACGATTGGCCTTGAGGACCGCATATTACTGTTGGGTTCTTGCTTCTCCGACCGCATAGCAGACCCAATGCGCGAGCATTATCTCCGTGTCACGGCTAACCCGACGGGAACGCTGTATAACCCCGTCTCTATCGCACATCATATAGACGAGTATGCGCCTCAAGCAGATGTTATCATCATCACTTTCGGCACGGCTTGGGTTTATATTGACAAATATCCTACAGCGCAGCGGTCTTTCAGCGCAGCGGTCTTACAGCAAAGCGGTCTTTCTTCTGTCGTGGATAACTGCGAGAAGCGTCCGGCTACGGACTTTATCCGCCGCCGTTTGACGGTGGAGGAGATAGTCTCGCTGTGGCAACCTATCATTGAGCGCTACGCCGACAAACGTTGGATCTTTACCGTTTCACCTATTCGCCATAAGAAGGACGGTCTCCACGAGAACCAAATATCCAAGGGCATTCTCCTCCAAGCCGTCGAAAACTTAGTACGGCCGGCGCAGGGGGCGTCGGTTTTCGAGAAGGTGCTATCTGAGCGGACGAATAAACAGGCCGTACAAGTACAGTACTTCCCGAGTTACGAGATTCTTTTGGACGAACTGCGTGATTATCGTTTTTACGCCTCCGACCTTGTTCACCCTTCTCCGATAGCAATAGATGTTATTTGGGAGCGTTTCTGTGCCACTTATTTTATGGGTCAGACGCTCAAGCAGGTGGATCCGCTTCACCAACTATGGCTTGATGAGCACCATCGCCCTTTGCACCCCGATTCACCCGAGGCGGCGGCTTTTGCGAAGCATATACAAAAAGAAAGAGAGGCCCTGCATCAGCAGTTCCCCTCTAACGTATAAAAGGTTCTTTTAGAAGAATGTTTGCCTATCAAGGCTGCGGTAAGAGATGGCTTCCATAATATGGGTAGGCTGAATATCCGCCTTACCCTCTAGATCGGCTATCGTACGTGCCACCTTCAATATCCTATCATAGGCACGGGCACTGAGACCTAATCTTGTCATTGCATTTTCCAATAGTTTGTCGCACTGCTCATTGAGCACGCAGTACTTCCTTACTTGTTGTGGCGACATCATCGCGTTGCAATGAGTCTGGTGCTTGGTGTCTGGTGTTGGGTGTTTGGTGTCTGGTGTTGGGTGTTCTGTACGAAAACGCTCCTCTTGAAGTTTGCGTGCTTTGAGTACGCGTTCACGCATAACGGCAGAGGACTCGCCGGGCTGTTGGTTCTTGAGTTGGTCATAGGGCACGGCTTGGATAGAGCATTGGATATCTATTCGGTCGAGAAGCGGACCGCTAATCTTACTCATATATCTATGTACCTGCGCGGGTGTACACGTACACGGGTGCGCGGGATTGTTCTCTCCGTAATGTCCGCAAGGGCAGGGGTTCATAGCAGCCACGAGCATGAAGGAGGCAGGATAATCGATTGTTCCGTTAGCACGAGCCACGGTGATACGCCTATCCTCTAAAGGCTGCCGCATAACCTCTAAGACGGAGCGGTTATACTCGGGCAGTTCGTCGAGGAAAAGCACTCCATTATGCGCCAAACTAATCTCTCCCGGGTGCGGGTTTTGACCGCCTCCCACAAGGGCTACGTTGGTGATGGTGTGGTGTGGAGAACGGAAAGGACGTTGCACAATAAGCGAAGTGGCAGTAGCGGTCTTGCGTTTAGATATGAGTCCGGCTACCGAATGAACCTTAGTGGTCTCCAACGCCTCCTCTAAGGTGAGAGGAGGAAGGATGGTGGGGATACGCTTGGCAATCATCGACTTACCCGCCCCGGGAGGACCTATCATAAGCAGGTTATGTCCGCCGGCGGCGGCAATCTCAATGGCGCGGCGTGTGGCTTGTTGTCCACGAACGTCCGCAAAATCGAGGTCGGTGGGATAGGACTCCTCGTGGAAGAGAGTTTCTAAATCGACTACCGTCGGATCAAACTCTTGGTCTCCGTTGAGGAAGCGAATGACGTCTCTGAGGTTATGCATGCCATAGACAGTCAGTCCCTGAACGACGGCTGCCTCAGTGGCGTTATCTTTCGGCACAATCATCGTGTGCAGTCCTTCTTTGCGAGCACAAAGAGCCATGGGTAAGACGCCTTTGATAGGTTGAAGGGTACCGTCTAATGATAACTCACCCATGATCATGATGTCCCTAATTCGGTCTTTCTTCACTTCTTCTGCGGCAATAAGCATACCGATAGCTAAGGGTAGGTCATAAGCTGCGCCCTCCTTCTTAATGTCGGCGGGAGCCATGTTAATAGTAATCATCCGTTTAGGTGATTCGTAGCCATTGACCATCAACGCCGCTAATATACGTTCGTGCGCTTCTTTAACGGCATTATCGGGTAGTCCGACTAAGGTAAAGTCGAAACCTGCAGTAGCATGAACCTCAATGGTGATAGGTACGGCATCTATGCCGACCGCGGCGGCGGAGTGAATCTTGATTAACATAAAGATATTTACGATTTGACGATTTACTATTTACTATTTACGATTTACGATTGACGATTTACTATTTATTGTTTGCAGAGGTACTCCGCTTGCCGGTGGAGGTACTCTGCTTATTTGTTTTGTGCCAGTTGAAGTCGTGCTTGAAGACGAAACCAACGCCTTGGATAGTGCTGGCTTGGCGAAGCGAGTACTTATCTACCATGTGTGAGTAGGCTTTTACGCGGAACTTACCATTCTGTGTAAGGAGGTACTCCACATCGACATCTCCAAAGAAGGGACGATTAGTGATATCGTTATACCGATAACCGACATCGCCGTTAATAATCAGTCTATCAATGGGCTGTAACTGGAACTTAGCCTCAGCCTCGTAGGACGATTGGGCTCCTGTACCCTCCTTACGAATATCTACACCCATAGAGAAGACGTCGGTTAATCTACCGAGCCAACGGTTAATCTGGGTGGTCACGGTGGAGGATAAAATCGAATAGACGGCGTTGGTACTGAGGAATGGGTTATAGGCGGAGGCCATGTATTCAGGAGTAAAGAAACGGTTGAAGACAAGCAGATAAACCACTTGACGCATCATCATCTCTTCTGTGTTGATAACGCCTCTTACTTTATCTTCTATCTCTCGCTCTGAGCGCGGTAGAGATAAACCGAAACGTATCCGCGGGTCGTCTAATCCGCCGGATAGGTTAATAGAGGTGGTAACCGGTATATTCGTTCGCGAGGTGGTGATGGCTGATACGTCCGAACCAAAGAGGTCTTTGAGGCTGGCGGAGGTGGTATAATCGGCAGTGACATTAAGCGTGGGGTTCTCTGCATCTCCTGACCACACGATAGACGAGCCTTCGGCAATGGAGAAGTCTCTTCGTAGTACGTTAGCAACGGTGAAGCCCATTGTTCCTCGTGTGAGGGTGTAGGTTCCCACCATTGAAACGGCACCCGTGCGGTCATCGTAACCTACGGTGAAGGCTCCGTCTCCGTTAGCGTTAATCTCATCTCCCGTAGCGGCATTAAGGACTAAACCGAAGTCTAATTGCGGGTCAACCTCTATATTGAGCGCCATCTTAAACCGTGTCCCCGGTCCTTTAACCTCTGGTTTTGTTTCTTCGTATTCGTCTTCCTCGTCCCCTTCTACTCTTTGGGTATCATGGTGGTCATAGAAAGTAACAAAGTTATTACTGGACGCGGAATAGGTGTAACCCACATTAAAGCGGAAAGAGGACTTACCAACAGCAGAGGCGGTAGCCGTTAACATGACGTCTTGTTCATCGCCAAAGACGCGCAAATCACCCGTAGCATAAGTGTGCCCGGAGAGCATCTCTTGTGGCTGATAGGGAAGATTGAAAACAAGCGTGTTGTTGGGACGAGCCAAAAGGTCAAACTTAAAGTCTCCGAAATAGTCGTTATGATAGAGTGTTCCGTCAAAATAGAGTTCATTACCCTCTTCGTCGTGAAGCGTCATACGAGGAAAACGAATAGAGGTGGAGTCTAAGAAGACGGAGTCGGAGACGTAATAACGACATCCCGTATAGGGAATGGTTATTCCGATATTATCCGCATAAACGTCTGCCGTGACCCACGTCTTTGCTCCTTGACCAAAAACGCTCACTTTACCGGAAGCACGTCCGGCAATATCCGTTATGTATCCTGCCGGCCAATGATTGATGAAACCAACCGATATCGAATCGGGGTAGATGTCTATACCCCAATGGTTATCTCGGGGTTCGATAAGCCCATCAACGTGAGCTACATTGTGTTCGTTTTCTACCACGTCTCCGTCTAACAGAATATTGTAATTCTCCTTATCGAGTGTCAATTTGGCGGTGGCGTCTCCAATGTAATAACCATTTAGACCAGCACTATCCAAGCGCACCTCCGCTTCAAAAGCCGGTGCCGCGAACAGACTGAAGACATTAGCCCAACCGGTTAAGTCTCCTTGTACAGTAAGGGTTCTTTCGGGTAGTGCAAAGCGCATCAAGTATGCCGCATTGAGTTGTCCTAAGTGGAGGGACAAGACATCTTCCGCATGGGGTGAACCGATACCGTTAGCTTCGATGAATTGTGTCTCTGTTCCAATGCGGAAGTGATCAACAATCAATAACGTATCTGCCATGGAATAACTCAAGCGAGACTCGTTGATGTGATAGATACTATCGCCGTATTGCATATAAGACGGGTAGAGGTGTACATCTACTAAAGGATAACCGGCATACTGAGCAAACGATGCCGTGAGGTCTATATCTCCCTCAACGAAATCGATTTGACTACTGAGTTTCTTCCACTGATCGTACTCTCTCACTCCGCTATCTGTTGAGTCGGTTCGTGAGGGGTCTATATTATTCAGTTTAAGGGCGACATGACAAGAGTCTTCTTCGGCAAAGGAGTGAAGAACCAGTTGAGTAAAGCCCGACGTAGCCGAGAAAGACATATTGGCGCGGTCGGCTACATTGTCCGACGAGAAAGTGATGTCCTCATAGCGACTCTTACCCTTGGTCACGTAGGGTATATATCCTTGTAGAACCCAATTCTGGTCTGCTTCTGACACATAACCCTTCATCACCGGATAATCGGATACACGATAGGGCAGTTGTAAGAACCGTTGTAATCGACGTAACTCACGACCATAGAGGTAGAAACGGAAATTATTATTAGAGGGCTGGGCTAATATTCGCTTGCGTTGTTCGCTGCTAAAGAGCGAGGGTAGGTAATGAATAGCTTGTTTCTTGAGCGTAGTCAGTAAGGTGGCATAATCTACTTGTCCTACCAAGGCTCCTGCCAAATAGTCAGAGGTCAGTTTGACGCTCTTTGTGCCGTCTGCTTGGGCTATATGGCTAAACGCTAACTCCTGCATCTTCACCGAGTCTGAACCATAACGCAGCAAGAGGGAGTCGATGGAAAGAGACGTGGAGCAATTAGAAAATGCGTCTTGTCGGTGGTCAAAGGAGCCCATAAACGATAAGTCCGGGTTTTGAATAAGGATAGTTCCGGTGTATAAGCCGTTGGTGGCGTGACCATTAATGTGCAAATCGCGATACGTGTTACCTAAAGCAAAGAGCGAATCTATCACCAAGGTTCCTTGAACGTCAAACTCATTCTGCTTCACCTTGGCATCTGCCAATACGTTCAGACTGATGTCTCCCACTTTCTCTGACTCCAATAGACGACCTAAGTGGAAATTGGTTGTTCCCACTCCTCCTGTGAAATACATTGTTTGATGTTCATTGCCGGTACGGAAGGTGCCGTCGGTGGTTATCGTTCCTTGTGCCGTGCGGAAAGCGCCCTTTAGAACGAGGTTCTGTGGTCTTCCTGTTATCTGTCCGCGGTAGTGAACCTGACCCAAATTATGAATCGAAGTGGGCAGGCGGAAGGGCATTTGCTTTATGTCGGAAATGATGTCCTGTATAATACCGGCGTTAATGTATAAGTCTTGACACGTGGCTTTGATATACGCTTGATCCCAATCGGGCATGCCGCTCACAAACACGTCACCGCGCAATATCGTTAGGTTATTATATTTCAAACGAACCTCACGCAGCAGAAGCGAATCCAACGTGCCATCTAACTGGGCTTGCAAGTGATAATGGTCCTTTAAGTGTGCCAATGAGGGTTCAAGCATCGCCAAATCCGGAGGGTACAGGTTGAGCCTATCTAACTGCATCTTTGTTTCCGTAGAAGACAACGAAATACCGCTGATAATCACCGACGAATGAGGCAGTTTAAGTTCCAGTTGAGGCATTTGAACGAACTGGTTGCACACGATTAACTGCAAATCTAAATCCTCAATCGCTAACGGTTTAACCGTCTTGGAACGATAGGGAAGATAGGTATATTCGGCGTCTAATTCATTGACAGAAAGGGCTATCGTGTCCTTGGAGAACTCTCGCAAATGTATATTGACCTTATCTAAATCGACATGATAATCGTCCACATAAACGCGAGAGTTCGTTACGCAAATGTTCGGAGCCGCAATCAGTACCTGCATGGGCGAGGCAACGGTGTCTGTGTCGGAGGACGCAAACAGAGGCATTAAGAAAGCGTAATTCTCATCGTGGATATTGACATAAGCCCCATCAACGGATGCCTTGCTGAAACGAACCTCGTTTTGCAGCAACGCTTTGGCTTTTAAGCGCGCATGGACTTCATGAGCATAGAAAAGGGTGTCGTGCTGTTGGTCTTCGATATAGAAATCTTCTATCTTAACCGAAGCGGGCATACGGTAATTAATCCGACCTACTTGTATAGTCAATCCCAAGGAACGACTGAGTTCGGTGGTTACTACTTGTAGCACTCGCGTCTGGAGGTCACTGCTCGAGAGCAACGCCAATCCCACACCGCCTAATAGCAACAATGCTATCAGTACCAACGATAATATGTAGAGCACGCGTTTCACAATTAGTCCTTTGTCCTTTGTCCAATTTAGCGTGCAAAGTTACAACTTTTTTCGGACTTATGCAAATATATTTGCATTTATTTATAAAAAAGCACAAAAAAAAAGAGCCGTTGGGCTCTTTCTTTTGCGAGGCGTAAGGGTGACCTTACTTCACGCGACGTGCTTCGATACGTGCACTCTTACCGCGTAATTGACGCAGGTAGTACAGTTTAGCACGACGAACTTTACCGTACTTATTAACCGTGATGTGGTCAATGAAGGGGCTGTCCATCGGGAAGATACGCTCAACGCCGACGTTGCCGGACATCTTACGAACCGTGAAGCGTTTCTTGTCTTGTGAACCCTTGATGGCGATAACATCACCGCGGAACTCTTGAATACGCTCTTTGTTACCCTCTTTAATACGATAAGCAACAGTGATTTGGTCACCTGCTGCGAATGCCGGGAACTCTTTCTTCTCGCCGGCAAATGCCTCTTCGGCAATTTTCATTAAATCCATTTTACTTGTATTTAAATGGTTAATTGACTATAGCATATACTACGTTTTACGCCCGTCTGTAAAGGTTCCTGCTTACGCCGAAATAGTTCCTTATTTGGGTCGATATTCTGATCGCCAGAGGCTATTAGTCGAAAATCGGTGCAAAAGTACAACTTTTTTTTCAAACTACCAAATATTTGTTGATTTTTTTAGGATTTTTATTCATTTTTGTCTTTTTCCCGCTCTATCGCACTTGCGGTATTGGGTACTTCTTGGGTTATTCTTGGGTTATTCTTGGGTTATTCTTGGGTTATTCTTGGGTTCGCCCAAACCCCTAGTCGGTGTTTGCGGGTAGGATGCGAGGAGGGTCATCCTTCGGCGACCGTTCGGTAATCCTTCCGTGACCCTTCGGTGAGGTACGGTAAATGATACACTGATGACACACTGAAGGCTCCTTGCATAGGTCTTAAAAGTAGTGGCAATGTTGTGACTTTGTTGTGACTATGTTGTGACAATGTTGTGACTTTGGAAGCCCAAGGACACAATAATCGGGTGCGGCAAGAGACACCCACAAAAAACATCAATCTACAGGAACAAAGGGATTTAAAAATTTCGGATTTCTTAAAGTGTCCCAAATTGCAACAATATGACACTCTTCCCCTTTAATAAAATAAATGGTTTTATATCGTTTCCGAGACAATATATATCGATATTCATAGGAGCGATGTTGTAAAATCTCCTCTTTTTGCCCTATTGTGGGGAAATTCTCTAAATTTTGCACACTAATCAAAACATCCTTCAAGATGCCATAGGCTGTTTGCTTAGAGATATTTGTATAGTAATAATCAAAAATTGCGTGCAAATGCTCACGCGCACTATCGTGCCATATTATACTCGCCATGTCGCAATCTCCTGCATAAACTCTTGATGACTCACCATACCTACTCCTTGATTGCATTCACTCTCTGCTTTTTCTGCGAATTGATAAATGTCATTTTCTGAGAACTGGCAAGGAGCAGATTGCTCACGAAGGTGAAGAATATAGTTAATGACGGTATTGAACTGATGTTCATCATTAATCATCGGTCCCATGGCATCAATGATGCGGTTACTTGCAATTGCTTGTGTGGCACTCATACAATATTATATATAATTATAGATTATTTTTCAGAATCACTCTGCAAAGGTACTACATTTTTTTGATATATGCAAATAAAAATGCAACTTTTTACCCCCTATGTGGCATTTTTATAGATTTTTGGTCGCTCTATGCGACACGTTACACCACGTCGGCGTTCGGCATATGCTCCGCACAGCCTTTCTTAGTAGGGTGAGGTAAGTTGAGGTGAGTTGAGGGCTTGATAGGCTGTCAACTTTTTTAGGAAAGTGTAAACAAATGCTGAAAAGACAGAAAAAATCATCGCAACCCCGAGAGGCTGCGATGGAAATGGTCGTGTGTTAACGAAGTTAGGAAAAAACACCCATTTTCGTCAATCTCTATCAATTATTTTACAATTTATTAAAGTCAATTAGGCTCCATTTCTGTGTCAAAAGCCTCACTCAATTTACATTTCGTTTCAATGCAATGGGTAGGTTTGACAAATTCTACAGTAAAAGGAACTGACTTCATATCAAGCAAAACTTACGCGTGAGTGATAGGTGACAGTATAAGCATCTGCACCCGGTGTACAAAGTTGCACTAAGAAATTACCAAGACCATATTGTTTTTTGCCTTGATAGTATGCCTCACTCATGCTATTGAATGCACCAACCACTTGATTCTTGATAATCATTAGGTATTTGCCATTATACTGTTTTAGCAACTCAGACTGATGATCGAGGTAATATTTAAACTCTTCTTTCTCCATACAAACATAGGTTATGCTTCGTAAGACGCTGCAAAATTACGGAATTTTTTTGATATACGCAAATTTTTAGCATGATTTTTAATAGATTTGTACTTGTTTACCTAAAATAATCTCTTTTTTAAACGAGAGGGGGGCTTTTCTTCCCCCTCTCGGAATTAATACTTGCATTCTTGCGAACGTGTTAATTTTGTAGCCGCGAGAGTTCCAATACTCATCGTTGGTACAACTTAATGTCTGGGTGGCAGATTACCTCTACCATTACCACTTGGTTTTCCTGTCCTCGAAGGACCATTAGGAACTTTTGCCATAATGCTTATAAATTAATAATTAATACTTGCGCTCTTGCGAACGCGTTAACTTAAACGGCTAAAGCATTTTTTATGCGTTTAACCAATCGTTCTATTTTCGATTGTTGCTTTGGCTTTTGTACAATAGCCTCAATGGCCGGAGAACGATTTACCTCTACCGATGAAGGAATCTGCAACTCTTTCAATTGCAAACAACCATTAAAGACATTAACACCAATTTCACGAAGTCCTTCATTAAGTTGTACTTTCTCTAATTTAGTACATCTACAGAACGCCTCCCTTCCTATCTTATATGTTTGTTTTGGGATGGTGATTTCTCGTAAGGATTGACAACCATAGAACGCCCTTCTTCCAATGAACTTAATCATTGGTGGAAGTTCGATGTGAGACAAAGAGTTACAATTGTAAAAGACAAAACGCTCTATTCCGGATATCTTGCAATCTAATTGTATATTTCGTAAGTTTGTGCAGCCATTGAAAGCATATTCTCCAATTTCCCTAACGCAAGGAGGAATTTGTAAGTCTGTTAAACCGCTACATCCCGAAAAGGCTCTGCGTCGGATCTCTTTTAAATGGGGAGGAAATACTATTGAGGTTATTCGATTGCAATCCTCAAATGCACGAAATGCAATTACATCTACGTTTTCTGGGATTTCTACGGCTCCCTTAGCCTCCGGCGAACAATGTAACAATTGCTTGCCATTTTCAGAAAAAGTTAAAAAAATGTTTTGCATATTTTTTTATTTTGATTCTACACCTTAATATAATATAATATAATATAACTATGTAGGAATGAGGGAAAGAGCCCTCGCTCAAATTCGATTCGTTTCGAATTCGAGTGCAAAGGTAGTAAAAAAAATATATCCACGCAATAGCGCGGACAAATTCGGACAAATTCGGACAAATTCGGACAAGTTTTTTATAATTTTCTTTCCATTCCTTTACGAAAAGTATCAAAAGTAAAGTTTAGTGGTCCATAGACTTTTTCAATAACCTTATAAAGCTCTCGTTTTTCGGCATCAATTTCTATTTTACCTTCTTTTTGCATCTTCTTAGTCCTTTTAGTAGCATCAGGACACGTATCAATATGCAAACCCAATTCTTCCTTTATCGTTTCTATATCTCCCCATTTTCCGGATGGTACAATTTTTTTTAAGTCCTCAAAATTATCTTCCTCCAAAGTTGACTCATCCAGTTTCGGTTTTTCACAAAGTTTTTGAGAAACCAATTTTGATGAATCGGAATCCTGCATGGGCACTTCCATTTCCACAAACAACTTCAATCGCCGTACTAGCATTATAATATTTTTTTTACCTTCACAAGAAAGTTCCTCTATGGCCCATTGTAATTCCTCCTTCAACTCACCATAAAGAATTTCATAGCACTTTTGATGTATTTCTTGTGAAAAGCCTTGATCTGCGAATTGTTTTTTGTGTATAAGAAGAGTTCTTCTACGAATATATTCGCGGAAACAGTCATCCATTATTACCCTATCATAATCAGGATAAGTTTCAAGCTTATGATTAGGCTTCTCATTAGGATGCTCCATCACGTTTTTATATAAATTCCTATAACTATATGCCAAAGCAAAGCCTAAACAGAATTTTGGACTTTTGGTGCATTTATATTCATACTCTTTCGATAGGTCAAGGATTTGATCTATTGGGGTTAAAAGTCTAGAAGAAAAATCTTCCGATAAATACAACGCCATATTAACCATTACATCGGCGTCTATCTGTTTCAAAATGTTGTAAATTTCTATGGTAGTCATAGTTTCTAATTTTAAGTTATAAAAAAACATTCTTCTTGAATACTCATCAATCAAAGTTTTATTTTAACGTATAGGCGACATACCTTCTTTCTAATTCTTCTTTTAAAGGAAGTAGTATTGCTTTTTGGTCTGGACCTAACATTTCATAGCCGACATTAGTTAAATAAACATTAAGTGTAACGAAGGAGTTATCTTCTTTTTGCGTTCTACCAAAAATAACACCATCCGTTGCAACTAATGCCCATTTCTTTGCAGAACTATTTTCAGTTTGTTTATATTTTTTTAATTTGTTTTTTTAATCGAGAACTGTTATAAAAAAGTATGAAAACACATTTCACGCTGCGAAAGTACAAAAAATATTTGAAACTACCAAATAAAAAAATGCATTTTTCTGCCATTTTGACAAGAAAGTGCATTTAGAAGTGCTTTCTCACTATTTTACATCTCGTGAGCGATGGCACTATTTAACGTCAGTGGGTGACGGGCATTTTACGTCTGCCGAACGAGGGTTCAAATTCGTTTGCAAAATTACAACTTTTTTCTCATATATGCAAGAAAAAATAAAAAAATATGCGCAAAAATTTGCACATATCAAAAAAAAGCAGTAATTTTGCACCAAAATTATGAAACGCTTATTGTCTGGGGCCTGTAAGGGGCGTACTTTCAATAGGCGTTTTCTCTATTTCTAATCCCGTCAAACAATAAACAAGATGTTTTCCTAACGACTGCTTGCCTACAGTTATTTTTGCGTGTCCATAACCATTCAAATTTGCAGCTAACAAAATAATCTCCTTAAAGTGAAATACTTTCTTTTCTTTATTAGAGTGAGGCGGAAGTCCTTTCGCAACTACAGCAGCTTGTTCGATAAGAGGGAGATAATTTAAGGCTATAATCGTAGATAACACACTCTTAGAAGCGTGAGAGGATATTTCTTCAACGGATTTAGGGGATATCGCGACATACTCATTAAGGCTTTTAGAAAATATACAACCTTCCACTTTCCCTATTGCACTTTGAATAAAAGCTCGACGTTCATCAATGGTCGTTGGAATAGCCTCAATTAATGCTTTACTAATGGTGTTTTCCACAATGGGTAAGGCATTATTTTTCAAAATATCTTCATTGGTTATAATCATCTTTGTAATAAAAGTTGTTTATATGTCATGCATCGCCTTTACGATGCCGGTCAATCATAGGCGGGTAGGTTTAATATTATAATTCTTCCTTAATGTATATGTTTATTTGATCCACTAATGGCTGAATGTCTTCATGGATAGTTGCCCAAAGAAGTTCCGGTGTTATGGCGTAATAGCCATGCACTAAAACGTGACGCATATTTTCAATTATCTTCCAATTCGTTTCGGAGTGTGACTCCCTAAATTCCTTGGTTAACATATAACATGCTTCACCGATTATCTCTACCAACTTGACAAATCCATAAAAGAGCACACTATTATTTTTTATTTCTTCCAGTGTATATTTATCCTTGTTCTCCAAAAGCTTATTGGACGCCTCAAGAATATGCTCCAATCGTTCTTTATCTCTAATGCGCTCTCTCATATATTAAAATTTTATCCTTATTAGCAGATGGTTGCGCAAACGAAAGTAACCCTTGTTCTTCTACCAAATCAACAGGACGATGGAGGATTGTTTCCAACTCGGCCATCATCGTGCCCACCTTCATTAAAGAGACTTTTTGAGAATAATCATAATTAACCAACAAATCTACATCGCTTTCAGGTGTCTCTTCTCCACGAGAACAAGAGCCGAATAAATAGGCTCGTTGGATAGGTTGGGAAGACATATACTTCCGAATCTTTGGTATTATCTTTTGAATCTCAACGCTCGGCATAATATACTATAATTCTGATAACGGCTGCAAAATTACAACTTTTTTCTCATATACGCAAATTTATTTGAGTTTTTTCTCCATTTCAAGCATTTCGTCGCGGAGGTGAGCGGCGGTGTCAAAATCCAAATTAGAAGCTGCAATTAACATCTGTTTTTTCTTCTGCTTAATCGCTTTCTCCAATTCAGCCCCTTTCAACTGTTGCCACGAAGCGTCCTTCCAACTCTCACGGATAGCTGCCTCTACCTTGCGTTTCTCCTCCTCAGGGTCTTTATATAGTGCAGACAACGCCTCCGAGTTAATCGCCTTGTGTATGGGCTGCGGCGTGATGTGGTGTTCCTCGTTATACGCCATCTGTTTGGTGCGACGACGTAAAGTCTCGTCTATCGCCATTTGCATCGAAGCCGTCACTTTATCGGCATAAAGAACGGCCTTGCCGTTGATATGTCGCGCCGCACGACCAATAGTCTGAATAAGCGAACGCCTATCCCTCAAGAAGCCCTCTTTATCGGCGTCCAGAATAGCTACTAACGATACTTCCGGTAAGTCTAATCCCTCACGCAGGAGGTTGACACCCACCAACACATCGTATAACCCTTTACGCAAGTCCTCCATGATCTTAACGCGCTCAATCGTATCTATATCCGAGTGTATATACGCCGACGAGATACCATAACGACGCAAGTAATCGTCTAACTCCTCCGCCATACGCTTGGTTAGCGTGGTGACAAGCACCCGCTCCTGACGATGGATACGCGTGCGTATCTCGTCCATGAGATCATCTACTTGGTTCTTACTCGGACGAATATCAATCTCGGGGTCTAACAAACCCGTAGGACGAATGAGTTGGTCAACCACGATACCTTCCGACTTCTCCAACTCGTACTCCGAAGGAGTAGCGGAGAGGAAGATTGTGGATTGTGGATAGTGGATTGTGGATAGTGGATTGTGGATTGTGGATAGTGGATTGTGGATAGTGGATTGTGCTAAACCTACTTTCTCCTCAAACTCTTCAAAGGTGAGGGGGCGGTTATCGCGTGCGGCAGGGAGGCGGAAACCGAAATTGATGAGGTTATCCTTACGCGCCTTATCGCCACCGTACATGGCATGAATCTGCGGTATAGTAACGTGACTCTCGTCAATAACAAGCAGCATATCGTCCGGGAAATAGTCCAACAAGCAATAGGGGGGCGTACCCGCCTCACGACCGTCCAAATAACGCGAGTAGTTCTCCACACCCGAACAGTAACCCAACTCGTCCAACATCTCCAAATCGTATTTTACTCGCTGCTCAAGGCGGTCAGCGTATATGTCTTCTCCTATAGAACGGAAATACTCCACCTGATTGGCTAAATCCAACTTAATCTGTGCCTTGGCACGCTCCAAGCGGTCTTTATTGGTGCAGAAGATAGTGGCAGGGTAGATATTAAAGTAGTCGAAAGACTGAGGCTGAGAGGCTGAAGGGCTATTGCTGAAAGTACTAATATGGTCTATCTCGTTGCCGAAGAACTCAACACGGAGGATGTAATCGGCATAGGCGATGGCTATATCAACCGTATCGCCTTTGACGCGGAAACGCCCCCGACTGAGGTCAAGGTCGTTGCGGATATACTGCGCCGCTACGAGTTGGTTAAGGAACTGCTCCATAGGCAGTTGTTGCCCTACCGAGACGGTGATTCCCGACTGCGTGAAGTCCTGCGGCGAACCGATACCGTAGAGACAACTCACGGACGAGATAACAATAACGTCCTTGCGCCCCGATAACAGAGCCGCTGTGGCACTAAGACGGAGGCGGTCAATCTCTTCGTTGATACTGAGGTCTTTCTCGATATACGTGTCGGTGGAAGGGATATAGGCTTCGGGTTGGTAGTAGTCGTAATAAGACACAAAATACTCGACCGCATTATTAGGGAAAAAAGCCTTCATCTCCGAGTATAACTGCGCGGCAAGCGTTTTGTTATGGCTCAAGATAAGGGTGGGGCGATTGAGTTCGCTGATGACGTTCGCCACCGTGAAGGTCTTACCGCTGCCCGTCACGCCTTGTAGGGTCTGTGCCGGTGCTCCGGCGCGGACTCCGGCAAGTAGCGCCGCTATCGCTTCCGGCTGGTCCCCGGTCGGTTTATATGAACTGACTAATTGAAACATTCCAAAACTTAGTATTCCGTAGTTTAGGGATGATGAGACTGATGAGACTCGTAACACCTACACCGATGATAATACCGGCAAACACATCTTCGGCGAAATGTTGGCTCATGTATATGCGGCTATACGCTCCCAACGTTGCGAGGCAGAAGAGACCGACTGCGGCTGACAGACCGCTGACGCTGAAGAACCGCTTCGCAGACGTGCCGTCTGCTGCTGAATGACCGCTTCGCTGACAGATAACCTCTTCCATTATCATCGTTAGCACAAGGAAAAGACAGAAGAACGTGATAGTATGACCCGACGGGAAGGAGTTCCACTCGCGGAAGGGAACACCCTCAATCGCAGGCAAACAGACATCAGGATAATGCTCCGCAAACCACGTCACGGGACGAGGTGCTTGGACAATATGTTTGATGATCTGTCCCACACCTCCGGCAATAAGACTACTGCCCAAAAGGAAACTTGCCCAACCGACTTTATAGAAGAGCAAGAGCACGACCACGATATATATGCCCCACTCTGCCACTTTGGTATAGACAGGAAAGAAAACATCGCCTGCCGCTGTGTGATGGTTGCACAAAAGCAGATGAAGCGTTCCCTTGTCGTAGATGAGTATCAAAGCGCCGATGACCGCCAAGAGAGCAATCGTTAATATGTAGTAGGCGCGACGCATTAAAGGGAGTAGAGGGGTAGGGGAGTAACTCCCTCTGGGCTGGAGTAGGGTGATATAAGGTAGATATGTCCGTCAATGAGGACTTTCTTATACCTACCGCTGTTGTTTCGTATAACGGGTAAGGCGGTGGGTTGAGAACCGAGCGTTACCTCCAGTTCGTTACTTACCAATCCTGCGTGGGTCGTCACTTGGGCATAGATCGTCTCCGCCTTGGAACTTACACTCACTTGTATTTGGTTGTTATCTGTTTGTTTGGGGTACCCGCTTAGTGATTGGTGCAGAACGGTCTCGTCGCCTTGAATAACAAAGACCGCTTGGAGACAAGCCCGTTTGCTGGTATTGCCTCCTACACCTGCCAAACGTACACTATCCGTATTCGCCGGTAGAGTAAACTCAAACCAGTCTTCATCGCGTGTTAAATCGGTAATCGACTGGAGCAGCGTGGTGTTGGCATATACATCTAACTGCCCTGAAGTGGCGGTGTTATAGAGCGATGCCCGGAAACGGAGAGTCAACGGTTTGTCGTTCTTGCACAGCGCTTGCAGACCATAAATAGCCACAGTACCATCGGTGTTTCCACTTCCTAAAGTGAGAGCTTGAGTACCATTTGAGCTTGCTTTGCCTCGAATAGCGCCATGATTAGTGGCTTCCAATAGTTTTTGGGTGATAGCCGGAAGGTTAATGAGGGTGTCGTTATGTCCTGAGCTTGATTGGGTATAAACATCAACGGTATAAGTCGTGTGGCAGTCACTCCAAGTCAGCGTGACATCCGTTGCCGAAACATTGTCTGCGCGCAGCCGTAGGTCGGTTCCGTCTTCTGTAAGGTGATAAGCCTCCGAGGCGGTGTTAACGAGTTGGGTAAAGTCCGCACGTTGTCCCTTTCTTTCGCCCCAGATATACTCGACTAAGTCGGGATAATCGATATAAGGATTACGGTTATGCTGAATAGAGGATATAATGTCTGCTCGTTCTATCTCTTTGCGTGAGACGGGGTCTTGGCGGTGCCAATTCAATAACAACTCAATCAACCATGGCTGAAACTCCAAATACGACTCGTTCGTCACAGCGTTCTGGGCATCAAAGGGCGACGTCTCATATACCCACGGTATGTCTTCATATGCGGTGGCAATATAAAAATAGGTGCGTGCAAAATCGCCCTTGTATTCGTCTGCCGGTTCAAAGCAAATCCAACCATATTGGGAAGACTTTTTGGCATCCATTCTAAAAGAACCATTATCGAATTTATCCCCTTTCGTCACTTCTCCCGGAGGATAATTGGACTTATTATTATTGGTTGCCGCATCGGAGGGATTGAGGTTATAAAGGTCTTGATAGGCGCGTTTACAACCGTCTTCGCTGCCCCACCACGATTTAGGGAGGCAATGCTCAATCTGCATAGCACAAGCCGACTGCCCTATCTCGTAAGGGAAATAGCGCTTGGTGGGGGAATACATATCCCATATCGAACCGTCGGAGTGACGGTCGGTGAAGGGGAAGAAGGACCATGTGCCGTCGTAATATTCGCGTTCAATGGGATTAAATCCTGCCGTTCCGTAGTGAAAACGTTCGCCACCTTTAATGGTGTCGTGTAAGGCACTCTTAAGTGCGGAATCAGCTTTGCCTTGCGCGATATCGTAATACCCTTGCGGAATAGATTCAGCCTTCAGGCAGAGAGGCAGAGAGGCATAGAGGCAGAGGGGCAGAAGGTAATAGACTACAGGCAACAATGTGGAGATCAGTCGTTTGTTCATATTTGTTTCCGAAAAATGAGGTTGATAATAACGTACCAAAGGATACATGCCGTACCGCTAAAGAGTACAAAAACGGGCTGTTCATAACGAACGGACTCCCAGATGGCAAAGCCGATAAGGATAAGACAACCGATAAGGAAGATATAACGGATTTTATTCGCCTTCCACGAGCGGTCTTGCGACTTGAAGGAGAAGAACGGAAGTTCACAAACGAGTAAGTAATCACTCAACAACGTTATGCCCAATAACGTCCACGGAACCCAAACGGGAGCGGTGAGAGCATAGGGCATAGAGCATATGCCTCCCCAGAAAATAGCATTGGCAGGGGTTGCCAAACCGATGAAACCGAAATGCTGACGCTCGTCTATGTTGAACTTACCCAATCGCAATGCCGAGAAAGCCGCCATGAGAAGGGCAATGAGTGCCCACCAACCGATAATAGGTTTGAGGTAACAGAAGACCATCATCGCCGGTGCCAAACCAAACGTGATATCGTCTGCCAATGAGTCCATCTGAATGCCTAAGGGACCACTAACGCCTAACTTACGGGCAACCATACCGTCGAAGAAATCGAAGAAAGCGCCTAATAAGATGAAGAGGAAAGCGTAAGCAAAACAGTTCTGCGAGTTCTGCGTTGCTAAAAAGACCGCTACTGCGCCGCAAAGCAGATTGCAGCAAGTAATAATGTTGGGAATGTGTTTTTTCATACCGTGTGCGTATATATACGCGTACGCGCTTGATTATTAATAATGTCCTTACTCCTTTGTCCTTACTCCTTTATCCTTACTCCTTTGTCCTTACTCCTTTGTCCAAACCACGATAGACAAGGTACGTAACCGCGATACTGGGGATACAGCATACCATCACGAACCAGAAGAACGCGGTATATCCAAGCCACTCTTGTAAGTAACCGGCTACTAATCCGGGCAACATCAGTCCAAGGTACATAATAGCGGTGCAGATAGAGAAATGAGCCGTCTTGTGTTCGCCTTTGGCAAACTGTATCATATAAAGCATACAAGCCGTATAACCGATACCGTAACCAAACTGCTCAAAACCGATACACGCTGTGATAATCCACATACTCGTTGGTTGTACCATCGCCATATAACAATAGACTACGCAAGGCAACGTGAGAAACAGACACATCCAAATGATGACCCGTTTCAGTCCCCACTTACTGCCCGCTAATCCTCCTAACACACCGCCTAAGAGCATCATCACTACGCCTATACCTCCGTAGTATAAACCTATCTGATCTGCCGTGAGACCCAATCCACCTTGTTCAACCGAGTCTAAGAAGAAGGGGGTGCAGAGTTTGAGTAATAAGGCTTCCGGCAATCGGTATAGTAACATAAAGACAAGGGCGAGGGCGATACCCGGTTTGCGGAAGAACTCCACAAAAGTAAGTCCTATCTCTTTCCAAATGTCTGCGGAAGCTCTGCGTTCGGGCACCTGCTCGGTGCGAGGGAGGACGAAAGAATGCCATAACGTGATGAGTGCTACCAAGAAAGAGACACTCAGTAGGGTTATCGTCCAAGCGTGCCCCACCGTGTGAGACTTCTCTAACCAACCTACTAAGATGAGTAGGAGTGCTTGGCAGTAGATACTGGCTAACTTATAAAAAACCGACCTTATACCTACAAAAGCCGACTGCTGTTTGTCGTTCAGCGCTATCATATAGAAACCGTCTGCCGCTATGTCATGGGTGGCGGAGGCAAAAGCTGTAACGGTAAACAAAATAAGTCCGACGGCGTAATACCCTCGCGGTGCTAAAAGCGCAATGAGGAAAATAGAAACAGCCATCAGTCCTTGCATCGTGATGATCCACCACCGTTTGGTTTTAATCACATCTACAAACGGACTCCACAACGGCTTGATAATCCACGGAAAAGAGATGAGCGACGTGAACAACGCCAATGGGGCATTGGGTATGCCTAACTGCTTGAACAGCGTTACGCTAATGAACGTAACGATAAAGAAGGGTATCCCTTCTGCCAAATACAAAGTGGGGACCCACAACCACGGGGTCCCCAGCTTGTTATTATTGTTTGTGTCTTTGCTCATACCGGGGTGCTCGGAAGCACTTAATAGAAGTTTGCACGATTATCTGTTACGTCGGCCTCCGACTCTATCAGAGCAATAGCTTGGTAAGGAAGCATATAAGCGTTGCGTTGGTCGAGTTGTGCCTTCTCCGCCTCAATGTCGAGTTCGTTATTGGCAATAACCTTAACACCTGTCTTGATTATATATACACCTATATTGCCTTGAATAGGCTCGGAAACACTATTATCTGCCAATGCCATAGCAGTGCCCACAACGGCGGGTTCAGAACCATTACCACCAAAGCGGTAGGAAGTGAGGTTGATATGCTCTGCCGTTTGAACGTTAACACCTAATTTATCGGCTGCCTCTGCAAGCGTTTGAACGCCTACAAGATCCTTCTTGATTAACTCGGCTTTCTTATTGTTCATAGCCTCTAAGGTAAGGTCGGGAATAACCTCCTCTATCGAACTATACTCCCCATCGTTAACCTCCGTCAGAACAGCGGCCACATACTGATTACCGCATTGGAAGAGCTTACTAACTTCACCCTCTTTAGCGTTAAACGCCCATTGAACGAGGGAGCGAGAGGACTCTAACGTACCAATCTTCTCCGTGTTCTGGGTTAAGTTGTACTGAGGAGCTACGGTATAGTTATTCTCTAACATAGCTGCAACGAACTTCTCTTCCGTGTAGTTCTCGGCAATGAGTTGGTTAATCTTGTTATAAAGAGCATTCGTGGTCTTGGACGACGCACTTACTTTGCGCTCTAAAATGGCCAACTGAACCTTCGGGGTAGCTTTGCTTACTTCTAATACCTCAAAGGTCTGCTCTCCGGTACCAACGCTAACCGTGAAACGACTGCCTTTCTTGCTGTTGAAAGCGGGCTCGGCTATCTCTTTGCTCAATTCGGTAGCCATAAACCAGCCTAACTCACGATCCTCTTCGCCCTCTTGGCGCGCAATGTACTTCAACTCAACGCTATCGGGCAACGAATAACCGGCCTTCATGATACGAGCCATAGAGTAGGTGTCGTTGGCATCGTTAAAAAGCAAATCGGTTACTTGACCCGCTTTTGCTCCCTTCGCAAAGGCAAATTCTTGGTATTGAGCCGGAACGGTGCTGAGACTATAGTCTATACCCTCAAACGGGACGTCCGAATTGGGATTTACAACGGCGGCGATGTTATCCGTCGTCATGAACTCTTCTTGCAGGTTCTCCATGAATGTCTTTACCTCAGCGAAGTCAGCCTCGGAAGGAATAATGTCGAAACATACATACTGAATCGCGCGATTGGGCTCGCGTTTGTAGTTCTCTTTGTGCTGCTTGTACAATTTCTTGATGTCTGCGGAAGATACTTGAACCAACGAATCCGGAATCGTATAGTAAGGCTTGCATACGTATTCAACGTTCACATCTGCCTGACGTGCGTCAAAAGCAAACTTAGCATCTAAACTGTTTGCGCGCACTAATCCCTTTACCAATGCCGAGTACTTGTCTTGCAATTGAGTTAGACGAACCACTTTCTCCCAGTATGACCAATAACTCCTGTAGGAAAGAATAGCCTCTTGCTCCTGAGGATTGTCCGAGTCCTCACTGATCTGTTGTATAAAACCGGCAAGCTGGTCGCGGTCAATGTTTCCTTCTGCATCCCCAAAAACGCTGCGGATGATACGATGAGGATTGGCACCAAGACAAAGCTCTGTTAACTCCGTCGGAGCTACCGCTAAACCTATCTTCTCTGCCTCGTCTCCAAGGGTGTATTGCATCATGAGCATTTGCCAAACTTGATTGCGGATTTGTGACTGTGCGGCTTCGTCGTTCGGATTCTGACCCTGCATCTTGGCTACTTGAGTCAACTGATCTTTTGCAGCGTCAAACTCGGTGAAGTGTACGTTGTGACCGGCAATAACCGCGATGTTCTCGCGATGGCGATTAAAGAACGAACTACCTGAGTTCAAAAAATCACCCAGGATAAATGCTAACATAGCGAGACCGATAATAACTATCAGAAGCACGCCGTGACTACGAATTTTTGATAATGTTGCCATAAATAATTTTGAATTAAGAATTATAGATTATAATTTGTATTGCTTATTTGAAGTTCGGATTATTCGATTGAATGATGTTACCTTGGTTAGCAACCGACTCAATCGTCGTTCCTCTATAGTTGGTTATCTTCGTTTCTACTACCACTATATCACCTACGGCTAACTTCTCCGCTTTGTTCAGCGTTACCGAACCGCCTTTCATGCGGTAGCAGTAGAATTGCGCTTTGGTGTTGTCTTGGATATAGAACGTGGCGTTGTTATAACTACCCGGAGCCTCGGTGATCTTGCAAACCACACCTACTATCTTATAGGTTTCTTCCGTTGTCTCGCCGCTGGCAAGCGCACGACCTATCTCCAAGGCCTTGCTTACGCTAATCTGACCTTCTGCCGGTTCGGGGCAGTCGGGCAGAGGACCTACCGGCTTGGGGGCTATCATCGAATCGATACGGCAAATGAAACCGTTCGTCATCTCCGGCTTAACGTTCCCGCTCTTATCTACATAACGGCAGAGAGGACCGATAACCGTTAACTTAGATCCTACTAACGGCACTTGCGTCATAGCCGTGAAAGGACGGTTATTGATGTTATTCGTGTACCAGCAAGCTAAGGTACCGGTAGTCGATTCGTCCTTAATCGTGAGATTGATGTTCGAATACGTGTCCGGAATGAGGTCGGCTGACGTGTTGTTTTGAGACACCGTCCCCGAAATCTTATACATCTCCGTTGTGGTCTCGCCGTCATTCAAGTGATCAATAATAACCAACGCCTCCTTAATACTCACAATCGTACAAGACGAGGTGTCAACCAAAGAAACGGCTCCCTGGTTATAACTGTTATCGCCCGGCATGGGAAGATTGGAGTTCTCTTTACAACCGAACAGAACCATGCTCAAAAGCACTACGCTGAGGATAATTAAAAAAGGATGTTTCATATGCTATTCGCGCTATTTTATCGAATTTGGCTGCAAAATTACAAAAAATCGTGCACATACGCAAACATTATTAAAAAAAAATCACTTTTTTTATAAAAAATTTGGTAGTATGAAAAAAATGTACTATCTTTGCACGCTTTTTTATAAGATTGAATAATTGTATATGGCGTTAAACGTCCCTAATCGCAACCCCCGACCCTTCCGCGGTCGTGTTGAAAAAGAGATGCCGAACCGAATCAATGACCTGATTCGCGGCGTGAGTGAAGTTCGCTTAGTAGGCGACAATGTGGAACAAGGAATCTATAAGTTCCAAGAGGCTATGCGCATAGCCGATGACCTGAATCTGGACTTGGTGGAAGTGTCCCCAAATGCCAACCCTCCGGTATGTCGAATCTTGGATTATCAGAAGTTCTTGTATCAGAAAAAGCGTAAGGAGAAGGAGATTAGAGCTAACTCCGCTAAGATTGAAGTCAAAGAACTGCGTTTCGGACCGCAGACCGATGAGCATGATTATAACTTCAAACTCAAGCATGCACAATCGTTCTTGAAGGCGGGTAATAAGGTGAAGGCATATGTCTATTTCCGCGGACGCTCAATTGTGTTTAAGGAGCAGGGCGAGTTGCTTTTGGCGCGTTTCGCTAACGATTTGGAGGATTGTGGCAAACCCGAATCCGTACCGCAACTGGAAGGGAAACGGATGATTGTCATCCTCGCTCCTAAAAAATAGTAAATCGTAAATCGTCCAATCGTAAATTGTAAATAGTCCAATCGTAAATCGTAAATTGTCCAATCGTAAATAAGTCTCGGGGCCACCAATGGCTGCCTCGGACGATAAATAATAACAATTTAAATTTTATAACAAAATGCCAAAGGTAAAAACTAATTCCGGTGCTAAAAAAAGATTCACTCTTACCGGAACCGGTAAGGTAAAGCGTAAACACGCTTACCACAGTCACATCTTGACGAAGAAGACCAAGAAGCAGAAACGCCGCTTGGACCACTTCGCTTTAGTTGACCAAACGAACATGCGTAGTTTGAGAGAATTGCTCTTGCTCCGCTAAGTATTAACCACCAAAATTTTACAGAACTATGCCAAGATCAGTAAATCATGTAGCTTCCCGCGAACGTCGCAAGAAGATTATGAGCCTCACGAGAGGTAACTTTGGTGGCCGTGCCAACGTTTGGACTGTCGCCAAGAACACATGGGAGAAGGGTCTCCTTTACGCTTATCGCGATCGTAAGAACAAAAAACGTACTTTCCGCGCTTTGTGGATTCAACGAATCAATGCCGCTGCTCGCCTCGAGGGCGTTAGTTACAGCCAACTCATGGGTGCGTTGAAGAAAGCAGGTATCGAAATCAACCGTAAGGTTCTTGCTGACCTCGCGATGAACGAACCAAAGGCTTTCAAGGCTATTGCAGAGAAAGCCAAGAAGAACCTCTAACAAAAAAAAGGAGCAGCCTCACTCACGGTTGCTCTTTTTTTTAGCCCTCTGCTTTTCCCTATGCTTGGCGAATTTGTGTGGGTGTTCTGCCAAAAGTGAGGCGGACATAACGGCAAAACTGCGACAAGTCCGAGAAATTGAGACGAAAAGCAATCTCTTTAACCGTCAAGGACGAGTCTTCTAATAACCGCAATATCTCGTCATTGGTCACCTTATGAATGATTTCCAAAGCCGTATGTCCACTCTCCTGCTTACAAATAGAGGATAAGTACTTGGGCGTGATAGCCAATTGGTCAGCGTACCATTTCACATTGCGATGAATAGCGCCTTGTTCGCGAACAAGGTTAATAAAACGGCGGAAGACGTTGGTTTTGCCCTTTAGTTGTTCTACGGAAGAAACCGATATATGATCCTCCAAATAGGACAAACACTCGTAAACAGCTACTTGCGCAATGGTGCGCATCACTTGCTTATGGTATGCTGTGTTCTCGTCGTTAAGTAACTGAACAAGCAACTGCCAATAGGTATCTATAAGGTGGGTGTGCCGTTCTTCCAAATGGTGAATAGGTTGGGATTGAACATAGCTATATTTCTCCCACCAATGTTCTTCCACTCGGAAGCAGTCTAACATCAACTCGTCAAACAAGTGCTCGGAGATACACAATACGCCTCCCTCAAAATCGCCGGAACGGAGATAGTGGTTGATGAGCGAATTAGGCATGCAGATAAGTAAGTCATTAGCGCTCATTTCCAATTGTTGTTTGTTCCATGTCAGTTGCAACCTACCTTGCTTGCAATAGAGGATAGCCAATGCTTTCCTGCCGGGTGTCACTTGGGTGGAAAATTCGTCGATATTATCCGTCAAAAGAAAGAGTTCGTTGTTATAAACCATGTCGTGAGTTATCAAAATAGGGTGCAAAGATACAATATTTTTCTCAAATATCCTATACAAAAAGTCGTTTTTTGTGTTGAAAAAAGTCCTTTGAGGAAGAAATGCCTACTTTTATAGAAAAATAGTCCACTGCTATATCAAAAAAAAGCAGTAATTTTGCACTCGGAATTAAAAACGATTTAGTATGAAAAAGATTGTATTCGGAGCGGTCAGTCTCCTTTTCTTGTTGAGTAGCTGTCAAAGCGATTTGCAAACAGCCCTCGGTTCTTATTCGTATAAAACCTCCGTTTTGGAGAGTACTCTCACTCTACCTGTGGAAGTGGGGCAATTAGAAGTAATTAACTTGCACAACGAGGACAGCGTGTTGCTTCTCATGAACGAGTTAGGCGGTGGCGCATACCAAACGAAGGGTAAGATAGAGCAGAAGAACCTTACGTTTGCTCCTTTTACGCGCGTGCTTAATATAGGATTATACGATTGCCCTACAACCATTAGCGGTTCCGCTACGCTGTACGATAACGCTATCGTGTTTGACTATCAGTATGCCATTGAGAAGAAGGACACGACCTATCTCGCCCATGTTCAATCTATAGCCAAAAAGAATAACTAATGAAAAAGCTTTTTATTATCGGTTGTGTGGGTTTGTGCTTGATGACCTGTCAACCGCAAACCCAACAAGAGACGAATGCTATTCCCGTTCGTGTCCTGACGATAGATACCACTGAGTCTGTTGACACGCACACGTATATGGGACACGTAGAAGCGAGCCAATCCGCGTTGCTCAGTTTTGCTCTTGGTGGACGCATAACGGCTGTTTATTGCCAAACAGGGCAATATGTTACCCAAGGACAAGCCCTTCTTAAAGTGGATGATACACAACAAATCAATGCCTTGGAGACTGCCAAAGCTGCCCTTCAACAAGCGCAAGACGGGTACGAACGCGTCCAAAAAGTATATAGCAAGGGTGGCGTGCCTGAAGTCAAGGTAGTGGAAATAGAGACTAAACTCAAACAGGCGCAATCGCTCGTTGATATAGCGCAGCAAGAATTGGAGAATACCACGCTTCGTGCTTCCGGCGATGGGGTAGTGAGTGCCGTTCTTGCTCATAACGGACAAGTGCTCTTACCTGCTCAGCCTGCCGTAGAGGTGGTGGATAATAGGCAATTAGTGGTTGTTATACCCATTCCGGAAAAGCAGATAAGCCGTATTCAAACGAAAGATAAAGGAGAGGTCTTTATTCCGGCGATTGACCTCACGTGCGAGGGAGTAGTGGTAGAGAAAGAACTGACTTCCTCTTCTCCGGCGCACACCTATAATGTCAAACTGAACGTCCTCTCCCAAGGCTCTCAACTATTGCCCGATATGGTGGCTAAGGTACAACTCATGGGCGATCGTCAGTGCGGTATCGTTCTGCCGGCGGAGTGTGTCCAAACGCACAAAGACGGCAAGTCCGTTTGGGTCGTTAAAGAGGGACTGGCTGAGCGTCGCAGGATTGAAACGGGTATGTTTACCTCGCGGGGTGTGATAGTCACTGCCGGACTGAACAAAGGCGATATAGTGGTAGTAGATGGTTATCAAAAACTCAGCCGTGGGGCTAAGGTACAAATACAAGACAAATGAAAACGCACAATCATATAGAAGCGGCAATGCGGAGCCATAGAATGGTCTTCTTTGTGGTGGCGGTACTATGCCTATTCGGCATTTATGCCCTTGTTCAGATGAACAAAGACGAGTTCCCGCAAGTGACCATTCGCCAAGCCGTCGTAGCCGCTATTTATCCCGGAGCCACGGCGCAGGAGATAGAGCAACAAGTGACCTATCCCTTGGAGGAATGTCTCTTCTCGTACGAGGAGATTAATAAAGACTTTACTTATTCCACCTCCAAAGATGGGGTCGTGTATATTATTACTGAACTCAACCAGTCCGTCAAACGCAAGGACGAAGTGTGGGCAAAGATACGCGCCGGATTAGACCTTGTCAAAAAGACTAAACTGCCGCAAGGCGTACTTACAGTCGTGGTCATAGACGATTTTGGCAATACCTCTTCGATGTTACTTGCCATTGAGAGTGAAGACCATAACCCGCGTGAACTGAGCGCCTATGCCAAAACAATAAGCAATCACTTGCGTTCCATTCCTGAAATGGGAAAGATTAAGATCCTTGGTGAGCAGACGGAGCAGATTGTGGTGGATGTGGATATTAAGCAGTTAGCCCGTTACGGCATTGACCAGAAATCGCTCTTTGCTATGTTCGCGACGCAGGGACTGAGAACCGTTTCCGGCACCACAGGCGCTGCGGCGGGGCATACCCAATTGCATATTGACATACCCCTTGATTCGGAATACGAGATAGCCGAACAGATTGTTTATACCGACCCTGTCACGCAGAGTACGGTTCGGCTAAAGGACATTGCCACTATCCATCGGGAGTATAAGACAGGGTCTTATATCGACTACTACGAGCAAGACAGAGCCTCTGCGGTTATGTTGTCTATTGAGATGCAACCCGGACATAACATCGTCCAATTCGGAGACGAGGTAGATAAGCAATTAGCCATTGCCGCTGCCGAACTGCCAGCGGATGTGCGGATGCACCGCGTGACCGACCAACCCAAGGTGGTGAACGATTCGGTTGTTTCGTTCTTAAAGGATATACTGATTAGTATTCTTGTTGTGGTAGCGGTTATGCTCTTGCTCTTCCCTCTCAAGACGGCAGTCGTGGCGTCAACGGGTGTGCCCATCTGTACGGCTATTACGATAGGCGTTATGTATATCTTCGGTCTCGAACTCAACACCGTCACGTTGGCTGCGCTCATAGTGGTTTTGGGTATGATTGTGGATAACTCTGTTATCGTGGTGGACGGTTACTGCAACACCCTCCAAACGGGTCATTCGCGCTGGTTCTCCGCTTCTACCCAAGCCAAAGAACTCTATGTGCCTACGCTTATTGCTACTATCAGTATCTTTGGTATGTTCTTCCCTATGAAGATGATCTTAGACGGTCTGATGGGCGAGTTCGTTAAGGACTTCCCTTGGGCGGTTATGTTCGCGCTGATGGCAAGTTTCTTCTATGCTTTTTATGTCACCCCTTACCTTAGTACTCGTTTTATCAAGCGGCAGAAGGAGGGCGAAGTCAATTTCTTTGAGCGGGGACAGAACTGGTTCTTTAGCAAACTCGAACATGCTTACGAGAAAGTGCTTCGCTTGGTTTTCCGTATTCCTGTCACTACACTCGTACTCACTTTGGGACTGATGGTGGTAGGACTTATCCTCTTCCTCCGTATGAACGTACAGATGTTGCCTAAGGCAGACCGCAGTTGTTTTGCCGTAGAGATACATTTGAGAGAGGGCAGTTCGGTACAGGAGTCGGGCATCGTGGCTGACTCGTTGGCACGGGTGCTTAATGCTGACCCACGGGTCGTTAATGTGACCTCTTTTGTAGGCATGTCTTCTCCGCGTTTCCACGCAGCTTATGCCCCTCAAATGCCCATGAACAATTATGCGCAACTCATTGTCAACACGACCTCTAATAAGGCGACGGAGCAAGTGCTTAAAGACTATACGGAGCGATTTGAGAACGCCTTCCCCAATGCTTATGCGCGCTTCAAACAGATGGACTATCAGATATGCAATAACCCCTTCGAAGTCTGTGTTCAAGGACCTCATATCGAGGACATTGAACCCTATGCCGATTCGATTAAGCAGTTTATGATGTCTTGTCCCGAACTGATGTGGGTGCACAGCAATTATGACGAGACGCGTCCTACCGTTCGTATTCGTCTTAATGCCGACGAGGCAGCGCGATTAGGCATCAGTCAGACTTTTATGTCGCTTTATCTAAGTAATATCTTCAACGGACAGACGATAACCACTTTCTATGAGCAGAACAACGCCGTTCCGGTCGTGCTGCGGGCTTCGGGTATCGACACCTTGGACTATAAGCAGTTGGAGGATGTGTTAGTGCCCACTATCTACCCGGGTGTCAGTGTCCCGTTACGGCAGATAGCCACTATCGAACCGGAGTGGCATCACGCTATCATCGGGCATTTCAACGGTGTGCCCACTATCACCATCGGCTGTGACCTAAAGGGCAATGCCTCTGAACCCAAAGTGCAAAAGAAAGTGCAACATTGGATTGAACAGCAGGGTATCGACAAGCAGGCTACGGTCTTTAATAATGGCTTAACGCGAATGAATAATATCATCATCCCGCAAGCTATTTACAGTATCATTGGGGCATTACTCGTTATGTTTTTTGTGCTCCTTTACCACTTTGGTAAACTGTCGCTCTCGTTATTGACGCTTTCGTCGGCTTTGCTCACGCTCTTTGGTGCTTTCTTAGGCATGCGACTCTTCGGTATGGTCGATTTCTCTATTACTGCCATATTGGGTATTGTGTCCCTCATTGGCGTTATTGTCAGAAACGCTATTATCATGTACGAGTATGCGGAAGAACTGCGTGTCAAGCAGCATATGTGCGGAAGGGACGCTGCATTCCAAGCCGGTATAAGACGTATGCGTCCTATCTTCCTAACCTCTGCTACTACGGCTTTGGGCGTTATCCCGATGATTATTGCTCGCACCAGCCTGTGGATGCCTATGGGTGTCGTTATCTGCTTTGGAACGATTTTCACCCTACCGCTCGTTGTTACTATTTTACCTATCGCTTATTGGAAATTCTATGCAAATAACTAAAAAAATCATATCCTTTATCCTTTGTCCTTTGTCCTTTGTCCTTTGTCCTTTGTGCGTTATGGGACAGGAACTGACCTTAGATTCGTGTTTGGCTCTCGCTAAACGCAATAATGTAGAGATCTTATCCGCGCAGTTGGAGGTGAAGAAAGCGCGTGAGGTGCGTAACCAAGCACGAACCAAGTACTTCCCGCAAATCAGCGGTTTGGCAGGCGGTTATCACGCCTTGCAACCCTTGTTAGACCTCAACCCGAACGAACTGGCTAACGCTCAAGCACGCGACTTACTCAATAGCCTTTATACCGCTTATGGCGAGTCTCTGGGACTGAACGACGCTTTGGCTATGTTTCGCAACGGAGCTGTGGCAGGGGTTATGGCGGTGCAACCCGTGTATATGGGCGGTAAGATAGTAGCCGGCAACCAACTCGCTAAAGTGGGCGTGGAAGCAGCGCAGTACCAAGCACAGATGAAGGAACGGGACGTACTCTTGCAAGTAGAGGAGACTTATTGGCTCGTGGTCAATCTGCAAACCAAACAGCAACTGATTGACGCTACGAAGGCATTATTAGATACACTTGAGGTTAATGTGCAGCAAACCGTAGAGGCTGGATTAGCCATTAACAACGACCTTCTTCGGGTTCAACTCAAGAGGAACGAGTTAGACGCAATGCAGATTCAACTCACCGATGGGCTCGACCTTGCCTCTCGTGCCTTAGCCCAATCCATCGGTCTCGACTCCCTTCCATCTGCCATAACCCTTGGGGCGCACCAAACACCATCCATCATCCACCAAACACAAGACACCAAACACCAAACACCAGATCCCGAGAACTCTCTCTTACAAGCCGGCGTTAGAGCAGCGCAGTTGCGCCGCCGAATAGACTTGGCGGACGCTTTACCGCACGTCATCGTGGGCGGTTCGTATAATTACAGCAATATTATGCACGTAGAGGGCATTGACCTTCGGAACGACGGTTGGAAGCATAATGGTTTGCTCTTTGCGTCCGTACAGATTCCGTTGACCGGTTGGTGGGAGACTGCCCATAAACTGAAGGAGGGCAGTTATGCCATTGAGCAGGCGCAGTTGCAGCAACGTGATTTGAGTGAGAAACTCGTTTTACGTCATCAGCAGGCGGTCAATGAGGTGCATAAGACGAGTGCCTTACTGACTCAAATGGAGTCTTCTGCTGACTTGGCTCGCAGTAATTACGAATTGGCGCAGGAGAACTACAAAGCGGGATTATGTTCTATTACCGAACTCATGGAGGCGCAGACGCTGTATCAAAAGGCGCAAACGGATCTGATAGACACGCAGATTCAGTACTGCATTGCACTCCACCGCTCACAAGTACTGTAAGGTGAGATAAGACCAATAGGTTTAGCGATATTTCTTCTCTTCGGAGTCGCCAAGCAGACTGACGTACGATTCGTAGCGAGAATAGGCGATTTTGGTGGATGGTGGATGGTGCGCCACTTGCGTGGCTATTGTGGATGGTGCGCCCGAAGGGCTATTGTGTTCGATATTCTCAATTACGGCACAACCCGGAGTTCCGGGTAGGTGAAGGCAGTCGGAAAAACGACAATTCTGACCTATTCTAAATATCTCACGGAAATAATGGCTGACCTCGGACCTCTGCATATCAAAAGTACCAAAGCCCTTAATTCCGGGAGTGTCTATGACACAAGATCTCAATGTGGATGGTGCGCCACTTGCGTGGCTATGGTGGATGGTGGATGGTAGAAAGTACATACAACTGAAGGTGGTGGTGTGCATGCCCGTGTCATGGGCTTGGGAGATGTCCTGTACGCGCGTCACATCTTCTCCCATCAGCGCATTAATCAAGGTCGATTTACCCACACCACTATTGCCTGAGAAAAGCGTTACCTTGCCCGCAAGCGTTTGGTGGATGGTGGATGGTGGATGGTGGATGGTGGATGGTGGATGGTGGATGGTGGATGGTGTATCGGATAGTTCTTTGGCACAAAGAGCGAGGGTGGGATAACCGAGTGACTCGTATAAGTCGCGTAAGTGTTGGAGATAGACCTGTTCCTCGTCGGTCAGCAAGTCAATCTTATTGAAGACCAAGATAACGGGCACGCGATAGGCTTCACAGGTAGCAAGGAAACGGTCTATAAAAGTAGTGGAGGTTTGAGGATGTTTGATGGTAACGAGCAGCATCACTTGATCCACATTAGCCGCTAATATATGACTCTCCTTACTAAGGTTAGTCGATTTGCGGATGATGTAGTTCTTGCGGTCGTAGATGTCCGTAATCCAATATTGTGGATTGTGGATTGTGGATTGTGGATGGTGGATTGTGGACGTTGCCGGAGTGACTTCTACGTAATCGCCTACAGCAATGGGATTGGTAGAACGGATACCTTTGGTGCGGAAATTACCCTTGAGGACAGCTTTAGAGCCATCCTCAAGGATATAAGCAGTACTGGTCGTTTTAATGACGAGAGACTTCATTCGTGTCTGGTGGATGGTGTCTGGTGGATGGTGGATGGTGGATGGTGTCCGGTGTTTAGACGGTCATTATCTCCTTCTCTTTCTTGGCGTAAACCTCGTCTATTTGCTTAATGAACTTATCGTGCATTTTCTGCATTTCGTTCTCAGCGTCTTTCTCAGCGTCCTCGGGCAGACCTTCTTTAATCTGTTTCTTGAGGGTGTCGATAGCGTCCCGACGGGCATTACGAATAGACACCTTGGCGTTCTCGGCTTCGCCCTTACATTGCTTAGCCAGTTCGCGACGGCGTTCCTCCGTAAGAGGCGGAATGATAAGACGAATGCACTCGCCGTTGTTATTGGGCGCCAAACCGATATTCGAGTTAATCAGAGCGCGCTCCATAACGGAAAGCATACTCTTCTCCCACGGCGTGATCTGAATCGTGCGAGCGTCGGGAGTGGTGATGGTAGCGGCATTAGCCAGCGGCGTCATCGTACCATAATAATCAACTTTAACCGCGTCAAGGATGCGGGGAGAAGCCTTGCCTGCACGGATGTGGGCTAAGGCATCGTCTAAGAACATAACGGCGGCTTGCATCAGTTCTTCTGCATCCGATTGGATTTTACTTACTTCAATCATGGTGTTTGGTGTTTGGTGTTTGGTGTTTGGTGTTTAGTGTTTGGTGTTTGGTGTTTAGGTTAGGGGCGAACTAAGGTACCGATGTTGTTACCCTCAACCACTTTCATGAGGTTGCCTTCTTGGTCCATATTAAAGACGTAGATAGGCATCTTATTCTCCTTGCAGAGCGTGATGGCGGTTAGGTCCATAATACGGAGGTTACGAGAGAGAATCTCGTCATAGGTTATCTCATCGAACTTAGTAGCCGTGGGGTCTTTCTCGGGGTCAGCGGTGTAAATACCATCAACACGCGTTCCCTTGAACATAATATCCGCCTCTATCTCTACGGCACGCAGAGCCGAAGCCGTATCGGTGGTGAAGTAGGGATTACCCGTTCCTCCGGCAATGATAACGACTTCGCCTTTGTCGAAGAGACGCAGTGCTTTGGGTTTATCGTAGAGATTGCCAATGGGCTCCATTCGAATAGAGGTGAGTACGCGCACTTTCTGTCCCTCTGCCTCCAGGGCTGAACGCAGAGCAAGCGAGTTAATGACGGTGGCGAGCATGCCCATTTGGTCTCCGGCAACGCGGTCAAAACCTTGCTGAGCACCACTCAGTCCGCGGAAGATATTGCCTCCACCGATAACGATACCGATTTGGACTCCTTTTTGGGCGATAGCGTGAATCTGCTTGGCATAAGAGGCGAGGCGTTCGGCATCGATGCCGTAGCCTTGCTTGCCCATTAGGCTCTCGCCCGATAGTTTTAGTAAGATTCGTTTGTACATAGCGTTTTATTGTTTATACCACGTGCTATACATGGAGTAGTTATGAGCAATACGTTTATTGATTTCTTCCGTCTGTTGTGGGTCGGCTTTCTTGATGAACTTAGCCGGAACACCGCCCCAGACCTCGTAAGGACCAATCTTCGTTCCTTTGAGCACCAAGGCATTGGCGGCAACGATAGCGCCTTCGCCTACTTCGGCATCGTCGAGTATGGTTGAACCCATACCGAGGAGGGCATAGTCGTTAATCTTTGCCCCGTGGATGGTGACATTATGCCCCACCGACACATAATCGCCAATAACGATGGTCGATTTCTGATAGAGGGTGTGCAGCACGGCTCCGTCTTGTATATTGCAGTGCTTGCCAATGGTGATAGTGTTCACGTCACCTCGCAGTACGGCGTTGAACCATAGCGAACAACCCTCACCGACGGTCACATCACCTACCACCGTGGCGTTAGGAGCCATAAAAACGTCCTCCGCAATACGGGGAGTCAGTATCTCCCCGTTGCGGTTGATTGTCATTATCAGTGCCATGTTAGCGTGCGTTAATGATAGCAACGAACTTCTCGGCTATGAGCGAAGCACCGCCAATCAGTCCACCATCTACATTGGGTTTGGAGAACAGTTCCTCGGCGTTCTTCTCGTTGCACGAACCACCATAAAGGATAGTGGTGTCCTCTGCCACTTGTTTACCGTATTTCTCGGCTACGAGAGAACGGATATAGGCGTGCATCTCCTCGGCTTGGTCGGGAGTAGCGGTGAGACCGGTTCCGATAGCCCAAACGGGTTCGTAAGCAAGAGTAATCTTACTAAAGTCCTCTGCGCTGAGGTCAAAGACTGAACCGTCGAGTTGAGCCTTAACTACGTCGTTTTGATAATTACCTTCGCGCTCTTCTTTGACTTCACCGATGCAGAAGATAGGTTTGAGGTTGTTAGCGAGAGCCAGTTGCACTTTCTCCTTCAGAATCTCGGGCGTCTCGTTGTAGTACTGACGACGCTCGCTATGACCTAAGATACAGTAGGTGGCGCCCGTAGAAGCTACCATAGCGGCACTCACTTCTCCTGTGTAAGCACCTTTCTCTTTGTCGGCGCAGTTCTCGGCGGCAACAGCGATAGGACTGCCTTGCAGCAGTTCAACCGCCTTGGTCAGGTGAATAAACGGAGTGGCGATAACAACAGCGCATTTGGGTTCTTTAACTTGTGCTTTGAGCTCCTCGATGAGTTCAATTCCTTCTTGCAGGTTCTTGTTCATTTTCCAGTTACCTGCTACCATTTTTGTTCGCATAATGAGATTTACGATTTAAAAATTTACGATTTACTATTTATTTGATAATTGAAGATATTGCTTATTTTTTACTTGTTTCGTATATTGTATTTATCAATTACATTGCCGTTCTGAACGACGAAGACGCCCGGGTTGGCACGGACAATCGTTTTAAGCATAACGGGGTCGGCAGTGCAGAAAACACTTTCCCAGTGGTTGAAGGGTGTCAACCGATTGGAGGCGCGTCCGTCCTTAGTATTGAACTTCTGTTCCACTTGATAGCAGAACTCCTCTATACGCGCGTCAGACGCACCCGTAAGGATATAGAAAGGTTCTTGGTTGTTCAAGCACTGATAATATAATTGCGTCACTTTCTCTATCTGCTTGAGGTTCGCTTTATCGAGGTCGTACATAACGACGAGCGTTACGGGTGCTTCGGACTCTAAAATGTCCCACGTTATATCCTCGTAGTTCATGTTCATGAGTTCAAAATCATGAATAGGAGGTACATAACCTTTCTTAATCAGTTTGGAGTTCTGACGAACGAAATGCCAAGTACTATCTTTAGGATAGTCTTGAAGCGTAAACTCTTGCTCCTCTCCGCTCTCATTAGCATATACGAGACTAATATCGTATTGATCGACTTCCGCACCTTCGGGAATCTCCATTAGAGAGGGGATATTATTGCCCACCTTATAGGGGCGGAAATCAATAATAGGCAGGTGATACAATGTCCAAACCATAAAGCCTATGATAGCCATAAGGGAGAAGGCGGGGATGAGGGTTTGGTGTTTGGTGCGGCTATCGCCTATTGTTGGATGGTGGATGGAGGATGCCAACAGAAGGATAATCGCTAAGACAAGTAGTACGATATTCTTCCAGAACGTTTGCCAGTTAGTGAGTACGAGTGCGTCTCCGAAACAACCGCAGTCGCTAACAGGATTAGAGAGGGCTATCCAAAGTGTGAGGGGTGTGACGCAGCACATAAAAGCGAGGATTATCCACGATGTTATCTTGGGCCACGCATTGACAACCAACATCACACCAAGCGTGAACTCAAACGCGATGAGGGCAAAAGCTGCTGCTTGTGCCAGAACGAGGACATTCTCAAATAGGGGAGCCAGTGCGCCTCCCAAATCAGCAAAAGCAGTGAGGTAATCCTCAATCTTATAGGTTGTTCCCAGTGGGTCAACCGCCTTCACAAAGCCTGAGAAGATAAAGGTTAAACCCAATAGCGTGCGGGCGATAGCCGTGATCACCCTTTGTCCTTTGTCCTTTGTCCTTTGTCCTTTGTCCATTATATTCCCTCCTTTTCCATTTTTTGAATGAGATAGAAGACCGCATAATTGAGCATATCGAACAGGTTGCCGTCGGCACCTTCGGAGATGAGGGTCTTATTGTCGTGTGAGGCAATCGACTTATTGCGGTTAATCTTGGTAAGGATAATATCCGTTAGCGACGAACCGAACATCTCGCGCCACGCCTCTCCGTAGTCGTGATTCTTGCGGAGCATCAGTTCTTTGGCTTCGTGTATATACTCGTCATAGAGTTCGGTAGCACGCTCGGCAGACATATCTACGCCGTCGGCATAGCCGTGACGCAGTTGGATAAGTCCGATAACGGAGTAATTAACGATAGCCATCAGTTCGCCCTCAATGCTTTCGCCTACGAGGTTAACGCCCGTAGTCTCAATCTCGCGGATACGTTTGGCTTTGATAAAGAGTTGGTCGTTGACCGTCTGTGGGCGCATAATACGCCATGACGGACCGTAATCCTTCATTTTGAGGACATAGATGCGGCGACATTTAGCCACAACTTGGTCGTATTCGTTACTGGTGTTGTTCATTTCCTAAAATAGTATATCGATGATTGTTGTTTTGCAAAATAATCTGTTGTCCGTTGATAACCTTGATAGTCTGTTTCGGGGTGGAGTATAGTTCCTCCAATCCATCGGGTTGGACAAAGGGCAAAGTGATTTCTATCGATTGCGTGTCGCCAATAGGATAGACTTCTGCTTCTTCGTAAGGCGTAACGGAGAAAGTGTAGGTTCCTTCAGCAATAGTGAGAGGTGAATTGGTGGCGGAGATGAATGCGCTGGCGATTGATTTCTTTCCGCTCTTCACCTCGATTTTGAACTTAGGCGCCTCGCTGACCCAAGTAATGACAACGGAGAACTCGTCTTCCGTACCCGTTACTTGCAGATCCGTAACAGGGCACTCTTTTGTCAAGAAGAACTCTCCGCTTTTGCCTTGCCAAACGCTTTGGGTCTTGTCCTTGGTGAGAGGTAGAATGGTATAGTGATAAATTCCGGTTGAATCGTTCTTAAAGAGGAAGGCAGTACTGCTGATAACCGAATCAACCATGGTGCGCTTATCGGACGTTATCTGAACGTGGAAGAAGGGAGCTTTGCTCGTCCAAGTCAGATAGGCAAGGTGGTCATCCAACTGTGTCTCCACATCGGACATAGTGAGGTCGATACCGCCGTTGATGATGATTTGGTCATCGGTGACCTCCAAGTGAACACAGTAGCGGTTCGTAAAATAAGAGCGTTCTATTTTTTCTTGACCATCAGATTGGTAACTGAAACAGAGGTCATATTTTCCGTTAGGCAGGTCTTTGGGGAAGGTGGCGGACATATCTAATTTGTCCGTGCTATAATAAGATATATCTTGGTGTGAATGTTTGAACCAGCGGATGAATTGACCATTCTGATAAATACCTAATCCTACTTGTCCGCTAAAGCTCCACAATCCCTCAACGGAGAGACGTTTCATTTCAATTGACAGTTTGTCTCCTCGGTTAACAACGAGCGATTTGCCGGTATAACACACCGAATCAGTAACCAATTGACTGGGAGTATAATCTCCTCCTTCATTCGGTTTGATATTGACTATCGCTGCAACGTATTGCGTAAACGCTAAGTCGGAAGCCGAACCGCCTGTTCCTTGGTTGTTAGGGTCCAAAAGGGTGACCCGGAAATTACCGTTGGCTACACCATCCCAACCCCAATTGATGTGGATTAAGCCTTTATCGTCTATGCCATCGCACACAAAAGCGTGTCCTTCCCAATTGGTGGTGAATCCGGTAATAAGGCAGGGTTGCTCGAAGAGTAGTTGTTGGTAGAGCATGTTAACGAATGTGTCGGCGGGGGAGTAGTCTAAATAATACTCTTGGATAGACGGGTCATAATCGAAATGCTCAAGCATTCGATAAGCCATCTCAAATTCGCTGGCACCGCTACCGTTAGCAGAGTACTGCATATCGCAAGCCACGCCCACGTGCCACATCAGTTTGGCAACAGCGGAGTCCTGTTGTGGCGTCGTTTGGGTATAATAGTAATTGACAGGTAAGATGTTGTCCCAATCGTATTCACCGTCTTTATCATAATCGAGGGTAATGCTACGGTCATAGGGTAGGGAGTGCTGTCCTTTGGCATGTTTTGGCCATTGGTGAAAACCCATAATCTGTGCCGTGGCGGTGGCGAGACAACCCACTACGCTACGTTGGTTCTCTTTCGGCATAATGGGGCACATAAGGTTATAAGGCTCATCTTGTCCCCATTCCATTTGCTTTAATAAAGGATCAATGGGCGTATAAGTCTGTTTTGTTTCGTAAGCCTTAACCGAGGGGTGCTGCGCGAGCCACTCTACTTGGGCGGCATAATAATCGAACCACGATTGTATATGAGCCGGCAGGTCTTGTGCTACAAAAGCGTTGTTGTCACTATAACCGAGGATATCGGGAGCGTTCGTCTCAGCAGAGACCAACACGAACCCTTGTTGAGGGGTGTTAAAAACGTAGAACGCTTCGCGCTCAAGATGGGGCATGGTTTGGGCATAAGCGCAGGTTAAAGGAGTTTGACGCGGTGCACGATGTCCCGACTGTGTTGCCATAAACTGCTGTGCAATAACGGCAGCGTCTTCCAAGGTTCGTTCTTCAGCAACAGCCAAAGCGGGAACGAAAACTAAGATAAAGAAAAGTTTCTTATTCATTGCCTAAGATATTATAAAGTCGATGATTATATTCAATCCAGATTTGTCCGTCTTTCAGGATTTTGGGATTCGGGGAGTAGGGGAGGTTGCTCCGATAATCAGGAGTGGAGATAAGGGCATCGCCGGTAGGGTCGCCCGGTTCGGGATTAAGCGTGATGATACCCTCTTTCTCCTCAATAGTGATGGGAGCGCGGAGCGTGAAGGGAGTGAATGTCGTTTCGCCCTTGTTTCCCGGATAAGTGTCGTTGTTATTACTTCCCACTGCCGATTTGCCGCTACTCGGTATAATGGTATAGCGTAAATCTTTCTGAGTGTTATTGGGAGTGTTGTCTGCCCAACTGCTTTTCTTGAACTTAACTTTCCACACGAGTAATCCGTGTCCGTTTAAGTCATAGGACTGGGCGTCCCAACCTGTTTGTTGGCGGTTCTCAAAGTAATAGACCGTGCTGTCGTCGTATTGGGTGGCAGAGGTCCAATTCGTATTATGCTCCGTCATATAAGCATAAGTCTTGCCGTCTGCGGGCAGGACGACCGTCTGACTGTCTTGTAGCAAAGTGGGTGTTGCCCAACCAAAGAAGAACTTATCAAACGGACTATAACTCGGAGGCCGATTGCCGTTATTGTTATAACATCCCGTACACATAGCATGCCAGTTGTTGGGTAAATTGGAATAATAACTACTACCCACAGTATTGTATAAGTCTGCCAATCCCAATACATGCCCAAATTCATGCACCAGCGTTCCTATTCCGCAACGGGCATCGTTATTGTAGTATTGCAACTCGTTGGTGTAGGCAAACATATTGATTTTAACCCCATCAATGAAGGTGCTGTCCGTGGTGAAACGACCGGAGATGTACTTTGATTTAATGGCGTCATCTAATGTCCATTGCAGCGGCCAAAGGCAGTCGTGGTCATCGTTGTAGGTCTCGTTCTCACCGTATCCGGCATAAATGACAAAGACGAAATCTACTTCCTTAGGATTAGCTAAAGCGTACTTGGAAAAATCGACATCAAATTGCGATTTAGCGCGGCGGCAGGACTCGATAATCACATCGCCTATATAGCGGTCATAATCGGCACTGTTGTTCTTTCCGTAGTAAGCATAACAACTATCCAACTCCACGGGACCCACTACATCAAAGTGCGGACAATACTTGCCGTTCGATTGGTCGTTGAAGTACTGCGCTGCGGATTTATAGGCGCCATTATAGGTGTAGTTAAGACCATTACAAAGGCTGTCTATTTGTGCTTGTGTGTTCTCTGCTTGGAATCTCTTATCTTTGAAATTGGCTAAGATAACCAATCCTCGTTGGGGCAGATAAGGCTCGCCTATTCTGGCTACCTTGCGGATAGGTGCTTTTTGGAGTGCAGCGGCACGACGAACCTGTTGCTCCTCCGTGAGAGTAGCCTCCGGTGTTGAGGTTGCCCAATGGAAGAACTCGTCACCATGAACGTAATACGTCTCTTGTGTCCCATCAGCGAGTGTGCGTGTACGCGCTCCCGGCCAAGCAGGAACGGCAGAAGCGTCTAAACACAAGAAACTAAACGCCAAACACCAAACACCAAATACTAATCTTTTCATACTAATTCTTTAAGCTCGTTCAACGTCACTTGTTTCTGTTCGCCCGTGAGCATATTCTTGAGCATAACGGTATTATTGGTCATCTCGTCCCCTCCGACAATAGCTACATACGGAATCTGTTTGCCGTCGGCGTAGCCCATCTGTTTCTTCATCTTAGCGGGTTCGGGATAGACCTCAGTGGCGATACCTTCTTTGCGCAGTTCGGTAGCCCAACCTAAAGCGTAGTTCAGTTCGGCTTCGCCAAACGTGGCGAACATAACGCGTGTGCGGTCCAGTTCATCGGGGTAGAGATTCAGTTCGGTTAGTACGTCGTATATACGGTCAGCACCAAAGGAGATACCTACACCGCTGACCCCCGGCAAACCGAAGATACCGGTTAGGTTATCGTAACGTCCGCCACCGGTGATACTGCCCATCTGAACATCCAACGCCTTCACCTCAAAGATGGCTCCTGTGTAGTAGTTCAGTCCCCGTGCGAGGCACAAATCTAATTCTAAGTTGAAAGTTGAGAGTTTAGAATTTAGAGTAGTTGCGCCTGACGGCGATAGTTGAGAGTTTACAAGTTTAAAGATAGAGCGAAGTTCTTCCACACCTTTCATTCCTATCTCAGAATCCGCGAGGATAACGCTTAGTTGATTGAGCTTGTCTTCGTTACTGCCGCTGAGGTTGAGGATAGGTTGCAGTTTGTCGATAGCCTTGGGAGTCAGACCGCGTTCGATGAGTTCTTTGTTAACGTTGTCAATACCGATTTTATCGAGTTTGTCGATAGCCACCGTTATATCCATCATCTTGTCGGGCTGCCCGATAATGTCGGCTATACCGGCTAATATCTTACGGTTATTGATATGTAGTGACACGCGGATGCCGAAGCGGCGATAGACCTCTTGGACTATCTGTATCAGTTCCATTTCGCAAACAAGCGACTCGGTGCCAATCACGTCCACATCGCATTGGTAAAACTCGCGATAACGCCCTTTCTGCGGACGGTCTGCGCGCCAAACGGGTTGTATCTGGTAGCGACGGAAGGGAAATTGCAGTTCCTCTTTGTGTTGCACCACGTAGCGGGCAAAAGGAACGGTGAGGTCGTAGCGCAAACCCTTCTCGGCGGGTTCGTTGGCTTTCTCACCCGAGTTTTGAATACGGAAGAGCAGTTTGTCTCCTTCTTCTCCGTACTTACCCATTAAGGTGGACATATTTTCCATTGACGGGGTCTCAATCTGTTGAAATCCGTAGAGTGCAAACACGCTGCGGATGGTGGAGAAGATATAATTGCGTCGCGCCATTTCTACCGATCCGAAGTCGCGCGTTCCCTTCGGAATGTTTGGTTTTTGTATATTCATCTTTCTACTGTTGACTTTCAACTAATAAAATAGTCGGCTTCTTTCCATACAGCGGCTTGCCGCAGATCGTTTGAGGCTTGCCGAAATAAGAACTTTCAACTATTAACTTTAAACTTTTAATAATGCGTTCCGTTGCTCCGCACTCGGACTCCACATAGGCTTTGGCTTTGGCTCCCATTGCTACTTGGTTAGCGAAAGCCTCGTCGAGCCGGTCGCGTAACTCGTCATAATTGCGAACACCATAAGCCGCTCCGGAAGCAATCAGTCCTTTGGCTTCGCGGAAATGTTCGTGCTTAGGACCGAACAACACAGGAATACCATAAACGGCAGCTTCAATCGTGTTGTGGATACCAGCTCCGAATCCGCCTCCTATATACGCCACGTCGGCATAGCGGTAGATTGAGGACAATAGTCCCATCGTGTTGACTACTAATACCCTTGTGTGGCTTATACTCATAGGATTGGCTTCTGTATAGCGGACGAACTTACCTTTGAAAATCTCAAAGATACGGTGTATGTGTTCTTCGTCTATCTCGTGCGGAACGAGCACCAGTTTGACGTCCGGTCGTTCTTCTGTGTAACGTGCCAATAACTGTTCATCCTCGGGCCACGTACTACCGGCAATCAACACTTTAAACTTTTGAACTTCTTTCAACTCTAAACTCTCCCCTCTAAACTGTTCCAACAGCGGTAATGCTTTTGGAAATTGTGCTATCGCACTCACGCGGTCAAAGCGGGTGTCCCCTGTAACTTCCACGTTTTCAATACCATATTGAGCAAGCAGTTGTTTGGAGTTCTCGTCTTGCACAAAGAGTTTGGTGAAGCAGTGGAGTAGGTTACGGTAGGGCTTGCCCCACGGTTGGAAGAAGAGTTGGCTCTTGCGGAAGATAGCCGAGATGATATAAGTGGGGATAGCACGCTTATGCAGTTCCTTGAGGTAAGCGGGCCAAAACTCGTACTTAACGAAGATGGCCATCTTCGGTTGCACGATAGAAAGGAATTCTTTGGCGTTGCGGCGTGTGGCAAAGGGAAGGTAAAAAACACCATCTACTTTGTCGTAGTTCTTACGCATCTCGTATCCCGACGGCGAGAAGAAAGTCAGAATAATCTTATGTCTTTCGTCCTTTGTCCTTTGTCCTTTGTTCTTAAGCGCAGCGGTCGAGGCGTTCAGCGCCTCAATGATGGGCCTTGCCTGCTCAAACTCCCCCACAGAGGCAGCGTGGAACCAGATACAGTCTTTCCACATCTCGGTTGGGGCTTGGCGCAAAAGACGTAAGGTATTAGCTTGTCCATCCAGTAGGAGTTTGGCTTTCTTGTTACCAAGCAAGGCAACCAATCGTATCAATAAAAAATATATGTGCATACGCGTGTGTAATCAATTTAGCGCGCAAAATTACAAAAAAATTTTGTTATATGCAAAAAAAAGTGTAATTTTGCAGCGAATTTCTCATAAATAGTAAATTGTAAATCGTCAAATCGTAAATATAATGGTTATTTTAGCAATCGAATCGAGTTGTGACGACACGTCGGCAGCCGTCATTAAAGACGGACTTTTGTATAGCAACGTGACTGCCTCCCAGAAGGTTCATGAGGAGTTTGGAGGCGTTGTCCCCGAACTGGCTTCGCGTGCCCATCAACTGAATATACTCCCCGTTGTTGATACCGCACTGAGTCGTGCAGGAGTGAAGAAGGAGGAACTCTCCGCTATCGCTTTCACGCGCGGACCGGGTCTGCTTGGGTCGCTGTTAGTGGGAACCTCGTTCGCTAAGGGACTGAGTTTGAGTCTAAATATCCCGCTCATTGAGGTTAACCACTTGCAAGGACATATTATGGCGCATTTCGTAGAACCGGCACCCGAATATAAAGCCTCCGTCCCCAATTTTCAATCTTCAATCTTCAATCACCCCCACTTCCCCTTCCTCTGCCTGCTTGTCAGCGGGGGGAATAGTCAGATAGTGAAAGTGGAGGCATATAACAAGATGACCATTATCGGTCAGACGATAGACGACGCGGCAGGAGAGGCTTTTGACAAGTGCGCTAAGGTAATGGGTTTGCCCTATCCCGGAGGACCGTGGATAGATAAACTGGCAAAGGAGGGTGACCCTACGCGTTTCCTGTTTGCTAAACCCAATATCCCGGGCTATGACTATTCGTTCTCGGGACTGAAAACGAGTTTCCTCTATTTCTTGCGTGATAACCTCAAGACGAATCCTGATTTCATTGAGCAGAACAAAGCCGACCTCTGCGCCTCGTTACAGGCAACGGTGATAGATATCCTTATGCGCAAACTCAAGAAAGCGGCACAAGACCTTAAGATAACGCAAGTGGCGGTTGCCGGAGGCGTGAGTGCCAATAGCGGATTAAGACAGGCGTTTATTGATTATGGTAAGCGCTATCATTGGGAAGTCTTCATTCCGCCTTTCTCGTTCACCACGGACAATGCCGCGATGATCTGTCAAGCCGGTTATTTCAAGTATTTAGACAAAGACTTTTGTCCCCTCGACCTCGTTCCTTATGCCAAAACATGTATATAGTTGGTTTAGCAGGTTTAGCAGGTTTAGCAAGTTTAGTGTTCAACCCGCTCAACCCGTTCAACCCGTTCAACCCGTTACCGACGTGGCCATCTTCATGGCTACGCTCTTCCTCGCCAATCTCTTTTGGAAGTGGATGATTAATGGCGATGGCGGCGAAGGTTCACAGGCGGAGGTGGTCTCACTTTTCGGGTTAGATGTAACGGCTGTTTTTGACGTTTATGCCAAGCATATAGCGTCGGTAGTTTATGCGGTAGTGCATTATTTTCGGGACAGTCTGTATATGGTGAACGAAACCACAATGCGTTTCGTTGAAGGGGGCGGCACACATATTGTTTGGTCGTGCACACCCCTCAAGCAGATGTTCATTTGGGTTTGCCTTATGCTCACCACCCCTAACTATAAACTTTTAACTTTCAACTCTAAAACTTCTTTCCATACGGCTCTGCCGATCGTGCCCCTTGGGGCTAAGAACTTTAAACTTTCCACTTTCAACTGGAACAAACTTTGGTTTATTCCTTTAGGCTTGGTCTTTATTCACATTGTCAATCTAGCACGAATCTGTGCTATTACGGCGTTTATGGAGTTTCATCCCGAGTGGTTTGAGTTATTGCACACGTATATTTTCAAGTACCTCTTCTACGGTCTTATGTTCCTTTTTTGGGTGTTATATGTAGAGAAGGTGAGGAAGTAATTGTTCGGCGACTGTTCGGTGATCCTTGTGTTTTAGTTAGCCTTATGTATTGGGTTCTTCTTGGGTTCTTCTTGGGTTGTTCTTGGGTTATTCTTGGGTTCGCTTAACCCCCTGTTCGGAGTTTGCGGGTAGGATGCGAGGAGGGGCATCCTTCCCTAACCGTCCGATGACCCTTCCGTGACCCTTCGGTGAGGTACGGTGATGACACACTGATTAATCACGTGGAGAAGACAGCGCAAGTACCTTACAGTCATAGCGTTAGCCTATGATGCTGTGTGGGTGCTATGTTAGTGGTAGGTTTACAGACACACTACAAGCAGTGCGGAAATCCTCAAACCCTCATGAATCCTCAAACCCTCAGTCTATGTTCGAATTTATATTAGATTGTAAATCAATAAGTTACAATTTTGCTCCGAATTTTCACGGACAGAATTTAGTGACAGTAGCGACAGTAGCGACGATACTTTCATATATACACCTACGCGCGAGTGGGGATATAAAACAACTGTCGCTACTGTCGCTACCCGGCATTTACAAACACCAAACGCCCCCGAAGGAGCGTCTGATGAGAGAGTTTATATTCTTTACTTTATAAGTAAATGATATAGGTAACTAAACCAGTTAAACTTGCTAAACCAGTTAAACCAGCTAAACTTGTTTTACAGAACCTTTTGTCCGGTGGCGGTGTACTTGATACCATTCCGCTCGATGATGAGGTTGCCGTTGTGAAGGAACTTAGTAGCTTTGATTCCACTATGGATGTCTTGCCAACCGGATAGGACTTCCTTAAAGGTAGCCATTATTTCGGTATCTTGCATAATCGTCAAGATATAGGGATTTTCAGTATTACCATCACTCCATTGCTCAAACAGGTAACCAACATTAGGTGTTGCGGTCAAAGTAACTTGCTCGCCCTCGCGATATTGTCCGGAAACTTCTGCATTTACACTACCATTCTCTCCTGCGATAACAGTCAGTGTATAGATTGGACGAGGATCTTCTGGGGTAAGGAACTGTACTTCTTCACCATAGTACGTTTTTCCTCCTGCTATTGCGTAAGCACGGCAAGTATAGGTTGAACTGTAGGCAAGGTCTTCAAGCACTGCACTCATCACTTGTCCTGAAGCGGTTACGCGATAGATACTATCGGGAGTGGCAGCAGGAGCACGATGTGGGGCTTTTTGACCACCTTTGAACCAGTATTCAAAACCTTGTTCGGTTACATCATCTGTGCCGGTCATCACGTATCCACGAACTTGAACATTGTTAGCAGTCGGTGACATTGCCAAAGCATAAGTGTGAACAGTGGGCTCAAAGTATGAGAAGTCGCTTGGGTCAAAAGTAATCCACTCTCCATAGTGGCGCGTACCATCAGCTGCTTCATAGTAAGGGCGCACATTCCAATAGGCATCGGTGCTGAGGTTAAGCAGTTTGCCTTCCATCATTCCGTTGAAGAGTATTGCCGCTCCGCTCTTAGAAGGCATAGACTCCGGAGCATCGTATTTGCGCCACTCGAAACCGACGTTAGTTTCGTAATCACTGATATTGGTCTCTGCTGCCACCACTGCCGTCCCTGCGGAAACAACTTTGGGAGTGAGAGTTGTAAGGTTAAGTTTTGGGAGTTGAATTTCCAATTTTGCACCTTCCTTCCAATCGTTTTCTCCTATTTTTTTGCTTGTATAGTAAATGTTGGCTTTTTGATTAGGGGTAAGACCAGTAAAGATAACGTGGTTTTTAGTAGAAGGAGTCAATATCTTTTCAATATCATTCTCTTCTCCGAAATAATCAATGGAAATACTGTCGTAAAGAGCCGTTGTTGGGATATACGTTAAGTCGATATCCATCTCGATGGTGGTAGGTGTCGTTGTCCATGTTGCAACTTCGGCGGGTTGAGTAATATAAGTTGTTTTAATCCCGTATTCACTCAATTCTTTGATGTTTGGATTAATATCATGCTCGAAAGGAGATAAAATGACATAAATTGTTTTATCTTTAATTGATGTATAAGAATGACCTAAACAGAAATAACCTACCGACGTCCAATTAGGAATCGTTATAGTTGTTAATTCGGAACAGTCATAGAAAGCGTCGTTTCCAAGTGATATAACAGAATAGGGAATAGTGATTGATGTCAAATTAGTACATTTATTGAAAGCGGATTCTCCAATCCATCTTGTCCCGTTTTTTATAGAATAGGAGGATAATGTTTTATCTATCGCTTCGATTAGATAAGTGTCAGCATATCTAATATTGTTTATTATCGGTAGAGAAGTGCACCCTGTGAAAGCATAATCTTCAATAACTTCTATAGAGTCTGGTATTGTTATAGATGTCATATTAGCACAATCTTGAAAAGCGCGATAACCAATCCATCGAGTGCCATCTTTAATTGTGTAAGAAGATAGAGTTTTATCAACAGCCGCAATTAAATATGTGTCTGCATACCTAATACCATCAATTATAGGAAGCGAAGTGCAACTAGAAAAAGCAGTATAATTAATTGACGTTACAGAATTAGGAATTTTAATTGAATTCAAACTGGTGCAAGCTCTAAAAGCTTCCTCTCCAATCGTTGTGACGGAATTGGGAATGGTGACTGAGGTCAAACCAGAGCAGCCAGAGAAAGCGCGATTTCCAATCGTTATGACGGAATTGGGAATGGTGACCGAGGTTAAACCTGAGCAAGCACCGAAAACAGAAGTTCTAATCGTTTTGATGGAATTAGAAATGGTGACAGAAGTCAAACTAGAGCAACCATAGAAGGCACCATCTTCAATCGCTGTGACGGAATTAGGAATGGTTATTGAAGTCAAACCTGTGCAATTAGAGAAAGCATATTCTCCAATCGTTGTGACGGAATTGGGAATGGTTACCGAGGTCAATCTACTACAATTTTGGAAAGCATGATCTCCAATCCATTTAGTACCATCTTCTATAGTATAAGTTGATAAAGTTTTATCAACTGCCTCTACCAAATAGGTATCTGCATATCGAAGATTGTTTAACACAGGAAGAGAAGTGCAACCGTAGAAAGCCTCTTCTCCAATCGTTGTGACTGAATTGGGAATGGTTACCGACGTCAAACTACTGCAATCACGGAAAGCGTCATATTTAATCGTTGTGACGGAATTGGGGATGGTTACCGAGGTCAAACCGATGCAATCATAGAAAGCGCTCTCTCCAATCGTTGTGATTTCACCATTACAAGTGATAGTGCCTATTCCATTACTAAAGGTGTGCGATATAATAGTAGGACCAAAGGTTTTTGAACCGAAATTTCTTGTTAATTTCTCCGTTGCTGTGTAGGTGATGACATTGTTTTGCGCCCAAAGGGCGGTAGTGGCGATGAGCGCCACGAAAAGGGTGAAAAGTTTTGTTTTCATTGTTGTAATAATTTTATTTAGCCTCCACTTTATTATTCGGCTTTCAGCATTCTCCGTGGTTAATAACTATTTTTCAGTCCGTTAGCAACAAAGCACAAAAAAGTGGACTAAACTTTTTAATCCACTCTCTTCGGTATCGGCAAACACCTTGCAACTGGATAAAGTAAAGCCCACTCTGTTCGAGTGAGCGTTGAACTTTACTTCACAGTTGACTTTCTTATAAATTTTGCCGATTTTAAAGAGAGTGTGAAACAAAGATAACGCTATATTATCTATTGTGCAAATTTCTTGCTTGTTTTATTTCATAGGCATTTTTGATTATTCCGTTATTCTATAGCACGACCATTAGCAACCGCCCACTGAGCAGCTGCTTGGTGTTGTTCCAAACGATTAAGACCTACAAGAACTTCTCGTAGGCTTCGTGCATCTCTCTGTGGTGCTGAATCTCCCATTGGTAATCAGTTACAGTATTAGATTGACTTGCGATGTAAGCTAATGCTTTAGCTTGATTCTCTTGTGCAGACATTGTTTTTTCTTGTTTTGCAGTTTTGCGCTTCTATATAACTAACTTATGGTTGTTATTTCTCTATTTTGTTTTCGACATCTCGAAAAACTGGCTGCAAAATTACAACTTTTTTTGACATGTGCAAATAAAAATGCACTTTTCTACCAAAATGGCAAAGAATAGGGCATGTGAACTTCGCTTCGTAATATAAAAGAAAAAAGACGTCATCTCGACGTCTATTTTTCCAAGGTATTAGTCTGTTAATTTTTTAAGGTACAAAAAAGATTGTGTTGTATCAATTTCGAGTGCAAAATTACTGCTTTTTTTTGATATGTGCAATAGCGTTTTCTATGTTTAGCAACACATTTTGTCACCCATACTTAGCAAAAAACTATGTTTTACAACATATTTTTGTTTCTATACCCCTTTTTTACCCCTATTTTTGTGCCAATTCGATAACTTCTAAATCCTTGATTTGTGACCCGTCAATGGCAAACCTTAATAGCGTTTGAACCGTCTGCCAACCCTGCTTGCCGGCTGCCCCCGGATTCATAGTCAAGAAACCATAGTGTTGGTCATATTGCACTTTTAATATATGACTATGCCCACAAACGAATAAATCCGGTTTCTCTTTCTCAAACATCGGAATAAGCCAAGGGTTATACCGCCCGGGGTAACCGCCGATATGTGTCATCAACACATGAACGTCTTCTACCTTAAAGCGGTAGAACTCGCTGAGCGTGTATCTCACGTCTCCGCTATCCATGTTCCCAAACACCGCCCTCGTGGGCTTGAACTCCCGCAAGGCTTGTAGCACCTCGGCGCTACCGATATCTCCTGCGTGCCAAATCTCGTCCACGTCTTTGAAGTGCGTGAATACACGTTTGTCGAGCAATCCGTGGGTGTCTGATAATATGCCGATTCTTGTCATTGACTATTTATGGGTTACTTTGTGGAGTATGAGGATGGCGAGGAGAAGGGCTATTGTGGTAACAAGGACGAAGAAAACAACGTCTCTTAGATCTATGACACCGCGTCCCATACTCAAATAATGGTCTTGCATGAGTAGCCAATAAAGCACAAAATTAACAACCGCTCCTGCAATGAAAGCCACAATCTGACTCTTGGTGCACGATCCTGCCATAACGCCGACACTGATCATCGCTCCGCTAAGCAGTAGTAGTCCTATCCAACCGCCGATGAACTGACCCAAGTCGATATTTCCTACCGGTTCGGCAAGCCAATAAACGATGAAATAATGCACCAGACAGGGCAAAATACCAATAATGAGCAATGTCCACGCTGCCAAGGTCTTTTCCACCACAATGCGCCACAAAGGCCAGCCTTTGGTCATAATCAAGTCCCAAGTGCCGCTTTGTCTTTCTTCGGCAAAGAGACGCATTGTCAGTGCCGGACAAAGAACCATAAACAGCCACGGCGAGAGGTAGAACAACCCGTCCACTTGGGCATAACCCGAATCAAGTATATTCCACTCGCCGGGTATAACCCAAAGGAAGAGACTCATCGTCACAAGGTACAACCCAATCACGATATAAGCGACCGGTGACGAAAAATAATATGCCAGTTCTTTTCTGTACATGTTTTATTCGTCCATTGTGCGTCCAACGGGATCCCAATAAGGAAGGATAACGTGCTTCGTTTTCAGCAAGTCTTGTATCTCTTGCGGAACGTATTTCTTCTCAATAGCTACACCGAAGATATACTCGTGGAACCACGAGTCGGTCAGTTGCAGATGACCTTTCCAACCGGACTTATCGCCCCAACTGTTCTCCAATAACCACTTGATCGGTTTGCCGTTCTCGTCCAAATCAACCGCTACCAGTGCCATAGCGTGGGTGCTATTGGAAGCAAACGTACGAATACGCTCTGCCTTATTCATGGGGAAGGAAACACCCATCAATTCGTCGTAGTCGTAAATATCCGGATCCAGCAGTCCTCGCTCGGTGTCGCGGCATTTGCCGACATCGGAACTGGTGTACATAGCCACGCTGTCTTGGAGGGAAGCGATACACATCTTTTGTATTTCCTCTACAGGTAGGTTGATATACATCCAGTTTTGTCCTTCGGGAGTGTAGTTCTGCATCTCGGTTTCATATACCTTATAATACGCGCGTGTAGGCATGTTCTTGAAGAAGATATATTCAGTCGTGATTTCGGCACGTACATATTTCTCGGCAAAAGACTTGGGAGTATAGGTCTCACGACTGATGAGGGTGTCTTTCTTGCCGTATTGTGCCCATTCGAATTGCGTTGGCGGAGTGCCAAAGCACAATGTTAATATGCGATATATCTGCTTGAGTTGTTCCTCTTTCATGGTGCGCAATTCTTTTTCACTGCCTTTGCTGTCGCGGATAGCAATGGCGAACTCGCGCAACTTAGATTGAATGAGGGGTTTGTATTTAGCCGTGTTCTCGGCTACATAAGTCTCGTGCATGATATTGGACGGGATAACGCCGTATTTATTGACTAAGTCTGCCACGGATAAGAAGTCGCCACCATCGCCAATAGGACTTTTTAGTAAGGCTTGAACGTTGCGGTCGTCCTCTTCCAACTTGCGGGTCTCAATGATACGCTCGAGGAAACGATTGCTCTTTTCCAATTGGTCGTAGAAGAAGAGGTAATTCTCCGAGAACTCCAACTCTTTGATGTCAAAGCGGCGCATCACATCGGCTCTAATCACGTTCAGTCCGCAGAAGAGCCAGCAACGACCCGACTTCTTTTGGTTCGTGATGCCCTTGCTCTCTACACGGTAAGTGAAGTGGTGATCCAAAGCATTCATATTGTCTTGGTTCTTGGCTAATGTTTGTAGATCGGTAGAACCAATAGCATTACGGATAGCCTTATCTTGGGCTGTCTCGTGGTAACTATTCTTTAACGTCTGTAGTAGTTCAGGAGTCAGACTCTGAGCTGCTACCGTTAAACTGATTGCCAGAGCGGCAAGTACGATAAGTGTCTTTTTCATGGTAATAATGTTTTTTATTTTTTGTCAGTACGTGGGAAGAAGAACCAGAAGCAGATTGCAACTACCAACGCAAAGCCGGCAAAGATATACCACGCCGTTTGCCAACCACTCCACATCTGTTGTGCTTTCTCGGTAATGGCTTGTAGATTAGCGGGGTCAATAGCGTTCCATGCTATTTGTTGGCTCTCTCTGACGAATCCTAATACTTTGGTTTGAACCGTCTCGCGTACGATGCCTAAGGCTGCCTCGTCCATAATCGGTACTACGCGGTTCACGATGGCTTGGGCTGCTAACGTACCAATCGTTGCTCCTACACCATTGGTCATCATCATAAACAGACCTTGAGCGCTACTACGTTGAGCTTCGTTCGTCTCTTGATCCACGTAGAGGGCACCCGATATATTGAAGAAGTCAAAGGCAAAGCCGTAAACAACGCAACTCAGAACAAACAGCAGCACACCGGGGAAACCGGGGTTACCTGCTCCGAAGAGACCGAATCTCAGCACCCAAGCTATCATTGCCATGAACATCACGTTCTTGATACCAAAGCGCTTAAGGAAGAACGGGATAGCCAAGATACATAGTGCTTCACAAATCTGCGATATACTGATTAAGATACCCGAGTGTTGCACACCGAACGTGTTAGCCCAAGAACTGAAGTATTCAAAACTACCAAGGAAAGGATTGGCATAACCGTTCGTCACTTGCAGGCACATACCTAACATCATCGAGAAGATGAAGAACAGCGCCATCCTCTTTTGTTTGAAGAGACCAAAGGCTTTCAGTCCAAGAGCCTCCACGATTGATTTAGATTCTTTATTTTTGTCAATCGTACAAGCGGGTAAGGTGAACGAGTAAAGAGCCAATACAAGGCTAAGACCACCACTAACAACGAATTGTCCCGGAGTGTTCATAAAACCGAGCAGATCCACAATCCACATCGTCACAATAAAACCAACTGTTCCAAACACACGGATAGGCGGGAAGTCCTTCACGGTGTCCATGTTTGCTTTGATGAGGGCATTGAAAGCCACCGAATTAGTCAGAGCAATGGTAGGCATAAAGAACGCTACGGAAATAGTATAGAGCGTGAATAGCGGACCAAAAGCAACAGCGTTGCCTGCCGAGAAGGCATAAAGACCGGAGGCTAACATGAAGATACCAGCCAAACCATGACACAGACTGAGCACTTTCTGGGCTTGCATCCAGCGGTCTGCTACAATACCCATGATGGCGGGCATAAATAAACTCACGATACCTTGTACCGAATAGAACCAACCGATGTTAGCTCCCAAACCATGGCTACCTAAGTAGCGACCCATGCTCGTTAAATACGCACCCCAAACAGCGAACTCTAAAAAGTTCATCACAATGAGGCGAAACTGTAATCCTTTGCTTTTCATAATTAGAACTCTGATGTAAAGTGAAACTTTATATGTTTATAATCATTTTGTGCCATATTAAGAACATAAGCGCTATCTGCCATAAAGACATCACGCCCTTCCTTATCCGTCGCCATATACTGTACTTTGCGCTTTTTAAATAGCTCTAACTCCGTTTCAAACTCGGGGTCATTGGGTTCCGCGGGGGCTACCCAACACGCCTTATACATCGGTAGGTTCTCCCAGCGGCAAAGGGCGTTGTACTCGTGCTCTAAACGGTACTGTATAACTTCAAACTGCAATTGTCCTACCGTGCCGATAATCTTACGACCGTTCATCTGATTGACAAAGAGTTGCGCTACACCTTCGTCCATGAGTTGGCGAATACCTTTCTCCAACTGCTTTTGCTTCATCGGGTCGGCGTTCTCTATATACTTGAACATCTCCGGCGAGAAAGAGGGTAGGCCCTTAAAGTGCAAACTCTCGCCGCTGGTGAGCGTGTCGCCTATTTTGAAGTTACCTGTATCCGGCAAGCCAACTACGTCCCCCGCAAAAGCCTCATCTACCGTCTCTTTCTTCTGCGCCATGAAACACGTGGGAGCGCTGAACCGCATCTGTTGATCCTTACGCACGTGCTTGTAGTATTGGTTGCGCTCAAAGCGTCCCGAACAGATCTTGAAGAACGCAATACATGAGCGGTGATTGGGGTCGAGGTTAGCGTGAATCTTAAAGCAGAAACCCGTGAACTTATCTTCCATCGGCTCAACAATGCGCTCTTGCGCCTCTACCGGTCTTGGACTGGGTGCCAAACGGATAAAGCAGTCTAACATCTCCTCTATACCTATCGTCTTGTAAGCACTACCGTAAAAGACAGGAGCTAACTCGCCTGCTTCATAAGCGGCTTTGTCAAAACGGGGATAGACCTCTTTAATCAAGTCCCAATCGTCTTGGCTCACGTCTGCGGGTTTGTTGAGGAGGATAAAATCCGTTCCCTCTACTTTGTATAGACTGCTCACCGACTCAAACCGTTCGCCTTGGCCCTTTGCCCACGTCATCGGAGTGACGTGAATACCGAGTTCGGACTCTACATCGTCCATCAAATCAAAGGGGTCTTTACCTTCGCGGTCCATCTTATTCATGAACACCATCACGGGGGTCTTACGCATGCGGCAAACCTCCATCAGGCGGCGTGTTTGCGTCTCTACGCCTTTGGCGGAGTCAATCACGATAATAACCGAATCAACGGCAGTCAGCGTGCGGAACGTGTCCTCCGCAAAGTCTTGGTGACCGGGGGTGTCCAATATATTGATGTGGAATCCCTCGTAGTCGAATCCCATAACGGAAGTGGCTACCGATATACCACGTTGTTTCTCTATCTCCATCCAGTCGGAGGTGGTCGTCTTGCGTATCTTGTTTGACTTGACGGCACCGGCGGTGTGGATAGCACCTCCGTAAAGCAGTAACTTCTCGGTCAGTGTCGTCTTACCGGCATCCGGGTGCGCTATCACCGCAAATGTCCGCCTCCTCGCTATTTCCTCTCTATAATCCATTACTATCTTTCGTATTGTTACGATATTATTATCTTTGGTTTTGTTTGTCTGCCACTTGGTTTTTGTCTCTCACAGATTATCACAGATTTCACTGATTTGTCTTATTATTCCTCCTATTTATTTATTCTCGGATTGTGAGTAAACTCCCATCCTCCAAATAAATCAATAGTAGGGACGGTCTCGCTTCTTACTTTTACCGGTGTCGCCGGAGCGACCTTTGCTCACCCGTCGTGTCTGCGTTCCGC
>JAZLMS010000020.1:0-4911 GCA_045598805.1 Paludibacteraceae bacterium | reverse complement strand
GTAATAGACCTGAATGCCGTTAGCTTGTTCTTGTGTCTGAAAGATCAAGAACTCAGCAGCGCTACTTCTAATCTGTAATTCTTGTGTCATATATTTATTTTTGTTCTTTTCTCAAGCAATCTGGTACTTTGCGTGGCCCCGGTTATAAGACGAACGTCGCGCTCTACCAGATGAGCTAATACCCCTCCTTTTATTTCGCTTGCAAAGTTACAACTTTTTTTCCATATACGCAAATAAAAAATGCACTTTTCTGCCAAAAGCAACGAAAAGCGCATTTAGAAATATATCCTCACTATTTAACGTCAGGGAGTGAGGTTCTCTATTAGAACAGATAACCCATCTTTACATAGAAGTTGGAAAGCTTGTTGTTATCCTGATTCATATAGTACTTCTCATTCACCGGCATAGCCCAATCGGCAGAGAGAACAAAGTTCTCGTTCATGCCCACCTTCAAACCCACACCTGCCGTCATGTGCGGACGATAAACATCTGCCTTATCCTGCGAGAAATAGTCCGGATGCGCTTTTATCAAGTCCTCATTAATCTCATACGGCTGCGTCACCATACCTAAATCAAAGAACGGATTAAGTCCCACAAAGAAATGCTGGCGACCAATGTCAAAGTTTACGATACGGAAACGGAACTCCACGTTAGCAAAGGCAAAGCCCTTAGCCGATATACGATTAGCCATCATACCACGAACCGAGTTACCACCACCCAATCCTTCGTAATAAACACGCTGGATAAAGAGCGAATTGAGGTAGTTATCCATATAGAACGGACTCTTGCCTGCAATCAGGTTCTGCGTTCCTACACGATAAGCAAACACGATATTGCTGAAGCAACGACTCTGGCGTTGCAGCACCGACACATAGTGACGGAAGGTGAAATTGAACTGCAAGTGATTATAACCTGCCGAAGCTTGCTGACCGTACGAAGCATTAAAAGCCGCCGAGTACGTAAAGAAAGCATCCGCATAAATACCGCGATTAGGACCCTGACGCTTGTCGCGCGTATCATAACTAATACCCGCACGCGCATAAGGATGCCAACCGCCTTTCTCCTCTGCCTTGTCAATCAATCCCCACGATTTATAGTTCTCGTACAAACTGCCGGCATCGGGATTGAGGGCTTTTTGCTCATAGGGTTTAAGTTTCGAATCAAACTCGTTCTTACCGTTGAGCATGTCGATATTACAGTCCTCAATGATATAGCCTAACACACCTAAACCGGCGTTCCATTTCAGATCCTTGTAAATAGTACCCTCTATATCCGCAGCAAAGCGAATGAGGTCACGTTTGTATTTATAGAACACGCGCGACTGATACTGCTCCTTATTGGTCATTTTCTCCGGGTTCTTGTTCCACTTTACCCAATCCGAATTGAAAACACTTTGATAGCCATTAAAGCCATAGAAATCGCACATCGCGTCGGGTAGATACGTAGCATCCAACGTCAACCGATGGTTAGGAATGAGGTACTTACTATCGTAGTTAACCCGGAAGATTCCGTGGTGCTTGGTCGTATATGCTCCCTCTACATAGATGGAGTGGATATACTCAGGGTACTGCTTACCGTCCCCATAGTAATAAACATTGCCTAATAACCCGCCTTGGAATCCGTAGTCGGCATCAAATGCTACGGAAGGCAAAACACCAAAGTTCCAACCGGTTTTAATCTTATTACCCAACGAATCCACTTCAACCGGTTTGGGAGCTTTCTTTGCTGCCAACGGCATCACTAATGCCGTGGCAAGCCCTAAAATCAACACTCTATTCATAAACTTTGTTTATTAGTTTATAGTTTATAGTTGATAGTTGATAGAAGTTTTTTAAGATCTATAGTTTATAGTTATGCGATTTCTTCACACTTTCATCTTTCCCAACTAGACGGCTTCTTTCAACTTTCAACTTTCAACTTTTAACTTTTAACTTTTATAGCAACGGCAGCAGCCATGCTATCGCCACGCCAAGATACGTTCCCACAGCATATCCCACCAATCCAATCACAATTCCGCTTAGCAGCACTTTTTTATTCTTCATCGCACCTACTACCGGAGGAACGAAAGGAGGCGAACAGAGCAACGCCACCTGACCTACGGTAAACAGGTCTCCACTAACTTTCATTATTCGGCAAAGCAATAAGTGCAATAAAGCACTAATAACCATAATCCAAGCCACAAACAGACCTATCATTATCGCACTGCTATTGATACTGTGTATATCAAACAAAGAGGCGACAATAACACTAAAGATAAGGATAAAGAACATACCCAACTCAAACGTTTTAGGCAAGGCTCTCACTTTCTTGAAGAACGAAGCAATAATAGCCAGCGTCGTAATAGTCAGAATAATCACCAACTCATTCAGTTTGCCCGTGAGCAGCAGACTCAGTCCTGCACCGATAGCAAGGAAGAGCACGCTCAGTCCTAAACCAAGGAACATACCGCCTACGTTCTCTTTCTTGAACATACCTTTGTAATTCTCCACGTCGTTCGTTTCGATTTCCTCGTCCTTACGCCCACGACGCGTAACATCCTCCTTGTAAGGAAGCAACTTGCGGAAGAACTTATAACCACCACCTATAATAAAGAATATATAAGGAGTAGTCAGTACCATTTCAAAGGCAAGAACAATAGCCATCACGGACTTATCTACCCCCAAGGAAGCGCCTAAGGCGTTGAAGTTCATCGTGCCACCGGTATAAATACCGGTCATCATGGCTGCTACGTTCTCCATCTCGGGGATACCCGTATGACGGAAAATGAAGTAACCGGAGATAACGGCAACGAGTACCGCAGCTACACCACCCACCAATGCCCAAATGGTTTTAGGCAAGGCTTTGGTCCATAGTTTGAAATCACAATTGAAAAGCATGAGCGGGATAGCCAACGGAACGGCGATATTCATAATCATCGACTGCACCTTACTAAAGGTGATGGCAGCCGCCGATTCGGCTTCAAAGGAGCACGCGCCCGTCAGGGCAAGAATAATTCCTACGGCATACGCCAACACCACAGTCCCCACTTTCTGAACCCATGTCCACCGCTTAAATCCCTCTACAATCAACACCGGCATTACAATGTACAATGCCAAAACAAGAAAAACTCTAATCATAACTACAACATTTTATAATTACACAATTCCCCAACACTTCTCTCCCCTATTCACTCTCACAATCCACAATCCACTATCCACTATCCACAATCCACTATCCACTATCCACAATCCACCCTACTCTTTCGCCTTCTTAAACTTCCTCACTTGGTACAGATATTCTTGGAAGAACATCCAAAATGGTGCTTGTATGAAGAACAGCAACGGAATACAAATCAGTTGCCATAAGTATTGTACTGAATTATGGAAAGCAGGATCTTTTATCCGTCCTCTAATAATCAACCAAATAAGCCAAATAGGCAGAGTCACTGCTGCACTTAGGATAAAGAACGGCAACATTAAAGCAAGTCCAATCAGCAGCAGCCAGCGAGGGATACGATGCTTCTTGAACTTATCAAACGGAGCCGGTGGGTTCTCCTGCAATTTCTGTATATTTTCTTCGTAATGCTCATCGTCCGGCACCCACATTATTTGTTCGCGCATACGTTCAGTAAGTTCGTCACGTAGCATATTGATAATCTGCGGTTGAGTCAGTTCCTCGGTAGCCTTTGCCTGCAGATCCTTCACAAACTGCGTCACATTGATAGGTTTGCCTATATTGACGGTCAACGAGTCCCATAAGTGGAAATAGTCGCCATATTCCAACCCAACAGGAACGATATAGACCGGCTTTTGGTCGCCAAATTTATCATTGGCACGAAGGGCTATACGGAAGATACCTTTGCTGAGCGGGAGTAACGAGTGTTTCGGTCGATGGGTTCCTTCCGGCAGAATGCAGAAGGGCACATCATCATTGAGCACTTCAACCGCTTTGTCTAAGGTCTCGTCATTCTTGCGCACCTCATCTAGTCCATCGCGAACACGATTGATGGGCATAATCTTGAAGAAATTCAGGAGTTTAGCCGTCTTGGGATTCTTAAAAATATCTGCACGCGCCACAAAAACCTTGCGACGACCATCAACACCTAAGATGCACATCGCATCGCAAAGGGCGTTCGTATGATTAGGGGCAAAAATGATGGCACCATCTGTCGGGATATTCTCCCGACCAACATACTGAAAGCGGCGGTACGATTGACGAAACATCCAGTCCACAAAGGGGCGGAAGAATTCGTACACTTTATCTTTGTCTTGTATGCGTGCCATATACAACGAAAAATGACGTGCAAAATTACAAAAAAATCGTTAATTGACCAAATGATTTTAAAAAAAATCTTCATTTTTCACCCCAAAATAGGCATTTTTACCCCTCAAATGCATTTTTTTTGCATTTTTTTGCGAAAAAATTTGGTCATATCAAAAAAATGTAGTACCTTTGCACCCGCTTTCGAAAAAGGAAATTTCTCAAGTGACGATCCAAGCGAGGATAAGATGAGAAATGAACTAATAGAAGGTTTCCAAAAAGTCGCACTTTTTGGAAAGAGGCATGGTTGTCCCGATGAAACGGGAAAACCGTATCTAGGGAAAAGGCTTGTTTGTCAACACATCAAGCAGAATTCCGACGAGGTGCGGTAGTTCAGTTGGTTAGAATACCGGCCTGTCACGCCGTAGGTCGCGAGTTCGAGTCTCGTCCGCACCGCTTAAATGCTCAGTCTTTTGGCTGGGCATTTTGCGTAGGAAGTAGCGAGAATCTCGCGAATACCAATCTCACTTTGTCGCGAGTTCGAGTCTCGTCCGCACCGCAAAGCAATACATTTATTGCTAAAAAATCCGCTTAATTCATTGGAATTGAGCGGATTTGTGAATTTAAGGAGGTTCCTTTGGTGTATTTTCAGATGGTTTATTAAGCAGCCCG
>JAZLMS010000019.1:0-15001 GCA_045598805.1 Paludibacteraceae bacterium | reverse complement strand
TACCCAAGATCTGCACCAAGACGGGGTTGTTGATATTCAACGGACCTAAAAAGGCCTCTTTTGTTTTTTGTGCAAGTGCCATAATTATTCCTCCTTTTGCTCAAGAATCGGTTTGTATTGGTTCAAACTATTGAAAAGCATATCGTTGACACCTGTGGAGGTGATAGTTGCACCAGCCCAAGCATCGACTTGCTCTTGTCCTTCGGGAGCTGCTTTACCGCTCTTCAGAACGGCTACGGAACGGAGGTTGCCTTTGGCATCTTTGATATGTTTACCAAAGAAACGAGAGCGGAAGTTCTCCGTTACAATCTCACCACCTAAACCCGGAGTCTCTCCGTCGTGACCGAAGTTAATACCGAAAATGGTGTTCTTATCATCGTTCAGAGCTACATAACCCCAGATGGCACCCCAAAGACCTTGACCCTTTAAGGGAATAACCAGTTTTTGCGAGTTGTCAATGGTGGCAATATAGTAAACTTTCATCTCACCATCAATCAGAACGGAATCTGCCTTGACGATGTCAGCATACAGTTGAGCAGGATTACCTTGGGTGATGTCCTGATTGAGAGCAACAAGGATCTGCTTTTGTATATCCAAACGCTTATTCTCATCGTGTTTGTTCTTCAAACCGCCATGCACAAGGCTCAAGAGCACAGCTACGATAACGACAATAACCGTAGCATAAATAATCGTATAGACATTGCTATTTGTATTCAGTTTCATAATCATGCTCTTTTTAAACGTTTATTAATATTTACGCGAACCACGCACCAGTCAATCAGCGGAGCGAAGGCATTCATGAGCAGGATAGACAGCATCATACCTTCGGGATAACCGGGATTGAGTACACGAATAACGATAGCCATAGCACCAATAAGGAAACCGTAAATCCATTTACCAGCCTCCGTACGGGCGGAGGTAACGGGGTCGGTTGCCATAAAGACAGCACCGAAAGCGAAACCGCCGAGTACAAGGTGCATGTACCAAGGCGTGTTGGCAGCAGCGTTATCTACGCCACCTATATTAAACAGGAAGGCTACCAGACCGCCACCAACGAAGATGGAGAGCATCGTCTTCCAAGAAGCTACACCCGTCATGAGCAGCAAAATAGCACCAAGGAGGATAGCCCAAATACAGGTCTCACCTACCGAACCGGGAATCAAACCGTTGACAGCGTCCCAAAAACCGATGGGGTTACCAAGCGTGTCGGTCATCGTACAAGTAGCCGTCTCAGCCGTACTGAGTTGGGTGAGTGGGGTAGCACCCGTGAAACCATCCACAAGGGTTGCACCCTTATCCCAACCCCAAGTGCCGTCCGTTGTTCTCACGAACTTATCACCCGTCATATGGGTAGGATAAGCAAAGAAGAGGAACGCACGTGTGATGAGGGCTACGTTGAAGATATTATATCCCGTACCGCCAAAGACCTCTTTAGCAAAGATAACGGCAAAAGCGGTTGCTACGGCAACCATCCATAACGGCGTTTCGATGGGCACAATCAGCGGAATGATGAATCCGGTAACAAGAAAACCTTCTGCTACTTCTTCATGTTTGATTTGAGCTACAATAAACTCAATTCCCAAACCTACAGCATAGGCTACCACAATATAGGGCAGAACGGACAATAGACCAAAACCAAAGGCTTTCCAGAACAAAGCGCAGGTCATAGCCCCCTTCACGATCTCACCCGAGGCAAGGAAATGCTGATAACCCACATTGAACATACCGAACAGCATGGCGGGAATAAGAGCCAAAACAACAAGAATCATCGTACGTTTGCTGTCGTTACCGTCATGGATATGACTACCTATCTTACGAGCGGTAGTGTTCGGAGTAAATAAGAATGTGTCAAAGGCATCGTAGAAACTACTGAGTTTGCTCAGTTTACCGCCTTCTTGGAAGTTCTGACCGAACTTTTTCCAGATTTGATAAAACTTTTTCATTACTCAATCTCCTTTTTTAAATTACTTAATGCCTCTTTCACAATAGTTTGCAAAGGTAACTTGGAGGTGCAAATATATTCGCATAACGCAAAGTCTTCCGGAGCTACTTCATATACTCCAAGTTGCTCCATCTTATCAATATTACCGGCAATCATAGCCTTGATGAGTTGCTCAGGATAAATATCCATGGGGAAGACTTTATCATACTCGCCACTGACGATGATAGCACGACGACCACCCTTAATACGTGCGTCCCAGCTGTATTGCTTACGACCAAAGAGCCAATGCTGTAAACCGTTGTCTAAGAACTTAGCCGGATCGGTTGTTTTAGCGTTAAAGTCATTGAAGCGAGGTAATAACCAGCCCATAAACTCGCATGTGTCTTTGCCTTCAGCCAAAATCGATACTTGATTGCAACGATAGCAAAGGATTTCCTCTTGCTCCACTTGATTGCCGCTCAACACATTACCACATATGATACGCGTTGGCAGTTCCTTGCGTATATTACAGCAAGTAATAGCACTGGTAGGCGTACCGGGCAGAATACGGAAGTACTGAGGCTCATACGCCATCTCACCCGTAAGGGCTACCACACGCTCCATATCGACGATACCCTTGGTAAAGAACTTACCAATGATAGCGAGGTCCTGGATATTAACCGTGAACACCGTCTCGCCTTTGGCAATAGGAGCCACGTGGTTAATCTGGACACCTACGTTACCGGCAGGGTGGGGACCCTCTACGCTATAGAGCGTGCAGTTCTTCAGAGCAGCGAAATCAGCCGTCTTGTTACCGGCTTTGAGACCTACATAGACGGGTGCCAGTTCGCTTAACGCATTGATACCGGCTTGGAGTAGGTTACCCTTACCGGCTAAAACGAAGCCGTAATCGGGAGCCAATGGAGCGGTGTCAAAAGTCGATACGAAGATCGCCTTGGGTTGTTTACTGGGCATTGCGATGCAGTCGTAGGGGCGTTGCTTGATGTAAGCCCACAGACCCGATTGCAGCAGCAAGTCTTTAACATTTTGCTTGAGGTCGAACTCGGCATAAGCGGTTTGAGTATCCGCTTGAATGCCGATATACATCACCTTACGTCTCTCACCGCGGTTGATCTCAACCACCGTTCCGCTGACGGGCGATGTAACGACCAACTCAGCAAACTGCTTGTCGTGGAAGAGGGGAGAACCCGCTTTCACTTGGTCGCCTTCCTTGACCATCAGTTTGGGGGTCAAGCCGGCGTAGTGGTCCGGAACAATCTTATAAACGGATGGGCGATTGATACTGCCTATGGTCAGTGCAGCAGCGCCATCCATGGGGATGTCCAAACCCTTTTTCAGTTTGATTTGTTGCATATGAATTGTTATTTTATTTAATGTTCGTTTCGCTTAGCGCTTTTGAGGAATAACGATCTCTTTACCTACGGGCAGTACATCGGGATTGGTGATAACATCCTTGTTGGCGTTATAAATAATAACCCAATCCTCCGTATTACCATAGTACTTACGAGCTAATTTAGCCAAACGGTCACCGGCTTTCAAGACTACTTTCTCACCCTGCGTTTGAGCATTCTCAACCACTTCTTCCTCCTCAACCATCTCTACCGGAATAATCTCTACACGACGATCCTTCTCTAAGGTGTGTTTGCCGTTGAAACGGTACGGCACATTCTCTCCCTTAGTCTGAATAATCATTTGTTCATCTTTCACACCCAGCGCTTTCAACTGCTTAGCCACCGCTTTGGCGCGACGCATAGCTAAATCCATGTTGTAAGCATATGATCCTAACCTGCATGCGTGCCCCGTTACGTAAACGCGTTGCTGCGGATGAGTTTTCAACAAGGTTGCCATGTTAATCAAGATGTCTTTCGGTTCCAGAATAGGTACATCGGAATCTAAGGCAAACCAGATAATACTCTTTTCCATCAAATCGGACAGTTGTTCCGCTACGGTAGGTGCGGGAAGAACCTCCTTAACTACGTCATGAATATATACCGTATCGTGCACGTATATATATATGGTGTCAATGCAATCACATTCTCTTACGGGTTCCGGTTCCACTTCTTCTTCAACCGGCTCGATAGCGTTCAGACTATCTTGAATAGCTTGAAGACTATCTTGGATAGCTTGTAAACTATCGGCTCTGAGACGAGCTAACTCTTCGGCAGCCATTTCTTCGGCTAAGCGAGCCTCGCGAGCGGCTTGACGCGCAGCGCGGCGCTCTTCGCGTTGTTGCTTATCAAACTCTTTCTTGGCATCGGGTTTGTCCGTATTGAAGTGGAAGCCTACTTTCAAACCTACGTTCCAAGGATGCAATGAACTAACGGCATTGGAATTCGCCAACCCCATTTCAGTGCGGTCGTTACTCAGTCGGGTGGGGTATTCGCCCTCTGGCAGAGCACCACCGAAACTAACAGGGTCGTATCCGTGGTTGTCCAGCATATCATTGATATAGTAGGTTGCAAAAGCGCTCAAACTCATATCTACATGTTGACTGAGTTGGAAGAGTACACCGAGTTGGGCGTATCCGGCGTAGTTGAACTTAGCCATATTGTAGCGCTTGTCGCCCGATACGAGAGTTCCGAACGAACCCGAATAGGGCAGTGCCGTACCATCCTCAATCACGGTAGGAATCTTCTCGATAGCCAAATCATAAATGGGATAATAGATATTGTTGTAGATGGGGTATGCGTCGTTCATTTGATACGTACTCTTCATCGGCAAACCGAACTTAACACCTAATGCTCCAATGAAACCAACTTTCTTTCCATCACCCATAGCGCGGAAATGCAAGCCTACAGGAATCTCTAACATATATAAGTCCTGTCGCTCAGCGGCATCGGTGCGGATGGTTTGGATATAATCGTCTCCGTATTTATCCGTTGCCTCGAACTGTAAAGGCGATTTGAATGTCGTCTTAGAAGTATAGGACGTAAACTCCACTCCCGTTCCTAAACCGAAACTGGGAACGAAATAGTAGGTCAGTCCAAAAGCGGCATTACCACTGGGGAAAGAAATCTTATGACCTAAGTTATTGCTTTGGAAAGCGTCATTGCCTTTCTGTCCCCAATGCTGGAAATCAATACGGCTCGCGCCGACTCCACCGCTCAGTTCAATACTCAGTCCTTTCTTAATACGTGCTTGCGCTTGACTGGCCTCCAAAACGGAATCAGGATACTCGCGTGCCATTAATTGTACGCTACTCGCAATAAGGATAATTGCTATTATTGTCTTTTTCATAATTGTGTCCTCCTTGATTACAAAATTACCAATCATTACAAACTACTGATTTTATTACCTAACACATCGAATTTAGCCTCTCCACGTTGGATAACGATTCGTCCGTTCTCCAATTGCTTGGATACGTTCTCCGTAGGTAGGGGAGTCTTTCTGCTGTTCTCAATAGGCATCTCCATCGTACATGTACGCAGTACAACTGGCAGTCCGTTCTCTAAGTACGTCAAGTCAGCAAAATAACTACCATGCAGGATTTCGCCTCCTTCAGTATAGTACTGACCCTTAGCCCCCTCTACGGGAGCACCGTTCTTATACCATTGGTAATCAATGAACTTATGATCCGTCTCTTTCTTGGGGTTGTTGTCAATGAACAATACTTTGTCGTATTTGCTCATGATATAACCACCTTGTGCTATGTGCAGGTTAATCGCTTTCATCGTACTGAAGCAGGTCTCTTGTCCGCTTTGCTCGGACTTGGTACCTACTTGTAAGTACATGATCTTCTCACCAAGCAAACCAATACGATTGCATTGGAGTGTAATCGCACCGCGTTCGCCTTCGTGAACGGTCTCGTTCAAATCGCCCGAGATGTAGGCTTGGTTATTGAAGTACGGTCTCAGACCTTCGCTAAGTTCGATGCTATACATATCCGCCGAACCCTTCTCCATGAGGAAGTAAAGGGTTAAGGCTCCGGTCTCACCATCCTGACAAACTTCAGCCTCGTTATCGGTAGAGATTGCCGGAGAAGGAATAACTACTGGAGTTAACGTTACATAAGGCGGACAAGTGGTGCTTGCCATAAGGTCAGAGAAACTAATCGATTTCGGATTGTTCAAATCAAACGTAACCTTACGATAAGGATTCTCTACAGGATAGTAATAATCGTACTTACCGTTAATAAACTGCGATTCGCAAAGAATAAGCTCTTTCTCAATGGTACCTGTCAGACTCACTTGTACTTTCGTTACACCTTCTGCGCGAACCTCTTCGCTGCCGCATTGGATGTTCTTTGCGGTACGATAGAACGTGTAGGTGGTCAGTGCGTCAATGTCCTTCGTCTCAAAGGTATAGGTAAATGTCTTGTCATTACCAACGATAACGGGATCTCCATTATTCACTATCATATACCACGTATAAGCGATATCACCTTTAGGAGTGGTGGCATCTTTTACAGAACCAATCACCACATCGAACTTCTCCGTCAGGGATGCTACCATACAAGTCGAGTCAATCGTCTTGTTCTCAATCTCACCCGCCGTTACGGCACCGTAGATGTCAATAATAACCGTATTGTCACTACGTTGCCATTCTGTTTGGCAGTAATCGTCCTTGGCTTCACGATAGAATGTATATTTGAAGCCTTGTCGTAGGGTAACCTTCGTCAAATCTAAGTCTTTCCCATTAGCTATTGAATCGGGCAACATATCCGTCGTTCCCTCTTCACGCATATTCCATTTGTAAGAATATGTTCCGTCACCACCGGTAGCGGGATTGCCTTGAATAGTAGTGATGAGTGCCAAAGCCTCTTCTACCGTACATACGGCAATGGAGTCAGCGATGATAGAACTGGGTTCGAACTCTTCCAAGAACGTTACTTTATATTCCGACGAATCTTTAACGGCGCTGTTTATATCCATGCAAATGGTGTTATAAGCATAACGACGGAAAGTGTACGTTCCGGGAGCGATAAAGTCGGTAAAATCGGTCAACGAGGCATCCTCTGCTCCTTGTATTGTGTATTCGCTTCCATTAGCGAATTGAACCGTCCAATAGTAGAATACATCCAACGAACCAAAGGTAGCGTCTGCTGTACTGTTAATGGTCACTTTGCGCTCTGCTTCCCAACAGAGACTGTCGTCTGCGGCTTGTATGTCGCCTTCCTTAAATTCCGGATAAACGGTGATAACCACAGTGTCCTTTGACGAAATAGACTCCGTCTGACACGTACTGTCGTTCACCATGCGGAAGAAGGAATAGGTCTTGTCAAACTCAAAGGACAACTGATCGGCTACGTCGCTCAACGTAAGGTTCTGCGAGGTGGCACCCTCAATAGCCGTTGGCGTTTCGTTGGCAAGCATATACCATTGGTAACCAATCTTATTGTCTCCGCCCGTAGCCTCTGTAGCCGTGATGGTACCCACGGTACTAATCACCATAGCCGTGTCGCAAACGAAGAACTCAGTCGTACTGCTGATCTCTCCTTCCTTGAATTCTTCCAATAAGGTTACTTTATATTCCGACGAATCCTTAATCGCTTCGGCTCTGTCCACGCAAAGGATATTATAAGCATAACGATGGAAGGTGTACGTTCCGGGAGCGATAAAGTCGGTATAGGTCAACGAGGCAGCATTGGCTTCTTGTATTGAGTCCTCACTTCCTTCAGCGAACTGAACCGTCCAGTAGTAGAACACATCCAACGAACCAAAGGTGGCGTCCGCTGCACTGTTGATAGTTATCGTATGCTCCGCTTCCCAACAGAGTGTGTCGTCTGCGGCTTGAATGTCGCCTTCCTCAAATTTCGGATAAACGATGATAATCACGGTGTCCTTGGACGAAATAGGCTCCGTCTGACACGTACTGTCGTTCACCATGCGGAAGATAGAATAGGTCTTGTCAAACTCAAAGGACAACTGATTGGCTACGTCACTCAAAATCAAGTCTTGCGAGGTCGCACCACTGATAGCCGTTGGCGTTCCGTCGGCAAGCATATACCATTGGTAACCAATCTTATTGTCTCCGCCCGTAGCCTCTGTAGCCGTGATGGTACCCACGGTAGTAATCACATCCTCCGGATTACAGATACGGAAGGTGTCTGTGCTTATTATCTCTCCTTCCTTGAATTCGTCTAACAATATTACATTGTACTCGGTCGGAGCTACTTTAGCCTCTTCCTTACTCGTGCATTTGTCGTTATAAGCATAGCGAAGGAAAGAGTAAGTACCCGGTTGCGGTAATGTGTACTCTAAATCAGCGGCATGGGCTCCCTCTATCGAATCGCCATTTACCGTCCAATAGTACAGTATCTTCGTTTTGGGGCATTGGGCAGCCTCCTTATTGCTGATGGTAATGACGGAGTCGGCATAGCATAAAGAATCGCTCTCAGAAGCATTAATGTCACCGGGATTAACCGTATCCGGTGCAATGACAGGTATACAACCATACGCCTCTGCATAGTCTAAATGACATTGACTATCGGCAGCGTAACGTCTAATCTTATAAATACCGGGTTCAGTGGGAATCCAATGTCCTCCGTGCCAGAACAAATCATAGTATTCTCCAAATCCTGCATCGAGAATGGTGTCGTTCTTAATCGAATCACCATCAAAATTGAATTGAGTGGCGATTAACAATATCTTGTAATCCGCAACACCTCCACCCGGATCTCCGTACGTAACATATTCAACATGCTGGAAATAAAGCGTGTCATCTACGCAAATCGTTTGCGTATCGGCTAAAATAACACCCGGATCAAAGGGATTCACCGGCAGGGGAGCAGCATATACCTCACGTACATGATTACCCTTGCTTACCGTCAATATACATTCTGTCGGACGGCAAGGATGAGCTATGCCCCATTCGTTGTTTATTCCCGTGGGAAATACCCAGTTGGCTTGCTCCTCGCTCGTTGTGTTCCAACTAACACCATTGCCCGTGTTGACGGTGAAGAAACCAATCAAGATATTCATGTGGTTTTCTGTTGATACGTTGAGGGGATCTACATTAGCGGAAGCTACACTCACTTTTGCTGCATCGTGCTCCTTAAACACAGTCAACATCGGATAGTTATCGTTACTATTCGTCCATTGCTCACTCGAAGCAAAGAGACTAAACATCGTTTCCGTCTTCTCTACAGCGGTAACGCCTTCGGGCTCAATATGCTGGTATGGCTCCGGTATTTGGATGTATAACTGACTATCATAGTAACCTTCCGTAATCGTACCGGTGCTCTTTTCTACCAGTCCATAACCGTTGCGGGCAAAACCGATATTGTAGCAGCGGTTGATTTTACCCGTGTTCATACCTACTAAACCGCCAATGACATCAGTAGCCTTAAGAATAGGACCGGCATTGTAGCAGTCTTCTATCTTACCATTGTTCTGACCTACCAATCCACCTACGTTATTACCGTTGGCTTCTACGGTAGCCATATTCCAGCAGCGAACAATCGTACCGGCATTGCATCCTGCCAGTGCGCCGATGTTCTCGCATACATCGTTCTTCATCGTTTTGATGTGTCCCGTACCGATACCTACTTCTTGGACCGTACCGTTAGCACCTACATAACCGAATAAACCTACACCATCGGTTCCGCTGATGGCACCTAATCCGGAAATGACGTGTCCATTACCTTTAAACGTACCTTGGAACGGCTGTGCCGCTGTACCAATCGGACGCCAAGGCTTAGTGATGGTCAAATTTGCGTTCAACTCAATCGTTTGACCCGCATAGCCGTTCGCTGTTGCATTGTCGGATGACAATTGCACAAGATCGTCGAGGGTCTCAATCATGATGGTTTGTCCCCACATAATGCAGGAACAAGCCAACATAAACAAAAGTAAAAATCTCTTTTTCATATACCTAAAAATTTAGTTAGTTTTAGTTTCGTCTCTTGTGTGCGTTTTCCCAAAATAATACGCGTCCAGCGTGCATGGCGTGTTCGCGCACTCAAAAAAGCGTGCAAAGTTACGACTTTATTTTAATATATGCAAATTTTTTTGAAAAAATGTGTTTTTTGTTGTGCCCTTTTGCGTAAAAACGCAGAAAAATTTGGAGATGTCAATTATTTTTCGTAACTTTGCAGCAAATTTTATATTTTATATTTACCATGTTACGCGATACGGAGATTTTCGACCTCATTGCTCGTGAGCGTGAGCGTCAAACGAAAGGAATTGAACTTATTGCCAGTGAGAACTTTGTTTCTGACCAAGTGATGGAGGCAATGGGTAGTGTGATGACCAATAAGTATGCCGAGGGCTATCCCGCTCACCGCTATTATGGTGGTTGCGAGGTTGTCGATCTGAGCGAGAATGTGGCTCGCGAGCGTCTCAAAAAGCTCTATAACGCAGAATATGTCAATGTTCAGCCGCACTCCGGTGCACAAGCCAATATGTGCGTCTTTATGGCGTGCCTAAAGCCCGGGGATACGTTTATGGGACTCAACCTTGCCCATGGCGGTCACCTCAGTCACGGTTCAGCGGTGAACTTTTCGGGTCTCGTTTTTCACGCTATTGATTATAGTTTAGATGAGGCTACCGGTCGCGTCGATTATGACGAATTGGAGAAGAAAGCGCGTGCCGAGCGTCCCAAACTGATCATTGCCGGCGCTTCCGCCTACTCACGTGAATGGGATTATGCCCGTATTCGTAAGGTAGCGGACGAGATAGGCGCTATCTTCATGGTCGATATGGCGCACCCTGCCGGACTGATTGCTGCCGGTTTGCTCGACAACCCCGTTAAGTATGCGCATATAGTTACCTCTACTACGCATAAGACCCTTCGTGGTCCGCGTGGAGGCGTTATCCTAATCGGTAAGGACTTCCCCAATCCGTGGGGTAAGACCACACCTAAGGGCGAGGTTAAGATGATGTCCGCTCTCATCGACTCAGCCGTCTTCCCGGGTACGCAAGGCGGACCGTTAGAGCATGTCATTGCCGCTAAAGCCGTTGCTTTTGGTGAAGCATTGCAACCCGATTTCGTTACCTACCAAAAACAAGTCAAGAAGAACGCTGCCGTTATGGCGCAAGCGTTCATCGACAAAGGCTATAAGATCATCTCCGGCGGAACGGATAACCACTCCATGCTCGTTGACCTGCGTACCAAATACCCCGACTTAACCGGTAAAGTTGCCGAACAAGCACTCGTTAGTGCGGACATTACAACCAATAAGAACATGGTACCCTTTGATACCCGTTCGGCTTTCCAAACGAGCGGTTTGCGTTTCGGTACGCCGGCTATCACTACCCGTGGTCTCAAGGACGATAAGATGCCTTGGATAGTGGACCTGATTGATAAGGTCTTGTCCGACCCGCTCAGTGAGGCGAACATAGCAGCCGTTCGCGCAGAAGTTAATCGTGAAATGAATCAACATCCCCTCTTCGCATGGTAAAATATGAAGCTGCGTTCGTGTCAGAACGCTTAAGAACAAAAGTCAAAGAACTGCAAACGCGTGGCGTGCTTAATGACCGCGTCGTCTATGTCGTAATGATGAACGGCGGCGTGTGGTTTGCTATGCATGTTTTTGATTGCATGCCGGACATGCAAAATCAAGTGTATTTCTTGAAGGGCCATTCCTATAATGGCATCATTCGTGAGCACTTGATTTGGGACTATTTCGATATCCCGTCTTTAGAGGGTAGGGATGTCGTTGTGTTAGATGATATATGTGATACGGGCAATACGTCTCGTGCTATCTTGAAGCAGTTACTGCGCCGTAAGGCTAAGTCGGTACGTTTCTTCACCCTTCTGTCTCGCACCACGACGGACACGTCGGGATTAGTGTTGGATAGTTGTATTGTGGACGATTCGGATGACTTCTTCTACGGTTGCGGTCTGGATAGCCGAGGCTCTTGTGACCGCATGCACCCTTATATAGGCGTCTGCTAAAGGTCTTTGTTTTAGGGCTTATGTGCCTCCCGCTCGTCGGAGCGTCTTGTCGCCCCTTGCCGCGGGGCGTTCCCTCTCGCTTCTAACACGACCTATTTTTCCGCTGCGTTGCGGAGTAGTAGTCTCGCTACTTCAAAATGTACGCTCGTACTACCACTCCGTCCTCGCGGTAGCGTCTAAGGCCGCTGGTTGTGATAAAATAGTTTTGAGGCATCAGCCGCCTAGATTGACTAGATGAGCGCAGCGACCTATATTGACTAGTACCCCTCGCCATCTGCGGAATAAACGCCTTGAATAATTTTATTATTAGTGGGTGCACCAATGCACACACCGCAGAGGAACAAAGTGGAACTGCGCCTACTATTGATTTATTTGCTGGATGGGAGTTTACTCACAATCCGAGAATAAATAAATAGGAGGGATAATAAAAAATCTGTGAAATCTGTGAGAGATTACAAAGTTCTGCGAGTTCCGCGAGAGATATTGGTATAGTCGCATAAAAATTGGAAATGGAAATAAACAAGATATGTTAAGTTTAGTAACCGGCGCAAGCTCCGGAATAGGCTTGCAATACGCCACACAACTGGCGCGAGACTACCATAGCGACCTCTTGCTCGTTAGTAACCAAGAGGCTGAATTGGCTGCCGTTGCCGCTGACCTACATGAGCAGTACGGCGTTCAAACCATCGCCAAGTACGCCGACCTCAGTCAGCAGGATGCGGCGGAGCAGCTCTTCGCTTATTGTCAAACCAATAACCTCGTGGTAGATACCCTTATCAATAACGCCGGTGTGTTCTTCTTTAACCCTTATTGCGAGACCTCCATGCGTCGCATCGAACTGATGCTCAACCTGCATATGGTGACGGTAGCCAAGATGTGCCGTCTCTTTGGGGAAGACATGGTCAAGCGGGGTAGGGGATATATCCTCAATATGTCCTCCATGTCCGCGTGGATGGCAATGCCCGGTATCCAGACCTATAACTCTACCAAGGCGTTTATCTATAACTTCAGTAAGTCCCTTTGGTACGAACTCATGCCCAAGGGCGTGCATGTCCTCGTCATGACCCCCGGTGCGGTGGATACGGCTTTGTTTGGTTTGGCACCTAATCTGCGCAAGTTAGCGGTGAACCTCACGGTCAGTATCCCACCTGAGAAACTGGTTAAACGTGCCCTTCGTAAACTCTTCAAAACCAAGAAGAAAGCGGATATGCCCGGCGTTATCAATCACCTGTGCACACCATTATTGAAGCACACGCCCGATTGGCTGATCCGTCTGGCGATGCGTTTTGTAGGTCAATACCAAAAATAACTCCACCATCCACAATCCACCATCCACAATCCACATGACCCATCTCGATCTATGCCAACATCGCCGCTCGATACGGCAATACACCTCTCAACCCGTTGAACGGGAGAAAATCGACTATATGCTCCAATGCGCCCTCATGTCCCCTTCGGGCAAGCGCATTAACCCTTGGCAGTTCTATGTTCTGACCTCGGAGGACCAACTCCGTCCGTTGGCTTCTTGCCGCACGTACGGCAGTGGTATGTTCAATACCGCTATGGCAGGTATCGTCGTGGCGGTCGATGCGTCACTGACCGACACATGGCAGATGGACGGCGCCATCGCTGCACATAACCTCTTGTTAGCCGCTGCCGATCAAGGTTTAGGTGCTTGCTGGTGCCATATCTATCAGCGTGAAGGAGCGGAAGAACTGGTCAAGCGCGTGGCTTCTATCCCCGATAACCTCACCATCCTTTGTGTTATCTCCGTAGGCTATAAGAACGAGGACCGAAAAGATTACGATTTATCCAAATTGCCTTATGAAAAAGTACATTATTAAATTCGCTCTCCACCATAGTCGGAACGGCGCACCATCCACCATCTACCATCTACTTATATTAGTCATCCTCGTTCTCTCTTTCTCCGCTTGCAAGAACACGGGCGCGAGCATGGGTAAGGTCTCTGCTACAGGGTCAATTTACGAGTGCTTAGTCGTTTCCTCCGAGTCGGTGTACGAGACGGTCAAACCCGTTATGGAAGCGGATATGCCCTGCTTGCCGCAGATGGAACCGTATTTTAAGGTGATGCACGTCGTTCCCTCGCAGTTTGATAGTTACCTCAAACCGACGCGTAATATCCTCATTGTTGATATTGATTCCACCAAATACACCACCCTCAAAGCCAAAGTTAGTCGTGACCCTTGGTCTCATCCGCAAGCCGTTTATCGTATTCAGTCGCCTAATCGGGCTGATTTCGATGCTTATTGGGCTACGAATAGCGAGTCTGTGCGCGAGTGGTTTGTTAACGAGGAAATACAGCGTCAAACGCGTTTCTATCGTGCTTCCACCAATAAGGATGCGCGTCGTGCTTTGCAAACCAAAATGCATTGTGACCTCCTCATCCCCGAGGACTACATCCTCATTATGGACACCTCCATCCACAATAGCCCTTTGGGCGCACACTCCACAATCCACAATCCACACTCCACAATCCACCTTCTATGGTGTTGCAACAACAAAGGTCCCATGCGTCGTGACCTTATTATATACGCATACCCGTACACGGACAAGCGCACGTTCACGTTGGATTACCTCTGTCAGAAGCGCGATGATGTCTTGGGGCAAGTGGTGACAGCCTCTGTCGAGGGTTCCTACATGGGCACCGAATACCGCATCTTCCCTCCGCAATATAGAGTTTTAGACACTATCCACAATAGCCTTTCGGGCGCACAATCCACAATCCACAATAGCCCTTCGGGCGCACAATCCACAATCCTCCCTTACACCGCCGAACTTCGCGGTCTGTGGAAGATCTACAATGGCGAAGCCATGGGAGGTCCTTTTGTCAGTCACACGGTCTTGGACGAACAGCATCAACAAGTTATCACGGCAGAGACTTTCCTCTATGCCGCCGGTCAAAAGAAACGGAACGCCCTCCGCCAAGCAGAGGCTATCCTTTACACCCTCGAATTATTGAAATAGAGCAGTATCTTTGTACCCTGTCCCTTCTCGGCGGTGCGTCCGCGCACTCCGATATACCCGCCTCTCTGCCTTTTTGCCTCTCCGCCTCTCTGCCTCTCTGCCTTTTCGGTGTCTCTCTCCCGCGGCTCGTAACCGCGGGCTTGTTTTTTGTTCTTTTTCTCCCGCATTCAATGCGGGTTCTCCCCCGCTCGTCGGGGCATTCTTGTGCCCCTTGCCGCGGGGCGCTCCCTCTCGCTT
>JAZLMS010000018.1:0-33008 GCA_045598805.1 Paludibacteraceae bacterium | reverse complement strand
CGACTCTATCGCGCTCTACCCTCCGACTCGGACGAGCCGCCCTCAGACGTCGGTTTACATGAGTTTGCTGCCCGCAGTGTAGTCGTTTCACCCGCCCGAAGGCGACTCGTCTCTGTACCAGTGACCAAACATTGCTGCCTGTCGGCCGTTAACCGATGCGGTGCTCTACGCAGCCCGGACTTTCCTCTACCTTGCGGTAGCGATGAACCGGCTTGCACATACAAAAAAAGAGCGGCATAAGGGAGTCGAACCCTCCTCCTAAGCTTGGGAAGCTTATGCACTACCGATGTGCTAATACCGCATTTCGACTGCAAAGGTACAACTTTTTTTTGATATGTGCAAATTTATTGTGTATTTTTAGATAAAAAATATACTTTTTCAATACTTATCCTTCGATGACCGTTCGGCACACCGCCACCGACAAGGTTGGTTGCAGCCACCGATGAGTGCCTATTCCGTCACCTTAATGTAACTTACACTTTCGGGGGCATAGAGGGTAACGACTTTGTCACCTTTCTTCACCTCCACTGCCGTGCAGTCGGTGCAGGGTTCACCCATTTCGCCCACCAGTTCGGCTTTGCCTTCCGCTTTGCCATCTTTGTAGAAACAGATGGCCCTAAGAACCTCGCCCTTTATTCTATCGACCTCGTCTTTGGTAGTTACATCCGGAATTTCAACCAAAGCAGCTCTTATCCAGTTATTAAGTTCAACATGCTGAATACCCTGACGAGCGGCATCTATTTCTATAATAGCAAAAACTTTGTGTTTTTTTAATTCTTCTGATTCGTTAATCTTAGCGATTGCGGCTAAGGCTTCTGATTTTAACTGATTAATATCTGTTTTAGTTTGTAAAACTTCCTCTGCCACAGCCTCTTCCGAAGTTGCATTATTGATATTGTAAATAGCTCCGCTAACAACGGCATCAATACTCTCTTTGTATTGGTTTTGTGTGGCTTTGGCTGCCTCATAAGAAGAAGCCGCATCTATCTCTTCCTTGGCGGCAGTGGCAACGTCTTCTATTTCAGCAATAGCAGCAGTTTTAACATCATCAAGATCATCTGCCCACAACCCCACGCTTAGCGTTAGGGCTGCAATAAATGTAAAAATCTTTTTCTTAGCCACAAGGGCACGATTAACTTTGTTTTTCATATCAATTAAACTCTCAACTCTCCACTCTAAACTATTCAATAGGATACATCAACGTATAATCCCAGCCCAACTGTCTGAACTCCATAGCGAGGGATTGTACTTGTTAAATAGATTTGCTGATGCGGCCATATAGGTTAGATATTCTTATATTGTTATATTTCTACGGGCATAGTTCTGTCTACTATCGTTCTACTCCCGATACACCCCTTGCTTATTTTCGGTGGTATGCGCACACTATTGCAACAGTATTTTAACTCTCTTTTTGAGTCGAGGGTCGGTCGATGGTCACTCGACACTCTCTCGACACTCTCCACCCCCTCTTTTTCGCTCTAAAAACTCTCAACTATCAAACTAGTCGGCTTCTCTAAACGCTAAACTCTAAACTCGCCCTTCGGGCTCCCCCTCTACTATTTTGTATACGACCTTTTTTCAAAAAGGGGTTACATTTTTTTGCTTTTTTCTCATATCCCTCTACTATTTTGATTACGAACTTTTGGAGCAAACATAACATCAAAACGTGCTTTTTTCTCCCTTTCTCAAGCAATAGGGTAATTTCTCTTTTCTATGGGCAATCAATGTGTTGGTGTGGGCAAGGGCATTACGATTTTCTGATGATTTCTTTTTCTTCTTCGGTTAATTTGTAGAGGTTATTTTATCCCAATAAAATCGCTTAATGGACGAACTCTGGCAAGGTAAGTATTTATTCTTTGTTTGAGTATCGGTTCTTTTGGAAAATTTATCAAGAGTTCATATAAAGTTCATATAAAATGTGCAATTACTATTTATATGAAGTCTATTTTATAAGAACTTATGCCAACTCCCATAATTTTCCTTTACCCACCTTGATTTTTCCTGCTTTGCGTAATGATGCCAATAGATTCGTAATTTTATTTTCCTTTTGCTTATCTGTCAGTATTTCAGGAAGTTTAGTCCATAACAATTCTATAATATCATGCTTATTCATGGTGGAATTGTCTCTAATAGACTGGATGATTAAATCACGATAGTATTGATCGTTTAAACCCTTATTTTTAGAATATTGTGCCTTTTGTTTCGTTTTTTTTGCAACATTATTTGATATAAATAACGCATTCTTTCTACCTTCAACCAAATGCCGCTTACGCAACATATCTTTTGCGTTGTCAGAAATAGGCTCCTTACGTTGAACTTTGTCTAGTAGATAGGCTTCAGTTAGATTAATATCTGCATTTTCAAAAAGGAGTAGACTATAGTCTTGATTAATAACTGATCCGGGAATATGCAGAACTACCTGTTCACGGTTCTGCATGTCATATGTTGGCATAGGCAAAAAACGAGAACGTTGGCTCAAGAAGATTTTATGAATGCCAAACCCTTGTGTATCAATCATCTTAAGATTAACCATTGCCTGCACGAGGAAGGGATTACGGTACGAATTAGGGATTTTGAATCCTTCATAATATTCCTCATAGGAACCATCATAGAACGAGCCAAAATTGGAGAAAATCAATTCATTTTTCTTTTCTGTAACTATAATGCGTGCATTACAAGTGTAATCTTGATGGGCAATACAATTATAGAGAGCTTCGAGAATGGATTCTGTATCGTATTTCCAAACTTCAGCAGGGACAAGGCTATTGCGTGGATATATTTTGAAACGATAATTACGAATGCGACTGAGAAGCGCGTCCCCCGAACGTAAAAACGGAATTGTATAGATGTCACCAGCCGTTTCTTCATCCGTTTGCAGACGCCAAACAATTTGTGCTATATGATTGAGGTAATGAGCAGATTCCTCCTTGCCAATAAGCAGTAATGCGGCTCGTGTAAGAGAACCATTTATTGTTAATTTTGCATGGTCAAGGAATGTCTCATTACTCCACATCTCCATTTCTTTGGCTTGGCGAGGGAAACGCGCGCGGTAGCCGTCTTTTGCCATTTGCAAAGCAATAGGGTCAATATCATCTATGGTAGCTTCTGGGATAACGACTTTAGTCCAATCAATATGTTTGTTATAAATAGCACGAACCCAATCGGTATAAGGAGTTAGCTCTGTGGTTTGGCTATTAATACGGATATACGCTTTCCCTTTGTAGGTGGTTGGTTCATTTATCGCTGCTGGGATAGTAAAGGCGACAACACGAGTACCATTGGCGTATGTAAATTCCTCAATGGTGAAGTTGATTTTCGGAGCGATATATTGGCGCAAATAAAGTTCAAGATCTTGATTCCCCACCTTGGTATGCGTTTGATCAAACTTTGTTCCTTTCACCTCGTGTGTGGTGTCATTCACACCGAAATATAGATAACCAAAATCTTTATTATCAAGACATGCACCATTGGATAATGCCGATATATACTTTCCTATATGATCCACATCTTGATAATTCGACTTAAATTCTAAAAAACGTGTTTCATCCGAATATTGCAGTAATTGTGCAGCGAGTAATTCTGAAAGTGAGTTGTTATATTCCATAATTTTATCGTCCATAATAATTTTTCCCTTTGGTTGTGAGTGTATACATTCCCATTTCTCCACGATGATACAAACCAAGACAAGCGGAGTGCAAACTTTCATCATGATGTTTATTCAATTCCCCACGTATAGTATTATGAAATGTATCCAATTTATAACGACCAACAAACATTGGGTCTTTAATTTTCTCATCAAGATAACTATAAATTTCAGATAACGAGACAAAGAGCGTTCCTTCAGATTGTTTTTGTTTGAGAAACTCTATAATAAGGGCATTCAAAGACGGAATAGTACCCGGAAGTTTTGTTTCTTTTTCAGACATCTCCATCATGAGCTTCTTAACGCCCTTGTCTGCGATCGCCTTATCTTCATTGGTTGTAATAGCCTTGTACACATCAGAGTACTGCAAAAGATAATCTTCATCAGGAGTAAACAACGAATCCGTAAATTTGACTGAATTGTAGATGGCTTGCAATTGAGAGTAATACAACGGATGTTTTTCTTTGAAGATTGTATTCACTTCAAAATTGGACTGTAAACCACCTTGAGTAAGGTTTGTGCTGCCAACAATTGAAACGGTTTCTTTGGGATTCTTGAATAAGTAAATTTTAGGATGAAATACGATGTCGTTCTTGTTTGTCCCCTTATCTCCATAACAATAAAAATGAACGTTCTTACATTGCTGCTGCAAGTCTATAAAGTATTTCATCGCAAGCGGGTCGGTCGTCTTGAAATCAAGCCCTACAATAATCTCGAACTTACTACCACGGTCGAGTGACATTTTAAGGGACTCCTCAATAGTCTTTATACCAGAGCGTTTCAAAAAAGCCACTGCGATTTGAGTCTCATCAGAATGAATGAGAGCTTGATTAATAACATCACCTATAGGATAATTACGGTTAGAGATTATTTGAATTGATGATTCCATGAAATTATGCAGCCTTTAAAAAGGAATAAACATTATTTATGTCAATGTCTTGCGAATGATGGCAAATCATATCAATAAAGTCAAAATCCAACTGGTTATATGGTAATTTTGAGCGGTATTTTAACAAATCAGCCCATTGGTTATATTCGCATTGCGCACCGATTTCTTCCATACATTCTAAAATATCTTTAACGATATAATCTTCCTCATATACTTCCATGCGTTCCAAAACATTACTTGCAGAATAGAAAAAATCTTGCTCAATTCCTGCGAGATTGGCGCATTGTAAATCTTGAACACCATAACATTCAACATCATCGGTATCAATGCGCTTCTGTAAGGAAAATTCTGTCATATCAAGAAACTCAATGAAGAGGTTCTCCCATTTATTTAAAAGTGGTTTCATATCGGCGATTATTTATAGCAGTTGTTTTGGGCATATTGCTTCTTTCTAATTGTATAGATAATTATTCCGTTGTGTTGAGTTCTTGCCATAATTTTGTCCGTTTATGGATTAAACTTTCATTTTGCTTGCAAAATTACTGCCTCAAAGTGTCAGTTTGGTATCATCTTCTATAACTGCCAACTCCAAAAAATGACTCCAACTCAATGTTTGCGACAGTGTCACAAACTTTTCTTTATCAAAGCGTTTTGACTATTGCAAGCTCACTTGTTGATTAACATACACCAACACTTGCTGTTTAGTAGTTTCTATCAACTGACGGAGACCATTTAAAATTTGCTGAATCTCAATACTTGTCTCTTCTGAAGGAGTAGTGGTTGACTTAACTATTGCATTTCCCATATCAAATATCAATTTCTTTTTTCTCAAAGGGTAACACCCGATAGCACCAACGGGCATTTTCAATTTTGCCCGCAAAGTTACGGAAAAATTTTGACATATGCAAATAAAAATGCGTTTTTCTGTAAAAAGCTACCTGCGTTAATAAGGATTAGCGGGCTAAAGCCCTTTCTCCCCTGTCGGGTCGGCAGAGTGCCACCTCTGCTTCTCCGCTTCGCTATCGGAGATAGCCACCGGCACTCTCCTTCACCTCACTGTTTTACATCGGTGACCGATGCCGGTCAGTCAGCGGAGTGGGGATAGCGGATTGTTTCTTAAAGATTGGTTGTCCATAGGATTAATAGATTAATAGATTTCCACTATTTCCCGTTGGAGGCGGCGGGTGAGTTGATCACGCGTGAGAGGAAGGGCATCCGGCGTGACTTGCGTTATGCGCTGAGTGGCATTAACCTCCAAAGGTATAGCCTGCTTCTTGGCACCAATAATAGTAGCGTCGGTGTGCAGGTTCTTTTCCAAAAGATAGATGTAATCCCCCTGCTGCTGATAAAGCGTATTAAAATGAATATCCGCCGTGGCTTGACGCAAACGGAACTTATTGATTTGTTGCTCGCTGAGGTTAAGCATATTCAGCATTGCCAACTGACCCGCGTCTAACTTAACACCAAACGGAATCTTTACATTCATCTTTATTTGCTCAGCACTACGCACAAGGCGTAAAGTGCGACTATCTACAATAAAATGCTCCGTATATTGAACGTGGAAAATGAGCATAAAGTTCTTCTTAACGGAGTAAGTCAACACGGTCACATCATCGTTCTCCTTATTGACCGACCAATGACGCACATCGCTCATGTATTCTCCAAACTCAGCCTTAGCATTGCCCATGGCAAATAAACCTTTGTGCACCACAACGCCCGAATCAATAGCAGAAGCCGCCTTGCGCGTTTTAGAACCCATCTGCTCGAGAATATCCGTGGTATAGATACTATCCGCCAAACGACGGATAGCCGGAGCAAAATAACGCTTGCAGTACTCGCCGTGGAATTGGAGGCTGTCGGAAAGACAGACTACGGTGGCGATCATCTGCTCGATGCCCCATGTCTTGTCTTCACTAACCATCCTTACATCGGATACCAAGCGATAAGCAGTAGGCGTGGCAGGCCAGTCCGACTGTAGTTGTTCGTAAACGGCTTGCAGGAGTAACACCATCTGCTTGCGCTTATTGGCGTACTTGGGCTGCTTGGCACTAACTACCATTTCCTCAAGACCGATGGGTTGTTCGGAAAGGATGATGGTGTGTGGTGTTTGGTGTGTGGTGTCTGGTGTTTGGTGTAATAGCGATTCGGGGACGGAGGCTTTTTCGTAACCGATGTAGGAGACAACCACCTCACTGCCCGAGGCAAGGTCTGCCTCGAACGTGAAGAAGCCATCGTTATTGGTAGCCGTACCTTTGACAGGGTCGTCCATCGGATAAACCGTGGCATAAGGCAACGGTTCACCGGCGCTATTGACCACACGACCACAGTAAGTCGCTGCTTGGAGGGAGACTCCAAGCAGGATCGCTAATGCTGTAAGACCGCTGCGCATTACTTACTCAGCAACTTATATTGCCAAGGAGCTAAGGTGAACGTTTGTTCAGCGGCTAACTCTGCCTCGTGACCACAAAGACAAGTGTAGGTTCCGGCATAGTTGCCTAATTGAAGGGTAGCGGTTTGTTCCTCACCCGACATATTCATAATAGCAATAACCGTATTCTCCTTCTTGCATTTGGGGCAAACGAAAGGACGTACGCACGCAAAGATAGCCTCGTTATCTGCGTCTAAACGGTACATAGGTGCGCCAATCTCAGGACTCCACAAGGCTTTGTTCTTCTCGCGGAAAGCATTGAGCGTTTGATAAAGTGCGAACTCAGGAGCCTTACCCTCTGCAGGCAGGTCTATTACGTCCTTCTCAAAGAACTCAAGGCGGTGGTTATTGCCATTGATTTGCCCCGTGTAAATCTCCGGCATACCGGGAACAACATAAGTGAATGCTGCAAACAAATGAGCCGCATTGCCCATGCGCTCGAACTCGGTTCCGTTCCAACTGTTCTCGTCGTGGTTAGAGGTGAAGTTCATACGGATAGCTTCCGCGCGGAGAGTGGTATCCACCTTAGCAAAATATGCCCAGAGGTCATTAACGGTGCTCTTACCTTGAGCAACGCTGTTCATCAAGTGGTGCAACTCCCACCCGTAATACATATCAAAAGCCGTTTCGGTGAGTTCTTGTGCCTTATCCTCGTTCTCGGCAAGAGTGAAGATGGTAGGATAATCCTTGCGCAGTTCCGCCATAGCCCAGTTCCAGAAATCGGTGGGTACTTCGCCGGCAACGTCGCAACGGAAACCGTCAATATGCATCTCGTCCAGCCACCATTTCATAGCCTCATACATAGCTTGACGCATCTCTTGTTGGTCGTAGTTCAGTTTAGCAATATCCGTCCAGTCATATTGAACCATGAGGTTACCCAAACTATCGCGATAATGCCAGCCTTCGTTGTTGGTCCAAGCATGGTCGGGAGCGGTGTGATTAGCTACCCAGTCAAGAATAACCTTAAAGCCCATATCATGAGCCGTTGCTACGAAATGCTTGAAGTCCTCTTTGTTACCGAACTCAGGATTGATGTCGCAATAATCCTTAATGGAGTAGTAACTACCGAGCGTGCCCTTACGGGTGATAACACCAATCGGTTGACAAGGCATAACCCAGATGATGTCGATGCCGTTCTCCTTGAGTTGAGGCAGAATCTGCTCCTCCGCGGCTGCAAAAGTGCCTTCAGCCGTTACTTGACGGGTGTTGAGTTCATAAATAGTGGTGTTGTACGCCCAGCAAGGGTGGGCTTTTTCACAACATTGTTTCTTACCGCAAGCAGTAAGAGCGAAGCAGCTAATGAGGGCTGCAAAGAAAAGTGTCTTTTTCATAATTGATAAATAATAATTAGTGTTTGGTGTTTGGTGTTTAGTGTTTGGTGATGTTTATTGTTACGGGTTGTAACCCCTTTGAAGTAAACGTTGTTTGACCGTTATAGGTGATGAAAGTGCATTGACCTTTGAAGAGGGGCATTTGGTGTTGGGTGTTTGGTGTTTGGTGTTTGGTGTTTGGTTGCATCGGGTAGAGGCAGGTGGGGTCACCGTTAGCCGCAGCTTTGACCACTCCCGTAGCCGTAATGAGGTTATCCGCCTCGGGGCAGAGGTTGCCGTGCTTATCCACTACACTAATAGTGATATAATTCAGTTCTTCAGGGTTCTCGTCCTTATTTGCCCACTCAGCCACTAAATGGTGCGGTTTACCCGCCGTGCGTATGATTCGTTCCTCGGCTACCTCTCCCGCTTCGTTATACGCCACGACGCGCAGTTCACCCGGTTCATAAACGGTGTGCATCCACATAAGTCGGTAACGAGACAGGATATTCGGATTAGCAGGGCAACCCCAAGCTGCGACCTCGAAATCGCCCACCTCAGGCACTTCACTTTGACCAAAGCGTTGACGACCTTGACTAACGCCGTTGATAAACACTTCCGCTTCGGGATAAGAGGTATAAACGAAGACGGGCGTTTCCTCGCCTTCCCGTCCGTGCCATGTCCAATGGGGCAACACATGTAGGGTAGGCGATTGGGTATCCCATTGCGATTTATAGAGGTAATAACGGTCTTTGGGTAGCGAGGCAAGGTCAATAATACCAAAGTACGACGAGTGAGACGGCCACGCGTCAGTGTCATACGGCGAGGGTTCGCCTAAGTAATCGAAACCGGTCCAAACGAACTGACCCAAATGCCAAGGGTTATCGTCCGCCAATTGGAAATCGTAATCGGGCAGACCGGACCATGAACAATACTCCACATCGTAACCCGAAGACTGATTGCCCGGATGAAAAGCATCGGGGCGTATAACGACCGGATAAGTATAGGTACCGCGAGACGAAACGGTAGAAGCCGTCTCGGAACCTAATATCATCTTCTGCGGCAGTTGGCGATAAGCCTCCTCGTAATGGCAGGTGCGGTAGTTCAGTCCGGGGATGTCAAGAACGGCACCAAAACCGTTGCTCATGATAGCCGTTACTTGGTCGCAACCACAGGTCACGAGGCGCGTGGAGTCAAGTTCGTGCACTTTGTCTTGCAACATCTTAGCCGTAGCCGGTCCGTTAGGAAGGGTCTGATCCCAGACCTCGTTACCAATCGACCACATAACAACGGAAGGATGATTGCGGAAGTGCATTACCATGTTCGTTATGTCGCGCTCCCACCACTCATTGAACTCATTGTGGTAATCGTTCTTCCCCTTGGGCATGGTCCACGTATCAAAAGCCTCCACGATGACCATCAGTCCTATTTCGTCGCACAGCTCAACGAGTTCGGTAGAAGGCATGTTATGGGTAGTGCGAACGGCATTGCAACCCATCTGCTTAAGCATTGTCAGTTGGTGACGCAGCGCATCGCGATGGACTGCTGTCCCTAAAGGACCAAGGTCGTGGTGCAAGCACACGCCCTTGAACTGCGTGCGTACTCCGTTAAGGTAGAAGCCGCTATCGGGCTTAAACTCTAATGTGCGCACGCCGTAGGGTACATCGCGACTATCGACCAGCGTGTTGCCATTATAAACGCGAATTTTGGCTAAGCCGAGATTAGGGTTATCAGGACTCCATACGTCCACGTCCGTTTTATCTATCTCGACGCGAGTAGAGGGAGTGCGGTTGGCAACATCCACGGTGATGGTGTCGTTCGTTATGTGCACACCCCAAACGGGTATGTGTGTGTGGGCTTGACGGTAGAGCATGACTTGACGATATAGTCCCGCTCCCGGGTACCAACGCGACGATTCGGATTGGTTACGAAGGCGGAAGGCAATCGTATTCTCTCCATCTCTCAGATACGGCGATATATCGCAGTGGAAAGCGTTATAGCCGTAGGGCCAGTACATCACAAGCGAGTCGTTAACAAAGACCTGAGCGTGCGACATGGCTCCATCGCAGTAAAGCGTATAAACACTATCGCGACGGTTGGATAAAGAGATGGTGGTCTTATATTCCGCCGTTCCAAACCAGTTTAGTCCACCGGAGCGCCCGGTCTTGGCCGTTGCTGTAGTCTCTCCGTTCTGCACCACCGCCACCGTCTGAAGGTCGTTGGCACGGTCAAAAGGAGTGGTGATAGCCCAATCGTGTGGAGTGGTGATTGTGGATGGTGGATTGATTTCAGGTGACTGGCTGAAGAGCCACGAGGTGAGATAAGTGATGGTTAAAATTAGTGTTCCCATAATTGTATAAGTGCTTGGTTAGGTTGACCGGTAGAGGTGAAGGCGCCCATATTGTACGCTCCCCAACCGTCTTTGATATATTCGGTAGGTTTCCAGTTATTGTAGCAAGTAGGCTCCCAATAGAAGGCACCGTCGTAATAAGGTAGCGTATCCAGTTTAGCACGCAAGTCGGTGATAACCTGCACCGCAGTAGGCACTTGTACTTGGGCGGAAAGGGTGCCTATCTCGGATAACATAATCGGGCAGTTAAACTCCCCATGAAGGAGTTTGATGTTATTAAGAGCCAGTTTATTCATTTCTTTCCAATTCTTGCCGGACCAAGACTGCATCATAGGGTAGTGACTTAGTCCAATGGCGTCGAACTTACCGCCATTAGCCTTCATTTTACGGAAGAACCAGTTATTATTCTCGTAGGCGTTGTCTATGTGAACCACCACAATAGCATCGGGGAAGATGGCTTTGGTGGCATCATAACCGGCGGTCGTGAGGGCAGCGTAGTTCTTCCAACCGTCAGGCAGGTCGCCTTGGTTGTTCCATAACTGACCTGTTGGCCACAGCATGCCATTGCGGGTCTCGTTACCAATCTGCACCCAAGCAGGGGTAACACCCTCCTTCTGTAGAGCACTAAGAACGGTCGTGGTGTGTGCTACAAGCGAATCGCGCAAGGCATCAAACGGGCAGTTCTTCCACGCTGCGGGTTTGTTCTGCTTAGAGGGGTCTGCAAAGTAATCTGAATAGTGGAAATCAATCATCACATTCAGACCGAGTTCGGCAGCGCGCTTAGCTTTCACTAACACGTCGGGTAGGTTACACCAGCCTGTGCTATGATTAACCCATACACGAAGACGAACGGCGGTCATACCATAACTCTTGAGCAAGGACATAACCTCTTGTGGTTGTGCTAAAGAGTCATAAAAGAGCACACCCATTTGCTCTTGCTCCGTTATCCAAGACAAGTCTGCTCCCCGAATAGGGGTGAGGGGTAGCGGAACCGGAGGTATAGTGTCTGGTGTCTGGTGTGTGGTGTCCGGTGGTTGGGGTGTAGTGTCTTGTGTTTGGTGTGTGGTGTCCAGTGGTTGGTGTGTGGGATCCGGCGTAGGGATGTCGGGCTTACAAGCTAAAAGCAAGAGCGCCGTCCACAGTAATAGTACTTGTTTCATTGCGATTGATTTTAACATTAACAACTTGACCCATATACACGCGGTTGAACTCTAATGTGTTCTCGTCGGCATATACGGGGATATAATCACCATAAAGAAGCGGCATACACGTGCGACGCAAACGAATAAGTTCTTGTATCTTAGCACGGAAGTTCTGCTCGTCTTTGTTTAGTCCCTCAAAGCGCATCATATGTCGGTTATCGGGATCGTTACCTCCGGGTTGTGCGTATTCGTCCCCTTGGTAAACGCAGGGAACACCCGGGATAGTGAAGTTAATTATCTCTTGAAGCATAGTGAGGCGATAGGCTTTATCGGCATCGCCTATTCCAACCTCGCGCGTCCAACCTTCTTCCTTGGCGTCATCCGTGAATAGAAGGTCGCCTCCGGCAATGGAAGCAAAGCGTGCCTGATCATGATTGCCGGATATATTTCCCATCGTATGATGTGCTCCGTAGGTAGCCAAAGATTCGCGAATAGTGTTGTCAATGTCTGACATAGGCTGTTCGCTCATCAATGCGTGCAAAATAGTATAATAAACGTTGAAGTCAAATTGGGCATTGAGCATACCTGTTTTGATATAAGTGTTGATGAGTTCAGGACTGCCGTAGGTCTCGCCAATCATCCAAATATGGCGGTCGGGAAAGCGTTCGGCAATCTTGGCTCCTAAGGTGCGCCAGTAGCATTCGGGAATATGCTTGCAGGCATCGTGACGGAAGCCGTCAAAGTCGTAGTTCTCGAGCCAATAGAGGGCGGTGTCGGTCATAGCTTGATAAACCTCCTCGCGTTCCAAATCAAGGGTGGGAATATGAACATCAAACCAAGTGGTTAGACGCGCTTCGTCCCAGAGTTCGAAGTTACGACGGCCATCGGGTAGAATAGAATCCGTATGCCAATCGGGGTGCTGAACATAGGTCGGCGACTCGATATGCATGTGGTTGGCTACGTAGTCGAGGATAACGTTCATCTCGTGCGCGTGCGCAGTATTAAGTAAGGTGGTGAGTTCGTCAGGCGTACCGAAACGCTGTTCAACTACCGTACCGAAGATAGGCCAATAACCATGATAACCGGTGTATTTGGTGTATTGGTGTTTGGTGTCTGGTGTTTGGCCGGTGTCGTATTTGTTGCCGTTCTTGAACTCATAATGTCCCCACGCCGTCCAAGGGTTTTGAGTAATAGGACTAACCCAAAGAGTCGTAATACCAAGGGAATCAAAGAAACCGTCCTCTATCTTAGCCGTTATACCTGCTAAGTCGCCGCCTTGATAATCAACGATATCTAATACTTCCGGCGAATTGATTTTCCAATCGTTGTCCTTATTGCCGTTGTTAAAACGATCGACTAAAAGCGAATACAGCACTTGGGCATTATCGTCGTGACGATTCAGTTGACTCACATTCGTGATGGGACGACCTGCCTCTAACGGAATAAGCACGTCATTAAAAAGGGTGTTACCATCTACCGCATAAACGCGAAGGAAGGAACGGTTTGGTGTTTGGTGTTTGGTGTTTGGTGTGTTAATGGTGAGGACTTGCTTTTCGTTGTTATAATCATAATCTTTAAAAGACTTATTATCAAGCATAACCACAAAAACAGGCGCGGTCACGGGATGTGTAAAACCGATTTTAACCTCCGAAGACGAACAACCAAGCGTCACCATAGCCTGATTAACAGGAAGATTAGGTAATGCTACAATATCCGTTTCACCTTGCTGAATGACCTGTAACTTATTCCCCTCAATAAAAATCGTGTCGGAATTGCCGGGAATATAATCGGTGAGTAGAATAGTGGTCATGTCCCCCGTAAGGTGAATAGGCATAATCGGATTATGCGGAGCCTTGGTACAGGATGCACAATGCACAATGCACAATGCACAAATAAGGAAATGATAGATGGAGTGTTTCATGATTGTATATGTTTATAAAATTCGGTTACAGCAACGATACCTTTCTCCCATACTTCGAGGTCCATCGATTCGTTGGGCGAGTGAATAGCATTGGCTTCCAGTCCAAAGCCCATGAGAATAGTCTTAACTCCTAAGATACGTTCAAAAGACGCGATAATAGGAATACTGCCTCCTCTGCGTGCTGCAATAGGACGTTTGCCAAAAGCAAGCGTAAATCCTTCTTCGGCAGCCTTATAAGCAGGCAAGTCGATAGGACAGAGGTAGGCCTCGCCCCCGTGCATAGGCGTAACGGTTACGCGTACACCCTTAGGAGCAATCGATTGGATATAGTCCACAAAAGCCTTTGAGATGAGTTCGTGGTTCTGATTGGCAACGAGGCGGCAACTCACTTTAGCATATGCTTTAGAAGGTAGTACTGTCTTGCTGCCTTCTCCCGTGTAACCTCCCCAAATACCGCATATATCAAACGTTGGGCGGCAGGAGTTACGCTCAAGCGTAACGTATCCTTCCTCGCCAAAGACATCATCTACGTCAATGGCTTTTTTATAGGCTTCTAAGTCGAAAGGAATCTGACTAATCATGTCTCGTTCTTCTTTTGTCATGGGAACTACATCGTCGTAGAAATGCGGAACGGTGATACGTCCCTTATCGTCAATAACCTTAGCCAACATCTCCGTTAGAGCGTTGATAGGGTTCTTAACGGCACCGCCAAAGTGACCCGAATGTAGGTCGCGATTAGGACCTGTAACCTCTATCTGCCAGTAGCATAAACCGCGTAGACCGGTAGTGAGAGAAGGCGTGTCTTTGCCAATCATCGAAGTGTCGGAAACGAGAATAAAATCGCAAGCTAATAAGTCTTTGTGTTCCTCAATGAAAGCCTCTAATGAGGGTGAACCGATCTCTTCCTCACCCTCAAAGATAAACTTAACGTGGCAGTTCATAAGACCTTCGCTTACAAGGTACTCAAAGGCTTTAGCTTGAATCATAGCCTGACCCTTATCGTCATCAGCCCCACGGGCGTAGAGACGACCATTACGAATAGCAGATTCCCACGGGTTGGATTGCCACAGTTCAAGCGGCTCCACCGGCATGACGTCATAGTGAGCATAGACAAGCACCGTGGGTGCTTGTGAGTTTAGAGTGGAGAGTTTAGAGTTTAGAGTGGGGGTGTATTCAGCATAGACAAAGGGATTACCGTTGGAGGGCATCACCTCAGTTTGTTGGCAACCGGCTTCGTGTAGCAGTTCAACCCAACGTTCAGCGCAGCGGAGCATGTCCGCTTTATGTTCAGGTTGACAACTTACAGATGGAATACGAATGAGGGACGCCCACTCGTCGTAAAAACGCTGCTTGTTAGCAGAAATGTAATCTTTAATGTTCATGGTGTATAGTGTTTGGTGTTTGGTGTTTAGTGTTTGGTTTTAATGGCTTTGACGCGGAAACCGGCAGCACGGAGTTGAGCCAGCAGTCCCTCGTCGCCCCCTAAATAAATGGCATTCAACGTAACAAACGTATGTCCGTCCTTCAAATAGGGTGTTAAGCGTTTCACCCATTGTTTATTGCGTTGACTAAAGACTTTATAATCGGAATAGGAGACGGAGGTCTCATTATCAGGACGAACTATTTGATAGGCAATGTCGTTCAAACGACCGTGCAAATATAAATCGCGAATGATTCGTTCCTGTTCCACTTCTTTTTCGGGATAATCAATCACTTTTTTCAGTTCTTGGCACTGCCAAGCGATGGGTTCGCGGTCAAAGGCAATAAACATCGTCTCCGAGGCATTGTCTAAACCTATGACAGGTGTACCTTCTTCTTCGGCTAAGGCCTCAAAATAAATGGATATCGGGAGTAGGGTGTAGGGCGTAGGGTGTACGGTGTCTGGTGTTTGGTGTTTGGTGTCTGGGGATAGCCACCGACGGAGAAGTTCGTCGCGGTAGAGTTCCGTGAGGTAGGACGGCTTGAGCCGACCCAATGAGTCTATATCCAAATCAACTAAAGAGAGACAAGCCGTTCGAATATATTCGTAATCGGTGGGTGCAAAAAGGTATCTAAGTCCGATAGAGTCAGGCAATAAAGCGGCTTGACGCATAACGGCGATAGCCTCATAATCTTGCAAAGCAAACTCCGTCACTACACGCTCACATTGAGAGTAGAGGAGTAGGGGAGTAGCGCCCTTTGGGCTGGAGTAGCACCCTTCGGGCTGATAAATCGAATCCAAGTAGCTCACATCTACATAAGGGTTAGTGGCAAAGATATAAGACTTACCCTTAGCACTATTACCCGACACCTCATAAAGGAGTTGCGCCCTTGCAGGAGAACAAAGAATAAGGAGCAAGGACAAAAGACCTATTTTAATTACTCTTTTCAACTTTCAACTATAAACTAATTAACTTCTTTCAACTATTTGAATCGGGTCAGGAGGTTATAGGCTTGATAAATACCGAGTTCACCGGCTTTACTGAGGTCAGCAAGACCTTTCTCATGATCGCCTTCACGACCGAGGAAGATATACGTCAAACCGCGATTGAAATAGGCTTCGGCAAAGTCATTGTCGCACTCAATAGCCTTTGTATATTGGCGAATAGCTTCCTCAAACTCTTTTTGTGTGCATAAGATATTGGCCTTGTTATAATACGCAAAACTAAAATCAGGCAGCAACTGCAACGTGTGGTCGTAGTCACGAAGCATTATCTCGTAATCCATAGGCGACAACACGGTTAACTCCCCTGCCGAACGCTGATACTCGTATAAGCGATAACGCCAATTGGCACGACAAAACGTCAGTATAGCCTCCGTCTCATCGCTGTGATAGTCAGAGCCGTTGATGATTTGCAGCGCACGCGTGCAATCGTCTATGGCAGACGAGTAATCTTGCACCAACGAGAACTCCATTGCTCGCGTTAGGAAAGCGTCTGCGCTTAACTCGCGTTCCAATCGTTCGGACAAACGATTAATTCGGTCAAAGTGCTGATTAACCATATCTGCCGTCAGCGTTAGGTCTTGTAAGGAGACATAAAGCGATGCCGGCAAGAGGCGTTGCCGATTGAATAAGTCCAATGCCGAGTGGGTATAGTTGGTGGATGGTGTTTGGTGTTTGGTGTTTAGTGTTTGGTAATAACTGAGACTAAAATTAGGCTCGTTAATCACATCTACATATCGGTTCTGAATTGAGCCACGCGTATCTGAACCGATACGATTAGCTTCGTCTGTCTGGTTCTGTGCCGCACGCGAGGAGAACTCCTTGCGGTGGTCTTTGGTCTTAGGTTGGGACTGCGCTACCGTCACTCCTGTGTGGATGGTGCGGCTATTGCCTCTTGCTGCTTGTTGGATAGAGTCTTGATGATTGCCGACAGAGGCACTCTGCTGCTCCAACTCATAGGCTGTTTGGCGATACTTATAAGCTGCTTTTCCTTCACCTAAAGCCGTTTTAGCTTGCGCTGCTAAGTAATAAGACGGCAGGAAATAAGGATGACTTGCAATGAGTTCATCAAAACAACTAACTGCCTGTTTCCATTGTTTGAGTTCCATCAGCGTGACCGCCTTCTGATAGATATATTCGGGTCGAGAAGGATCGATGTCGAGTGCTTTGTCGAAATCGATTAAGGCATTGTTTTTATCACCTAACTCTTGCCTTAGCACACCGCGGTTATAATAAACCTGTGCGTCGTTAGATGCCAATTCGATAGCTTTGTCGTAGTCTGCCATCGCATTACGGTAGTTATGCTTTCTATAGTAGATGATTCCGCGATTGATATAGTCTCCTGCCCACTGCGAACCCAGTTTGATAGCATTGGAAAGGTCGCTGATCGCTTCGTCGTCCTGATGAAGCATAGAGTGAATCATACCCAAGGCGGACCAGTTAGCAGGATTCTGTGAATCGTACACAATAGTTTGACTAAAACAATCTAACGCGCATGTGGTGTCCTTTTGTTGAACACAGATAACCCCCTTCTCGTAAAGTAATGAAGCCGATTGCGGTTCACGATGTAAAAGGAAGTCGATGTCTTTCTTAGCCAAATCGTATTGCTCCTGTCGGGCATAGACATCGGCTCTCATAGAAAGATAGGTTCTGTTCTGAGGAGAGAAGAACAAGGCCTGTGAGAAATCATTAAGAGCCTTATCTAATTGGTTTAATTGGCGATAGATAAAACCTCGTGTATAGAAATAGCCGGCATTAAAAGGATTGAGTTCAATCGCTTTATTCACATCTCCCAAGGCCCCCTGTAAATCACCTAATTGTACTTTAGCAACCGAGCGCAATAGATAGGGTTCTGCCAAATAGGGCTTGAGTTTGATAACTTGATTGAAATACTGAATAGATAGCACATAGTCATCAAAATACAATGCGTTACGACCAATCGCGGTGATACGATCGGTGTTGAACTGCGCCCTTATTGGAGAACAAAGAATAAGGAGCAAGGACAAAAGACCTATTTTACATATCTTTTTCAACGTTTAACTGATAAGTTTATTATATGCCGGTGTTGGCACTCCACTACTTGCAGCCTGCTTCGGGGTCAAACCACTCAGGAATATCAAAGGTCTCGTCTTCGGTATAACCTAAATCCGGATCGGCATAAATCTTTTGCATATATAAACCGTAGATAGGCAATGCCGTGGCAGCACCTTGTCCGTTGGACATGGCATCAAAGTGAATAGCCCGTTCTTCACCGCCAACCCAAGCACCGCTAACCAAAGAGGGTGTGAAACCCACAAACCAACCATCGGAGTTATTCTGTGATGTACCCGTCTTACCTCCCATAGGTGCTTTTAGACCATAACGGAAACGCAGTCTCACACCCGTTCCGTGGTCCACTACATTGCGGAGCATATAAATCATCTTGTAGGCAGTTGTCTCGCTAATAACCTCGTGGGTGCGAGGAACAAAAGTGCCGATGACGTTGCCGTTATTGTCTTCAATACGAGTGACGTATAACGGTTCAATTCGAATACCCTTATTAGCAAACGTGGTATAAGCATCAACCATCTCTTCTACGCTCACCTCGCAGGTGCCAAGGCACATGCTGACCACGGCATCTATCTGTCCGCGAATACCGAACGATCGCATCAAGTTCGCCAGTTGATAAGGCGTAAATAAAGACATCAGATAAGCGGCAATCCAGTTACTCGATTTTTGCAAACCCCAATCCAGCGTCACCATCTGTCCTTGGTTATCTATGTGCTCATCACGTGGGGTCCAAGCATTGCCCATTTCGTCATATAAAGTGATGGAGTCATTAACCGTCTGCTCACAGGGCCACATGCCTTCGTTCATGGCTAATGTGTAGAGGTAAGGCTTAATCGTTGAACCTACTTGACGGCGACCGAGGGTGGTCATATCGTATTGGAACTGCGTGAAGTTAGGACCACCAACATAAGCCTTCACATAACCCGTGTGCGGATCCATCGACATGAAACCGCAACGTAAGTAATGTTTGTTCCTTTTGATAGAATCGAGGGGTGTCATCATGGTGTCAACCATTCCGCGGTTATATGTAAACACGCGCATCTCGGTCGGCTCATAGAAGGAGTTGATGATACTCTTCTCGTCTAATCCGGCTTTCTTACCGTTGTGCCAACGGTCTGTTTGACGCATAGCTCGGTTGAGTATGGTGTTAATCTCCTCTGTCGTCAAATCGGAAGAGAAGGGGGCATAAGATTTCTTGCGTTTCTCTTTAAAGAAGAGGTTCTGCATATATTGCATGTGTTCACTCACTGCCTCTTCGGCATACCGCTGCATTCGGGAGTCAATCGTCGTGAAGATCTTCAAACCGTCCTTGTAGAGGTCATAATGCGAACCGTCCGGCTTGGTGTTTTTGTTACAGAAACCGTAAAGCGGATTATTAACCCACTCGGCACTATCTATCTTGTATTGTAGTTTATTCCATGCCGGATACTGCGAAGCTATCGGTTTCTTGGCGGTCAGTACTTTACGCAGATACTCGCGGAAATAGGGAGCCGTACCTTGCTTATGATCTACCGACTGATAATGCAACTCAATAGGTAGGGCTTGCAACGAGTCACGAACCTGCGGTGTGATAAAATCGTATTTGCACATCTGACTCAGAACCGTATTGCGACGCGCCTGTGTGCGCTCCGGGTGGCGAATAGGGTTATATAAAGCAGGATTCTTACACATACCTACTAACATTGCCGACTGTTCCATCTTTAGGTCTTTCGGAGTAGTGCTGAAATAGACCTGAGCCGCGGACTTGATTCCTACCGCATTATAAAGGAAGTCAAACTGATTGAGGTACATAAGCAGTATCTCCTCTTTTGAGTAAAGACGCTCTAACTTAGTGGCTATCACCCACTCAATTGGTTTCTGCATGGCGCGCTCAAAGATGTTATTAGCACGCGGTGACCATAACTGTTTAGCCAATTGCTGCGTGAGCGTACTACCGCCTCCGGCTTTGCCTAACGATAGCAAGGCGCGTAAGAAAGACTTGGCATCTACTCCCGTGTGTGTATAAAAACGCACATCCTCGGTGGCGATAAGCGCGTTAATAAGATCCTCGCTTAAGTCTGAATAGGCTACACCTACGCGGTTCTCGTTGATGTAATAACGACCGAGTGACTTCATATCCGAAGAGTAAATCTCGGAAGCAAACTGGTTCTTCGGATTTTGCAGTTCGTCTAAGGGGGGAAGATAACCTATCCAGCCGTTAGAGATACCTACAAAAATCATAATCACCGTTACACAGCCTAAGAGAATAATCCCCCAAAACCAAAGAATGAATTTCTTAAAAAATGAATTAGTTTGTTTTGTCATATCATTAAATCTTCAATTATCGTATTGAGTATATGTTGTCCCTCTCGGGTGGCAACATAAGCGTTGTTTTTCTTAGTTATATATCCGCGTTCTATCCACGGTTGTATCTTCTTTTCCTCCACTACTTCGGCTTTCAGCCCTTTGGCAGTGCGGAGCGAAAGCATTATTTTTTCGTTGTATAAGTCTGTCTCACTGAGTTCTTCAACCTCGAACGGACGTGTACTCAAGTACTGTTCCAAGTCGGGTATATTCCACTGCCGCGAGTGTCCGTTATAACTATGTGCTCCGGCTCCAAGACCAATATAAGGCGTGCCGTCCCAATAAGACGAATTATGTTGACTTTCGTAGCCTGATAATGCGAAGTTGCTTATTTCGTAATGGCAATATCCCCCTGCTTTTATTTCTTGACAAATATAGTCGTACATGCTGTTCTCTGTGTCTTCATCTACTTCCTTGATTATACCCGCATCGAACTGTCGCCCTAAGGTCGTCGAAGGTTCAATCATGAGACAGTACGTCGATATATGTTGTACATCCAAACTGAAAGCCGTAGCCACTTGTTCTTTCCAATGCTCCAGTGTTTGGTTTGGCAGACCATAAATGAGGTCAATCGATATATTATCAAATCCCACTCGCTGAGCCATTTGTACTGCCTCTATTGCTTGTTGGCTGTTATGCCTTCGTCCGATACGTTGCAGTAGTTCGTCGTCAAAACACTGAATACCGATGCTCAGTCGGTTTACTCCCAAAGAACGGATAGCACGCAGTTTATCTTCCGTCAAATCCCCAGGATTAGCTTCCATCGTTATCTCTTGTGCCGTGGAAACGGGTAGGGCACTCAAGAGTCGTTTCAAATCTTCTATCTCTAATACAGACGGAGTTCCTCCACCGAGGTAAATAGTCTGTATTGGTTCTCCGCTTAAGTAGTCTTGCCTTTCATGCCACTCATTGATAACAGCCTCCACGTATTCGTGCCGCTTATCCAAGCAAGTGGTCGAAAAGAAGTCACAATAACTGCACCGACTCACGCAAAACGGTATATGTACATATATGCCTGCCATCCTTCGTCCTTACTCCTTTGTCCTTATTCCTTTGTCCAAAGATGCCTCATCCACTCAGCCATCTTCTGCTCATGCGGATTACCTTGTGCTTCCCAGAAACGTGTTCCCATCAACTCGTCGGGCAAGAATTGCTGCTTAACAAAGTGATTAGGGAAATCGTGGGCGTACTTATATCCCTCTTTATAACCTAATTCCTCCATCAGTTTAGTGGGGGCATTACGCAAGTGTAAGGGTACGGGTTGATTGCCGCTCTTCTCTACTTCCGCGAGGGCTTTGTCTATTGCTAAATAAGCCGAATTGCTCTTTTGCGAGGTAGCGAGATAGACGGTTGCCATCGCCAGCGGAATACGTCCTTCCGGCCAACCAATCTTCTGTAATGTATCAAAACAGGCATTAGCCATCAACATCGCGTTGGGATTAGCCAGACCTATATCCTCACTGGCGCTGATAACGAGACGACGCGCGATAAAAGCAGGGTCTTCTCCTGCAGCTACCATTCGAGCAAGCCAATAAATAGCCGCATCCGGGTCGCTACCACGAATAGACTTAATAAAAGCCGATATAATATCGTAATGCAACTCTCCGTCTTTATCATATGCCACCGGATTCTGCTGCAAGCACTTCGTCACCGTATCATTGTCGATAATAATCCTAGATTCACTAGACTCACTAGTTTTCCTAGATTCACTAGAAGCACTGGACACAAGCTCTATGATATTGAGTAGTTTACGGGCATCTCCTCCGCTATAACGCAGCAGACTATCCGTTTCCTTGACCTCTATATGCCGTGAGCGGATATATTCGTCCTCCTTGAGGGCGCGGTTCATCAGTTCGAGTAAGTCGTCTTTGCCCAACGGCTTAAGCACATACACTTGACAACGTGACAATAGCGGATTGATAACCTCAAAGGAGGGATTCTCCGTTGTGGCACCAATCAGTGTCACCGTTCCGTTTTCCACGGCTCCTAACAAACTGTCCTGTTGGGATTTGCTGAAACGGTGTATTTCGTCTATAAAGAGGATAGGGCTAACGCCGCGTTGGGTGTCCTTATCGGCAAAGAGACCTCCGTGAATAGCGGCATCGCGTTTGGCTTTGTCTATCACCTCACGCACTTCTTTCACGCCACTCGTCACTGCCGATAGTGTATAGAACGGACACTCCAATTCGTGGGCTATAATCTTAGCCAGTGTCGTTTTGCCCACACCGGGAGGACCCCACAGAATGAACGAGCGCAAGTTATGTTGCTCAATCATCTGACGGATAACGGCGCCTTGTCCCACAAGGTGTTTCTGTCCTATATACTCATTCAGCGTTCTTGGACGCAATCGCTCGGCTAATGGTAGCATAATATTGGTCAATGTATTGTTGTCTTTCGTCAGCATTGAGTTGGCGAATATGCGTTTCAGTATGGTTCTTCTCGTCTTGCTTATAAACGAGGTACTGCGTGTCAGCTTGTACCGTAATCTGCGGGTTGTGGGTAATGGCGATAATCTGTCTTGACTGCGCCATCTGTTTCATAATCGTACCCATCTGCACGGCTACGGCTCCGCTCACGCCCGTATCTATCTCGTCAAAGACAATCGTCGGTAGTCCGTTGGTAGAGGCAATTAGAGCTTTAATACAGAGCATGATACGCGCTATCTCGCCTCCACTGGCTACTTCGCTCACGCGTCGTAGCGACTGATTGAGGTTTGCAGCAAAAAGGAACTGTATATCGTCTATACCGCTGGGTGTAAAATCGGGTAGGGTGTTGTATTCAATATCGACCTTAGCGTGGTTAATACCTAATTTAGTCAGGTTCTCAGTCAGGTTCTTCACAATAATGTCTCTTACTGCCTTACGGCTCTCGGTCAATGCCTTAGCCGCCTCGCTAACCTCAAACTTACAACCTTTAACCTTTTCTTCTAATTCGGCTATATCCTCCTCAAAGTGCTCAAAGCGTGAACATTGGGCGGCTAACTCGTCGCGAAGGGTGACGAGTTCGTCCACTGTTTGCTTATGGTGCTTCTTGAGAAGGCTATTGATAAGGTCGATTCGTGCTTCCACCTCCTGCAAGCGTGCAGGATCAGCCTCTATGTGGTCGGCTAAACGCTCCGTCTGTCTTAGAATGTCTTTGAGTTCAATCTCGGCACTCTTAAGACGTTCTTGCAGTTCCTCCGAAGCATCGCTAAGGTCTAACTCGTGCAGTTGCGACAAAACACCGTGTTCATCGCTGTCGAGTTTAAAGATGGCTTGTTGTAACGATTGTTGTATCTGGTCGGCGTGACTCAGTTGATACTGCTCCGTCTCCAACTCTTGCTCCTCGCCCGATACTAAGTGGGCTTCTTGTAACTGATTGAGTTGGAAACTCAGATAGTCTTGGTCTTGCGACGATTTGGCTGCCAATGCTCTTAGGTCTGCTAATGCCTGCTGGGCATTACAGTAAGCCTCATACTTCTCCGTATATACCTCAAATATGCCTGCGGAAGCTCTCCGCCCTTTGTTCTTTGTCCTTTGTTTTTGTTCCTTGCTCCTTGCTCCTTGCGCAATCGCATCTACGATACTGAGTTGGAAACTGTCGTCATTAAGCAGCAAGTTCTCGTGTTGCGAGTGTATATCTACGAGTTGTCGTGCCAAGGATTTAAGTTCGGCTTGACTCACCACCTCGTCGTTAACCAACGAGCGTGAACGCCCGTTGCTATTGAGTTCGCGACGGATGATATACTCTTTCTCGCCATTGAACGTAGCCTCAATCACGCAGCGGTCTTCTCCCTCGGTGATGGTCTTCGTGTCCGCACGAGCACCCATCACGAGTGATAAGGCTCCGAGGATAATACTCTTACCGGCACCCGTCTCACCCGTCAAAACGGAGAAACCCGAAGTGAAGTCTATATCCAAATGAGATATAAGAGCGTAGTTCTTTATGTATAAGTGCGTTAACATATTACTTCATTATCTTATCGTATAAGTCTGTACGGGTCGGGTCAATAGCGGTCAGTACATCATAGACTTTCTCTTTCTCCTCATTCGTACCTTTGCTGAAAATATTGACTAACTCATCCGCTTTAGCGTCCAAGAATGTACTAACGATATACGTTGCCGGACGAGCCCGATTAGCGTCTTGCAGTATTTTAATGTCCTGTGCAATATGTGCCCGACCATTAGTAACGTTCGCACTCATGGCGTCTAATCCCAAGCGGTGATAGGTGTAGGAATAGGCTCTATACTCTTTGAAAGCGTCGTCCATGAGGTTATTGGTTAGCGCATACCGACTACGGTTACTATCAAACGCCTTCCAACCCTTCTGCTCCGCATCGTTCATGGACGCACCTTGACACATAGAGCAGATGTTCTCGCAAATCTGGAAGTAGGGTGTTCCGCCTAACTTAGCGTACGAATCGCAGTCATAACCGATAATCAAATATGCGTAATAAGCCAACATAGCCGACAGATTGCCCGTAAAGGCGGATTTATCGAATAGTATCTGGTCATAGTCCTGATACGTAAAACTGAAACTCTTGTCCCTGAAATTGATAATCGGAGACGTATAAGTCGTGCCGTAAACGGGACGATTACTCTGCACCTGCAATTCAGCGGTGTAGAGGTTGTCCTCCGATACGGACGAAACGATAATCATCATGTTACAGTCAATCTTCTCCGTCTCCATGAATGTCATATTTGTCCAACGGGTGGTGTTCATAAAATCCGTAATCGACTGCTTGAGATGCTCAAACGTCTGGGCATTAGCACTCTGCACAGCCTCGTAGTTGAGGGTCACGTTGCATTTGAGTTCTTGCCCGTAAGCACTAACTACCAGTGCTAAAGCCGCAATAATATTAAATAAACGACGATTCATTATTGATGAATGGTTTTGATGTTACCCGTCTGGGTGTTAAAGACGATTTGGGGTAATACTTTACCTGTAAACAGGTTTTGCGCTAACGGAACAGCTATACCGAATTGGGCAATAGGCAGACTCTTACTTGCCAGGCACTGAACGCCATACTCAATCGTATAATCGAGCCAACCGGGGAGGTTATACATTATCGGACTAAGAACAATTTTGTCCTTTGTCCTTTGTCCTTGTTCTTTTGTCAAATCTTGTGCTTCTCCTGCTATCTGCCTCATCACTTGGGCGTTAAGCACGATCGGTTCGCCTACTTCGTCCTCTTTGTCAATCAATCCGTCTGCTTCCGAGAAGCGACAAAGAACGTAACGTTCGCTTTGGCTGGGTTCATAAACGAAGGTCTCTGAAAGGTGACGAACGGACGTAGTGCCTATGAAAAGCTCCATGAGTCCTTGTTCTTCGGCTTCCAACTGACGCAGCACCTCTTTGGTAGCTTCCCCGTCAGTAGGCATCTTATCGACTTCACCGCTGAGTAGGTAAATACGTGTCTCGCGCAGACGATAAATCTGTTTGGCCAATAATTCGGCTTTCTCGCGTTTGGTTGTTGCGAGAGTCACTTCCTCGGGAATAGAGGTCTTGGCTTTTATTTTGTCAGATGAACGATGGTAGCCTTGAGGTCTCTCTGGTTCTTGCGGAGCAGGGTAGATTGGGTGCAGTTCGTCGGATGATACATTATAACCGGCGAGTAATCCTTCTTTAGTCAGGGCTAATAACTGGAGGGGTATATTCGCGTTGGCGGTTACTATTACCGGACGCGAGAAATCGGGACTTGTTAACGTTCGAACCGTTGCTTTGGTGAGTTCGTAATCGGTTTCATTACGTTGGATAACATCGTCTATCCCCAATAACTCTTTGGCAAAGTCCTTGTAGGGACCTGCTTTATAGGTCGTTGCTTTATAATGAATTTTCACTTGAAGGACGTTCTTTGGCATATAATATACCAACGAAGCTTCACCTTCGTTCACTACTTGGGCTTTCGCCCCCATCACGCAGCATATAGCTGCCAATATAATTACAATTTTCTTCATAATCTCCAAATGTTCCACGCTGCTTTCGCCTGTTCCTCTAACATCTTTTGCCCATTCACTACCCGTGCACCTTGCTCTTGTCCGCGTTGCATGAACAGTGTCACTGCCGGATTATAGATACAGTCGAACAAAATGTGTGCCGAAGTGATGAACGGATACGGAATATCGGGACAAGCGTCCGTATTAGGGTACATTCCTAACGGCGTGCAGTTGACGATAATCGTATATTCGTGCATTATATCCTCGTTTAGGGCAGAGTAGGGCAGTCCCTTGCTTGCGTCCCGAGAAACATATTGCGTCTTGATTCCTAATTTATGTAGCGCATAATTAACGGCTTTGGCGGCTCCGCCGGTGCCTAAAATTAGCGCTTTCTTGTCTTCTTTCCTTAGATAAGGTTTAATCGCTTTCGTAAAACCAATCCAGTCGGTGTTATATCCTTTTTTACCTTTCACCACATTGACTGCCCCAATCTTCTGTGCCACCCCGTCTATTTCCTCCAAATAGGACATAATCGCCTCTTTATACGGATAAGTCACATTATACCCATCTAACTTTAAACTATTTAACTTATCAACTTCTTTAAACTTTAAACTTTCAACTATAAACTTACCGTAGTCCGCCAAAATATGTTCCCTCTCAAAGAACTCCGTGAACCACTGTTTAGAGAACGAGTGCTCCAGCGGTTTGCCGATGAGTCCGTAATGGCGTGTGGCTTGTTGCACAAAAGCTTGCATGATCTCGGCTGTCTTGGCTATATGTTCAATCTCCGCCTTTGAATACGTTTTCAGTTCCTCTCGTATGGCATTGCGACGATATTTGGTATCACTGTTCGTCGAGTCTTCCACCCAACCGATATGCCGTATATCCCGCAAGTAGTGGCATATATAATCATGCGTGGTGCACAATAGCGGACGAATCAAGGGAACTCGATTAACTTTCAACTGATTAACTTCAGAACTTCTTTCAACTTTCAACTTTAAACTTTCAACTGCAAAAGTGGGACACCAACTTTTGCATCGCATGCCGCAAAGCCCTTTCACTCCTGCTCCGCGTCGGAGGTTCATTATCACCGTCTCCGCTTGATCGTTTTGGTGATGAGCGACAGCGATAGCAGCACAACCTTCTTGCCTGGCCAGTTCTTCAAACCATGTGTACCTCAGTTCGCGTGCAGCAAGTTCAATGCTCGCGCTATGTTCGCGCGCGTACAAAAAAGTGTCAAAATGCTTGACATACAAACGAACACCTCGCTCGGAGCAGAGCGAACGAACGAAAGCCTCGTCTCTATCGCTCTCTTCTCCGCGAAGATGAAAATTACAGTGAGCCGCCACACATTCATAACCGCCTCTGCATAACACGTCCAATAGGGCGACGCTATCAGCACCACCACTCACGCAAACAAGAACCTTGTCGTGAACTTGCAACAGATTATTGTCCCGAATGTATTTTAAGACTCTCCGAAGCATTACATTATATATTTATAGGCGTGCGTACGCCTGCGCGCATTTGCTGCAAAGAACAGCCGCCCGTAGGCGACTATTCTTTTATCTTTCAGCGAAGCGGTCCTTCAGGCGAAGCCGGTCCTTACGCTTCTTCTACAGCTGCTTGTGCTGCGGCAAGGCGTGCGATAGGTACACGGAAGGGCGAGCAAGAAGCGTAGTTCATGCCGATACGGGCGCAGAACTTAACGCTGCTGGGTTCACCACCGTGCTCACCACAGATACCGGTGCGCAATGCGGGACGGATAGCACGACCTTTCTCGATGGCCATCTTGATGAGTTGACCAACACCCTTTTGGTCGAGTACTTGGAACGGATCCACTTTGAGGACTTTCTTCTCCAAGTATGCGGGCAAGAAGGAAGCGATATCGTCACGGCTATAACCGAACGTCATCTGGGTCAAGTCGTTGGTACCGAAGCTGAAGTATTGAGCCTCCGTAGCGATGCGGTCTGCCGTCAGGGCTGCACGAGGAATCTCAATCATCGTACCTACCTCAAACTCAACCTCTACACCGTATTCAGCCATCACTTCTTTAGCCACCTTTATGATGATCTCTTTTTGTTGTTTCAACTCGTACAAGATACCAATCAGCGGAACCATGATTTCCGGCATCGGGTTCTTACCCTCTTTCTTCAACTCGCAAGCGGCACTGATGATAGCGCGTGTTTGCATAGCGGTGATCTCGGGGAAGGTGATACCCAAACGGCAACCACGGTGACCTAACATCGGGTTGTTCTCTGCCAAAGAGTTAACGCGTTGTTGAATCTCCTCAACGCTAACGCCCATCTCTTGAGCCATCGTTTGTTGACCTGCTAAATCGTGGGGAACGAACTCGTGTAATGGGGGATCAAGCAAGCGGATATTAACGGGGCAACCGTCCATAGCTTCTAAGATACCCTTGAAGTCGCTCTTTTGGTAAGGCAGTAGTTTAGCCAATGCTTTCTCACGACCTTCAACATCTTTAGCTAAAATCATCTCACGCATAGCCAAGATCTTCTTATCCTCGAAGAACATATGCTCCGTACGGGTCAAACCTATACCCTTAGCACCAAAGGCGCGAGCCACTTGTGCGTCACGAGGCGTATCTGCGTTCGTACGAACTTGCAGACGAGTGTATTTGTCGCAAAGATCCATTAACGCTTTGAAGTCACCGCTCAACTCGGCAGCCTTAGTCGGAATCTCACCGGCATAGACTTGACCGGTCGAACCGTTCAAACTGATATAGTCACCCTCTTTATAAACAACGCCTTCAATCGTGACGGTCTTAGCCTTATAATCAACGATGATGGCACCTGCACCCGAAACGCAGCACTTACCCATACCGCGAGCCACAACAGCTGCGTGAGAGGTCATACCGCCACGTGCGGTTAAGATACCTTCTGCACTCGCCATACCGGCAAGGTCTTCAGGACTGGTCTCCAAACGAACCATGATGACCTTATGACCGTTCTTATGCCAGTCTTGTGCGTCGTCTGCGTGGAAGACGATTTGACCGCAAGCAGCACCCGGAGATGCGGGCAGACCTTGGGTAATCACTTTGGCTTTCTTCAGTGCGTCCTTATCGAAAACGGGGTGGAGTAGTTCATCCAGTTTCTGAGGCTCGCAGCGCATGATAGCCTCTTTCTCGGTGATAACGCCTTCGCGAACGAGATCCATAGCGATCTTAACCATAGCCGTTCCGGTACGTTTACCGTTACGGGTTTGCAAGAACCACAGTTTACCTTCTTGTACAGTGAACTCCATGTCTTGCATGTCGCGGTAGTGCGCTTGCAGTTTCTGTTGGATACCATTCAACTCTTTGTAGAGCTCTGGCATTGCCTCTTCCATCGAAGGATACTTGGCAGCACGCTCCTCTTCGGAGATACCTTGCAGCTTAGCCCAACGGCGACTGCCTTCGAGTGTGATTTGTTGCGGGGTACGGATACCGGCTACAACGTCTTCGCCTTGTGCGTTAACCAAGTACTCACCGTTGAACAGGTTCTCACCCGTAGCGGCGTCACGGCTGAAGCATACACCCGTAGCGGAAGTCTCTCCCATGTTACCAAAGACCATAGCCATTTCGCTAACGGCGGTTCCCCACTCGTCAGGAATACCTTCCATCTTACGGTACAGGATAGCGCGCTCGTTCATCCATGAACGGAACACAGCGCAGATAGCGCCCCACAGTTGCTCAATCGGATCGGTCGGGAAGTCATTGCCCGTACCTTCCTTAATGGCGGTCTTGAAGCGTGCTACCAACAGCTTGAGTTCATCTACGTTGAGGTCTTTATCCAGTTTCACGCCACGAATAGCCTTCACTTCTTCAATAATCTTCTCGAAGGGGTCAATATCCGTCTTGTTCACGGGTTTCATACCCAGTACAACATCACCGTACATCTGTACGAAACGGCGATAACTGTCATATACGAAGTGAGGATTATTGGTCTTAGCCACCATTCCTTCTGCTACTACATCGTTCAGACCGAGGTTGAGGATAGTGTCCATCATACCGGGCATAGAGGCACGGGCACCCGAGCGAACGCTGACGAGCAGCGGGTTCTTCGGATCACCGAACTTGCAGTTCATGAGCGTCTCGATATGCTTAACGGCAGACATAACATCGTCGTTAAGGAGCTCAACGATCTTTTCTTGACCTACTTGATAATACTCGTTACATACGTCTGTGGTGATTGTGAATCCGGGAGGAACCGGAACACCCACAAGATTCATCTCGGCGCAGTTAGCGCCCTTACCGCCCAGCTGCTCTCGCATCTGGGCATTACCTTCTGCTTTTCCGTTACCGAAGGTGTAAACTCTTTTCTTGTTGTCCATTGTTTTGTATATTTATAGTTTGATTAAAAGCTTATTTGTTTAAGTTCTTACGATATACTTCCGTGAAATTCTTTTGGTCAGTTGTATAGCGTACAATGAAATCCTGTGTATATACCGTCTTATAATCAGAAGGTAGAGTGGAAATCGCGTTCTCAACACGAGACTTAACGGTAGATTTTATCTTGTTTACATTCATTGGGTCATAATGAATAGCTTCCGCAGGACTAGATGGGCTGAGTGTGAAACCGCCTTGTCCGTCAAAAGCTTTATCCATAGCATCATATAAGGTGGCATCCAAAACCATCGCCATATTCATGTTGTCTAAACGGGGAACGCCGTCTCCTTCTAAATCATAACCCCATTCTACAAAGAAGGAAGATGTTTCATAATAGCACGAATTAAAAACGAATGCAATAACTACTGCGGCAAGAGCCATAAATACTTTTTTCATAAGATTTAAAAACTTAAATTTGTTAATATTTTGTTGTTTACTGTCTCCTGTTTTGTCCTTTATTATGTCTTTATTCCTTTGTCTGACTTTTAGACTCTATCTAAAAGCGTGCAAATATACAACAAAAATTTGGTATGTGCAAATTTATTTTCTATTTTTAGGCAAAAATGATGAAATCTAACCATATAAAGTACAAAAATCACTACGAAAGCTTGCTTATAATAGCAACCGCCCCTCGCGCAAGCAAGAGGCGGTGAGTGAAAATATTTGATAAACGGACTTAGTTAGCTAATTCCTTTTTAATGTCAATCGAATATACCTCCGACAAGTCGTCACGCATGTTGAAAATCACAGTTCCTTTTCTCGGATTATAGACGCATGACCAGTCAGTGAGTTGCCCCGGCAGTTCCATTCCAAAATTACCAAATTGCAAGCATTCCAATTCTGCTTCCTCGGTCATCGTCGGTTGATAGTGAGCCATCATATTTTGGACACGGGTCTTGTTACTAAAGGCATATTGCCATACATCTGCGCCATAGGTTAAGCATGCTTCTCTATTGACATAGTAGTTCTCAATGCTGAAACGCTCATACGCCACCGGAATACCTGCGGTGTGTACGCCTTCCGTACGCCCCAACTCATCGTAGATATATAAGGTGTCTTTCCATGTTTTTGAATCTGCATTGTAGCGGTTCCAGTACTCAAAGATACGCCATTTATTGTTAGCATCTGCTACTATCCAGTGGATATTCTCGTTGTACATCAAAACCGTAAAATCGTGCGATTTGAATAGTTTTTCCACATCCTCTACCGTTTTGCATTTCGCCAAAATCATATAGTTCAACGTGGAGAAAGTCAACTGTTCCTTGCCGGTTTGTTGGTCAATGGAGATGGGACGAGGGGTAAGACTCTCGTAGTCTTTCATCTCGCCGTTTTGCGTGTTGGGAAGTTGATAGATAGCCATGCATAAACCGTGCTCGTTCATACCGTCTGTAACAATAATCGGCTGACGCAGCAACACATCCATAGGTAATTTTTTCAGGAAGAGGGAGCTATCGTTGTTATATTCTCCGGTTCCGTTCCAAGCATTGGCATAAGCAAGGTTAGTCAGTAATACGGACTTGTATTCTCCCTCTTTGGGGTGTTTGTTAAACAGCACCATCATCTGACCGGGAGTACCATCTAAGTTTCGTCCCATCAGCAGATTGCCGGAAGGGTCGTTGCATACGAAACCCGAGCATCCGCGCGGATGTTCAAGAATCTCGTTATTAGAATAATTAAAAAACAGTTCTTTGTTGAAATCGCTATTGAACGTCGCAAAATCATTTGCTTTATAGCGGTTGTCTTTGCGAATAAACTTTTCCCAAGGTATTTGCACATCATAGTCCATGTAATAGACACGTCCACGCGATATGTGACGCAACGATTTCAGTGTAGCTTCAGAACCGGGCAGTTTGCAGTTTGCAATTTCGGCATCAGTTATTTCCCTAAACTCCTTACCATTAGAGCGCACATCCAGTGGTTTGTACTTGTCCCAAGGGGACGGTGTAGGTTCGTCTTTAGATTCTTTGCAACCTGTTAACGCGATGGCGGCTATAGCCATCAGTGCCAAAAAGATCTTTTTCATACGATTATTTGTTGTTAAGTTATAGTTTTTGTTATATCTACAAAATTTCGTGCAAAATTACATAAAAAATTTGAATTATACAAAATCGCAATAAAAAAAAACCTTTTTTCGTATTTTTTTTGTATTTTTGCATCGAAAAAAGGTCAAGACCAACCCTGATTGCCTTATTTGACGCTTTTGAACGAATAG
>JAZLMS010000017.1:0-57192 GCA_045598805.1 Paludibacteraceae bacterium | reverse complement strand
GGTGGATGATGTTCAACGAGAGTATCCTAATAGGTCGTTTGTTTATAAAGTGGCTAATGGTATTTTTCATGACCGATATATTGTGACTGATTATAATACGCCCTTTGAGAAAATATATCATTGTGGTGCATCTTCCAAAGACGGTGGCAATAGGGTGACTACGATTACTCTTGTAAAAGAAGCCTCTATATATCATGCGTTGATAGACCAAGCAATGCAGAATGATTTACTAGTTCTAAAATAATTTTGTATGAACGAATGCATCTAATGTACGAGCAGAAGAAGCCTCAGTTAATCACATTCTGCAATCGCCGATTGCAGAATTAAAAATTAAAAATACCGAAAAATATTCAGTTTGGGCAAAAAATGCCTATATTGCCTTTGAAAAAATGTAATTTAAATTAAGTAATATTTGATGAGCACAAAAACAACGGATATTAAGAAACTGATTAACTCACAACAACCCGCTCCTGTGCATGCTATTTCTATGGAAGATGTACAAGAGAAGATAATCATTCTACGTGGGCAGCATGTACTATTAGACAGAGATGTTGCCGAACTGTATGGAGTAGGAACGAAAGAGATTAACCAAGCAGTTAAAAATAACCCAAAAAAATTTCCTTATGGGTTTATTTTTGGTGTGGATGAATATGAGAAAAATGAACTGGTCAAAAATTTTGACCGGTTTAACTCACTGAAACATAGTACTGTTACACCTAACGCGTTCACAGAACGTGGTCTATATATGCTGGCTACCATTATGAAAGGAGACCAAGCCATAGAAACTGCATTGGCTATTGTGAATACATACGCTATGGTTAGAGAATTAAGCCGAACGGTTAGAGCATTGCAAGCAACAGAATCACAGGAAGAACAGAAACCCTTGCTCAAACGAACAGGAGAATTGATAGGTGATGTGTTAGGGTCTGACCTCTCTACTACGGGCACAGAAACCGAATTAGAATTGAATTTCGCTGTATTGAAGGTAAAACACACTATCAAACGCGAAAATAAAAATAAAAAATAATCGTATATAGCTAAATATCGTTTGGGGTAACCCAACGTTTTGGATGAACGAAAGTGTCTAATGAATGCGAAGAAGCCTCAGTTAGTTCCATTTTGGAACATACTGCCCAAGATGGTAAAAAATGGTTTGCATTTTCAAAGATAAATGAGATGACTTCGGACGAATTAATACGTAGGCTTAATTAAATAGAATCATGCACAAGCATGATGTGTAAATAAATTAACTTAATTATTAACAATCAAAACTTTTTCTTTTATGAAAAAAACATTTCTTTTTCTCGCTGCGCTTGCTATGAGCGCAATGACGTGGGCAGAGACGGCTTCCATTGAATTGTGCACAAGTTGGAGTAAAACACTCGCTTACGACAAGGAGTACACCCAAGATTACACCATTGGTGATCTCAATGGAGGTACAACCACAATGACTCTTGCAGTAAAAGGCGTATATCGTCAAGGAGCTACAAACACTTATTTCCAAATGAACAAAAAAGATGGTTATTTTAAGAACACCACTAAACTCCCCGGTAAGATAACAAAAATCGAGACCATATGGAGTGTTGCAAAAGGTGCAACGAAATGTTATTTTGCAACGGATGCGGAAGCTACTTCATCTGATACAGTAGTCGTTACTGCTGGAGAATCTGTTACTTATATTCCCAATGATGAAAATGAATATTATTTCTTTAATATAGATGTAAAAACAGGTTCCGGTTCTGCTCAATTGAAAAATTGCGTTGTATATTATGAAACAGGCACTCCCACTCCTCAAAAGGAAATTGTTTCTTTGGAGATTGGCGGCACAGCTACCAAGATGGAGTACTTTGTAGGTGAGGCATTTAACCCTGCCGGTCTGACCGTTACCGCTACATACGGCGACGCTTCTTCCGAAGATGTAGCAAGCAAAGCAACTTGGACTATTGAGCCAGCAACCTTTACTGAAGCTTCTGAGTCTGCATCTGTTACTGTAAAGGCAAAAGTTGGTGAAGTCGAAAGTGAACCCAAAACGATTACCGGTATCGTTGTAAAAGCAAAACCCGCTGCTAAATATGTACCCGTAGCATGGAACGAGATTGAAAATGGAGGTAAATACTTTATCACCGCTGCTAATGAAAAAGAATACTATTTTGCCGCTAAAACGTTTGCTGCTAAGACAGCACCGGCTATTGAATTTGATGCCTCTTCTGCTCCTGAAGCAGATATGTGGGTATTCACCAAAAATGGTAATACATGGAAGATCTCCACAGCTGATGGTGCAGGTTTGTATATGAATAATGACAATAATGGCTTGGTATGCGCTGCCGACACAGGAGCTAACTTCACGGTTGCACAAGGCTCTTCTGCTGAATTTACGGACTTGACCGCAAGCGATGGAACTAACACGCGTTATATTGCTTTGTATGAAAAAAACAACTTCCGCTGCTACAAAACAACTAGCTCCTCTGGTATTCGTGATCTGAAACTCTATGGTTTGAAAAAAGAGGGTGTTGTTACTAAACCTTCTTTCACTCCCTCGGAGGGCGAATTCGATGGCTCCGTAGAGGTTACTCTAACTGCCGATGAAGGTGCAGATATCTATTTCACCATTGATGGAACTACCCCGGAAGTTGGAAAAAGCACATCCTATGAAGGTCCCTTCACTTTGACTGCTACCACTACCATTAAGGCTATAGCAGAGAAGAGTGGCAAGACCAGTGAAGTTGCAGAGAAAACCTACACCAAGATTCCTGTATTTGAGTCTCTTGAGGCTTTGGTTACCAATCTGCCTGCTACCGAGACGAGTGTAACCGTTATCGTTACCATTACTGAAGCTAAAATAGATTCTTTCTACGTTACGTCGCAAAAACAAACGAATGGTGTTTATGTTACTGCTGCTAGCACTGCCGTTGAGCTCTATGAGTATAATGTTCCTGGGACTTGGAAAGTGGGTGGAACTCTTTCCGCTACTACCCTCAAAGCTCAATGGCTTCTCTATAAGGGTACTGCTGAATTGCAAAAATGGGATAATGGTTGGACTAAATTCAATTACACCGCTCCCAGCGATCCTACCAACCTCAATAATGTGAACGCAAGCAAGAAGGCCACGAAGACTATTGTTAATGGTCAAATCGTTATCGTTCGCGATGGTAAGGCTTACAACGTGCTTGGTTTCTAAGCTATAGCGACATGAGGTAGTCGATTGACTCCCGAATGAGACTGACGTCGGCAACTTGGTTAATCACCGGGTTGCCGATGCTTTTTAATAGTGTGAAATTGATTTCCTCTTGACTACGGTTCTTCTTATCCTGCCGCATCAACTCAATGAGTCGGTCGGTGTCCTTGCAGTTACACTGTGGCTTGCCGTAATACTCGTTCATCACACTTGCCAAGCGCGTAATAACGCCCTTATCCAAACCTAATAACACGTGCGAGAGATAGCACTCGGCTATCATGCCGTAGAGCACGGCATAGCCGTGCGGGATGGGGGATTGTGGATGGTGGATTGTGGATTGTGGATTGTGGATGGTGGATTGTGGATTGTGGATTGTGGATTGTGCTTCCAAGGCATGACCGATGGTGTGTCCGAAATTGAGGGCTTTACGCAAGCCTGTTTCTTTTGGGTCCTGCGCCACGATAGAGCGTTTAATCTCCACCGAGCGGAGGATAAGGGTGGATTGTGCGCCCAAAGGGCTATTGTGGATGGTGGATTGTGGATGGTGGATGGTGGATTGTATATCACAAGCAAGGAGCTGGTTCCAATAGGTCTCGTCGGCAATAAGTCCGTGTTTGAGCATTTCGGCATAACCGCTGAGCAGTTGTTGGGAAGAGAGGGTAGCTAACCACCGCGTGTCAATAATCGTGCTCACGGGTTCTTGGAAAGCACCAATCATATTCTTAACTTGTCCGTAGTCAATGCCCGTCTTACCTCCGATACCGGCATCAACCATCGAGAGCAAGGTGGTGGGGATATTGACATAGTCCATCCCTCGCTTAAAGGTAGCCGCAGCAAATCCGCCTAAGTCGGTCACCACACCGCCTCCCACATTGACCAACAACGAGGAACGGGTAGCACCGTACTCCATCAAGAAATCCCAAATACGCTCTACGGTGGCAATTGTTTTGTCACTTTCTTGGTCATCTATCTCTAACGAAGGATAGGAAGTATAACCTATTTCGTGCAGAGCACGACTCTGAACAATCAAGATTTGGTCGTACCGACCAACAAAAGGTGATAATTTTTCACTAAAATCGAACATATTTGGATACATTTATCAAAAAGATTTGCAAAGTTACAAATTTTTTTGTAATTTTGCAGCCTAAAAGTGTATTTTTTAATTAAAAACGTAGATTTTATGGCTAAAAAGAGTATTTTGTTGCTTACTTTAACGATTTTATCGCTCTCTTGCTGGGCAGAAGTGAATTACCTGACCGATGCTGAGTTTAAGGCAAAGATTTTTGACTACACCACCCAAAAAGAGTGGAAATACAAGGGAACACCTTGCGTAGTGGATTTCTATGCCACGTGGTGCGGTCCGTGCAAACGATTGGCTCCTATCATGGACTCGCTTAGTAATGTATATGAAGGTAAAATCAAGTTCTACAAAGTGGATGTGGATAAAGAGCGTAACCTTGCTGCCGCTTTCGGTCTGAGTTCTGTTCCGCAAGTGCTCTATATTCCGTCTTCCGGTAAACCCACTATGCAAGTAGGCCTCTATCCCAAAGAGGAGATTGTTAAATACCTTGAGGCAATAGTAAAGGATTAAAAGTTCTCACAGATTCCACAGATTGCACTGATTATACAATTTATTATTCCTTTTGGTTTTTCTATTGTCTGACCGAGTAAACTCTCTCATCCAATAACAAAAACGCAAAAGAAAAAGGAAGCCTCTTTCGGCAGAGCCGACATCACCTTCCACGCTGTACTAACGTACATCGTCATAATAAATTATGGGAGATAAATTACACAGATGTGGCAGGGAGGAACAGGTTGCTATAAAAAGATAGAGTATGACGGATAACGAGTTAACATATGCTATACGGGGTGCCGCCTTTAAGGTGCACACCGCTTTGGGACCGGGGCTGTTGGAGAGCCTATATCATAAAGCGCTCTTTTATGAACTAAAAGATGCCGGATATGATGTTAAGAGTGAGGTGACTGTGCCCGTATATTACAATGGCCACGAGATAGGCAACGAGTTAAAGATAGATTTATTGGTAGAGGATAGGATAATAATAGAATTAAAATCGGTAGAAAAATTAACGGATCTCCATAAGAAGCAACTACTGACCTATTTGCGGTTGACAGGAAAGAAGTTAGGTTTATTGATAAACTTTAATTCTCCTTCGCTGGACGAAAATAACGTAATAAGAGAAATAAATTAAGTGTAAATAGTAAAATGCAGCGAGGGGGGAGCGCCTGCCGGCAAGGGGCAACGCAATGCCCCGACGAGGCAAGTAGTAGGCAGGTAATAATCCTACAGCCGCATCTGCGGAATAAAGCGCTGCATAATCTTATTATGGTGCGGGTAACCGCACGGACCGTGAGAATAACGAACGGTCCCTATATAGACATTTATTTATAGGATGGGAGTTTACTCACAATCCGAGAATAAATGGATATATAGAATAAGATAGAGGGGGGCTCTGTGAAAATCAGTGGAATCTGTGAGAGATAAAAACAAAAACAAAGAAAAACAACACAATAGTACTAAAACAATAAACAATGACAGTTGAATTTGGTATATTAATCGTTAGCCTACTTTTCTTCGTCAGCATCTTCAGTGACAAATTAGGCTCCAAGTTCGGCGTACCCGCCCTACTGCTTTTCCTTATCGTCGGTATGCTCTTTGGCGAAGAAGGTTTCAGTAAATGGCTCAACCTCAGTTCCTACATGAACATCAGCGTTGATGCCGCTCAAGTATGGGGTACAGTAGCATTATGCGTTATCCTTTTCTCCGGTGGTTTGGACACCAGCATTAACGATATACGCCCTGTAGCCGGACCGGGTGTCACATTAGCCACTATCGGCGTACTCATCACCGCGTTGGTAACAGGAACGATAATCTATTTCGTTTTTGGTTGGATACACGCTTTTGGAGTGGTTACGTTCGCTACGGCTTTACTGATGGCCTCCACTATGTCGTCCACCGACTCGGCTTCGGTCTTTTCCGTAATGAGGACCAATGGTATCTCCCTGAAACATAACCTCCGTCCGCTTCTTGAATTGGAATCCGGAGCTAATGACCCGATGGCGTATGTGCTCACCATTACCCTTATTGGTATCGTTACCGCTACAGAAGCCGCCCCAGTATCGGTACTCAGTATTTTTCAAACGATTTTAGTACAACTCATCGTAGGTGGCGTACTCGGTTTTGTCTTCGGTAAGATTGCCGTTTATCTACTGCGCAAAGTGCAGTTGCAGAACGAGTCCCTCTACCCTATCATGATCTTCACTTTCTGCCTTTTCTCCTTTGCCGCCACATATTTCCTCAAGGGTAACGGATACTTGGCAGTATATATCAGCGGACTGGTTATCGGTAATACTAAATTCACCCGCAAGCGCCAAACGAAGACTTTCTTTGACGGTTTCACATGGTTACTCCAACTCGTCCTTTTCCTCGTTTTAGGACTAATGGTCAAACCCTCTTCGTTCTTACAATTAGAAGTGTGGTTACCCTGTCTTATCATCTCTATCGTGACCATTTTCATCTCCCGTCCTTTGGCTGTTTGGCTCAGTCTGCTTCCCTTTGGACAGCAGTTTAAGAATGTGGATAAGTTCCTTGTCAGTTGGGTTGGTTTGAAGGGTGCAGTGCCCATTATCTTTGCTATTCTCTGTAAGGCAAGCGGTGTGCCTAACGCAGACCTCATCTTCAATGTGGTCTTCCTTTGCACCCTCGTCTCGTTGTTAGTTCAAGGCACTTCGCTCAGCAAAATGGCGTTTAGTCTCCATTTAGCAACACCCAATCCTCCGCAGAAACGATTGCAATACTTTGATATTGACCTTCCCGACGAGATTCAGTCCACCGCTTCTGAAGTCGTTCTCACCGAAAAAATGCTCGTCAACGGCAATCAGTTGAAGGACCTTAAGTTCGCTACTAAGGCGTTGGTCATCATGGTTCGCCGAGGAGAAGATTTCTTCGTTCCCGCAGGCACCAGCGTTCTTAATGTGGGAGACCAACTGCTCGTTATCACGGACCGCGATGCCCGTGCTGCACAGAAGCATATGGAGGAAGAAGAGGAGTTTGACCTCAATCAATGGGGCAATCAGATAATGGATAACCTGCACAAGAAGTTCGAACGTCAATCGTCGCGCTTCAACGATATCAAACATAAGGTGCAAGACTTATCTCAAAAGAACAAACAAAAAGAAGAACAAATATGAAAACGACTGTTTTCTTAACCGGCGCAACCGGAACGATGGGATTTGCGGGAATGCAAGAGATTCTCCGTTATCCCGACCAGTATAACCTACGTATCTTGGCTCGTCCGAGCAAGAAGAACAAAACCAAACTTGCCCCATACCTCAACGGCAACTATCCGTTGGAGGTCGTTTGGGGTGACCTCACCTCCTACGAGGACGTGCTCAAAGGCGTGACCGGAGCGAATATCGTTCTGCATGTAGGCGGCATGGTTTCGCCGCAAGCCGACTATCGTCCTACCGCAACCCGCAAGACGAACCTCACAGCTGCCGCAAACATACGCGACGCTGTGTTGGCACAACCCAAGGGTCAACAGCCCAAGGTCGTCTATATCGGTTCTGTAGCTCAGATGGGCGACCGCCGCGAACCCCTCCACTGGGGACGTACGGGCGACCCCATCTGCGTTTCCGCTTATGACCACTACGGCATAACCAAAGCCCTTGCCGAGCGAATCATTACCAACTCGCCTATCGAGCATTGGGTCAGTCTCCGTCAATCGGGTATCCTCTATCCTGCTATCCTCAAAAACTACGACCCCATCATGTTCCATGTTCCCATTCGTGGTGTCTTGGAGTGGGCTACGGTTGAGGATAGTGGCCGTTTATTGGAGCGCGTTTGCCGTCCCTGTGTGCCGGAAGAGTTCTGGAATCGTTATTACAATATCGGTTCGGGCGACGAGTACCGCATCTCTAACTACGAGTTCGAGTGCCTGCTCTTGGACGCTATCGGTTGTCCCAAACCCGAGAAGATTTTTAATGCTCAGTGGTTCACCACCCGCAATTTCCACGGTATGTGGTATATCGATGGTGACGATTTGGAGAACTACCTCCATTTCCGCGCTAATGTGCCCATACGGACGTACTTCAAGCAAATGGCTAAGTCGGACACCGTTCCCTCGTCCCTCAAATTTGCCGTTCGCTCCAAACTCGTTTATCTATCCCATTTAGTGCCGCATATCGTTAAATTGGCTATGCGTAGCATGGCTAACTCCGTAGAGCACGGAACGCAATGGTGGGTAAAGAACAACAAGACCCAACGTATTGCCGCTTATTACGGCACGAAGGAAGCATATGACGCTATTCCCGATTGGGCACACACGGATCTTAGTCATAACACCGTTACTCCCGTTATCATGGACCATGGTTGGGACGAGACCAAAGACATTGACACTTTGACTGACGAAGAACTGAACCAAGCGGCTCAGTTCCGTGGCGGTAAGTACTTAGGCAATGACGAATGGGAGTGCGCTTGCGGTCACCGTTTCAAGGCGTCCCGTCGTTTTATTCTGCTGGGTGGTCAATGGTGTCCCGAGTGTTTCCCCTATCCGTATAACGAACCGCTCCAACGCGACCTTGGTTTCGACCAATCGCCTCGTCCGTGGGACTGGGATGCAGAGGCAAAGCGCAATCCGTTCTTTGCACAATTATGGGCTCCGTTACATGACAAAAACGAACATAACACTTTCGGTCCCGAAGTCTTCGAAGGATGGGAATGAGTGTTTAGTGTTTAGTGTTTAGTGTTTAGAGTAGCCGGATAGTTTTAAAGTTTAGAGTTATAAGATGAAGAGATTATTTTTCCTTTGTACCATAGGTGTTGCGATATTAGGTTGTCAAACCAAACCGATTACCTCTATCGAATGTGAGTCTATAACCATTGACAGTACTATGGACGCTATTGCCGACACGGCTTACAGTCAGTTCCTACAGCCTATCATTGAGCAGTTGGATGCACAGATAGGTCAGGTGATTGCCTATGCTCCGCAGCCGTTAACCAAAGGTCAACCCGAGTGTACCATCCTCAATTGGGCAACCGATGCCTTGCTGGCAAAAGCACGGCAGTACTACCCTGGAACGGTGGATATAGCGATTGTCAATATCGGTGGCATGCGTACCGAATGGGCAGCAGGAGACATCACCTTGCGTCATATCTACGAGCTCACGCCCTTCGATAATCGCTTGGTCGTTCTTACCCTCAAGGGCGAAGACATACTCGAACTGAGTCAGATCTTCGTAGAAGATGGCGGACAAGGTATCGCAAACATGACTATCATCGGAGAGGATAAGCAATTAGCAGAAGCCCGCATCGGTGGACAACCGATTGACCCCGAAGCTTACTACCACGTAGCCACGTCCGACTACCTCAGCGGAGGAATGGATCATATGGTTCCTCTCACGCGCCATATAGAGATGTGGAATCCGGGACTTCTCATTCGTGACCTCTATATTGAATATGCTAAAGAACAAAAGACCATCGTAGCCACACTCGATGGTCGTACACAAATCAACTAATATGAAAAAACACATCCTTCTTTTCTTTGCCCTCACCGCCGCTATTTCGGCTTGGGCTTGCACTAATCTTCTTGTCGGTAAGAACGCTTCCACCGACGGTAGTACCATCATCAGTTATGCTGCCGATTCGTATTCCAACTACGGTTTCTTAGACTTCCAACCCGCGGCAGACCATGAGCCCGGCGACCTGCGCAAGGTCTATGACTGGGACTGCGGACGCTATCAACTCAGCCTTCCTCAACCCGCGCACACCTACTCCGTTATTGGTAACATGAACGAGCACCAACTCACTATCGGAGAGACCACTTGGGGCGGACGCGAAGCCCTTTGGGACACCGTCGGTATCGACTACGGAAGCCTTATCTACATTGCACTCCAACGCTGCAAGACCGCCCGCGAAGCCATCTTGTGCATGGTCACCCTCGTTGAACAATACGGCTATGCGTCCGAAGGCGAGACGTTCTCCATTGGCGACCCCAACGAGGTTTGGATCATGGATATGATTGGCAAAGGCGAAGGAAACAAAGGCGCTAACTGGGTTGCCGTTCGTATTCCCGATGACTGCATCTGCGCACATGCCAATCAAGCGAGGATCACGACCTTGCCGCTATCGGCAAAGTTGAAAGTTGAAAGTTTAAAGTTTAAAGAAGATGCGTCTGCGCACACCGGTAAATCGCATAGTTTTAAGTATATAACGACCTCTGACGGTAACTGGATGTGGTCCAAGGATGTGATTGATTTTGCACGTCAAAAAGGATTTTTCACCGGTAAGGATAAAGACTTCAGCTACCAAGCGGCCTATAACCCCTACGATTTCTCGGGTCTTTATGTCTGCGAGGCACGCGTGTGGTCGTTCTTCCGCCATTTCTCTGATGATATGGACCAATACTTCGATTTTGCTACGGGTAAGACTTTTGTGGAGACGAATGGTCAATACGAGGGCGAGCATATGCCCCTTTGGATTCGTCCCAACCGCAAAGTGAGCGTACGCGATATACAGCACTGCATGCAAGACCAATACGAGGGTACGCCCCTTGACATAACGCAAGGTCCCGATGCCGGTCCGTGGCATAGCAAACTGCGTTATGGTGGACTGAGTTTCGAAGTGGATAGCGTCAAGTATTGGTACGAGCGTCCCATCGCTACCCAACAAACGGCGTGGTCGTTCGTTGCCCAAATGCGCGGCTATGCCGACCCCAAAGTAGGTGGCATCTTCTGGTTCGCCGTTGATGACGCTGCCACTTCCGTCTATATGCCGATGTACTGCACCATCAACGCTATTCCCGAATGTCTCAAGGAGGGGAACGGAGACTTGTTCACTTACTCCCCCACTTCCGCTTGGTGGGCATTTAATTTCGTAGCCAACTGGGCTTATACTAAGTACGACCGCATGAAACCCGAGATTGAGGTTGAGCAAGCCAAATGGGAGGATAAGTTCTTCACCCAAACGGCGGCTATTGACGAGAAAGTGGCAACCATGACGGAGGAGCAAGCACGCGAGTTCTTAACTTCTTATTCTTGCGCACAAGCCGAGAACTTGGTTAAGGCGTGGAAAGACTTAGACATCTATCTCAAGGTTAAGTATATCGACGGTCAGGAGCGTAAGATGGAGAACGGACAGTTCAAGCGTAACGCCTATGGTCAACCCGTAGGTCCTAACCGCCTTCCTTTCCCCGATGAGTTCTTACAATCTATCAAGCACCAAATGAATCACGAATAACTTCTATGGGAACTAATATCTCTCACACGCCCTGCGGGCTATTACGCAGATATGGCAGTGGGGAGAATTAAAGAATAGTCGATTAATTATTAGTAAAGATTTTAGAAAAGATTTTGGAATGATTTCTGAGGGCGTAGCCCGAAATGAAAAGAAAGGGGAATGTGCTAAAAAGATTTCGAACAGATTTTCAGTAAAGATTTTTGTATAGTCAGACCTGATATCCTACGCCAAAATCAAACTAAAAATCGACTCCAAATCGGATAAGCACCTCCTTTTATTAGATTTCGCTTCGCTCAGAAATCTAACTGAAAATCAATACAAAAATAACAACTAAAAATCACAAACAACTAAATACAAAACACTATGGACATCACCACTATCGCCCCACAAGAGGTATTCTCTATTTTTCACGAAATAACCCGTATTCCACGCCCTTCCAAGCACGAGGAACAGATTTGTCAATGGTTACAAACCTTCGCCAAAGAGCATCATATCAACTACACGGTCGATGACGCCATGAACGTTATCATGCGTGTTCCCGCTACCCCGGGTTACGAGAACCACGAGGGCGTTATTCTGCAAGCGCACATGGATATGGTCTGCGAAAAGAATAACGACACCGTTCATGACTTCAGCAAAGACCCCATCGAGACCTATGTCGATGGCGATTGGCTCAAAGCCAAAGGCACTACCCTTGGCGGCGATGATGGTATCGGTATCGCCCTGGCCTTGGCAACTATCACCTCCCCTACCCTCCAACACCCCGCTATCGAGTGCCTCTTTACGGTGGACGAAGAGACCGGCCTGACCGGTGCTTTCAAACTCAAGGACGGTTACCTCACGGGCAAACGCCTCATTAACCTTGACAGCGAGGACGATGGGCAGATCTTCATCGGCTGCGCCGGCGGTATCGACACCCTCGCCAAAATGCACTACACCCCACAATCTCTTAATTCAAAATTCAAAATTCAAAACTCCCCCCTCTTCGCTGCGCGAATCTTTGTAACGGGACTGACCGGAGGTCACTCGGGAGACGATATCAACAAGGGTCGCGCCAATGCCAATAAGATCATTGTGCGTTTCCTCTATCGTATTTTCTTAGACCCCAAGCATAAGATTGACGGTGCACAGTTATGCTCCATCAACGGCGGTAACCTGCGTAATGCTATTGCCCGCGAATGTGAGGCGGTTGTACTCGTTCCGATGGCTGCCAAGGAGCAACTCCGTATCGAACTCAATCACTTCATTGCAGAGATGGAGGCTGAATACGGCGAAGTGGAGAAAGATATGCTCATTGATTTGGAATCCATCCACAATCCACAATCCACAATCCACTCAGCGGACGCAGCGAAGCTCATCCGCGCTCTATATGCTTGCCCTCACGGCATGATAGGTATGTGTAAGGATATGCCGGGATTGGTAGAGACCTCCACTAACCTTGCTTCCATCAAGATGAAGGAAGGATATATCGAAATCAACACCTCGCAACGCTCGTCGGTAGAGAGCAAGAAACACGACATCAAGAACCAAGTGGAGTGTGCTTTAGCCGCTGCTTGTGATGAAGTCACGCACGGAGACGGTTACCCGGGTTGGGCACCGAACGTACATTCGGCTATTTTGGAGACTACCAAGCAGGCTTATATCGACCTTTTCAAAGAGGAACCGAAGGTCTTGGCTATTCATGCCGGACTGGAGTGTGGTCTGTTCTTAGAGAAGTATCCGTATTTGGATATGGTCAGCATTGGTCCGCAAATGGTAGGTGTTCACTCGCCGCAAGAGCGTCTGAGTATATCCAGCACCGGTCGTTGCTGGCAATGGCTGCAACACACGTTAGAGATGCTGTAATAGTCTTTGTTCCCGACGCACCCTCGTTACGTTTTGCATCCAAACCAAGTCATACTTGCTTTGATAATTTGCACAAATAATGCAAGTGTGTCTCTATTTCCTTAACGGAACACTCGCACACGCGCGGGCGGTCACGCGTAAAATATAAGGTGAGTAGTATCGATTGTGGAGGGCGTAATAGCTATATAACCATGATGTAATGCCCACTCATCCGTGTCCTCTGCATCGGGTTCGGTATTGCAGAACTGCCCCCCTAACTTATAGTAAACACCACCTTCCTCATCCTCTATCGTAGCCACTTCTTCATCCCAATAACCTTGGCACTGACGGGTAATGCGAACACCTTTAATCTCCCCTACAGGGGCGTTGACGTTCCAACATAGTGGAGAGTTGAGACCCATTGAGCGACCGTCCTGCGGACTGCAAGACCGCACTGCGTGCTGAAAGACCGCACTACGTGCTGAAGGACATTGTCCGGATAGGACATCGTTCACGATTTGGAAGATATAGGGTTCCATGAAACTGAAATCGGCATCAGGATCGTAGCTATCGAGCGAGAAACCGATGGAGCGAATACCATTCTCCGCCCCCACAAAGACAGCTCCCATCGTACCCGAATAGATGACATTGATAGCCGCATTCGAACCGTGGTTGATACCGGACACCAAGAGGTCGGGTTTTTGCCCTTTGTAGATGATATGAATAGCCAACTTGACACAATCAGAAGGCGTGCCGTTGGTAGTATAAACGACATGTTTATCGGTGCGCTCTATCTCGTGCAAGAGGAGATGATCGAACGTGATGGCGTTCGATTTACCGGACTGCACCGTACCGGGAGCTACGACGGTAACGTGACCAAAAGTCTCCATGATACGCACTAAGGTCATGATACCTTTTGCGCCCCAACCGTCATCATTGGTTATAAGTATTTCCATAACTATTTATGCCTGCGGAGGCTCTCCGCTTAACGTTTGATTTTCATTTTGAGGTCATAGCCATAAGGAACGACAGCGTTCTGATCCTCCGTAAAGCCCAACTTACTTGGGCTGATGATCATACACTCCGCATCAGGATACTTCATCAAACCACAAGCCACCTGCCATGCCTCGCTGGCTGTGGTATAATCGGTGGCATAACTAAACTCAATCGGATAAGCCGACTGAATAGTGCTCCAATAAGAAGCCGTATCATAAGGTTCCGTGAGGGTATATCTGCGGTAACGAAGTACAATGGTCTCACTCACCTTCACCGCCTCTTGGGTAGTGTCTCCTTGTTTATTTAGACGATAATAGAGGTAATCGTAACCGGCTACCTTGTATAACGCCTTGGGGTTATTCCACACACTGTCCTTTGGAACGGAATCGCACTCAAAGACTTGATAGCCATTGGCGGCAATATAGGTGGTAATAGCTTTTTTCTCTTCTTGTAATTGTTTGGCATAGGTATTTCCCTTACAGCCCGTGAGAGTCAACGCTAATAGCAACGCTATAAAGTTGAAAATTGATAATTGTTTCATAATATATATACTTCAATTGTTACATTTTGATACCCGTTAATAAATTCATTTCCTTGCGAACCATAGGCTACATACCACGGAGCTAATATTATATAGTTGAGAGTGGAGAGTGTTTGGTGTTTGGTGTCTGATGTTTGGTGTTTAGAGTTGAGAGTACTTTCAACGGATGAGGGTAGTTGGCACTTGCCCAATTCATATTCGCCTTGCACATCGGAGAGCAGGTTACCATCCAAGTCTCGCGTAACGAGACGAAGGGAATATATGGTGTTTCGTGTTTGGAGTTTAGTGTCTGGCTGTAGTTCTACTCCCATCACCCACGAACCGTCATCTTGTGCAAACCACTGTCCGGGGTGATTACGGATATAATTATTCAGTTCCACGTCCGCTGCGTCAGCCAAACGTTGGTGCAGTTCTACCATCGCCAAGGTTGCCGAATCGGGTTCGGGTTGCTGCCCACTTCGCTGCGAAGGACGCTGAGGAGCCTGCGGAACGCAGGCGGTCAACGCAACAGCGATGACTAAGGAGTAGAGGAGTAGATGGATTGGCAATAAGGAATTGATGGAATGATGAATTGATTTCATATAATTTTTATATATTCTTTCTCTGCCTCGTCGGGACCTCTTGTGTCCCTTGCCGGCAGGCGCTCCCTTGCGCTTATAGTCGTTAGTGATTTTTAGTTATTATTTTTGTATTGATTTTCAGTTTGATTTCTGAGCGAAGCGAAATCTAATAAAGGTGGTGCTTATCTGATTTGGAGTCGATTTTTAGTTAGATTTTAGCGCGGCTACACACGATGGCAAAATCCAGTATCTAGATCTAATTCCCAGTCTTCCGAATATACACCTTGATTATTAAAGTTTATGAGCATACCGTAACGACAATTCATCAATTTCATATACGACCACAATTGCCTGCGCTGAACATCCGAAATGTAATCAATCGCCTTGAGTTCAATGATAATATCACCCAAATCACGATCACTCACCACAAGATCCATGCGACGTTTGACCGGAGAGGGAACTCCCTTATAATATATGGGAAATTCTTCTTGACGGTGAACACGCATACTATGTTGTTCCAACTCAACTATTAGTCCCGCCTCATACACCAATTCGTCCATGCCTGCGTGGAAGTAATTGTACGCGTTGAACGCGCAGCCAACAATGCGTGCAAACATTTGGATCTTTCTGTTCTCAAATTCTATTTTATCCATATATTAAAAATCTTCACTAAAAATCTATTCGAAATCATTTAAGCAAATCCTCTTTCTTTTCATTTCGGACTTCGTCCTCAGAAATCCTACTTAAAATCTATTCTAAAATCAAATTCCAAAATCTCTATTGTCTGCTCTGCGAGGCCGAGGGAGCGCCCCGCGGCAAGGGGCAACGTGCCCCGACGAGCGGAATGGTGTTATGCTCTTTGCCCTAATCTAAGTAAGTATTGACCGTAAGCTGTTTTGTTCATTGTTTGTCCTAACTCGCGGAGTTGGTCGGTAGTAAGCCAACCGTTACGCCAACATATCTCTTCGATACAAGACACATAGAAACCTTGTCTGTTTTGAATGGTAGCAATGAAATTGCCTGCCTCCAATAAACTATCGCAGTTACCTGTATCAAGCCAAGCAAAACCACGCCCGAAGAGTTGTACACGTAACGTTCCCGCTTTGAGATACTCCTTGTTGAGGTCAGTTATCTCATATTCGCCACGAGCAGAGGGTTTCAAAGCCGCAGCGATGTCGCACACCGAACTATCATAGAAGTACAGCCCCGGAACGGCATAGTTTGACTTAGGCTGAGCCGGTTTCTCCTCAAGCGAGAGAACCTTATTGTCTTTATCAAACTCAACCACACCATAGGCGCGAGGGTCACTCACTTCGTAACCAAAGATACAAGCACCCCCACCCTGCTCAACCGACGTAACGGCATGACGAAGCATAGCTTCAAAGCCCTGACCGTAGAACATATTATCACCTAAGATAAGGCAACCCGGTTCGCCATTGAGGAACTCCTTACCAAGCACAAAAGCTTGGGCTAAACCATTGGGTACGAGTTGAACCTTATAACTGAGTTGGATACCCAATTGCTGACCGTCTCCTAACAATTCCTCGAACATAGGTAAGTCACGAGGCGTGGAGATAATCAGAATCTCACGAATACCTGCCATGAGTAAGGTGGATAAAGGATAATAGATCATCGGTTTGTCGTACACCGGCATGATTTGCTTACTAATGGCTTTACTGAGGGGATAAAGGCGCGTTGCACTTCCTCCCGCTAAAATGATTCCTTTCATAGTATTTACTATTTGACAATTTACAATTTACCATTTATTATGTATTGGGCAGCGACGCCGGCGACGGGTTGGTCGCCAAGCAGGGTGCGCAGTTTCTCAAAGTCCTTCAACATCGTTTGGCGGTACTCATCATCGGTTAAGAGTTTTTTGACTTCCGCTTCTATATTGTCCACCGTAAAAAGGTCGGCGATAAGTTCGCGTATCACTTCCTTCGGTTTGCCCTGCTCATCACGCTTGTCCAAAATGATATTGGGCAAGGTAAAGTGACGAATGGTGAAAATCGCTTTCCAAATCAAACGCAACAGATGAGGGCACGCCACATGATAAACCGCTACCTGCGGACAACCTATCAATGCCGCCTCAAGCGTAGCCGTTCCCGAATTGACTATAGCGACTGCTGCTGTTTGCAGCAGGTCGTAGTTGAGAGTGGAGAGTTTAGAGTTTAGAGTAGTTCCTACGTTTAGAGTTGAAAGTATTTGTTCGTAAAACTCCGTAGGGATAGATGGGGCTTGGGAGATGCATATCTCATAATCAGGGAAACGACGAGCCGCAGCCAACATCTTAGGCAAACAATGCTTAATCTCCGAACGACGCGAGCCGGGAAGGATGGCGATTGTTTTGGACCGCCGCGCTGGTCGCTCCGGCGACTCCGATACTCCACCTACTGCAGAAAGAATCTCTTCCGCCGAGGGATTACCCACATAAACGACTTGTGTTTGGTGTTTGGTGTTTGGTGTTTGGTAAAACGCAGGTTCAAAGGGGAAGATACAGAGTACTTGGTCACAGACTTTCAGTATGGTCTTACGCCGCCACTTTTTCCACGCCCACACTTTAGGTGGAATATAATAAACGATACGAATATTAGGAAGGTGCTTGCGGGCGAACTGAGCCATCTTAAGATTGAAAGACGGATAATCAACGAGTATCAGCACGTCGGGTTGGTCGGTGAGCAGTTTCTCTTTCGCAATCGCAAAACTTGCCCGTATCTTGTCGGCATTGCGCAGCACTGCCACTACCCCCATATAAGCCAAGTCGCTGATATGACGATAGAGGCAACAGCCCTCCGCAGCCATCTTATCTCCGCCAAATCCGGAGAAAGAGGCTGTTGGGTCGTGTTTCTTTATCTGCTGCATCAGATGCGAGGCATGCAAGTCACCCGACGCTTCACCGACAAGTACAAAGTACTTCACTTTCAACTTTCAACTTTAAACTTTAAACTAATTTGCCGGGGTCATGACGAGTTCGTACATATTGCCGGATTTGAGCAGTTCGTTCAGCATGGTTTGAACGCTTTGAGCCGTGATATTATTCACTGCCTGAACATAATCGGTATAAACATTGACACCATAAATTTCCTTCATAAGGATGGTAGTCCTCCACCAGTCGTTATCCTCTACATCTTCCTCAAAGTCCTTGAGCATAGAGGCTTTCTCCTTATTAAGGTCGCTTGCCAACGGACCTTCAGCTGCAATCTTCTGCACTTCCTCGTGAATAATAGCCATAAGGGCTTCTTGCTTCTCGGGATCCGTATCAAACTGCATCAATAAGTATGCGCAATTTACAGGGAGATGACTGATTCTGCCGGCAACTCCGACACCATAACTACCTCCTTCGCGCTCACGAATAGACTCCAAATAACGAGTATCCAAGCAACGGCCTAATATTTGCATGTTTAATTCATTATCAAGTGTATAAGGGATATCATAGGACGAATACTCAATGAAGTTAGAAGCTTTACGTACTTGCATATCCAGAGCAAAATAATTCTTTTGCAGTCCTTGAGGACGGCGAACACCGTTATCCACGAAGTCAGTCTTAGGTCCCTTACCCTTGAGCGAACCGAGGTATTGGCAAATGAGTTGACGGGTAGCCGCATCATCGGGATTGATATTACCCACAAACACAAAGGTGAAATTAGCCGGATTGGCAAAGAGCGTCTTTTGAATACGCATGATAGCATCGAGGTTCACCTTATCCAACGTCTCCTGATTGAGCACGAACGCACGCGGGCTATGGTTGGCACGCATCACGGTGACGGAGTCCTTAAAGTGAGCATTCGGAGAGGTTGCTTTATTGGCAATAGACGAAGAGAGCAACGACATGAGCGAAGCAAAGGCTTTTTCGTCACGACGCGGAGCGGTGAAACCGAGATAAGTCAGTTGGAGCATTGTCTCCAAGTCCTTCACTGTAGTAGAACCTTCCACCTTGGCATATTCGTCTAAGTCGGCATATACGGAAACGTTCTTACCGGTCAAAGCTTTATTGAGCGCATTGTAATCAAAGTCACCCAAACCCATATAAGCGATAGCCGTTCCCAACAAGTTTGCACTCGGCAAGTCCTCTACCGGAAGCAGGTTTAATCCGCCCTTGGCATAACCCATCATTTGAATCTCGTCCTCTTTGAACTTAGTGGACTTGACAATAACTTTTATACCATTAGAGAGCGTAAAGGTGGTTGTTCCTAAAACATCATCGATGGTCGTCTTCTTGATTTTACCGGCTTTCGGCATTTGTTTGATGAGGTTATTATCCACCACTTCCTCCTTGGGAGCCTCAATCTCAGCGGTTTTTATCGTGGAAAGAATATCCAAGACGAGGTCTGCTGAAGGGATATTAACGCCCTCTTTCTCAGGACCGGAGATAGCAATCGTCGGGTTATCATGTACATAACTCATAGCCACTTGGTTAATCATCTCTAAGGGTAACATAGGCAAAATAGCCTGCATCATTTGATATTCCAATTCGATACCGGGCATGGGGGTACCATCTTCAAAATGGTTGATACACTCTTGGGCATAGGATCTATTCTTGCGGGTAGTGCGACCATTATATTGTTCCTCTATATCAGCGAGCAGTTGTGTTTTGGCGCGCTCCAACTCGGCAGAGGTAAACCCATAACGACGGATCTTCTCCGCAAAGAGCAATTGCTCATTCAAAGCCGCGGTCTCGAATCCCTCTTTCGGGATATAAAACACCTCAAAAGCATCTTTCTGTTTAACCAATTCGTGGTAATAAGCATAAGCACCTATGAACGTACAGTTAGGATCCATGATTTGTTCATTGAGACGCTCGTTCATCATACGACGAATAAGGTCATGAACGATATCAATCACATACGCTTGGTCAGTACCCTTAAGCATAGCAGGCAACTGTTCGTGCTTGTATTGGAGCGTAAGACGAGAAGAGGAAGCCTCCGGATCGGTCACGATTGCCACTAACGGTTCCTCGTTATCGTTCACCGAATAAAGGGGACGCTCACCGCGGTTCTCACGAGCCGGAACATCTGCCCAGAGTTGCTGTATCTTAGCTTCAATAGCATCCACATCAATATCACCCACCACGATAATGGCTTGATTATCGGGACCATACCATTTCTTGTAGTAAGCGCGAAGAGCATCGTAAGTGAAATTATTGATCACTGCCGTATCGCCAATGACATTACGGATACCGTAACGGCTATTGGGATAGATAAGTTCATTGGTTTTGGTGTAAACACGGAAATTGGCATCAAAACGGGTACGCCATTCTTCACGAATAACACCGCGTTCAGCGTCTATCTCCTCGGGAAGAAGGAGCAGTCCGCATGCCCAATCGTGCATGACGAGCAGAGCGGAGTCAACGATACCCTCACGGGTGGTGGGAACGTCGGAAAGACGGTAAACGGTCTTATCAATAGCCGTGTAGGCATTGATATTTCCTCCAAAATTAACACCGATAGACTCAAAATACGTAATGATTCCCTTGCCGGGGAAGTGCTGCGTTCCGTTAAACGCCATATGCTCCAAGAAGTGAGCCAGACCATTCTGATTGTCTTCCTCCAAGATAGCACCTACCGCTTGCGCAATATGAAACTCGCAACGTTGTTTGGGTTGCTCGTTGTGCATGATGTAGTACGTCAAACCGTTCTCTAATTGTCCGTAACGAACATTAGGATCAAGGGGTAATACTTGTGGCTGTTGAGCCGATAAGGTTAGGGCTGCTATGAACCCTACAAATAAAAATGAAATTCTTTTCATAACACTTGTATTTTAAACTTTTAAACTTACAAACTTCTCTAAACTTTAAACTTTCAACTCTCAACTACCTTACGGGGCGCACGTTTTTTCTTAGGTTCAGCCGCAGCAAGAGCTGCCGCATTCTCATCTAATATACTGTCTCCGCGGGATTTCCACTGTCTGGGACCCAAGATACGTTCTACATCCTCGGAAGTGATAACCTCACGCTCAATCAGCAGTTCGGCTAACTGGTGGTGTCCCGTTTCATTAGTGGTCAGTATCTCACGGGCACGTTTCATCTGCTCGGCGATGATAGCCGCGGACTCTTTATCAATAATCTCTGCTGTCGATTCAGAATAGGGTTTCGTAAAACCGTACTCGTAACGACCGGTTGAGTCGTAATAACTTACATCCTTCAGTTTATCCGACATACCATAATAAGCCACCATCGAATAAGCTTGCTTCGTAGCGCGCTCCAAATCGTTGAGCGCACCCGTCGAAGTCTGGTTAAGGAACAACTGTTCCGCTGCGCGCCCGCCTAAGAGCGAACATAACTCGTCCAATAAATGCTCTTTGTTGGTCAGTTGCCTTTCTTCGGGCAGATACCACGCAGCGCCTAAAGCCGCACCGCGAGGGACAATCGTCACTTTCACTAACGGATTAGCGTGCTCTAACATCCATGAGATAGTAGCGTGTCCTGCCTCATGATAAGCGATGGAACGTTTCTCCTCGGGGGTCATAATCTTCGTCTTACGCTCTAAACCGCCAATGATACGGTCAACGGCATCCATAAAGTCTTGTTTACCCACTTTCTTATGGTTATTACGCGCAGCGATAAGGGCAGCCTCGTTGCACACATTGGCTATATCAGCACCTGAGAAACCGGGCGTTTGCTTGGCGAGGAAATCGACATCCACCGTATTATCCAACTTAATCGGACTAAGGTGCACAAGGAAAATCTCCTTACGCTCTTGCAGGTCGGGCAGTTCAACGTGAATCTGCCTATCAAAACGTCCGGCACGCAGTAATGCGGCATCAAGCACATCGGCACGGTTAGTGGCAGCAAGGATAATAACACCCGAATTTGTACCAAAACCGTCCATCTCCGTGAGCAGTTGGTTAAGGGTCGATTCACGTTCGTCGTTACCGCCGGTCATCACGTTCTTACCACGGGCACGACCGATAGCGTCAATCTCGTCAATGAAGATGATGGCAGGAGCTTTCTCTTTGGCTTGGCGGAAGAGGTCTCGCACACGCGAAGCACCTACACCCACGAACATCTCCACAAAGTCCGAACCGGACATTGAGAAGAAAGGCACGTCGGCTTCGCCGGCAACGGCTTTAGCGAGCAGTGTCTTACCCGTCCCGGGAGGACCTACCAACAAAGCTCCCTTCGGAATCTTACCGCCTAAGTTAGTGTATTTACCCGGGTTCTTAAGGAAGGACACAATCTCCTCTACCTCCTGTTTAGCACCACTCAGTCCGGCAACGTCCTTGAACGTCACTTTGTCTTTCTTCTCCTTATCAAACAGTTGCGCCTTGGCTTTGCCTATACCAAAGATACCTCCGGCAGCAGACCCCATTCCGCGTCCCATCCACACAAAGAAAAGGATGAGTAAGGCGAACGGTAATACGTTCACCAAGATAAGGTACCAATAATCGTGACTCTTCTCAAAACTGATATCTATAGCACTCTTGCCGGCATCTTTACGGGAGGTATTCACCGTTTCCATATACTTAGAGAACTCCTCTACGGACGGAACCATCACTATCACTTCCCCTTTGCGAGCCGAACCTTGGTCATTGGAACCAAAGACAAGGGCGTACTTCTCGGGGATAATCGTGGCACGCGCTTTATTGTCGTCTTGAACTACCAGTTTACTGACGGCATCGTTCTCGATATAAGCGGTAAACTGGGTATAACTGATATCCTTTTGCTGTGCACTTTCCTTTTCCGAAGGAAGGAAGAGGTAAACACACAAACCAAACATAAGGATATAAAACAACCAACCGATGATACGGGGTTTACGGTTGTTAGAACCATTCGGTTGGAATGGTGAGTTATTATTGTTATTCTTCTCCATATTCTTTTATTTTACCGTCCGCCCAGAGGTGCTCTATGTCATAGAACGCTCTCGGTTCGCGTTGCATTATGTGTACAAACACTGTGCCATAGTCCATGGCTATCCACTCTGCCACCTCTTGACCAACCATAGCCAAAGGATGAACATGAGTAGTAGTGCGTACATAGTCATCCACTTCGTCCGCAATAGCACCCACATGGGTATTCGATGTGCCTTCGGCAATAATCATCACTTCCACAGGAGCTTCGGGAATCTTCTTTAAGTCAATGGCAACGATACGTTGCCCCTTACGATTGCGGATACCTTCTACGATGGTATCCACCAGTTTTTTTGTTGATATATCTTTATTCATAATTATCTTTTTTCTAACTTAGCATAGGTCAGTAGCAATGTCTTCTTACCTACGGCGTCGAAGTTTATCTCTATCTTATCCACCTCGTTCTCGCGATAAACGGAGAGCACTTTTCCTTCTCCGAACACCTTGTGATATACACGCTCGCCAATAGCGAACTTGCACGCAATAGGTGCTGATGCTTTGATAGGCGATAAGCGAGCAGCCTTTTCTCGCTCCGCTGCAATAGCAGTCCCTCGAAAACCGCCGTTCCCCAACGGCGCCCCCCCGCCCCACTCGCCACGAGTTGGGAAACCACTGTTTTTACGGGACTCTATTGCTGCTCCCGTAAGCCCTGATGGGCTTGGCTGCTCTATTGTCGTGTATTGCCTATCAAGGTCTTTCAAGAAGCGCGAGGGATTAGCAAAATTGAGTTGTCCGTTCTTGAAGCGTTGGCGTGCAAAAGAGATGTAACAACGCTGCATGGCGCGAGTGATAGCGACATAGAAAAGGCGTCTCTCTTCTTCTATATCGGAAGCGCGGGTAGCGTACTGAGACGGGAAGAGGTCTTCCTCCAGACCTACAATGAAAACCACAGGGAACTCCAGTCCTTTTGCCGCATGAACGGTCATGAGCGTCACGCGCTCCGTCTTGTCATCGGTATGCTCGTCTTGGTCGGTGAGCAATGCCACTTCGGCAAGGAAATCCGTGATGGGCGTAAAGTCTATTCCTTGCATCTTACGCTGATCCACGAACTCGCGCACCGCAGTAACCAACTCGTTGAGGTTCTCCAAGCGGTCTTGTCCCTCGGGAGTAAAGTCCGCTTGGGCAACAGCCATGATTCCCGAACGACGCATCATCAGTTCCGTATATTCGAAGGCGTCCATCGTTTCCATTGCCTCACTCAGTTCGTCCATAATGGAAGCAAAACCTTTTAGCGCCGTTTGGAAAGAAGCCCCTATCGTCAATCCGAAGGCTTGTGGGTCATGTGCCACTTCGAGCATAGACACTTGTTGCTCGTTGGCACACTCGGACAGTTTGCGAAGGGTGGTATCACCTATATGGCGCGCCGGGAAATTGATAACGCGACTTAGAGCCTCGTTGTCCTTCGGATTAGCCGCCAAGCGGAAATAACAGATAGCATCTTTGATTTCCTTTCGTTGGTAGAAACTCAGTCCACCATAGATACGATAGGGTATAGCCAACTTACGCAGTTCGTTCTCAAAGGCACGAGATTGGGCATTCGTGCGGTACAGAATAGCGATATTATTATACCCCACCCCGTTCTTGCGGTGCTCAAGAACAACCTTACCCGTTACGTTAGCCGCCTCATCTCGGTCGGAAGTATAAGGAACGATTTGCACCTTATCCCCCATCTCGTTCTCCGAATAGGTCTCTTTGTATATCTGTCGTTCGTTATGGTGAATAAGCGAATTAGCCGCTAAAACGATGTTCTGCGTGGAGCGGTAGTTACGCTCCAATTTATCCACACGAGCGTGGGGATAGACCTGCTTAAAGGACAGTATATTAGCTATATCCGCCCCACGGAAGGAGTATATCGATTGGGCATCGTCGCCCACAACGCATATCTTATTCTCGGGAGCAGCGAGGCGTTGCACAATGAACGACTGTGCATAATTAGTGTCTTGGTACTCATCTACCAACACATATTCGAATACGCTTTGGTAGTACGAACGCGCTTGTTCGTCGCGCTCAAGAAGAAGACACATATTGACCAGCAGGTCGTCAAAATCCATCGCATTAGCGTTGATTAAACGCTGTTGATAGGTGGTGTATATATTCGCCATATCGTACATCCGAGCGGTTCGGTCTTGGTCTATATAAGACTTAGTGAGGGCATAAGCATCGGGCAAACAGAGCCTGTTCTTAGCCGCCGATATACGATTGAGCACAGCGGCAGGCTTATACACTTTCTCGTCCAACTGCTTCTCCTTCACTATCTGCCGAATAAGGGACTGACTATCGGACGTATCGTAGATGGAAAAGTCCTTAGTAAAGCCTATATTAGCCGCCTCTTGACGCAATATACGAGCGCAGATGGAGTGGAAAGTGCCCATCCATAGGTAGCGTGCTTGGTCGAAGCCAACCAGTTTGGCTATACGCTCCTTCATCTCGCGTGCTGCTTTGTTAGTAAACGTGAGGGCAAGGATACGATTGGCTTGCACCCCCTGTTGAAGGAGATACGCAATCTTATAGGTCAGCACGCGGGTCTTACCCGACCCCGCGCCGGCTATCACCAGTTGCGGTCCGTCGTTATACGCCACCGCAGCTCTCTGTACATCATTTAATTCTTCTAATAACATCCACTTAAAAAACTCTAAACTATCAAACTAGAAGACTTCTTTAAACTTTAAACTTTAAACTAAAGATTACGAATCCTCCACTCATTAGGATAGTGGTTATTGAGTCTATTCCCCACGTTCTTCACGAAGCCGAGCACCACATCTTCGTAGATAAGAGCCACTTGCCCCATAGGCGTTCCTGCCGGTACGGGCAAAGCCTCGGCACGAAGGAAACTGAGGGCTTGTTCTTCGGTCAGTACAACCTCGTGGAAAGAACCACGTTTATAGTCCTTACACATGGCAAGACTATGTTGCGGAGCAATACCCTTACCTCGCTCTTCGCCCAAACCGAAACCGATAACGATACAGGTCAGTTTCTCCGAAAGGATATCTATCAGTTGCTTATACTTCAGCGAATATGCCGTAATAAACCTATCCGACTGACGAACAGCCCAACGCTCGGGGTGTTGGAGCCACGTCATGGCGGTGCGCACATAGTCAGGATTATCACCGGTGGAGTGGTTCTTGGCATCTTTTATCTTAAAGGGGGTGAAGTCGTCCGGATTCTTACGCAAAGCGCATATGTAAAACCCTTCTCCCTTAACCAAATGCGGATAAAAATGGTAGCCCGGATAGCCTTCCACTATACCCCACGAAGGGTCATAATCCAAGGGCAGCACTTCCGCACCAAGACAGTCCATCAACCAGTTGACATTATCCTCGTTCTCGTCTTGATTGAAGGTACAGGTGGAATAAATGAGCACTCCCCCGGGTTTGAGGGCGTCCCACACATCCATCAGAATAGCGCGTTGACGCTCTGCGCACATCTGCACATTCTTAACGCTCCACTCTTCGGCGGCTTGTTCGTCCTTACGCATCATTCCTTCGCCCGAACAAGGGGCGTCAACAAGGATACAATCAAAGAGGTTCTTACATCTTTCTCCAAAATCGGCGGCACCATTATGAGTCACTACGGTGTTGCCGTTACCCCATTTCTGTACGTTCTCGGACAAGATAAAGAGCCGTTGGCGATTCACTTCGTTGCTCACTAACAGTCCTTCTTCACCCAAGTGCTGGGAGATAAGAGTGGACTTACCGCCGGGGGCGGCACAGAGGTCAAGAACGACGCTCTCGGGGTTCACATACTGATCCAGCGCTTGTTGCACGAACATAGAAGAAGCCTCCTGCACGTAGTAACAACCGGCATGGAAGAGCGGGTCTAAAGTGAATTGCGGACGCTCGCTTAGGTAGTAGCCGTCCACATGCCAAGGCACCTCGTCAAAGTCGCAAGGGAAAGTGAGGGTATCCAACTTATCATTGAGCCGGATACTGGTTACGCGTTCGGTCTCGAGAGCACGGAAGAGTTGATCACTCTCCGAACCCAATTGCGCACGCATACGCTCTATAAACTCTACGGGTAGCATATATAAAATTAAAATTAGCGCGCAAAGATACGAAAAAGTTCTGACATGTGCAAAAAAAAAGCGCCTTTTGTATTAAAAAGCGCTATTTTCAAGAAGTATTTAACAATTTTACTCGCCTCTGAGTTGCTGTTTTATGAATTTGCTCATCATATTGATGGCTGCATTATTATGCCCTCCTTGAGGAATAATCACATCCGCAAAACGCTTGCAAGGCTCAATGAACTGCTCATGCATCGGCTTGAGCACTCGTTGATAACGCTCAATCACTTTCTCTGTCGTTCGACCACGTTCAACGATGTCCCGTTGGATAACACGAATGAGACGGTCATCCGGATCGGCATCCACAAAAATCTTAAGGTCCATCTGGTCGCGAAGCGGCTTATCCCATAGCGTCAAGATACCCTCCACTATAACCACTTCCTTAGGGTCAATATGTATCGTTTGCTCTTGACGAGTAGAGGTGATATAGTCATAAATAGGCTGTTCCACGCTCTTTCCCTCCTTCAGTTCTTGCAAATGGCGACGCAATAACTTCCATTCGAAAGCATCGGGGTGGTCGAAATTGATTTTCTGACGCTCCTCTTCGGGAACATCCGACGAATCATTATAGTACGAATCAAGGGGAATAACTACAACTTCACCTTTAGGAAGCCGTTCTGTGAGTTTCTTTACGACGGTGGTTTTTCCCGAACCGGTACCGCCCGCAATGCCGATAATAAACATAAGAGAGGATTATTTTTATTTTCGGGTTGCAAAGATACAACAAATTTTTGATATTACCAAATCTTTTTTATAAATTTAGTAAAATTAGTGAATTTCAGGAGTAATAAAGTAATAAACCAACTACTCCCGCCAGACAGATGAGCAAAATAGGATGGGACAGAACCTCCGTTACCTTGTTCTTTCTCATCAGAGGTGTCAGCATACAAGCCAGCGTGATACCAAAGATGGTCCACGACTTCCAATCAAGGAACATCGCCGGCGTCATCAGACTATAAGCGGCATGAGCAATCAGTAGCACCACTAACGCGCGTATCACGCGCATACATATCTTATAGGTGCGGTTCTGTGACCAACGAGCCTTCACGCGAGCATAGATAGCGCAAAGTGCCAACATGATTATTAGCGAGGGGAGTACCACTGCTGCTGTTGCCACTACGCTGCCCCATACCGAACCCGTTACCGTATAACCCACATACGTAGCGCAGTTGATACCTATCGGTCCGGGCGTGACTTGCGAGATAGCCACTATATCGGCAAATTCCGTCTCCGTCATCCAGCCATACCGCAACACCTCATGCTGAATGAGGGACAGGATTGCCATCCCGCCTCCAAACCCCAAAAATCCGGTTTTCAAAAACGATATGAATAGTTGAAAATACAACATCCTCCAATCTTCTATCCTCCATCCCCTATCCTCTATCTTTCCATCCCCTATCCTCTATCCTTCCATCCTCTATCCTCTATCCTAAATAGCCTCCCCCTGCCATCCCCCGTGTTTCAACACTTACTATCTGCTCGGTATCTGCTCGGTATCTGCTCGGTTACTGCTCGGTTACTGTAGCAGTCTTCGCTATGCTTTTACTATGACATCCCGCTGTCGTTATGCTTGAATAGTTTATATATCATTCTAATGACTGTAGCGGCAATGAGCGCAACGACAGCAGGACGAACACCCTTAAAGATAGCCTCTACCACTGGATATTCGCGCACATCCCGAAAAACCATCGCTATCAACAAAATAATAATGAACGAAGGTAAAATAGCCCCTAAGACTGTAGCCACAATCCCACGCCAGCCGTATATCTTCCAACCAATAAAAATGGCTGAATTAACGGCTATCAACCCCGGTGCTGCTTGTGCCAAAGCAATCATATCGAGGAACTCCTGTCCGTCAATCCAATGGTGTTTGTCCACCACCTCCCTTTCTATCAATGGCAACATAGCGTAACCCCCACCAATAGTGAAAGTACCAATCTTAACATATGTCCAAAACAACTTCCAGAACATCATCTTTTCTTTTTTTGTGGAAAAAACGACATTTTTTTCCTTTTTTCCCTACTCCTCTACCCCCTACTCCTCTACCCGCTACTCCTCTACCCCCATTCTCCTCATATACCTTCGGTGTCTCGCCCAATTCGGCAGGAACAGACATTCGTTCTATCTGTTTATGCAAAAAACGCTCTATCTTCTTAAAATAGCGTCTGTCTTCCTCGCTTACGAGGGTAATCGCCACACCCGTATTCTCTGCCCTTGCCGTACGACCGATACGGTGCACATAGTCCTCGGCATCCCGAGGCACATCGTAATTGATAACGAGTGGTATATCATCCACATCAATGCCTCGCGCCACAATATCTGTTGCCACCAACACCCCCACTTTGCCATTGCGGAAATCAAGCATCACCTCATCCCTCTCTTTCTGCTCCAAGTCCGAGTGCATCGCACGCGCATCAATATTCTTCGCGCGTAACGCACGCGTCAACTCCTTCACGCGTTGCTTCTTACCGGCAAACAAGATAACTTTATTGAGACCACCCATCGGGCAGAAAGACCGCTCCGCCGGTCGCTCCGGCGACTCCGATATTCCGCTTTCGCTGAAAGACCGCTCCGCTGAAAGAATATACTCCAAAAACGCTTGTTTTTGTCCTTCGTAGAGGTCGGCAGCGAGTTGCCGAATCGTCTCCGGAGGACGGGAGACGGCAATCTTCACCTCCACGGGGCTATTCATGATGGCTCTTGCCATCTTGCGTATATTCTCCGGCATGGTTGCGGAGAACATGATCGTTTGGCGCTCTTTGGGCAGTTGGCGAACAATAGCCATTATATCGTCATAGAAGCCCATATCGAGCATGCGGTCGGCTTCGTCCAAAATGAAATATTTCACACCCGAGAAGTCGATATGGTAGATATTCATCAAACTAAGCAATCGTCCGGGGGTGCAGATGGCTATATCCGCTCCCGTTTGCAAACCGGTCACTTGTGTACCCCATTCGCCACCGCCGTTACCGCCGTAGATAGGGACAGAAGAGAAAGGCACATAATAACCGAACCCTTCCATTTGTTGGTCTATCTGCTGCGCCAGTTCGCGCGTGGGAGCCATGATGATGGCGTTCAGTTTATCGGGGTCGTGATGGTCATAAGCCAGATTAGTGAGAAGCGGCAGGATATACGCTGCCGTTTTGCCCGTACCTGTTTGGGCACAAGAGATAACATCCTTCCCGTCTAAGATAACGGGGATAGTCTTTTCTTGGACGGGAGTACATTCGTCAAAATGCATATCCCAAAGGGCATCCAAGACTTCGTCTGATAGTGCTAATTCGTCAAAATACATAATTCAGAGTGCAAAAGTACGATTTTTTTTGCATATATCAAAATTTTGTTGTAATTTTGCAGCGATTTTACAACTTATCGGGGCTATTTTGGTTTTGACAGCAAGCCGGATGGGTATGTAAGCACGTCGGAAATGAACGCTCGCCGTGATGAGGTTCACACAAATTGAACTGACAACATGAATGTTGCTCTCGCTGCCTAATCGAAGTATAGTAGATTACTTTATTCCGGCACAAGGTGCTGGAACGAGACGTCCCTCCAAGCCACTGCTTGAGGCTGATAGGATACAGGGGCGCGGAAATATCGAGCTGGCTTAAGTAGGGTCCCGATGCTTAAGTGAGATTGAGGGAATAAGCCGTTGGTTGGTGGCTTGGGTCTTGCCAATGGTCGAAAATCAAGGCCAAGATAAGCGTGTAGAAAGCATATTTGTTCCTTGTTTGGACGCGGGTTCAAGTCCCGCTAGCTCCACACGATTGTGACGAGAGCACGACCGTATCTGTGTAATAGACCTTTAAAAAGTTATTATTGTGTTGCACTACGCAACACGAGGTACGACGAAGGAGTACCGCTTTTTTAATTCTTTCTTTTTGGAAGTGGAAGTTTACTTACGACTGACAAAAAAAGAAGTAAAAAAAATAATACAGTCGCTCCAGCGACACCGATATGATCTGGGTAATCTGTGAAATCTGTGAGAGATTAAAAGTAAAATTATGGCAATAGTTAAAAGTATTTCCGGTTTCCGTGGTACCATCGGAGGCCGCGTAGGTGAGGGACTCAACCCCGTAGATATCGTTCGTTTCACTGCGGCATACGCCACACAACGCACCATCCACCAGACACCATCCACCAAACACCAGACACCATCCACCAAACACCAGCCCCCCCGCATCGTCGTTGGACGTGATGCCCGCATATCGGGTGAGATGTGCGACTTGCTCGTTACCGGCACCCTCGTGGCTATGGGTTGCGATGTGATCAACATCGGTTTGGCTTCTACTCCTACGACCGAGATGGCAGTTATCGGCGAACAAGCCGATGGCGGTATCATCCTCACCGCTTCTCATAACCCCAAACAGTGGAACGCCCTCAAACTACTCAACGACAAGGGCGAGTTCCTGACCGACAAGGAGGGCAAGGAAGTGCTCGCCATTGCGGATGCAGAAGACTTCCTTTTTGCCGAAGTGGATAACCTCGGTCATATCGAATACAAGGACTATCTGCCCTACCACATAGAGAAGATTCTGGCGCTGCCCTTAGTCGATAAAGCAGCTATCGAGAAGGCAAATTTCACCGTAGCCATTGACTGTGTCAATTCGGTGGGCGGTATCGCTATTCCCGCTATCCTGCGCGCCGTAGGCGTTAAGAACATCATCGAACTGAACTGCACGCCCAACGGACTCTTCCCACATAACCCCGAACCCCTACCGCAGCACTTGACTGAGATCAGTGACCTACTCAAGACGGGCAAAGCGGATGTCGGTTTTGTTGTTGATCCCGACGTGGATCGCCTCGCCATCATCTGCGAGAACGGAGATATGTTCGGCGAAGAATACACCCTCGTTTCGGTAGCCGATTATGTACTCTCGCACACCCCCGGTAATACGGTTAGCAATATGTCCTCCACCCGTGCGCTAAGCGATATAACGCGTGCTCATGGCGGTAACTACACCGCCTCCGCCGTAGGCGAAGTGAACGTAACAACGGAGATGCGCGCTACCAACGCCGTCATTGGCGGCGAAGGCAATGGAGGCGTTATCTATCCTGCGCTACACGCCGGACGCGATGCGTTGGTAGGTATAGCCTTGTTCCTTAGTTTGATTGCTCAAAAGGGCTGCAAAGTGAGTGAACTGAGAGCCACCTATCCCAATTACTTTATCTCCAAGAACCGCGTGGATCTGACTCCGGACATAAACGTGGACGAGATCTTAGCCAATGTCAAGACCAAGGCTCTTAACGGCGAGATTGGTGAGTGTCAAATCAACGACAGGGACGGTGTGAAGATGGACTTTGCCGAAGGTTGGGTACACTTGCGTAAAAGTAACACCGAACCCATCATTCGCATCTATTCGGAGGCGGGTTCGATGGAGCAAGCTAATGCTTTAGCCGAGAAAATCAAGGCTTTTTTGTAAAAAAAGACGGAAAAAGAAGAAATAATTTGCATATATCAAAAAAATGTACTATCTTTGCACGCTTTTTCGCGCGGTCGAGAAACTTGACCGAGCAGAAGCACGATAAATAAACATTAATTATTAACTAAAAACAATTAACATTATGTTAAATCATTACGAAGCCGTTTTCGTTCTTACTCCAGTTTTGTCTGAGCCGCAGACGAAGGAAACGGTTGACAAATTCGAGAACCTTCTCAAGGAGAATGGTGGTGCCATTCTAAACCGTGAGGAGTGGGGGCTTAAGAAATTGGCTTACCCCATCCAAGCTAAAACGACGGGATTCTACAATCTGATTCAATTTGACGCAGAACCCGCTGTTATCGCAACGCTCGAGACTGAATTCCGTCGTGATGAGCGAGTACTTCGCTTCCTCACTACCCGTCTTGACAAGTACGCATTTGAGTATGCAGAGAAACGTCGTAACAACTTTAAAAAAGAGGAGGCTTAATTATGGCACAAGAGAATGAAGAAGTTCGTTATCTGACCCCGCAGCAGAACGACACCAAACGCAAAAAGTACTGCCGCTTCAAAAAAGCCGGTATCCGTTACATCGACTACAAAGATCCTGAGTTCCTCAAGAAGTTCCTCAACGAGCAAGGTAAGATTCTTCCTCGCCGTATCACCGGTACTTCGTTGAAATTCCAACGCAAGGTAGCTCAAGCAGTTAAGAAAGCTCGTCATTTGGCATTACTGCCCTACGTAACCGATATGATGAAGTAAAGTTTAAAGTTTAATTTTAAAGTTTAAAGTATTATGGATATTATATTGATTCAAGACGTAGCCAACTTAGGTTACAAAAACGATATTGTTAAGGTTAAAGACGGTTACGGACGTAACTATTTGATTCCCAACAAAATGGCTATCATTGCTAACGAAAGCAATAAGAAACAACTGGCAGAGAACCTCAAACAACAATCTAAGAAGTTAGCACAACTGCTGGCTGACGCTGAGACTCTGGCTGCTAAACTGGAAGCTACCATTATTACCCTCAAGGCTAAAGCTAATGAGGACGGTAAGATCTTTGGTACCATCACTACCGCTCAGGTTAGTGAGGCTCTGAAAGAGGCTGGTTTTGAAGTAGATAAGAAGATCATCACCATCGAGGCTGTTAAGGAACTCGGCGAATATACCGCTGTTGCCCGTCTGCACCGCGACGTGAAGGCAGAAATTAAGTTAAACGTTGTAGCTGAAAAAGCTGCTGAATAATTATTAGCATTATGAAAAAAGGAATTCATCCCGAAGACTACCGCGTTGTAGTATTCAAAGATATGTCTGATGGTACTCAGTTCTTCAGCCGCTCTACCGCTGCTACGAAGGACAGTATCGAGATTGACGGTGTTACCTATCCGCTCATTAAGTTGGAAATCTCTAACACCTCTCACCCGTTCTACACCGGTAAATCGAAACTCGTCGATACCGCCGGCCGCGTAGATAAGTTCTTGTCTCGCTACGGAGATCGCAAGAAAAAATAAGCGCCGCTTATTTTTATAAAAAGGACAGGCTCGCGCCTGCCCTTTTTTAGTGGAGAGTGTAGAGTTTATAGTGTAGAGTAGCCGTCTGGTTATATAGATTAGAGTTATGAGAGATTTATATATAGAGTTTTTTAAGAAGTTAGGGATTGCTGTAGCTATCTTCGCTATCGTCTTTGCTGCACTCGCTATAGGAGGGCGTTGTTTCGGGCTCACGCTGATGGCTTGGGATAAACCCGCCTTTAGGGTTGGTTTCGCTGCCAGCATCATTGGCGTAGCCTATGTACTAACCGTCTCCAATCCTAAGAACTATCTCGGTTTTTACGGAGGTATCGTTATGGCTCTTCTCTTGGCTATTCAGTTCTGGCTCAACAAGCAGTTTGACCTTGTTATACTCTATTTAGCCATTTTCATTCCGTTCCTCACACGCTCCATTATAGTGTGGAAGAGAGGTGAGCGGAGAGCCTCCGCAGTTGATAAACAAACAACTGAGGATCTAAAGCCTGCATGGTTGAATAAAAGAGCACTGGTTATCACCCTCCTTATCGCGTGCGCGATTGTCGCGTGCGACTACGCGTTATGCACGCGCGTAATATATAAGGATGGCTGGGACGAGCAGATACTAATCAAACTTCTCGGTGCCGGACAGATATGCTCCTCTGCTTTGGCTCACTATTGGCTTATTCATAAAAAGACCGATGCATGGATATGGTGGGTTATCTATTCCGTCTTAGGCATTGTGTTCTATGCCATTTTACCGGAACCCAACATCTTCCTCGTTGTGCTCAGTATAGTCTTCCTCTTGGTTAACGGTTCTGCGCTAATCGCTTGGATAAAAATCACTCCTCGTCATGTATAAGAAAAAGAAAAACGATACTACCCTTCGCGTACAGGCTAATGCCGAACTACTCGACTTCCTAATGACTAAAGTAGGCGGTACACGCACGTCGCTCAAGAACTTACTCGGTCGTCGCGTAGTGAACGTGAACGGCTCCGTTCAAACCCGTCACGACACTTCCCTACACACGGGAGATACGGTCACTATTGTTGCCGCTCGCGGCAATGCCGAACTCAAACACCCTAAGTTACGCGTTGTCTATGAAGACGACGACCTAATCGTAGTGGAGAAGAAACCGGGACTGCTAACCGCTCCCGTATCGAAAGACTCAGCGGAAACAACCGCCCTCTCTATTCTTCGGCAGTATGTTCGTCGCCAAGACCGCAAAGGCGAAGTGTATGTCGTTCATCGCCTCGACCGAGAGACAAGCGGCGTACTCGTTTTTGCTAAGAGTCAAGACTTACGCGAATACATGCGTACGTATTGGGCAGAACTGGTCAAAGACCGCTGCTACATAGCCGTAGCAGAAGGTATCTTCGCTAAACAGGAAGATACCATCACATCTTGGTTCACAGAGGATAATCGTAATGCTATGGTTTATTCGTCACCCGTAGATGACGGAGGACAAAAAGCCGTAACGCATTATAAGGTTATCAAAACAATGGGTAACTACAGCCTCGTTGAACTGCACTTAGAGACGGGTCGCACTAATCAGATACGCGTTCATTTAGCCTCCATCGGGCACCCCGTAGTAGGTGACCGTAAGTACGGACACGGCAATAACCACTCACCCTTGGATAGGTTAGCTCTACATGCCAAAGAGATAGCACTTATTCATCCCGTAACGGAAAAAGTAGTGCGCTTCAATGCCCCTACTCCAAAACTATTCCTAACGGTGAATAGAGGTGACCTTGATGGTAAATAACGAGGCTACCATTCGGTAGGAGAACAGATCGTCCTTCGGACTGCAAGACCGTTTCACTGAAAGACCGCCCTTCGGGCTGAAGGAGGTCGGTTGAATCTGGTTCACCTTCTCCCCACTGCTTTTTTAGCCATTGAACACGATTACGAATGAGGTTGACTACCTCATTCTTTTTTTGCATCTCGTTCGTGTTACCATAATTAGGCCAACGCGCCTTATCGTTATCCACCGCAGCGGAGATAGACTGAGCATAGTCAGTCAAATAAGACTCAAAGTTCGCATATTCGTAATAGAGGAAATGCTTCCACGCCTTAACAACCGCCGCGTGAAAATTAGAATGACTATTCATCTGCCCTACCCAATTCTGCGGACTAAAGGGGAAATGCTCATAAATAAACGAATCACTCATATCAAAAAACGAGTTTCCAAAATCCCACACGGGTCCCCAGAACCATTTAGCATCTGCACCCATGTCCTTATAGAAATAGCACGAACCATGATAACTCTCGCGATTGCCCATTAATTCCTGCACAATATAGAACTTAGCCGCAGACTCCAAATCAACCTTACTATCAAAAGCCGCGTCGGTTCCATAAATAGCCTCATTAAGGGCAACAATAGCGTTATTGATATACTCCCACTGTTGCGAAGATGTTTCCTCGGGCGTGTGCAACGTAACCCATAACTGAGACCCGTCACCTTCCGTCTTATGCACTTGTAGCGGTTCGTCCTCCCAATAATTATCTATCTCCACAAGCCAGCCACCGGTTATCGAATCGGTGTTCGTGCACCCATCCTCCTGCTCCACGATATTGACACGATCTTTATCCACGCGTATCTGTTCGGTAAGGAAATACAAACCTCTATAATCACCGTTCAGCACCAGTTCTACCGCCTCGTGACGGGGCGTCCATGCCAGCCCAAGATGTTCGCTAAACCAGAATCCGCAAGGGTTCTTGAGGAACCCCCACGTATCATCGGCATGAGCCAAGAGCGTCCAATGCTTAGACTTGGGCAGTCCCATAAGGGCGGTTTTATTATCCAGCTTGAGACGATAAGGCTTCTTATCAAAATCTCTCCACGTGTAGTTCCCGCGTCCTTTAATTTGCATCGTATCCGGTTGAGCCTCTGAAGCGATAGACTTATATTGCTCTATTCCCTTATTATCGAGCCAATAATAAGCTTTCAGATAATCGTCCTTTGACACAATATCTGCCTTGCCTTTGGTATTGATATAGAGCACGGGCAATGTACCCGACGGCTGCGCCTTGGGCGTTGTTAACGATTGCCAATTGCCTTGCGCCCATTGCTCGTTATTATTCGGAACAAAAATCTGCCCGACCGGCAAATCATCTGTGCGGGTAGCTGTTCTTTTCTCGTTACGCGAACCGGCTATCTCGTCCTTGAGGGTACTGATGGCTTTGCTGTACGTTCCGTCCTCCAACGATGTCTCGGCAAAGAAATAACGCTCGATATTGAGAACAGACGAACTCATCGACAACGAATGGGTAGTGCTCCTACTCCACCCTTGCATGTCAACTGAGAGTGTCGGCATTGTTACCACATAAGAGGCAGAGGAGGTTCCATAAACGAACTTGACGGAAGAGTATTGCGTCTTGGAGTTATCGTAATAATACGTTCCGGAGGAGATAGTTAGGGCTTGCGCCACGGAACTGAAGAAAATAAGCGTAAGTAAGAGTAAGTTTCTCATGGCATTATTCGTTATTCGTTTTCTAATAAATCGGGACGTCTTTGTTTAGTATGCTCCACCGACTGTTCGTAGAGCCAGTCTGCAATCTTGGCCTCATTACCGGAAATGAGTATATCGGGTACTTTCCAACCCTTATACTCCGCCGGACGGGTATAAACGCCGGCTTCTAATAGTCCGTCTTGAAACGAGTCATTAAGGGCAGACTCCACATCGCCTAACGCTCCCGGGAGAAGACGCACGATAGCGTCCGTCATGATAGCCGCCGGCATTTCGCCCCCTGTGAGGACATAATCGCCAATGGTATATTCCTTCGTAATCAAGTGGTCACGCACGCGTTGATCCACCCCTTTATAGTGGCCACACAGAATGATGATATTCTGCTTGAGCGACAAAGAGTTAGCCGCTTTTTGATTAAACCGTTCACCATCGGGAGCTGTAAAGATAATCTCATCGTACTCACGTTCCGCTTTTAAGGCAGCAATACAGCGGTCAATAGGTTCAATCTGCAGCACCATGCCCGCTCCAAAACCAAATGCATAATCATCCACCTTACGATGCTTAGAGAGGGTGTAGTCGCGTAGGTTATGAACGTAAATCTCTACAAGCCCTTTCTTTTTGGCTCGTTCTATAATAGAATGGTTGAGAGGAGACTCTAACAATTCAGGGCAACATGTTATTATATCTATTCGCATTAGTTTATAGTTAAAAAAAGCCGTCTTGGTTCAGAATTGAAAGTTGATTATGGGACGGGGTCATAACCCGAACCGCCCAAAGGGTTGCAGCGAAGGATACGTTTAACCCCTAACCAGCCTCCCTTAAAAACACCATATTTCATCACCGCCTCCACCATATATTGGCTGCACGTGGGTGTATATCGACACGAAGGCGGCGTCAATGGTGAGATACAATAACGGTAGAAATAAACCGGTATCAGAAAGACCTTTCGTACTATGGCTTTAAACGTTTCCAATTTTCTTTAGTCCTTTTATCATCGCTTTCTCAATGATGGCGTAGGGTTGTATTTGTTTATCCATGTAATATATCGCCAAATGGTAGTTGGGCGTTGACGCCCGTTGGGATAGTTGAGAGTTGAATAAGTCTTTATTAAGTCGATAGGCTTCGCGGATACGGCGGCGAAGGAGGTTTCGATCTACCGCATGTTTGAACAAAGACTTAGGCGCCCATATGAGCACTTTCGTCTCTTCCTCTACTGACTGATAGACAAACCGCAGCGGCCAAGCAACAAAGCGCTTGCCCGAAGTCTGTAGTTCAGCGATAGCCTTATCGGAACACAGTTTCTCTGATTTAGGGAAATTATGCATCTTGATCTTCTAAACACTTTTCAATAGCAGACGTTATCGACGGACACTGCGGCGTAGGAGCCACGATGAAGGGTTCGATACCGAGATTACGCAAAGCGGTTTGTGTGTTCGTCCCAAAGCAAGCAAACTTAACATCTCCCAACTGAAGTTTAGGGAAAGACTGCTTGATGGCTTCAACGCCAGTAGGGGTAAAGAGTACCACTAAATCATAATCAAACGGGGTCCCTTTAGGCCATACCACAGGAACGGAGCGATACATAACTGCCGGCTGAATAATAATCTTATGACCGGCAAACATATTGATAACTTCGTCACTATGGTTCTCGGAAGTAACCATCATATACTTTTCCGCAGGACGACGATTCATCGCCGGAAGGAGATCTTCAAACTTATTATTCTCACTGAAGAACACCTTCCTCTTACGGTACTGAATATACTTTTGCAGATAATTACCCACCGCCTCTGATATGCAATAATAGTGCATCGTACCAGGAATGGTAATACGCATCTCCTCTGCCAAACGGAAGAAATGGTCAATGGCTAAACGCGAATTGAACAAAACAGCCGTATAATCCAAAGGATTGATACGTTGCAATCTAAAATCGTGTGCGTTCAGCCCTTCCACTGCCATAAGCGGATAGAAATCACATTCAACGCCATAACGTGTTGTCAAATCTGCATAGGGATTGCGATCCGATTGCGGACGAGGTTGAGAAACAAGAATCTTTTTTATCATATAACCTTAATTAAAAAATACAAACCTATAAGCGAACCTATCTCTACTGTCAACCAATAGGCGATAAGACCAACAAATGATTTCCAATTATGTACAAAACTTTGATAATATCGTATAAAAATAATAAATAACCAAACTAAAACTACCACTCCCATACCCATACGCCAACCTAACCAATTATTGGTCCAAACAGCACCTAAATTAAGAATGAACAGCCCTGCTGTCAGTATCAAAACAAGACTCATCATAAAACTCTTTGGAAAACCAAAGCGCTTCATCTTTCCGAGCCAAGAGATGAGTTCGCACACACCCCAACGAAGCAAGCACCACCCCAGCACACATGCCGTAACAAGCATATAACGCCCAAACTCAAACGCGCCACCATTATAAAAGACAAGCGCACATGAGAAGGACGCGGTCAATAGACTAAAGAGCCTTAACTCCAACGAACTGATACCATAAATAGCAGCATCATTATACACCCGAACCGTTTGTGTAAAAGCCATCTGCCACGCTGTTCGCATAATCTTAGGCTGATGGATATTGGCTACCACAAACAGCACAAGTAAAAACAACATCATCCACATCACCCAAGGAGCAGAACTCAGCGTCGTTATATGTTCAATCGCCGTCATTGTTTACGTAGCACAAATAGTTTATCTCCTCGGTGTAGTAAACGTTCGGTCTTTAAGGAGAAATAGGCTCCCTTTTGAATAGTCTCTTTCTCCTCTCCTTGGCTATTGCGCATACCATGAGCCGTTATCTCATATGCACCGGTCGTCTCTCCGGTAACGAGTAACTCATCACCATCATGAAGAGCTTCCACTGCCTCAATAAAGAACTCTGCCACATCGATATTCTTAAAATAATTGGTACATTTACCAACATAAACCTGTTTAACCGTCGCCCGAGAACCATACTCATGCGTCCACTCACCCAAACGCTGTCCCTGATAATAACCGTCCCAAAAACCTCTATTGAACACTCGACTAAGTCTTGTGTTCCAATCCTCTATCCTTCTTCCTATTTCCTCTGTTTTATACTCACCTCTCTCCCATGCTTCTACCGCTTCACGATAGCACTCCACCACCGTCTTCACATATTGCGGACCACGAGCACGACCTTCTATCTTCAGCACCCTTACCCCTGCATCCAACATTTTATTGAGGAAATGAATAGTCTTAAGGTCTTTCGGCGACATAATATACTGATTATCCACCTCTAATTCCAAGTCCGACTCTTTATCTTTAACGATATATCCTCTCCGACACACTTGCATGCACGCCCCTCTATTTGCACTCAGTCCTAAATTATTCAAACTCAAATAACACTTACCACTCACCGCCATACAGAGTGCTCCATGGCAGAACATCTCTATTCGAACGAGTTGACCATTATGACCTACAATATGCTGTTCTTGTATATCTCGATAGATAGAGGCAACCTGCTCCATATTCAGTTCACGAGCCAATACTACCACATCTGCAAACTGTGCATAAAAACGCAAGGCTTCCGTATTGGATATATTCAGTTGGGTACTCAAGTGCACTTCTACCCCCACCTTATTGGCATACTGCATAACGGCTATATCACACGCAATGATGGCGTCTAACCCCGCCAGCTTAGCATTATCCACAATCTCGCGCATCAACGGCAAATCATTAGGATACATCACCGTATTTAGGGTAAGATAGGTCTTCACACCTGCTTGGCGACAAATAGCCACTATCTTATGAAGATCCTCTGTGGTGAAGTTAGCACTCGAACGCGAACGCATATTAAGATGTTCTATACCAAAATACACAGACGTAGCACCTGCCTCAATGGCAGCAGCCAAACTCTCCCAACACCCCACGGGGGCCATTATTTCAATCGAACTGCTCACCTCTAACAACTTTGAACTATAAAACTATCCGACTTCTCTTAACGTTCAACTATCAACTTTAAACTCAAATAAAAAGTTCCGCTATTTGTACGGCATCCAAAGCGGCTCCCTTACGTATCTGGTCACTCACAGTCCAAAGAGTCAGACCCGTAGGACAGGTATAATCTTGCCTTATACGCCCCACATATACATCATCCTTACCGCTCAAGAATAACGGCATAGGATAGGTCTTCGTGGCAGGCTCGTCCATCAATGTACAACCCCTCATCTCACTTATCGCTTTCTTCACGTCCTCCACGGCAAGCGGTTGCTCTGTCTCTATCCACACCGCTTCCGAGTGACAGCGAAGCGAAGGTACACGAACGCACGTGGCACTCACTTGTACATCCGAATGTAATATCTTGCGCGTCTCGTTATGCATCTTCATCTCTTCTCGGGTATAATCGTTATCCATGAACACATCAATATGTGGGATTAGGTTATACGCCAACTGATAAGCAAATTTATTAACCGTCGGTTCTTCGCCATTCACAATCTGCTTGTATTGGTTTTGTAACTCTAACATCGCTTGTGCACCGGCACCACTGGCGGCTTGATAAGTAGCCACATGAATACGACGTATATGACTCAATTTCTCAATCGCAGCCAAGGGCATGAGCATCACAATAGTGGAGCAATTGGGTACGGCAATGATATTTCGAGGATGGTTGAAAGCATCCTCCCCATTTATCTCAGGCACAACCAAAGGCACATCCTCGTCCATCCTAAAAGCAGACGAGTTATCTATCATCAAACATCCATAACGGGTGATATCTTCCGCATATTCCTTGCTCACTGAACCACCGGCAGAGACAAAAGCAATATCAATCCCCTTAAACTGATCTCCATGGCACAACTTCTCCACCACAATAGTTTGCCCCTTAAACAGATAGGACATTCCGGCACTGCGTTCCGAACCAAATAGGCGGATACTATCTACCGGAAAATGACGCTCGGCAAGCACTTTTAATAACTCTTGGCCTACGGCACCAGAGGCACCGACTATCGCTATGTTCATTGTTGAGTTTAAAGTTTAAAGTATAACGTTTATAGTTTCTTAAAAACCAAACATGCGTTATGCCCACCAAAACCAAAGGTATTGGAAATGGCGTAGGTCATCTCACGTTTTTGTGCCTTATTAAAGGTAAAATTGATGCGATAATCAATATTCTCATCTTTATCGTCTTCCTCATGATTGATGGTGGGTGGCACAATACCATTCCTGAGCGCTAAAATACAAACCATTGCTTCTACGGCTCCGGCTGCACCAACCAGATGACCCGTCATCGATTTCGTGGAATCCAAATTCATTTTATATATATGTTCTCCAAAGACTTGACGAATAGCCTTCAGTTCTGCTATATCTCCTATCGGAGTAGAGGTGCCGTGGGTGTTGATATAATCCACATCCGTTGGAGCAAGACCGGCATCTTCCAATGCCATCTGCATCACTCTCGTTGCTCCTCGCCCTTCCGGTTCCGGAGCCGTCATATGATATGCGTCCGAGTTGATTGCCGCACCTATGATCTCTCCGTAAATCTTTGCACCACGCGCTTTAGCATGTTCATATTCCTCTAAAACAAGAGTCACCGATCCTTCTCCCAAAACGAATCCGTCACGAGACTTGGAGAACGGACGAGATGCCGTTTGAGGACTATCATTCCTCGTGGAAATGGCACGCAACGAATTGAAACCACCTATCCCGGAATAAGTTATATCCGCATCAGCACCACCGGTCACCATCACATCCGCTTTACCCAAACGAATATAATTAAACGCCTCCATAATAGCATGGGAAGCGGACGAACAAGCCGTGGTCACGGTAAAACTGGGACCTTGTAAATCGAAATACAAAGATATCCATCCTGCTCCCATCGAGACAAGAGCCTTCGGAATATAAAAAGGACTGAAACGCGGAACACCATCTCCTTTGACAAAATCACCGAAACCTTGTTCCGTATTAATCAATCCACCCATACCGGAGCCCCAAATAACACCCATACGAGTACTATCCTCTTTGTCTCGATCAAAGGCGGCATCCTTCATTGCTTCCATGGTAGAGCAAACAGATAATTGATGATAGCGATCTAATTTATGCAACTCTTTCACATCAGCAATGCACGTTTCAGGAGTCCAATCCTTTACTTCACATGCAAAATGAGTTTTAAACTTAGAACTATCAAAAGCCGTAATCGAAGCCGCTCCACTCTTTCCCTCAACCAGACCGAGCCACGAAGAAACAACATCATTGCCCAACGGGGTGATAGCTCCTAAACCAGTAATAACTACACGTTTCAATTCCATACCTAACATTAAATTATTGCGCGTTGCGCGCGCCCTCGCGCTCGCACGCGATTACAAAAGCACGAGTTTACAGTTTTCCCGTAAACTCGTAACCGCAATGTGTAAATAAATTTATTCTACTGCTTTTTCAATATACGCAACAACATCACCTACGGTGACAATCTTTTGCGTATCCTCATCAGGAATAGTAATATTAAATTCCTTCTCAAACTCCATAATTAACTCAACAGTATCTAAGGAGTCTGCATTTAAATCTGCTGAGAAACTAGCCTCATTCGTAACTTGCGATGCATCCACTCCTAACTTATCCACAATAATAGCCTTAACTTTAGATTCAATCTCTGCCATAATACTTAAAATTTTAGTTGTTAAACAATATTTTTTTACCACATCAAAAGGGACATTTCCCAAAATCGCTGCAAAGGTACAACTTTTTTTTCAAATATGCAAGTTTTTATGCATGTTTATTTAAAAAGTACCCGTTTTTAAGATAATTTTTCCTATTTTTACCCCCGATTTACCCGATTGAACGAGCGGAATGTCTTTTCCGTCCAAATTAGTAACCCGAAAATCTTCATATACTTTATGGGTATGACCTCCTATCACTAAATCGATATCTCGGGTATTCGCAATCAACTCCTCATCGCTACAATCACCCTCCGAAGAAGCCTCTGTTCCTTGGTGAGAAAGACAAATAACCACATCACAATGTTTACGTTTCTTTAACAAGGTGGCTACACGCTGTGCTGTCTCGTACGGAGGGAGATAAGTTAAAGGAGCAAAACGCGCGGCATCAATTATACTATTAGGGGCGCAACCAATACCAAAAACACCTATTTTCAAACCATTACGATGCAAAATGGTATAAGGTTTAACTATGCCTTCCAGCGCCGACCCCCTTACATCATAGTTTGCACAAACAACATCAAAATGAGCATCCTTCAAAATAACTGCTAATGTGTCAACCCCATTATCCAGCTCATGATTTCCTAAACAAACCACATCATACCCCATTTGATTGAGAGCATCCACCTCTATACGTCCATGAAAGAAATTGAAAAACGTCGTTCCTTGACTGAAATCACCGGCATCTACTAACAGCAGATTCTGATCCAACAGACGCTCTTGTTCTATATACCCCATACGACGAGCATAACCGCCTTGCCCATTATCCTTGGGCAAGACTTGTGAATGGGTATCGTTGGTGTGTAGAATAGTAAGCTTTGAGGGCTTAGGAGTACACATACATAAACCCAATACTAACAAAAGAAGAGAAATCTTTTTCATAGATTGATATCAATTATCGTCAATACCATTTTACCATCTGGCGTCAGACGATAAGATGACAAAGACATTAAACGCTCCACAATATCGTGCATTTGTTCTTCCGTAAGCACTTGTCCTACCGGAATGGCCGTATCTTGCGCAAGCGACAGAGCTATAGGATGCATAAATCCTTGCTCCACGGTAGTGCCACATTCGCGAACGGAATAAATAATATCTTGCAGCGCCTTAACAGGATTCGTTTGCCCCAACAACGCCGGAACACCGGAGATAGAGTAGGCCGTTGGACTTAATTCGTCCACATCGAAACCCAAATCACACAAAGGACCAATAATGGATTGCAGAATAACCTTCTCGTCCTGCGTCACATCCAATGTCTCAGGGAAAAGTAATTGTTGCGAAGAACGTGTTGGATGCGCCAAAAGCGCCTTATACTGATCATATAATATATTGACGTGCGCCCGATGTTGATGTATAGCCATCAACCCCATTGGAGATGGACATAAGATATATTTTTGTTGATATTGATAAGGTTTCCAACCTTCCGGCAACAAAGAGGGCAAGAAAACTTCGGGTACTTTTTGCTCACCCAAAGAACTCTTGTGAAGGACAGACGAAGGAGTATATAAAGTATCCCAATGGGTTGGAGCCTTCGCACTATTAGCGCGGAAGGGATTATAGTTCTTATCCTCTACCACATGAGGTGCTTGAGGAGTAGAAGTCGGAGGAAGGGGCATCTCTATCTCCCCCTCTCGATTAAAATCAATGGAAGGAGTTATATTAAACTTACCCAACGACTCACGAACAACAGAGAGAAGAATCTGGAAAATAAGTTGTTCATCCGCGAACTTAATCTCCGTCTTTGTCGGATGTACATTAACGTCTATTGCATCCGGAGAAACATCAAAATAAAGGAAATAAGACGGACTTTCTTCTCCCGTCAACATGCCTGCATAAGCAGTCATTACCGCCTTATGAAAATACGGGTGACGCATATAACGCCCATTTACAAAGAAATATTGTTGGGCGTTCTTTGCCGCATACTCCGGTTTACCAATAAAACCTCGAATAGACACCAGTTCTGTTTGTGAATTAACCTCTACAAACTGTGCCGTATAGGGATTACGCGCGGAGGAACCATAGATAGCCTCAATACGTTGTTTAATCGAACCTACAGTCAATGAATGTAGAATCTCATCATTATGCGCTAAGGTAAACTGCACCTCCGGATAAACGAGGGCTATGCGATAGAACTCATTAAGTATATTCCTCAGTTCCGTAGCATCACTTTTCAAGAACTTACGCCTTGCCGGAACATTAAAGAACAAATTTTTTACACTAATAGACGTACCTTTAGCACAATCGCACGATTCTTGCAAAATAACTTGAGAGCCATCAATCTCAATCTTTGTGCCCACCTCTTCATCTTCCGGACGCGAAATCAACTCCACTTGCGCAACTGCCGCAATAGAAGGCAATGCCTCACCTCGGAAGCCCATGGTACGGAGAGTAAATAAGTCTTTAGCATTTTGTATCTTGGACGTCGCATGCCTTTCAAAAGCCATTCTTGCGTCCGTATCTGACATTCCTTTGCCGTTATCAATAACCTGAAGCAGCGTTCGTCCCGCATCGCGGAGCAATATCTCTATGCGCGTAGCACCCGCATCAAGACTATTCTCAACCAACTCCTTCAGACAAGAAGCCGGACGTTGAATAACCTCGCCCGCAGCGATTTGATTCGCCACACTATCCGGTAAAAGACGAATATAATCCATTAACTAAGGAAAAAGTACAAAAACCCAATTACCAACAACAATGCCACCCACAAAAGAAGCATAGACTTGTGCTTCTTGTTTTGCTCTACTTTATACTTCTCGTATTCCTCACGAAAGGACCCGTGATGAAGACGCGCAAGTTTTTCCTTGCGCGCCTCCTTTTCTTCATCATAGTAAATGGGGCGATAGTCCCACTCACGGGGTTTATTTACTTTGGGAAATAAAACCGACATTTACTTATTTAATAATTGCCAAGAAATCTACATCCTCTGCAAACTTAGCAAACTCAATGTCATTAGCGGCTTTAACCTTCATTTGAGCGTTACGCTCAACAGCGAGCTTCATGTTCGTATAAACCGTTTCACGATCATTCGTGCGAGCACCCACAACAGCCATCAAATAAGCGGTGGTAGCATTCGGCTCTTTCACGTTAGCTAAGGTCTGACGAGCAGCAGCATAATCCTCGTTCAAGATATATTGAACAGCAGCATTATTCGTAGCTTTCTTACCATAAGAAGCAGTAGCGGCAGCATAATCACCCTTCATCGTGTACAGGGTACCCAGAGCTGCGTTCAAGTCAGCCGTTGTACCGGCAGCTTTACCTAAATGCTCCTCTGCAGAAACCAAATCACCTTGCGCCATAGCGCAAACACCAGCATTGAAATGAACATCTGCGTCATTTGCGTTGAGAGATAATGCATTAGCATAGCATTTAGCTGCCTCATTCAAATTACCTTGACCAAAGTAAATCAATCCTTCGTTATTGTAAGCACGATAGTCGTTATACAACTCGATAACTTTTTGATAAACAGCCATCTTTTGAGCATTATCCTCTACTAACGTAGCAGCATAAAGCAACTCCTCAACATTCAGTTGAGCGGGATCTTCCTTAACAAGAGCTAAGATTTCTTCATCACTCTTACCAATAAGGTCTGTGGTAAGGATGAGGCGAGAACGACGCAAAGCGGGCAGAATCTCATCAGCAATGGTCTTATAAACGCTGCTTAAGTTCTTAATTTGAGCCTCACGCTCCTCGGGATCCGTATACATGCTCAACACACGAAGAACCAAAGCCTTGTCTTGGATATTACTTGCCTCAACAGCCTTTTGGAAACCTTCCCAGTCCTCTGCGGTAACCGTAGATTCGATATCGGATTTAACTTTATTCTTCTTGAGTTGTTGTTTCAAGAACTTTTGAGCAGCAGCTTGACGTTGATCAGCCAATTTCGAGTTTAAATCAAGACCGCCATCGGGAGAAGCGTAACCGCTAACCTCTAATTTATTGATAGCCTTCTTCTCATTCTTATCAGCCTCTTTAATAGCAGCCGTCAAAGCCTTAACCTCTGCACTCTTGGTTTCCGATTGACGGAGGTTGGATTGTTGGATCAAGAACTTAATATCTGCCTCTTGCATCTCTTGGATAATACGTTGGAACTTATCCGGCGTAACAGCAGGTTTATTCTCACATGCACAAGCTAACTTTTGGGTCGTTACAACACCATCAGCAATCTTCAAATCAGGAACTTCAATCACTTTCTTTCCTACTTTAGCCTCAAAGCGGAGGTAAAGTTCCGACTTCTTCATCTCATCTACATAAACGAAAGAGCAAGATTGGCTATATGTGCCGCCTTCTTTGAAATTAACGGTAACACCGTTCTCTTTCACTTTCTCACCAATGTAGGTTACAGGCTCACCTACTGCCTCTTGTCCGTTAAACTTAAGCACGGGGGTAACGGTGAGAACACCTTTGCGCTGGAACTTCTTAACGGGGAATGTACCCGTAATGTCAGCATTAACACTATTTCCAACCAATTTTAACGGGCTGGGATTAACTGTAATCTCCTCCGGTTGAGGAAGAGCATTAGAACATGCGGTCAACATTGCAACAGCAACGACAGACACAAAAAATTGAATTTTTTTCATAACAAAAATAGTTTATTTTAGTTAGTTTTGGATTGCCTATAACAATTCAGTTTGCAAAATTACTATATTTTTTTCAAATACGCAAGTTTATTTCGATTTTTTTTGCATTTTTAACAAAAAACATAGAGAATATTTGCATATTTCGAGAAAAAAGCGTAACTTTGCACGCTCAAAATGGTATTAACATGCGTAACGCTCGTTTTTGGATAAAGATATTGAATGGACTTCTTCTACTCTCCCTTTGTGTGAGTTGTGGACCCGAGAAACCATCAGTTAACGAACTGAGGCGCCAAAAAGCCGTCAAGGATAGTCTTCAGCTTGTGGCGCAGCAACGGTCGCTGTCTTACTACGCCAGTTTACGCGATTCGTTATTACCTGTAGTGCAAGACTTGCTCAAGAAGAATTTTGTGTACGAAAAAGACGAGCGATACGAAGATCATGGGCATTATGTTCACCGATTACTCCGAACCGCATCCAATACTAGCCGGTGTTATATCCAAACCTACGCTACGGATGATTACCAATTGCAGGTTAAGGTTTATCTAACCGGAACAAAACCAATCTATCCGGAAACAATTGCCCTTTCAGTTGGTGAACTTCACATATCGCAAGTCGGCTCTACACACTCCTTTGAGGCAGAAGGCTGGCACGAGATGCTGACATTGCAAGATAAGGCCGCCCTGGAAGTGTTGCGTTTTATAGACGGTTATCAAACCGACCGGATATTAGCCACTATTACAGGAAAGAAAGGGAAATATAAGTTTTATCTTTCTGACAGAGACAAACAAGCACTAATAGACACCTATCAATTAGGACAAGTAATGCGAGACATCCACCAATTGGAAACACAAATACAACAAACGAATATAGAAATAATGAAATATGAACATCGAATCAATCACCGCTCGTAAGTTAATTCAACTGAAAGCATTCAGCATACAGTTCACCCACCCCTTCCAATGGGCTAATGGGTGGAAAGCGCCGGTCTATTTAGACGACCGTAAGATACTCAGTTATACTCAGGCTCGCGCTTTCTTTAAGGTAGAGCTAAGTCGCATTGTTGCCGAGAATTTCCCTGACATAGACATGGTGGCAGGCATTGCCACAACGGCTATTGCCCACGGCATTTTGGTGGCAGAGCAATTAGGATTACCTTTTGTTTATGTTCACCCCACGCCCAAAGACCACGGACTGGAAAACCAAATAGAAGGCGATTTGCGTCCGCGGCAGAAAGTGCTTATTGTAGAGAACCAAGTAAACACCGGCAGTAACTTAACCAAAGTGATTGAAGCCATCCGTAATAACGGCTGTACCGTGGTTGGAGTGGTAACCCTCTTTGATTACCAATTCCCACTAACCAATAAGAAACTGAATGTTGCAGGGGTTCCTCTCTTTGCTCTCAGTAATTATGCGGCTTTCATTGAGCAGTTGAAAGAAGACAAATTGGTTTCCTTAGAAACGATTGATCTACTGGAAGCCTGGCATACGAATCCTAAAAAATGGAAACCATGAACGAAAGTAAATACGAAAGTAAAGTAACCAGCATCTCTGCTCCCGTAGAGGTAGTTTATGCCGGCTTGAGCAATTTTAAGAACCTCGAACGAGTAAAAAACCTTATCCCTCAAGACAAGGTTCAAGAACTGGAGATAGAAGCTGATTCTATCCGAATGAAGGTCGATGGTCTCGGACAAAAAATCGTCATTAACATCGTTGAGCGTAAAGAAAACGACACCATTAAGTTCGGAGCAGAGAACATCCCGCTCCAAATGAATTTTTGGATTCAACTCAAAGGCGTTGCTCCCGACGATACACGCATGAAACTGACTCTCAAAGCAGACATCCCTATGATGTTCAAAATGATGTTGGATAAGAAAATTCAACAAGGCATTGACGATGCTGCCACTATGATTGCCCAAATGCCGTTCCAACAATGGTCTTTTAACCTCTAACCACTAAACACCAAACACTAAACACTAAACACATATGACCAAACCCCACATCCATCGCGAAGGTCGCAACAGTATCATCGGTCTCATACTCCTTCTGTTTGTCGTTAACGTGCTCGTCTTTTTAGGCTTTCATTATTGGCATAGCAGTCCTTATTGGAGTATCTTTCTTGCGATTTCGCTTATTATCACCGCAGCGTTACTTGTCTTTGTTACTTATTTCTTCCGCAGCCCGGAACGTATCATTGAGGTGGAAGACCCCGATTTTCTTATCGCGCCCGCAGACGGACGTGTTGTAGTCATCGAACCCGTTCATGAGGACGAGTACTTCCACGAAGAGCGACTACAAGTAAGTATTTTTATGTCTCCCCTTAACGTGCATGCCAACTGGTATCCTATTGAAGGAAGCATCCTTGTTTCTCAACACCAAAAGGGGCGTCATAAAGGCGCTTGGTTGCCTAAATCCTCTATCGAGAACGAGCGTTCACTTGTGGTTATTGAAACAGAGAACAAACAGCAGATTGCCGTTCGTCAAGTGGCAGGAGCCATGGCTCGCCGTATTGTCACCTATGCCAAAGCAGGCAAGCACGCCCAACGCAATACCCACATGGGCTTTATCAAACTCGGTTCACGCGTAGATATGTATCTACCTCTCAATACCGAACTCTTTGTGGAAGTAGGCGAAGCCGTTCGTGGTAACGACACGGTCATCGGTCGCCTCAACCCCTAACCACCAGACACCAAACACTATACACTAAACACTAAACACTAAAAACATGGACTTCAACGAATTATTTGACGCTTATAACTGCCATCTGAGTGATGACGAAGTTAAAACCACTGTTGCCACCATCCTCAAGGATGAGTTTGACGCAAACAATAACATCGAGGTGTGGAAACAATGCCTCCACCAAATAGACCTCACTACCCTCAATGGCGATGACACCACCGCCAAAGTGAAGAAGATGGCTCAAAAAGTAAATGAATTCAGTCAACACTTCCCCGGAATTCCCAATGTTGCCGCTATGTGCGTTTATCCCGCTCTGGTTGAGACCGCCAAGCAAACACTCACCGAACCTATTGGTATTGCAGCAGTAGCCGCCGGTTTCCCCGCTTCGCAAACCTTCATTGAAGTGAAAGTGGCAGAATCCGCCCTTGCCGTTCATGCCGGAGCTTCTGAGATAGATATTGTTATCTCACAAGGTAAGTTCTTAGAGGGTAATTACCAAGAAGTGTTTGATGAGATAGCCGAAATCAAAGCCGCTATCACACCCGCTCATCTTAAGGTTATATTAGAGACCGGAGCACTCAAGACGGCGGAGAACATCTACAAAGCCTCCCTTATTGCAATGGCTGCAGGAGCAGATTTTATCAAGACCTCTACCGGTAAGATTGCCGTTAACGCAACTCCCGAAGCCACCTATGTTATGTGTTGCGCTATTCGTGATTGGCACGAGGCTACAGGACAAAAAGTAAACTACAAACCTGCCGGAGGTGTATCTACTACCGAAGAGGCGGTGCAACATTACACCATCGTGAAGCATGTCTTAGGTAAGAACTGGCTCAATAACGAGTCCTTCCGCTTTGGCGCCAGCCGTTTAGCCAATAACTTGCTCACTTCCATCGTCGGTACTGAGACTAAGTATTTCTAAATTCTCCCCTGCTCCCTTCTCCCAAAATATGAATAAGATTATATCCAAGCGATTCTTCTCCGAAAACGTAGCCCAGATTGAGGTCGAAGCACCTCTGATTGCGGCTTCGCGTCGTGCCGGACATTTCGTTATCGTTCGCGTGGACGACCACTCCGAACGCATGCCGCTCACTATCTCGGCAGCGGATACTAAGCGCGGAACCATCACCCTCGTTGTACAACGTATCGGCGTTAGTTCGGCTAAACTGATGGCACTCAATGAAGGCGATTGTCTTCACGACGTAGTGGGTCCGCTTGGTCGCGCTACCCATATAGAGAAATTCGGAACAGTCGTTTGTGCTTGCGGTGGTGTAGGAGCTGCTCCTATGTTACCTATTGCCGAGGCACTCAAGAAAGCCGGCAACCGCGTCATCACCATCCTTGCCGCACGTACTGCCAACCTCATTATTCTCAAAGAAGAGTTGGCGCAATTCTCAGACGAGGTGATTATTATGACCGACGACGGTTCAGCAGGAACGAAAGGGTTAGTGACTGCCGGTATCGAAACCGTGGTAGCTCGGGAGCAGGTAGATAAATGTATCACCATCGGACCGGCTATCATGATGAAGTTTGTGGCACTCACTACCAAGAAATACAATATCCCCACGGACGCCAGTCTAAACACCATCATGGTGGACGGAACGGGTATGTGTGGTGCTTGCCGTGTGACGGTAGGTGGTAAGACACGCTTCGTTTGCGTCGATGGTCCTGAGTTTGATGCCCATGCCGTTGATTTTGATGAGATGTTATCACGTCTCCGTTCCTATAAACCCGAAGAAGCTGCCGCTTATGAGGCTTATCAAGAGTCTGTTCGTCCTCTTACCGCCAAGGAGCGCGCCGCTCTACCGCGTGTACGAATGAACGAAATAGCACCCTCCGTTCGCGTGCAGTCATTGCGTACAGAAGTCAACCAGGGACTGACCTTACAGCAAGCCCTACAAGAAAGCAAACGTTGTCTTAACTGTAAGAACGCCGGATGTATCCAAGGTTGTCCAGTTGGCATTGATATACCTGCTTTTATTCATCAACTCAACGAGGGAGACATCTTAGGAGCGGCAGACATCATCAAGCAGTCCTCTTCGTTGCCCTCCGTTTGCGGGCGCGTCTGCCCGCAAGAGAAACAGTGCGAGGCACAGTGTATCCACCTCAAGATGAATCACGAACCCGTCGCCATAGGTTACCTCGAACGTTTCGTGGCTGACCATAGCGTTACTCTAAACTCTAAACTTTCAAATAATCGTGCCCCTTTGGGGCTAAGAACTCTAAACTCTACCGCAATGAGAGTTGCGGTAGTAGGCTCCGGTCCTGCCGGTCTGAGTTTTGCCGGAGATATGGCCAAGTTCGGTTATGATGTCACCGTCTTTGAGGCTCTTCACGAGATTGGTGGTGTACTCAAATATGGTATTCCCGAGTTCCGTCTGCCCAATCGTATTGTGGACCGCGAGATAGAAACATTAGAGGCATTAGGGGTTACTTTCGTGAAGGACACGATTATCGGTAAGACCCTCACCATTGAAGACCTCCAAGCACAAGGGTTCAAGGGTATCTTCGTAGGTTCGGGTGCCGGACTGCCTCGATTCATGGGCATACCGGGCGAGAACCTCAATGGTGTTCTCTCGTGTAATGAGTACCTTACTCGTGTCAATCTCATGGACGCATCTAACGCAAGTACGGACACACCCCTACTCTATGGTAAGAACGTGGCTGTTATCGGAGGTGGTAACACCGCCATGGATGCCGTTCGCACCGCTAAACGTTTGGGCGCGGAGCACGCTATCATCGTCTATCGCCGCAGCGAGGACGAGATGCCCGCACGTATAGAAGAGGTGCGTCACGCCAAGGAAGAGGGTATCGAGTTTATGACCCTACATAATCCCATCGAGTACCATGCCGATGAAGATGGTCGTGTCCAAGAGGCCGTACTCCAAGTTATGACCTTAGGTGAACCCGATGAGTCGGGTCGTCGCAGTCCCGTTCCGATTGAGGGCAAGACGGTCACTATTCCTGTTAATTTGGTTATCGTAGCGGTCGGCGTATCGCCTAATCCGCTTATTCCGGCTTCGGTGGAAGGATTAGAAGTAAGTAAGAAAGGCACTATCGTAGTGGGAGATAATATGCAGTCGTCCTTACCTATTCTCTTTGCCGGAGGCGACATCGTTCGGGGTGGAGCTACGGTTATCCTCGCTATGTCCGATGGTCGCAAAGCCGCCGCCGCCATGCACGATTACCTCTCCTCCAAACTCTAAACACCAAACACCAAACACTAAACACTAATGGTCTCCTACTCTCTCTGTCAATTCAGTAAACTCATTGGCGAGTCGCTCTCCGTTGAGTTTAGCGACACCTATTGGGTTCGCGCCGAGATAGCCTCTTTGTCTTGCAAGGGAGGACACGGTTATTTTGACTTAGTGGAGAAAGGTTCGGACGGTATTTTGGCTGCCAAACAAAGAGGCACTTGTTGGGCGAACACATACAGTATGCTTTCCGCTTATTTCGAGCAAGAAACGGGAACGAGTTTACGCGTCGGCATACAGGTGTTGCTTGAGGTGGAGGTGAGTTGGCACGATGTGTATGGACTCAGTTTGAACATCGTTGGTATCGATCCTCAATATACCGTCGGAGACCTTGCCAAGCAGAAGCAAGACACCATCAAACAACTCACCAACGAGGGTATCCTCGATATGCAGCAATCGCTAACGCTACCCACTATCGTTCGTCGCATAGCGGTTATCTCGTCCGACTCCGCCGCCGGTTACGAAGATTTCATCCATCAACTCAACTCCAAACTATCAACTACAAAACAAGACGACTTCTTTCCATTTTCCACTTTCAACTCTACACTCTTCACGGCCGTCATGCAAGGCGACTATGCCGAAACATCTATCCTCAAGGCATTGGAAACTATTGCCGCACGCGAGGAGGAGTTTGATGTGGTCGTTATTATTCGTGGTGGAGGGGCAAGTACGGATATGAGTTGTTTTGATAGTTACCTCTTGGCAGCCACATGTGCGCAGTTCCCTCTTCCTATTATTACGGGTATCGGGCACACGCGCGACGTATGCGTGTTAGACCTTGTTGCTCATCGTGCCCTCAAGACGCCTACGGCGGTAGCCGCTTTCTTTGTAGAACGATTAACCAACGAACTCAATCGTTTGGAAGAACTCAAGCGTCGTCTGCAACTCACTGCCGAACGGCAGATTATGATTCGCAAGCATGTCTTGGAATTATATGCGCAGCGCATTGCAGCTTGCAATCCCGAACGCATTTATAAAATGGGCTATTCGCTTACTACGATCAATGGTCAACCCTTAACCTCTATTAAACAAATAACCAAAAATCAGACAATCATCACACACCTCAGCGATGGCGAGGTAGTATCAATCGCACAATAGATAAAAATATTTTTACTATGAAAAAATTCGTTATTGTAGCCTTTTTCGGCATTGTCGCCATGATGATGGCAAGTTGTGGTTCCTCCACGTCTTCTGAATCCCAATCGGATTCGCAGTCGCAACCTCAAGAGCAAATCGATTTGCAACTCCCCTCCTTTAAGGATGACGGAGTGAGTATTTTTGACTCTTATTCAGAGAATCAACTCAAGAAGTTAACTCAGACCGATTCTAAGTTTGCCAACTTTTATAAACGTGTCTTCCGCACGATGTCTTCAAAAGAATGGACCAAGGAACAAAAGAAGGCCTTTGGAGACTTGACTTACCGACGCCTATATCATTACCAAAACTTACCCAAGGATACCACCGTTTGGAAACCCTTCTATGCGGATTGGGAGCAAGAGTGGCGCGAACTTTACGGTTATTACTACTACGAAGGAGCCGATTCGGCGGCAACTTACTGGAGCAAGGTTATTGATGAGCAAATCAATTGCTATGCCAAGATTGAGCCGGAAGCTATCTTGGTAACCGGGGAGTTTGATTTTAGTTTAGAGACCGCCTATTGGAACCTCACTGTTACGCCGACGATGGGAACTATCAATGAAATGTTTGCTATTTTCTCAACCGGACTGAAGGCTGATAATGGGCATAATTTCATGACTTATACCGTTTACTCTTATGAGGACATTATTCAACCCACCATCGTTCGTTCGCGCATTGGTAATCCTGACGAATGGAAGGGTCTAACGATGGAGGAATACCTCAAGGATCACTGGGTAGTGACGCAGATTCGTGAAATCACGGTGGATGGCGTTAAGCATACGTTTAATGAGCTCAATGTGCCAGAAGGTGTTGAGCACCTTATTATAGAAGATTTGCCGCTTCATCGTGATCAAACGGCTTATCATCTCAATCCCGATTACGTAACGCTCAAGCGTTTCTTGGAGTTGAAGAAGACGCAAACGATGCAGGAGTACGATCCCCTTGCTGCTATGTTCTTTGAGACGGTGCTGTAAGACTATTCCACCCGTCGCCCACTGACGTAAATAGGGGCATTGGGGTAGAAAAGTGCATTTTATATTTGCAGATATGAGAAAATAATTGTAATTTTGCAGCCAGTTTTTCGAAGTGTCGAAAACAAAATAGAGAAATAACATGCGCATCGTAAGTGTAAAGGCATAGGTATCTTCAGCAAAAAAAGACGGAAATTTGTTTATTTGAAAAAATGTGATTAACTTTGTG
>JAZLMS010000016.1:0-2363 GCA_045598805.1 Paludibacteraceae bacterium | reverse complement strand
TATTACCTTTGCACCTGAAATGAATAAACATCACTACATAATGCCGCAAATCTACGTGATTAGTGACGTGCCGGTTATGTGTTTTGCTTCTGACTCGGGTAGGGAGGAGCCTCAAAGTGGTGCCCCCAAGCACCCCTCTCCTTCTCATGGTGTTTGATTTGGCCGCCATCCCTCCAAGATAAATATAGAAAAAGCGTAAGTTCAAGTGAATTTACGCTTTTTTATGTAAAAAACATTGTTTTTATTTGCACATATCAGAAAAAAGTACTACCTTTGCAGCCGAAATCAAATTAATAACATATCATATAATAAAGCAAAACTATACATTTACTTTATTTTATGATAGTTTATAGGGTATGGCTAAGGCAACAAAAGGAATCTTTTTGCCCCGTAAAGTGGCAGCAAATTTGAAACTAACCGGCGAACAAATAAAGTTGGCTCGCCTACGTCGTGACATCTCTATTGCCCAAATGGCGGAGCGGGCTTCTTGCTCCGAATTGACGGTGATGCGAATAGAAAAAGGCACCCCGACAGTAGCAATAGGTATCTATCTTCGTGTGCTCTATGCCTTAGGCTTAGATGAAGATATATTGCTCCTTGCCCAAAACGACGAGTTGGGTCGCAGTCTGCAAGATATTGATTTGGTTCAACATAAACGCGCCAGCAAGAAATCATGAAAACCCTTCAACTATACTTGTCTACTCCTTGGTGGGAGGACCCTGCCTATATAGGGGACCTTACCTACGAGCGCACTCGCGGTAATGATATTTATGGTTTAGAACTTTCTACCGATTGGTTAAGTCACCATCGGGATATTATTCTTAGTGGTGACGTGCAGAACCTATCCGGTAAGCAATATTCCTCCGGACATATATTCGGCTTTTTAGCAGATGCCCTCCCAGACCGCTGGGGACGACGGCTGATTGATAAGCGCGAACGCTTGTTGGCTGCGGCGGAAAAGCGTGAGGCTAAAACATTGACAGACTTTGATTATTTGGTACAACTGGACGATGATACTCGTATGGGCGCGTTGCGCATCCGGCAGAACGATAACTGGCTGTGCCACGATAGTGTTCAGCCAATTCCCCCCATCACGCATCTGCGCGAGTTTATTGAAATGGCACACCGGTACGAGGCTGCTGATATGGAGAATAAACCTATGCACGAACAATGGATAGATAATCTATTTCGTCAGGGATCGTCGTTGGGAGGAGCCCGCCCTAAAGCGAATGTGAGAGATATAGATGGAACGCTCTATATTGCCAAGATTCCCTCCTTGTCGGATGACTACGATGTGGCCTTATGGGAGCACTTTGCTCATGAGTTAGGGAGATTAGCAGGCGTCAATACCGCCCAAACCAAACTGATAGAGATGGAATCAATTAAATACCACACCCTTCTTTCTCGGCGTTTTGACCGCGTAGATAATAAACGCGTGCCATTCGCGTCCGCCATGACGATGTGTAACCTCCAAGACGGAGCGGATGCCTCCACGGGGAATGGCTATCCGGATATTGCAGATGTATTAATGGGAGGCATTCCTGTCGCTAATCAAATAGAAAACCTAAAACAACTCTACCGCCGTATAGCATTCAATATATGCATTGGTAATAGTGATGACCATTTCCGCAATCATGGATTCTTGCTAACCAAAGAGGGATGGACCTTATCCCCCGCCTATGATCTTAATCCTACAACGCAGCGAGAGCAAGGACTGCTTATCACGAATACTACCAATGAGTCTTCTTTGGAAGCGCTATTAGAAGGTGCCTCTCTCTATATGCTTAATCATGAGGAAGCTAAAGCAATCCTTGACGAAGTCACAAGTGCCGTAAAAAAATGGCAACAAGTTGCTACTCGTTGCCACATATCTAAAACAGAACAAGACCGTTTTGCTTCCCGCTTCACCTCTAACCTGTAGGCACGCAGTGCCGTCCTCTAACCTCTAACCTTATCTCGTCAGCATCAACTTGATATTGATACCTACATTATCCGCCTTCACCGGATAAGAGGACGAGATAAGCGGAATCGTTCCCTCGTGGTCGTAGAAGAGTTGCAAGTTAATCTTTTGCGAGAGCACATAGTCCGCACTGATCTTAATGGTGAACATCTTATTTCCGCTGCTGGCTTGCGTAAGCTGTTCCTCGACTTTACGCAGCAACGTCTTTATATCCTTATAACTAACATCCACGTTCAGTTTGAGGTCATTGCTAACCTTCTTTTGTCCGCCGTCCTTGCCCTTGGCCACGAAACTGAGGTTCTTCACCGTATAGCCGGCACCAATAACGAACTCATCCGTGTGCCCTTCCGTGATTTGTACACTCGTGATGTTCATGGCTAAGTTACGCTGCTTTCGGTACTCG
>JAZLMS010000015.1:0-48757 GCA_045598805.1 Paludibacteraceae bacterium | reverse complement strand
GCGGGCAAGATTGATGAGTTCTTGTGCCTGTTGGGCGTTGGCCGTAAAGGCTTTCTCCACTAAAACGGGTTTGTCGTGCATTAACGCCAAGCGAGCGTGGTTGTAGTGGTGGGAGTGAGGAGTAGCGATATAAACGAGGTGAATGTTAGGGTCAGCGACCAATGCCTCATAGCCTTCGTAGGCTACGGGGATGTGGTATTGGTCAGCAAACATACGCGCTTTATCGCCGTCGCGTGAAGCGATAGCATACACTTGAATGTCTTGTAATGGCGTCAATGCTTGCGCCATCTTATGGGCGATCCAGCCCGCTCCGATGATTCCGATGTTGAACATGGTGTTTGGTGTTTGGTGGATGGTGTTTGGTTTTTATTGTGGGAGTAAGCGAATGGCAAAGCCTCCGGACGCCGCCTCGGGAATAGTGAGGGTGGTCTTCGAACTTACTATTTTGGTACTTATCTTATAGGCTTGCGGATTGGTCTGATAGTCTGCGTGTTTCGCGTCTTGATAGATTGTGGCGATATATTTCTTTCCTTTGGGTAGGAACGATAAGTCGACCTTTGCCGTATGTTCTTTCAGTCCGCAGTTGCCACCCACAAAATACTCGTCCATACCCTTCGTCTTACGCGCGGTGGTGATATACTCCATCGGCTCGGCTTCGAGGTACCACGATTGGTCCCAATCGAGGGCCACGTCCTTGATGAATTGGAACGCGTCGGGGAAACGCTCGTAGTTCTCGGGCAAGTCGGCAGCCATCTGGAGGGGCGAGGGCATAACTACATATAACGACAGTTGGTTACACAGGGTTGTCAAGCAGCGGTTATGGTTATTGGGATTGATCTTGGACATATCCATCTCGAATATACCGGGGGTGTAATCCATTGGTCCTCCATTAAGGCGCGTGAAGGGTAATATACACGTATGCCCCGGCGTTATGGAGTGGGTGGCTTGGTACTCCGTGCCCATCGCCGATTCGTTGCCAATCCAATTAGGGTAGGTGCGGCATATACCCGTCGGTCGCGTTGCCTCGTGGGCGTTGACCATGATATGATAGTCAGAGGCTTTCTGGATACAGTAGAGGTAGTGGTTGTTCATCCATTGCGAGTAATGGTGTTCGCCGTGCAGTATATCGCCCACATACCCCGACTTGACAGCGGGATAGTCGTACTCGTTCATCAGGGTATAAGCGGTATCTAAATGTCGCTCGTAGTTACGGTCAGCCCCGCTCGTCTCGTGGTGCATAATCATCTTTATGCCCTTCTGTTGCGCATAGTCGTGAATAGCCTGTAAGTCGAAATCGGGATAGGGGGTTACGAAGTCATAGACATAGTCTTTCTTTTTTCCGAACCAGTCTTCCCAACCTATATTCCAACCTTCCACCAACACTCCGTCAAACCCGTTGGCGGCAGCAAAGTCTATGTATCGCTTCACATTGTCGGTGTTGGCTCCGTGCCGCCCGTGGGGTTGCACTTGGGTATAATCGGTAACGCCTATTTGTACGGATGGCAGGTCGTAGGTATAAGACCACTCGGCTTTGCCGGTTATCATCTCCCACCAAACGCCCATGTACTTACAGGGGTTAATCCAACTGACGTCGCTCAGGGCGCAAGGCTCGTTGAGGTTGAGCGTCATGCGGTTAGCGAGAATATCGGTAGCGTGTTCTGCCACTTGTATCGTGCGCCAGGGCGAGACGCAAGGTGTTTGTATATGCCCCTTACAACCTTGTGCATCGGGGGTGAGGTGGGAGGTGAAGACGAAGTTCGTGTCGTCTAAGTCAAGGTGCATGGTAGCGTAATTGATGCACGCCGCTTCGTGAATGGTTACCCAAACCCCCTCCGTCTTTTGTGTTTTGTCCTTGTTCCCTTGTCTGTCATAGTGAAGCAGTAGGGCTGTTTGTACACCGGTGGGTGAGAACCCTGTTTGTGAGGCATTGCCCAAACGGACGCTGTCGGTCAGGTGACGTATCTCGGATAGGCGCGAGCGGGTATATTCGTACTCTTGCGTATCGTAGTCGCCGGATATCCAGTAGGCTGTTTGGTCGCCCGGGATAGCAAACTCGGTTTTTTCCTCTTGTATATCGAAGTAGTTCAATCCTAATGCTGGAAACTCATAACGGAAAGCGACGCCCTCATCGAATACACGAAAGCGGACGCGGATGAAACGAGTGTTTGGTGTCTGGCGATAGGTGACGAGCAGTTCGTTATAGTGATTACGGATAGAGGCTTCTTCGCCCCAAACGGGAGTCCATGTCTCGTCAACAGTTGTGGTAGCTGTATCTTCGATAGAGAAACCGGACATAAGACCGCCGTGCATTGTGCATTGTGCATCCTGCACCTCCTGTTCCCCCTCTACCGAGTAATGTTCTTCCCGTTGTTCCACGAGTTGTAGTCCGAGGTGGGAAGGAAGGATAATATCTTGTCCTTGGTAGGTCACGCTGTACCATATACGTGATTGGTTATCGATGTCGGTAGTAAGACACAGTTTGTGATTAGGGGAACAGATATTGATTGCCGCCGCGTTGATAGACAGCAATCCGAATAAGATTAAAAGAATTTGTTTCATAGTATTAATAAATGCGCGAACGCACATTGGTGGACAAGTATTGTGCTAACCAATATTTAAAGAACGGATCTTCGATATCATACACTTGCTCCCTAACAATGATACCTGATTTGAGCAAGCGTTTGAGACTACTGTATATAGTGCTTGTTGGATTCATTCGGTTGGATAAGATTTCTTTGGTTTTTACGATATTACTTATAACCCCACGATTCGTACGATTGAGATTGTTCCAAACTTAAAAGGGTTCATATCAATTAGTTATAATAGCGATTTTTTTCGTTGCGATTTTTTTCGCCATATTCAAATTCGCTTCTATATAACTAACTTATGGTTGTTATTTTTTCATTTTGTTTTCGACAACTCGAAAAACTGGCTGCAAAGATACAAAAAAAATCCGGAATAAGCAAGTTTTTTTCACTTTTTAGGCAAAAAAGGTATTATTTTCCCGTTTTTCGGCATATAAAATAGAGGGCGACCAAGAGATCGCCCTCACAACAACAAAAAACAAAACAATTATTCTTCTGCCTTAACAAAAGTGAATGTCGCTTCGATAGGAGAAGTAGCGTCATCGGCAACGGCAAAGTCACTGCCTTCTGCCCATGTTTGTGTGCCGTCTTCACCAAGAACAAATACCTTGCAAGCAAAAGCGCTACCGGGAATAGTACCCGTCCACGTATATTTACCCTCTGCAATCTTAGTCATCTCGCGGTCAGAATCACCCCAAGACTTCTCATCAAAGGTTCCGGTGAAAATCATCTTACCTGCAGGAACAGCGCCCTCAATGGAAACATTAACCGTGAAGTTCTCGCGAGGAGGAACAACTACGCAGTCGCTCTTTTGCCAACCGCCGACGGTAACATAAACAATACCGGACGTGCCGTTGATTTGGAAATTGCCGTCACCGGATTTGGAAACAGCCACCGTGCACTCGCTATTAAGATATGCCCAATCGGTAGCTTGACCCTGCCAACCGTTATCGCCTTTGTAGATTAAGCAAATCTTACCTGCCAAATAGTTCTGAACAGCAGCACCGGCATCGTCTGTACCCTCCCACGAAGTGGCAGCTAATTTGATGGTCACTTGATACCAATTCTTAAAGTCGGGAATAGCAGTGAACTTAGCGCAAGCTTCCGGAGCCGCAATAGAACCATCGGCTGCCAGATATTCGTCAGTACTGGTCCACGTAGCATTGTCGGTAGTTCCCTTAACGGCAATACCGTTACACTCTGTTCCTTCGGGGATTTGGATAGCGAACGTTACATAACCTTCCGCTGGTTTGGCAATTTCAGGAACTTCATTACCGGGAGTAGGACCGGGAATAGGGCTTACGGGTTCCTCTTTCGGTTTGCAACTAACCATTGCAATCGTTGCGATAGCCATAGCGGCTAAAAACATTTTTTTCATAATAGAATGAATTTAATTGATTAATAAAAAGTGTTAGTTATATAAAACTAGTTAGTCTAGATAAACTAGATTTTTCTAGTATTTTGTCCTTAATATCCGGGGTTCTGCTGAATATGCGGGTTCGCTACGACATCGGTCTCGGGAATAGGATAGAGACTATAGTGCGCGTCAATAGTCACCACTTCCGTGTTCCAAGCGTTCACATTGTCGTAAGACTTAATCTTTTTGGTATTGCTTCCGCTTCGCCCCTCCCAGGTCATTGTAGTAGTAGGCCCTACGAATTGACCGAAACGAATAAGGTCTATTCGGCGTCGTCCCTCGTGGTAGAACTCGCGCAACCACTCGTCTAATAGTTCCTTCTCGTCAAGTTTAGTTAATGCCGCAGCATTCGCACGGGCACGAACTTTATTGACATAGACAAGCGCGTCCTGACTTTTACCTTGACGAAGCAAGGCTTCGGCTAAAGTCAGATAAGCCTCCGCCGTACGCATCAAGGGCACATCGGTATCGACCCATTTGGGATCGCGTTGGGGTTTAGGAGCGGAAGGGTCAAACTCATAGATACCTTCACCGGCGTTCCACTTGAGTTGCAAACTATAAAGGTTGGTCCATTTGCAGATAGCCCAGCAGCTATCGAATCCTTCTCCATTTGCAGGAACGTCACCACGGAAGCCTTTCACGTTGAAAGCCGCTTCACCCGTATTGGCATTCACATAATCATTACCGGCACAGAACATAGCGCGGTCGTCCCCTGCTGCTTTCGGCATATGGTACTCATCCTTTCCACCACCGATAGCAATAATCTCTGCCGGAGTCTTGCCGGGGAAGAATACTTTAACTAATTCCGGCGAGGAACGCCAGCAACCCCACGTAGCGTCAGATGTGCCTGCTTCAAGCATATTGCCGTTACGTGGAGCCGCTACGGCATAGTGGCCACCGGCGTAACCACTATTATTAACCCCATCTACATTAACTAAAAATATCATTTCATTTGCAGCCACGTCATCATTATTACCCATGAATATTTCCGCAAATGGCTGGTGCAATGTAGGCATCTCATTAACAATCTCCTTTGCGACACTTTCTGCCTCTGCCCAAGCGGGAGTACCGGAATAAACCTCAGCATTGAGGTAGAGACGGGCAAGCAACATCTTGGCCGCCACGTCGGTAGCGCGATAGATGGTTGTTTCGCCGTGTTTATAGAGATCTTGCATAAAACCGTGATTGGCATCTCCGGTCACTTTATAACTTGGAATAATGGTTTTATCCTTATACGTATAATACTCTTGCCCATTGTGACCGACAGTGATTTCATTAACAAGCCAACGATAAAGACTCTCACGGTCAATCTGATAAGGATTATCTGTGGACATAGTTACCGTAAAAGGCACGTTTCCAAACATATCCAATAAGTGATAATAATTGACCGCACGGATAAAGCGAACCTCTGCCCGACGAGCCACTGCTTCCTTGTCCGTAACCCCTTCCGTCAAATCCAGATAGTGGTTCGCCATCGTTACGGCATAGTTCAAACGGTTATACAATTTTGACACGAACGGATTAGAGGGTGTCCAGCAAATAGACAACAAGTCGGCACAACCGGCATCATTATGCCACGTCCACCAACCGGCATCCGTCGGGAACTCGTTCAGTACACATAACGTACGGAAGAAAGCGGAGTAACCTTCGTTATCGGTGATGATGTCCGGATCGTTTCCGTCTCGTCCTTGTTGCCCGGTTTGAACAAAAGCAACATAGAGTTTATTGTATAATAAATCAATAATCTCTTGTTGGTTATCATCGTTCATCTGAACAACGTTGGGATCAATAGGTTGTAAATTCATACATGCAGTGAAGGCCAAAATCAAGGCAACTGCTCCTATAAGTTTATTTAATGTTTTCATATGTCTATATTTTAGTGGTTTTCGGTTTCGGTTTAGAAATTAAGCGTTACACCAATAATGGACGACATCGAACGCGGGTACATATTATTATCTATACCATTTGCTATTTCCGGATCCAATCCTGAATAACCGCTGATAACAAACGGATTGGAAACGGTAGCATAAACACGACCGTTTACAGTACTCTTCTTTGAGTTAAAGGAGTAACCTAACGTAATATTATCGCAGCGCAAGAAGGAAGCATTCTCAACAAACGCCGTTGAAAGAACACCGTCCGTTGTTCCATCTACACGCAGCCTGTTTCCATCGCGCCAATACGCATTGTAAGCATTGGTCAAGACACTATGATAACCCTCGAACTTCGCGTCATAGACAGCCAAGATGTATTGACCTTGATCTTGAAGAACAGAGTTATAAACGTAGTTGCCTAATGACGCACGCAGAGAGATACCCAAGTCGAATCCGTAGAATTGGAATTTGGTGTTAAAACCGAATAAGAAATCGGCCGCCGGACTATGATAATAAATCTTATCTGCTGCCGTAACATCGTAATCCACATCTCCGGGGAAGGCTTCCGGATGGTCTTGGTCAATGAGACAGAGTGTACCCGTGGCAGGGTTCTTTTTCACGTCATAGAGATAGAACGAATTAACAGGATGACCTACAGCGTTCGCCTGAACTCGCTGATCATTTCCGATGTTCGAACCCGAGTTATATACATAATAATTGGGGTCATCCGATGCAGTTAGTTTAGTGATCCGATTCTTATTCCAAGAAGCATTAAACCCTAAATCCCACTGAAAATGTTTGCGGTCAATCGCCACAGCATTGATGGCATACTCAGCTCCTAAATTATACAGCGAACCAATGTTTTTGATAACGCGAGTCTTGAAATTAGTTCCGGCGGGTATATCCACCACATTAATCAAGTCATCGGTGATACGATAATAAACATCCGCGTTCATCGTAATGCGGTTATTGAGGAATCCCCAATCCATACCTATGTTATACGTGGTGGTCTTCTCCCAAGTCAAATCGGGATTGTACTCGCTTGGACGATAGGTACGATTATAAATATATTCCCCTGTAATCGGATCTATCTCGCCTATAGTGGACATGGCACCTGTTCCGGGAACATCAATCTTATAGATGGGTAACCACTGGAAGTCGCCTTGGTTCAGGTTTTGCTGACCGGTGATACCGTAACCTAAACGCAGTTTCCATTCACTCAGTTTGTTGTTATCCTTAAAGAATGTTTCTTTAATCTTCCAACCTAAAGCAACGGAGGGGAACACACCCCAACGGTTCTTTGGGGAGAAACGGGTGGAAGCATCACCACGAACAGTTGCCGTTAACATAATTTGGTTCCAACCAACCCAATTAACGCGACCGAAGAAGGAGAGTAGAGCAGATTGTGTTCCAAAATCGTATTCGGTGTAGTTATGCCGGTTATTCAAAAGATTAGCGGTATCGTATTTGTTATTCGTCTCTTGCAGCACGCCACCGCCTTGCGAATGTTCTACGCGATGAAACTTCTGATACTCACCACCCGCCATAATGTCAAAGTGTTGGGTCTCACTGAAATCCCTATAATATTGCGCGTACGCGTTAAAGGATAAGTTATACTTCTTCTGCTCTGACCATCCTTCGTAACCATAGTAGAAGTCTGATGTTTGAATATAAGGGCTGATAGAGGTTACTTGTTTGCCATACGAATAGTCGGCACCAAAGTTGGCATGAATAGACAAGTCTTCTAATCCATGAATCTTATAGTCTGCTTCTAAATTGCCGATGAAAGCACCCGAATTGGCACGGTCATTGGTCATCTCTAATGTACTCACCGGATTAGCAGATGTTTGACCATTGTACATATATGCCCACTGAGGATCATCTAAAGGCGAACCACTCTGCGTGCGACCAAAGTAGCCACCAAACAGGTCATAACCCTCCGCTTTAACGGGACAGGTGGGGTCAAAGGCTATAGCGGCTCCTACAACACCGGGGGCATAGCGGTTATAACTATACATCCCCTTAGCATTGAGATTAAAATTCAAATGTTTATCCAAGAAACTCGGGCTGAGGTTGACAGAAGCTGTAACACGCTGCATTTGTGAGGTCTTAATGATACCGTTTTGCAGCGTATACCCAATGGAAGCACGGTAGGGCATGCTCACTTTCTTACTACTTACACCTCCCATCAACGAAATGTTATGATCCGTCGAAATAGCCGGGCGATAGATTTGTGCTTGCCAATCGGTATTAGCGGTTCCTAACTTATTGATTTTCGATTTACTCAGTCCTAACTGTTGAGCATAAGTGCGCAGTTGATTACCGCTGAACACATCCATCGTCTTCGTCAGTGTACCAACACTCACGTTACCGGAATAACTCACTTTCATCTTCTGATTTGCGGAGCCTTTCTTCGTTGTAATGATAATGACACCATTACTGGCGCGCGAACCATAGATAGCCGTTGCAGAGGCGTCTTTCAAAACCGTAAAAGTCTCAATGTCATTTGGGTTCACTAAACTTAAACCATTAGCCACGCCCTTAATACCGTCGTTATCCATCGCTAAACCGTCAATAACGATTAACGGATCATTACTGGCACTCAAGGACGAACCGCCACGAACGCGGATTTGTGCTCCACTACCGGGGGTTCCGTCGGCGGGAGTAACTGCCACACCGGCAATCTTACCGGCAATCATGTCTTGAGCGGACACTTGCAAACCTTTGTTCATGTCATCGGGCTTAATAGCCGTAACGGAACCGGTAGCATCGTTCTTCTTAACGGTACCATAACCGACGACCATCACCTCGTCTAACACTTCTGTGTCTTCGTAGAGGAAGACCTTCAAAACTTCCTGAGCGGGTAACTCAACGGCTTTATATCCCATGTAGGATATTTGCAATATAGCCTCCGAGGGGGCACTCAGAGTGAATTTGCCTTCAAAATCAGTAACCGTTCCTACCATTGTGCCCTTAATCACAATATTAGCACCGATAATCGGTTCCTCGTTTGAAGCATCTAAAACTTTACCGGTCACGCTCACTTGGGCAAATACTACGTCGCAAAACGCAAGCATTACCAGTGTCATGACAAATGAGAGTTTGTTTTTCATCTTTTTGATTTGTTTTTTTATATTGATTGTTAACAGAAAATAACCCTATTTTTCCAAATTGCGAAGCAAAATTACTGCTTTTTACTTATACACACAACCTTCGGGAGTAATTTAGGACTTATATTAAATAGATATATTACTGTCTTTTAGCAATATAGACATTTTCTGCTATACTAATTTAGGACTGATATTTTAGGTCCTTTTGTCAACTCTTATTTGCAAATATCAAATATTTATTGTATCTTTGCCGTCGTTTAAAATTTACGCAATGATGAGAAACACTATTATTTGCATTTTCTGTTTGGTAACATTAGTATGTTCTGCCCGTAATCAACCGTTCTATTCCAATATCCTGCAAGAATTGGACAAACAAGTAGAAACAAGAAAAACGATTATTCATGAACGCGAACAAACCATCCTCCGTCTCAAGGAATTATGGCATCTCACGGATGAAGCGCAACGGGGTTGTCTTGCCGAACAGATATACACACAATACGGCAGTTTTAATTCCGACTCAGCCCTCTATTACGCACGGCTGTGTCACCAATATGCCGTTGCCACCAAGAACACCGTCCGTATTCAGTCTTCTTCCATCGCCGAAGCGCAATACTTGGCGATCAACGGTATGTACGATGCAGCAAAAGAAATCTTGGATCAACTTGAACCCAACCTGTTGAACGAAAACAAAAACCAATTCTTCAAAATTTCTTGTTTAGTGTGTGCCTGGCAATCGTCCTACTCTACTATACAAGAGGAAAAAGAACATTATTGGAAACTCACCAATTCTTTCCGACAGTCTATTATCGACACGGAAACGGAACCTATTTGGCGTGCCCATGAGAAAGCCCTTATTGTAGCAGACACCCATCCAAGACAAGCATTAGACGGGATTATTCCTATTCTTGACACCCTATCCACCGAAAGCGATTATGTCCGCTACCTCGCCAATTCGGCTGCCCGATTTTATACCATCTTGAACCAACAAGACTCGGCATTGTATTACTATGCCTTATCCGCTATTTCAGATATCCGGCACGGAGTATTGGAGCATGCTTCTTTAAGAGAGGTGGCACTAATACTGTATCAAAAGGGGGATATATCTCGCGCGTACCGATATACCAATGCTTGTTTGGAAGACGCACAACAATGTAAGGCACGTCTGCGGGTTATTGAGATGGCAGGAGACCTACCCATAATACTCAACGCCTACCAAGAACTGATTGCCCAAACACAATTCAGACAAAGATTGATGATTATAGCTCTTTGTGTCTTTTTAGTTGTTTTTGCGGTGTTGTTTATCTATTCGTTTGTTATTGGTAAACGACTATCCGTGGCGCATCAGAACACCCAATTGGCGTTACAGCAAGTTAATGAAGCTAATGCCCAATTACAGGAAGCCAACCGTATTCGTTCCGCATATGTGACAGAGTATATGTCTGCCTGCTCAGAATCGATACAGACTTTAGATAATTATCACCAGATGTTGCTTCGGACAGCAATGCACGAGAAATATCAAACGCTCTTCAACACCATTAAATCAGCCAAGGTATTGGATGATAGTTTGCGGCAGTTCTATGTGCGCTTTGACGAGACTTTTTTAGGCTTATTCCCGAATTTTGTAGAACAAGTCAATCAATTATTGCGTGACGATCAGGCTTTTGCCCCTGTTCTTAATCGGCGTTTAAGTACCGAACTGCGTATATTGGCACTTATTCGGTTAGGCATAACCAATTCTGATGATATTGCTCGTTTCTTGCGTCACTCGCCCAAAACGATTTTTAATTATCGTGCGGCTATACGCAATCGGGCAAAAATAAACCGCGACACGTTAGAACAACGCATCGCGGAATTAGGGTAAAACTCATGAATACATATCCGTCAATAAGAATCCGAGATACAAAGGAAGGGTTAATACTCCATTTGCGAATCCAATATTGTAGTCTCCAATCTTAATCGCTTGTGACACATGGTATTTCTCCGGATGAGCCATTACTGTTCGTAATGATTGAGCATTTCCTGTGGTTGCCTTACATTCAATAGGAGTGCATTGACCTTTATAACGAATTAAAAAATCTAATTCCAATCCGCTATCCTTATGAAAATAATACAACTTACGCCCCATCTTGCCAAGAATATCTGCCATCAAATTTTCAAAAATAGCCCCCTTGTTACTCAATAAGTTTCCTTGCAAAATATCTGCTTGTGTACCCGGATCTAACATGCTAACAAACAATCCCATATCCGACATATAAACCTTAAACACATCAGGGTTGGCATTGCCATCAAGAGGCAACTCCGTAATATGCAAATTGTAACAACGGTTAACAATACCAGCATCTTCTATCCATTGAAGACTACCTGCAAAATCTTTACTGCGTCCACCATGACGAACCACAGAATATTGAAATTTTTTATTCTCTTTGGATAATTGAACAGGAATAGACTCAAAGCATTGACGAATACAAGGCTGATCCTCTTGTCGAGCATAATGGATCATATCCGACTTATAGCCATCTACAATCGCCTTTTGAATAGCCAGTGTCTGATTTATATCATGCGTCGTAAGAAAAGTAGTAACGGCTTCGGGCATGCCACCAACTACCGTATATTCCAACAAACGCTGCCGTAAAATAGTGTGCAAAGCTTGAGGAATAGGTTGTTGTTGGTTCATGTGCTCTCGTAGCAAAGAAATCGTTGAGTCTTTTATCCCGCATGCCCAAAGAAACTCCTCAAAATCCATAGGATACATGTCTATAAACTCTTCCTGCCCAACGGGAATGGAAGACAGTTTCTCTCTCAATTGCTGTTGAGGACTTTTGTACCCGCTAACACCCAAAAGACTTCCGGTACAAATCACATCGTATCGTCCGTCTTGTCTAAAAAACTTTAGCGCACCACGTGCTCTTGGACAATCTTGTATCTCATCCAAAATCAAACAAGTTTGATTGGGAATAAAGGTCGCCTCCGGAATGGCAGCAGAGATTATGGTTGTTAAATAATCCACTGTTAGCCCATTATCAAATAGACTAATTAAATCCTCGCGCTCTCGAAAATCAATAAACACTTGGTATTTATAATGTTCTTGAGCGAATTTACGTACAGAACTACTTTTGCCACATTGACGCACGCCTCGCAATACGAGAGGTTTATGATTCTTTTTGTTTTTCCAAGCTAATAATTGCTCTTCGATTTTTCGTTTATACATAGGCCATTGACTTAGATATTACACTTTTTCGAACCAGTTTTGTTGTTGTTTTTACACTTTTTCGACCCGGTTTTCTCCGTGTAGGCACACTTTTTCAAACCATTTCACGCTGCAAAAGTACAAAAATTTAATGATATATGCAAATCTTTTTTGCTATTATTTCTTTATCTTAATATATTTCACACTTTCGGGAGCATAGAGAGTGATGGTATGTCCGTCTTTTGTCACCTTAACGGCAGTGCAATCAGAGCCATCAAGAGGCGGCACGCCCATTACGCTTAAGTCTTCGGCTTTTGCCGAATCATAGACCCCTATGGCAAGTTCTAATCTGCCCATAATTTCTATTCGAATAGTCTCTGCGTCGGTCAGTTTTTGAGCATGTTTAAGGAGATTTATCCTATCTCCTATAACAACATTATAGAAGAGTTGATAGGTGCGGTCACCTATTTGGGTATTAATATCCTTAACCGTCCTTATTTTGTAGATAGCCAAATCCTTAATATTCGCTATATCGGTGAGGTTTAAGTTCTTATTTATTTCCTCTTTTGCTGCCTCAGCAATATCAAGAATATTAGCATCACTACTCTCACCGACTTCGGTATCAATAGCAGCTATTGCTTGGGCTCTTGCCACGTCTATTTCTTCTTGAGGATTTCCATACATAGGGATGATAGAGCAGGTTGTAAGTGCCATAAATAAAATGATTAGTTTACGTTTCATAATAGTTAGGATTTATAATTTACGATTTACTATTTACGATTGGGTTACTGTCCTTCGGGGTACTCGTTGGCTGATGAAGAGACCGCTGATGATGAGTAACATCCCTATCCATTTGCCGGCAGGCAAGTGCTCGCCAAAGGCAAAGAACATAATCAGAGCTGTGAAGAGCGGGCGGATATTATTAAACACATTGCCCCTCGTTACACCTATCTGACGCACCGAATAACAGAAGAGAATAAAAGCCGTCACCGTAGCGAAAAGTGCTAAATAAGTCATATACCCTAACGACTGCCATAGTTGCGGTGTCCACAGACTGATATCCATAGGTAAGGGAGACACAAAACCCTCCTTTATAAGACGTAGCGGATAGAATAACAACAGTCCGCAGAGTTGGACATAAAAGACAATCGTGAGGGACGAATATTTAGTTGGTATGCGCCTCAGCATAACCGAGTATAGAACTGCCGTAGAGACAGAAAGGAAAGCGGTTAGAATACCCCACGTATTGCCTATTTGGAAGGACTGACCGCCAACCATAACCAACAACACCATACCTAAGGTAGAGATGATAATTCCTACTATATTATTACGTGTCACGCGTTCGCGAAGGATAGTCCACGCCCACAAGGGAGCCAATAGAGGTGCGGTAGAGAGGAGTGTTTCGGCAATCGTAGGCGAGAGCAAAGCGTCGTACGTATATGTCTCTAAGAGATAGTAAAGGCAGGGTTGAAAGAAACCTGCCAAGAGGAAAAGAGGTATATCCTTCTTGTCCAGTTTTTGCAAGCGCAGTAAAGCACTGCGGCGGCAGCATAAGCCGATAATGAGCATAACCACAATAGCCAAGGTGAAGCGCATTACAAGTAACGTAAGGGACGTAAAACTGAGTAATGCCTCTTTAATGGCGATGCCGGACACAGCCCAAATGAGCATAGCTATAATAATGGCAATATAAGGAAGGATAGCACTGTGTATCCTCGTCGGGTTATTGTTGGAGTGATGACGGAGGGTAAAGAAGAGCATAAGGGCGGCTGTAAGAGCAGAGGCTAAATCACTAATAGGTAAACACCACCACACACCATCAATAGGATGAGTTCCGAAAAGAGAAGGTAATAACAATGCTAACGGTATAAGATAGAGCACTTGGCGCGTCAGACTTAAAAAAATAGACTTACCCGACATACCTATCGAGGTGAAGAAATTGCCCGTCACCATCTGAAAACCAACAAAGAGCATCATACAACACACGATACGCATCGGTTTGATAGATGCTTGTATCAATGCCTCATCATGCGTGAAGACCTCCGTTATCCACATGGGGGTTAATTCACCAAATAGGAAGACTAATCCCATCACGATAGTAGCGCAATAAGCCGTCAGTTTGAACGCACGTAACATGCGGTCGTACTGCTTTGCCCCATAATTGAAACCTACTATTGGTTGCATGCCTTGATTGAGCCCCATCACGATCATAGCAAAGACGAACGTAAATCTATTGATAACCCCAAAAGTAGCCAACGAGAGGTCTCCTCCATAACGAACGAGTTGGTTATTGATAATAATAACCACAAAACAGTGGGCGAAATTCATAAGGAACGGAGCAGCACCTATAGCGAGTACTCGCCACGTGATATGTCGGTTCAGTTTCCAAATACCCCTACGGAAGTGTAATAATTCGTTAGGGTTACAGAAGATTGTCATTTGCCAAAGAACGGAGACCGCCTGCGAGATGACGGTTGCTAATGCAGCCCCTCGAACCCCCATATCAAAGACAAAAATAAAGATAGGGTCTAAGATAATATTCACGGTCACGGAAACAATAGTAGAGACCATAGCGCTCTTAGGATGTCCCATCGAGCGGAGGACATTATTAAGACCAAAATAGATATGCGTGAGGACATTACCAAAGAGGATAATCTGCATATAGTCTCGCGCATAAGCAATGGTGTTTTCACTTGCCCCAAAAGCATATAAGATAGGATCGAGCCAAATGAGTCCAATCACCATAACCAAAGCACCCAAGAAGAAATTCATCACCACCACATTACCTAACACACGCGAGGCGGTAGTATAGTCCTTTTCACCCAACTTAATAGCCACTAACGTACTTGCCCCCACCCCGACGAGCGACCCAAAAGCCGCACATATATCCATAAAAGGTTTGGCTACCGTCAAGCCCGAAAGAGCCAAAGCACCGCAGCCATGACCAATAAAGATTGAATCGACTATGTTATACAACGAAGCCGCCGTCATAGCAATGATAGCGGGCAAGGCGTACTTCCATAGAAGACGGCGAACGGATTCGGTTCCAAGTTCAGAGGCAGTGTTCATATTAGTTGAAAGTTGAAAGAAGTCGTCTAGTTTAGAAGTTGAAAGATAAATAAGTGTGTCTATAGATTTTTAGGAGATATTTGCGGAGGGGTTTGAGAAGGCGCCAGAGGCGACCTTTGGTAAGGGGTTTCTTGTGTCCTTTAGGCGAGCGTATCTCTATGACCGTTCCTAAAATATCTTCGGAAGAACAATGCTCGTAACCTTGGAGGTTACCATCACCCTGCAATGTAATGAGTTGAGAGTTGAAAGTTGAAAGTTGATAGACGCGGTGAAGGATGTAACGGTCGGATATGTGGGCGAGGACGATGTCACCTACCGCAATGGTGGGTTTCTTGATAAGCGTGACACTATCTACACCACCTTCAATAAAAGGACGCATACTAACCCCACGAGGAGTGAAAATAACCTCTTTACCTTCCTTGAGCAAACGTTCAATCTCTTCTAATAATATATCACTTTGTATGGCGGACATAAGCAAAAGAAAAATACTTCTGACAGAAGAACGAAATAATAACAGTAATAACCGTAATCAACATCTTACTGGGCGTAGGATACCAAGCAAGAACATCAACACAGAGTTTGAGTCCAAAATAATTGATTGCTAAATTGATAGCCACTACCACACAATAACGAATAAACTGTTTCCTTGTCCTTATATCCGATTGCGTGAAAGTGATATGCTTATTGAGCCAAAAGCCGGTGAGAAGGGTAATAGGGAAGACGATGCATAAGGACGCAATATGAGGGGTGATTGTGATAGTTGAGAGTTGAAAGTTGAGAGTGTAGAGTAGTTTAGAGTTTAATAAGTTTAGAGTTATCAAGTCGTGGCCGATGACGAAATTATAGATGATAAAATACAAAATCCAGTCGAGAACCATGTTTCCACCACCGCACATTCCGTAGGTAAAAAGTTGTTTTGGCACCCATTTTTGGAAGGGTTGATAGAAAAAATCAATGATTTTTGTAATTATTTGCGCTATTTTTTGCATATTTCAAATAAAAGTTGTACCTTTGCAGTCCAAAATCGGGTGCAAAGATAATACTTTTTTTTCAAACTACCAAATTTATGGACGACTATCACAGTAAAAATGCAAACAATACGTGCAAAAAAATACTTAGGTCAGCATTTTTTGAAAGACCTCAATGTCGCCCGCAAGATTGCTGAGACCATTACCGAAGGACCCGTTTTAGAAATAGGTCCGGGTATGGGTGTTCTTACTCAGTTCCTTCTTCAAAATCCGAAGATTAACCTCACGGCTATCGAAATAGACCGCGAGAGTGTGGCTTATCTTCACGAGTATTATCCCGAACTCAAACTCATTGAGGGCGATTTTCTTAAACTTAATCTTGACGAGGTATTCCCAACAGGCAATTTCTCGGTGATTGGTAATTATCCGTACAATATATCCAGTCAGATATTCTTCAAGGTACTTGAATACCGAGAACGTATCCCCGTTTGTTCGGGTATGATACAAAAAGAAGTGGCAGAACGCCTCGCCTCCAAACCGGGTAATAAAGATTACGGTATTTTATCCGTTTTACTACAAGCGTACTATAATATCGAATATCTCTTTACTGTAGATGAATATGTTTTTGCTCCTCCGCCCAAGGTCAAATCGGCCGTTATTCGCTGCACACGAAACGAACGACAGTCTTTAGGATGTGACGAAGAACTATTCAAACGAGTAGTGAAAACGGCATTTAACCAACGACGAAAGCAGATGCGCAATTCGCTGAAAGTGGAAAGTTTAAAGTTAAAAGTGGAAAGAAGTTGGATAGAAGATAGTTTAAAGTTAAAAGAATTCTATGCTGACCCTGTTTTTAACAAGCGACCTGAGCAACTGAGTGTAGAAGAATTTATTGAACTAACCCTTAAAATTGAAAAACTATGTCAGAAGTAAAGATTTTTTATCGCGATAAAGAGAAAATAAAAGTAGGACGCTCCATCAGCGTTCTCAAGGAACTGGACAAGAAAGATATCATCTGGATTGACCTTATCGACGTAAGTGACAAGACGGAGGATACATTAGAAGGATTCTTGAAGATTGATATTCAGGAAGACGAGGAGATGGAAGAAATCGAGATGTCTTCCCGTTATATCCAAACGGACGACTCTATTGTAGCTAACTCCAATTTCTTACACACAAACTTTGATATAGAGCCGGTTAACTTCATCGTTAAGAACGATATATTAGTAACCAGTCATGACAACGAATTAGGTAGTTTTAAAGATACCATCAGTAAGATGCTGGTGAATAATCGCAGTTTCCCAACGGGCTTTCATGTACTCGTTTCTCTTATGGAAACAAGAGTAGAGAAAGATGCCGATATGATTGAGGATACCACCGATTTGATTACCTCGCTATCTGAAGAAATCAACACCGAAGATCATGTAGATGAGGATATACTTATCCAAATTAAGAACTTACAAGAAAAAGTGACTATCCTTCGTCAGACAATAATGGATAAGCAGCGCGTTATATCCAATCTACTTAAATGTGATTTCTTCCCTAACGACCTACAAACGCGATTAACGATGGTGATTAAGGATATTAACTCCTTATTTGAATATACTAAGTTTGGTTTTGATCGTTTGGATTACCTGCAAGATACGTTCCTTGGTTTGGTAAACATTGAGCAGAACCGAATAATCAAGATTTTCACTATCGTTAACATTATTTTCCTACCACCTACATTAATTGCCAGCATGTATGGCATGAATTTTGATTGGATGCCGGAGTTACATTGGCAATACGGATACTTGTTTGCTATAGGACTGATGATTGTGTTTACCCTTTTTGTGCTTATGATCTTCAGACTTAAAAAGTGGTTATAAACAAAATGTTAATAACTTATGTTAATAAGTGTTGAAAACGTTGATAAATAAAGCTTTATTAACACTATAAACTTAAGATTAACAATTAGAAAAATTTATTCAATCACGAGTTATAGGGCAATAGAGAAATATATTAACATTATCAACTACTTATTGTTATTATTGAATTTTTTAAAAGAACTTATATATATAAATAATGAATAACCTAACCCAACAAATACGCCAATTATGTGAGCAAAAGCATGCTGTTATTATGGCTCACTACTACACGCTGCCTGAGATACAGGAAGTAGCTGACTTTATAGGCGATTCGTTAGCCTTAGCGCAAAAAGCCAAAACGATAGAGGCTGATATCATCGTTCTTTGTGGAGTGCATTTTATGGGAGAAACAGCTAAAATCATCTGCCCCGATAAGAAAGTGCTGGTACCTGATATAAATGCCGGTTGTTCGTTGGCTGATTCGTGTGAAGCTTCTGCTTTAGCTCAACTCAAAGCGCAACACCCTAAAGCGATGGTTATCAGTTATGTAAACACCACCGCTGCCGTAAAAGCATTGACGAATATAGTAGTGACCTCGTCCAATGCCGAAAAGATAATAAAACAGATTCCGGCTGAGCAAGAGATAATCTTTGGTCCGGATCGTAACTTAGGCGCGTATATAAATAAGGTGACCGGCAGAAAAATGATTCTGTGGGACGGTTGCTGCCAAGTGCATAATAGTATAAAACCCGAACAAGTAGAAAAATTAAAGCAACAATATCCTCACGCTATAGTCCTTACTCATCCGGAATGTCAAGAAGCAGTACTTGAGAAAGCAGATGTGATAGGCAGTACAGCCGCTCTACTTAATTATGCTAAGTCACATGATTATGAGCAATATATAGTAGTAACGGAGTCGGGTATTATGCACGAATTACAAAAACATTGTCCGGATAAACAATTTATTCCTGTAGGAGCTATTTGTAAAGACATGCAACTAAGTACACTTGACAAACTCTATAACTGTCTTCTCACCGAGCAACCCGAGATACAAGTGGATGCTGAAATAGCAGCCAAAGCGCGTAAATCAATTGATAACATGCTGAGCATGTCGTGAAGATTTTATTGATTATATTATCCGTTCTAACCTTCGAAGTGAATGGTGTTACCTTTCAACTCAATGAAGTAGAAGGTGGCACGTTCGTTATGGGTGCTACTGAGGAACAAGGTTCAGAGGAAGAAATAGGCATAGATAAACCCGTTCACTCCGTGGCAGTGCAATCGTTCTATATAGGTCAAACGGAAGTAACCAATCGATTATGGGATGCGGTCATGGTGGAGCAAGGACAAACGGAAGGAGAGATTTGGGAAGCAGCCGATTGTCCGGTGGTATTGCATTCGTGGTTTGAGTGTCAGGAGTTTATTCGCCGATTAGATTCAATAACAGGAATGAATTTTCGTCTCCCTCATGAGGCAGAGTGGGAATATGCTGCTCGTGGAGGGCAGAAAGGTAAAACAACCCGTTATGCCGGCAGCGATAATGCCGATGAAGTGAGTTGGTTATACCGCAATAGTGGTAACCGTTCCCACGCCGTAGCTCAGAAAAAACCGAACGAGTTAGGCTTATACGATATGACAGGTAATGTGTGGGAATGGTGTTTAAATGATTTTTATTCTTATCAATCCTCACCCGAAGTAATCTCTGTGCCGAAAGGTGTTGCCGATACCGCCAAAGTGCTCAAAGTAATGCGCGGCGGCAGTTGGGATAATGCATTAAGTAATTCCCATTTATCCGTTAGACGCACCGAGTATCCGCAATATGCCTTCCACGACTGCGGACTGAGGTTAGCACTGAGTAAAGAGATAGAACCCACTGTATTACCCCAAACAAAAAAAGTGCGCATTAAAGGTTATACTATGAACTTTAATTTGGTTATGCCTCAAGATTCTATTAATCCTTACTATTTATCTGAAGAAGATGTGAGTGCTGCCTTATGGAAAGCGGTTATGCGCAAAAAAATGTATAAGGTAAGTAAAGAGGAAGTAAGTTCTTTTCTCTATCAGATAAGTGATAAAACAGGATATCAGTTCAAGATAGTTCCCTCTAAAAACGAAGAAACAGAGTTTTATTTTGAGGAGGAGATAGATAAAAAGAACGTTAAAACCTCTAAACGTAAAGCTATTAAGAAGACAAACGTCTTTTTAGAGTTATTGCCTATTCCTGTTCAAATAGACGAACCAACCGATTATACTCTTCTACGTTATAAACAAGAAACTCCTCGAACAATTAGACTGATTTTAATTCCATAGTGGAGAGCCTCCACAGGCAAATATATACATTGTGATTATGAATAGAGAAGATTTTTCTATATTGAATACGAAGGTCTATAATAAACCGCTTGTTTATTTGGATAATGCGGCAACGACCCAAAAACCGCAGGCGGTGTTGGACGCAATCATAGAGGGTTATACCCAATGGAACGCCAATATCCATCGTGGGGTACATCGTCTCAGTCAAGTGGCTACCGAACATCACGAAGCCGCTCGTCAACGAGTAGCCGATTTCTTGGGCGCGCAGTCTGCCAAAGAGATTGTGTTCACTAAAGGTACAACCGATAGTATCAATATGTTAGCCTATTGTGTTGGTCAAGCATGGATACAAGAGGGTGATGAGATTATCGTTTCCCAAATGGAGCACCACTCGAATATCGTTCCTTGGCAGATGGTGTGCGAACAACGCAAAGCGGTTCTCAAGGTTATTCCGCTGCGGGAAGACCTTTCGCTGGATATAGAGACATTACCCTCTCTTATCACCGAAAAAACGAAATTCATTTCGGTGGCACAAGTGAGTAATGTATTGGGTATTATCAATCCTGTAAAAGAGGTTATTCGCCTTGCCCACGAACACCATATTCCCGTTTTAGTAGATGGGGCACAATCGGCACCGCATATACCCGTTAATGTACAGGATTTAGACTGTGATTTCTTTGTTTGTTCGGCGCATAAGATGTACGGTCCGACGGGTATAGGTATCCTTTATGGCAAAGAGCAATGGCTCGACACGTTGCCTCCGGCGGAAGGTGGTGGTGAGATGATAGAGCATGTTCGTTTTGCCAAAACGACATATAATACGCTGCCGTATAAGTTTGAAGCCGGTACGCCGGATTTTATAGGTTCGTATGCTTTTGCTGCTGCATTAGATTATATCGACATTATCGGTCGCGAATCAATTGCCGCTTACGAAGAAGAACTGACACAATACGCGGAAACCGAATTAAGCAAAATACCCGAAGTGAAAGTTTATGCTGCCGGATTACCCAAAGCAGGAGCTATCTCGTTTAATGTATTTTCTCCAAACTCTATTATTCATCCTTTTGATATAGGCACTTTGCTTGACCATCAAGGGGTGGCTGTTCGGACGGGTCATCACTGTGCAGAACCGCTCATTGATTATTTGGGTGTACCGGGGACTGTGCGCGTTTCGTTTGCGCTCTATAACACCAAAGAGGAGATAGATATTTTTATTACAGCACTCAAAAAAGCGATTATGATGTTAGGGTAATGAGTTCGTTATTGCTCATATTATTTACCCTGATGTCCTATAATGTGGAGAACTTTTTCCACCCCGAACACGATTCCTTAAAGAACGATTATGAGTTTATAGTTGATGGCACTCGCCATTGGTCTTATACTCGTTATAACGCCAAAGCAGAAGCTATTGCGCGCGTTATCGTTAACGCCGGCGAACTCAATGACCCACCGACCATTGTAGGCTTATGCGAGGTAGAGAACGAGGCGTGCTGCAAGAAACTGACATATATCCTTCGTAACTGTCGGTACGATTATGTTCATTACGAGAGTCCCGACGAGCGAGGTATTGATGTGGCTATGCTCTATCGAAAGGAGCAGTTTGAGGTACTTTCTTCGCGACCGGTGAGGGTGTGGCTTGATTCGCTTACGCACACGCGCGATATATTATATGTAAAAGGAGTAGTCAATAAAAGCGATACTCTTCATCTGATGGTCTGTCACTTGCCCAGTCAATTAGGCGGCACACAAGCCTCTGCGTGGAAGCGTGCCGCAGCGAAGGCGGTGATACAAGGTCTGACGGATAGTATTTACATTAGTCATCCGCAAGCCAAGATTATTGTGATGGGTGATATGAACGGCGAACCCACGAACGATATACAAGGGCTAACCAACGCGATGGTTGGAACAAAGATGATGAGTTATAAATACAAAGGTCTTTGGTCGTGTATTGATCAGTTTTACCTCTCGCCTACCATAGATAGTACTGCCACGGTTCGCGTCTTTGACGCTGATTGGTTACAAGAGGAAGACACCAAATACTTGGGTCTCAAACCTAAACGTACATGGATAGGATATAAATATCAAAAAGGTGGCTTTTCAGACCACCTTCCGATATTACTCTACACCCTAAACTCTCCACTCTAAACTATTCGAGGCACTTATCCAACGCTGCCGTAATAGCCTCTTTATCTAAGTGTTGACCGATAAAGACGAGTTTCTGCATACGGTCGCCATAATAATCATCCCAGTCGGCTCTGAGGTGCGGGTCGTGCGCCATCATTCGTTTCAGTTCTTCTTTGGGCATAGTAGCAAACCATCTTCCGGCATCAGACATTTTAACCTGCTTGCCTGCTTGCTCAAAGAGATAACAATTATCGTATTCCTCAGTGAAATAAACCATTCCTTTGGCACGAATAACTCCTTTAGGCCAGTGACGCGCTACAAACTCGTCAAATAAACCGAGATTCATCGGCTGACGACGGTAATAAACAAACGTCCCTATTCCGTATTCATCTGCCTCACCTTCTTCTTCGTTCTCAAGCGGATTATCGGAGTGCTCGGAAGCACCGTGGTGGTGATGTTCTTCGTGTCGGTCTTCTATTTCTTCTATCCAGGCGGCACTACCGGCTACTTCGTCAAAATCGAACATACCTGTTCCGATGATACGGTCTAAATCGAAATCACAGTAGTCACACTCGATGATAGCGGCATTGGGTTGTAAGGTACGGATAATCGCTTTCAATCGACCTAATTCGTCAGCACTGACTTCACTCACTTTATTGAGCACAATGATATTACAGAACTCTATCTGCTGAATAAGCAGATTCTCTATATCGTCTTCTTCCAGATTGGGTTTTTGCAACCCTTCACCACACTTGAACTCGTCGCGCATACGGAGAGCATCTACCACCGTAGTGATACAGTCTAACTTAGGTAGTCCGTCCGTGGCGTATTGCGGAGCCATCGTGGGGATAGAACATATCGTTTGGGCAATCGGTGCAGGTTCACAAATACCGCTCGCCTCAATAACGATGTAGTCAAAACAACCCTGTGCCACAAGGTCGTGCAGTTGTTTGACAAGATCCATCTTGAGTGTGCAGCAGATACAACCATTCTGCAAAGCCACTAAACTCTCGTCTTGGGAATTAACAACACCGCCTTTTTGAATCAGTTCAGCATCGATATTAACCTCGCCAAGGTCATTGACTATAACCGCAAAACGAATACCCTTGCGGTTGGTGAGTATCTTATTCACTAATGTGGTCTTACCACTTCCTAAATATCCCGTTAAAAGAAGAACGGGCACTTCATCTACTTTATTCATATATTTTATTATAATTTACCCTACTCCTCTACCCCTCTACTCCCAGTATCTCCTCACCCCTGCTAAATGATGGGTATATTTCCCTAATTCTGCGGAATAAATACCGTGTTCGTCTATTTTCTCTACTTTCACTCGTCCCGAGGCATGAATAATACGCTCCTTGTCCAGCAATATACCTACATGAATGATCTTCGTCTTACTCGGATCTACATCTGAATGGTCAAAGAAAGCCAAATCGCCGCATTGTGCATCCTCAAGTGCTATTTCCTTTATCCCTTGTCCTTGTTCCTTGTTCATTTGTCCGAGTATCTGTTGTCTCGCCATGCGTGGCAGTCTGATTCCAAAGAGCGAGTATATCGTTTGTGAGAAGCCCGAACAATCGATACCAAGGGCGTTCTTACCTCCCCAGAGGTAGGGGGTGTTGATAAAGAAACGAACGGTGTTCAGTATATTCTCTTCGGTCATTGCCATCGGTTTCTCCAGAACCATCTGCGGGTCAATACGGAATTTAACGCCCAACAAAGAGAACTCTCCGTCTTTGTAGTTAGGCAATCTTGTTCCGGCAGTAAGAGGAATCGTTTGACCGTTATTCTCGCTTACGGCATAAGCCATTGGCATTTTGATGCGAGCACCTTGCATGCTTGATACTTGGTCTTTTATCTCTTCCCACTCTTGATCGCTGAGCACAGTGAGCATCTTCGAATCCACATACCCTTCCTCGCCGTCATCATCAATGCGGATATGTGTCCATTTACCTGTAGCCAGTAGCCTGTAGCCAGTAGCCTCAATTATCTCGCATGTCTGTGCAAAGATCATCTGTGTCTCTTGTTCTGCCTCCTCCGCCGGACTCACCCTTACGGGGATAATACTATGTAATGCAATTCCTTTCATTTTAGCACTTTGTTTTCAACATCTCGAAAAACAGACTGCAAAGATAGTGAAAAAATTTGATATATGCAAATTAAGTTGCAAGATTTTTTACAAAAACTTGTCAAAGAACGCTTGGGCGGCGGCTTTTGCTTCAGTTTAATTTGTGCCCCTCGCTCGCTTTGTTGTCGCCGCTCCTTTGTCGCTCGCTTTTGGTGCCTCGTTTCCTCCGGTCAAGCGTAGCGTTCCGGGCTTTCCGGACTATCCGGCAAAAACCATCGCAACCCCGAGAGGCTGCGATGGAAGAGAGGTATTAGAAATGCGGAAATTTACAAGTCAGAATAAGTCCCTGGCTACTGGCAGACGGGTCGTACGGATAGTCCGTAGAAGCGACAGTCGTCGTAGTTCCTGCCCACGTAGCCCGAATTGAAGTAGAGGCTGTACGCGTAGTTCGAGCTGCTCTCGTAGAGCGAAGAAGACCAGTAGATGCTGTAGGAACCGACACCGCTGAGCGACGCATTGCTGCAGTAGCCGGAAGCGGGCAGAAAGATTGAGTTGCTATTCTTCTTGCTCGTAACAAGATAACCATTCACATTTGTGCCATTGTAGTTCGTTTTCCACTCCCAAGTACAATTATCTGTATTTCTCAATTCGTCTTGTTCTGCCTTGGTAGGCATACGCCAAGAACCTCCCCAATTAACATGAGCAGCATCGTCTTCCAAATCAAGAGTAGTCTTGTTATCTACTACGCCATAAGAACTGCTCGTGCAATATTTGGTTTGCGTGTCCTTAGAGCCGTTACACCACTTGTAAGTGCTCCAGTCATATACCTCTTCTTTCGGACTTGTTTCTCCCCAAGCGAAGTAATCGCCATAGCCTTCGGGGGAGGTAGCACCCACATTCATATTTGCCCACTTAATACCACTGGGCAAACCTAAATCGACCATCTCAACTCCTTCAGGAGCTTTATCGCATATTCTTATGTATACGGTATCATGGATGGTATCGTGAACGATAATCGTTTCAGGTAACCAGAGCTCTAATTTTTGAGACTTTTCTATTGTCCCATACTTAATACTATCAATCGAACTAATCGACTGACCTAACACGGCGCGACCATTCACCCAAGTGACTTGGTTCGTCTGCGCCATCACCAGCACGCTGCACATAGCAACGGCAAAGAAAAATAATGCTTTCTTCATAATACTTAATTTTATGAGTTAATGTGTTTAAATAGTTATTTTATAGTTTTCTACCTTCCGCATCAAACTGCTGACCATCTTTAACAATAACCAGTCTGCCACCGATGATATACTTGCCCACTTTGTGAACCTTGATATCTTCGGCTGTTTTGGACTTGATATCGGTAGGGGTAGGTGCTTGATAGATGCCGTACGTGATGGTTAGGTCTTCAAGGGACTCCGCATCAACACGCAGTTGCTCTATACCGTCAATCGTTAATACAGCTGCCCCATTGTCATAACTGATGACGGGCATTTGACTCAGTTGATAGCAGGTGCTCGATCCGTTGGCCCAAAAGAAGACAGCATCGGCTTCCTCTGCCTGCACTGCGCCTATGCTTAAAACAAACACAGACGCGATAAATAAAAGTAGTTTTCTCATTCTTTTTAGCCTCCACTTTATTATTCGGCTTTCGGCATTCTCCGTTATTAATATATTTGGTTAACTAATAAGCATACAAAAAGCGTGAACTTTCGTTCGCTTCATTTGATTACTAGAGGTCTTCGACTACCTTACAATTTCAAATGTACGCACAAAAACTCACGCGGATAACGTGAGCGTGCAAAACCGTACTTGAAATTGCAATAATTACTGAAAAGTGTCGAAGTTTTCTAGTAATCAAGTTGGGCTTACAACGCTATATTTTTTTATGTCATGCATCGCCTTTACGATGCCGGTCAATCATAGGCGAGTTAAATTGGTTTATATTATGCTACTATCGCTTTTTCGTAAAGGTATTCGGGAGCAAAATCGGCTCCATTTTCCCACTCTATCGTATTAAACTTGATAGTAAAGTGCTTGAAATACTCAACGTCTTTTAAAGGGGCAAACACCTCTCCCACTAAAGAGGAATATAAATCCACAACATGCACTTCCCCATTATTAAAATAGAGACGCAATTTATAACCACCTAAATATTCCGCTTTTACGATTTCTAAAAACATGGCTTTATTATTTAAGAGGTTCAATTTTACCAAGAGGAGCGCCACTATGTGCTAATTCCCACTTTTCCATTAACTCATCACGATGGATGTCTAACCACTCCAAAATCATACGAAGAGCGCGACCGGGCATTTCCCCGTTGACTACTCCGTCTTGAATGTTAACGATACAACGATATTCACCATACCACGCATGAAAATGAGGTGGCATATGATCATTGTAGTTTATCCAAATCAAGATACCATAAAAATCACTTAACTGAGGCATAGACGAAATGTTTAAATATTTTTGTTTTTGCAGTTTGCGCTGCAAATATACAACAAAAATTTGACATGAGCAAATATATTTTCTATTTTTAGGCAAAATAGATGAAATCTAACCAGATAGAGTACAAAAATCACTACGGAAACTACCCCTACCACACTTCCTGCGTATTCAGATTCGGGTCCTTCGGATAGTCAATCGTATAATGCAGTCCTCTACTCTCTTTGCGTTCCAACGCTTGTCGAGTGATGAGGTAACCGATATTGATCATGTTCCTCAACTCGCAAATATCCTTCGTTGCCTTCACACGCTTAAATAGGTCTTCGGTCTCCTCATAAAGCAGGTCCAATCGCTCCCATGCGCGATGCAGACGCAGGTCGCTACGAACGATACCCACATACGTGGACATGATTTGTCCCACTTCGCGTATGTCTTGCGAGATAAGCACTTTCTCTTCGTTACTCATCGTGCCTTCGTCGTTCCACTTAGGCACTTTCTCATTGAACGTGTAGTTATCTACCATACTCAGCGAGTGCTTGGCTGCGGCATCGGCATAAACGACGGCTTCAATCAGTGAGTTAGACGCCAATCGGTTTCCTCCGTGCAAACCGGTACACGAACACTCGCCGACAGCATAGAGACGATGGATACTGCTCTCCCCGTCAAGGTTAACTTGAATACCTCCGCACATATAGTGGGCACAGGGGGCTACGGGGATATACTCTTTCGTTATGTCAATGCCTATACTTAGGCACTTAGCGTAGATATTGGGGAAGTGGTGTTTGGTCTCATCGGGGTCTTTGTGGGTCACATCGAGACAAACGTGGTCCAAACCGTGTATCTTCATCTCGTTATCTATCGCACGAGCCACTATATCACGGGGAGCCAAACTGAGACGCTCATCATATTTCTGCATAAACTCCTCTCCGTTAGGCAGGCGTAATATACCTCCGTACCCACGCATCGCTTCGGTGATGAGGTAAGCGGGATGGGTCTCTCCGGGGTGGAAGAGAGCCGTGGGGTGGAACTGTACAAACTCCATATCTTTGACCTTACCTTTGGCGCGATAAACCATTGCTATTCCATCACCTGTGGCTATATTCGGATTGGTCGTTGTAGCATAGACGGCACCCGTTCCGCCGGTGGCGATAAGGGTTACGCGACTGAGGTATGTGTCTATCTTTTGGGTCTTAGGATTGAGAATATAAGCGCCATAACACTCAATGTCGGGCGTACGACGTGTCACTCGCACACCGAGGTGGTGTTGGGTGATAATCTCCACGGCAAAGTGGTGCTCCAAAACGGTTATATATGGGTTGTTTCGAACGGCAGCCATCAGTCCTCGTTGTATCTCAGCACCCGTATCATCGGCGTGGTGCAGGATACGGAACTCCGAGTGACCGCCTTCGCGGTGAAGGTCGAAATTGCCGTCCTCTTTCTTGTCGAAGTTCACGCCCCACTGCAATAGGTCTTGTATTCCGGCGGGGGCATTACGAACCACTTGTTCAACGGCTGCGGGGTCACTAATCCAGTCACCGGCAATCATCGTGTCGTGGATATGTTTCTCGTAATCATCTACGAGTAAGTTAGTTACACTGGCAATACCTCCTTGTGCTTTGGCTGTATTAGCTTCTTCTAAGGTTGTCTTGCAGCATAGTGCAATACGATATTGTTTATCCGGATGCTCGGCTGCATAGCGAGCTATCTTAAGAGCGAAACTCATTCCGGCAACTCCGCCACCGATAATGAGAAAATCATATTTGTATGTCATAACACTATTTTTTAGTGTAAAATAGATTTTTATTTTGCGACTGCAAAATTAGTAAAAATAAATGACATACACAAATTTTCAGTGTTTTTTTATAGAGATTTTTAATCTCTGCCTATTATCCTGCCCCTTCTCAGCGGTGCGTCCGTGCACACCGATATATTTTCGCCGTCTGTCTCCCGCTCGTCGGGGCATTCCGTTGCCCCTTGCCGCTGGGCGCTCCCTCCCGCCTCTCCGTTCGTCCTGTGCCACGAGCTTTTGCGAGTGGTATCACAAAAAGAGCAAGCCACAATAGGTTTGCTCTTTTATGAATTTAATACCTTCCTAGGACGATAGGAATATAAATAAAGTTATTTTGTAAACTCTATGACAGTACCAGTTACTAATATAGCATTTTCTTGTTTCGGGACTATTACACCGGAAACACGTTGAATTTGCTCAAAGGAAACGTTAATAATGGTTTGTGCACCTTCAAGTTTTGCTTCCCTTAAAAGAGCTGCATAAGCTGCTTGCTTTAATTGTTCAGCATCAAACTTCAAACTTTGCTTATAAAGTATGGAAGTGCTAACAGTCTTTACTACTTTGAAATTGGCTTGTGACAAAACAACTTCAGTTTGATTTAAGTTGATGTTTTCAGAAGTGGCAACATAACGTCCGGAACTGCAACTTGTAAATGCGATTGCTAAAATGGTAGCAACAAATAAAATACTTAATTTTTTCATAATGATTTGATATTTTTCCATCTTCCTTGGTGTTTGATTTTTTGTATACAGAAACGTGGAAGAAAAACTTTTTGATCCAATAACTACAATTAAATTACTTCGCAATGAATAATGATAGTATTTTGCCGTCCGAGTAACTTCATTGTAATATTTGGTACTTATAGTTTACGTTCCTGATTTAGATAGCACAAAAAAGTGGACTAAACTTTTTAATCCACATTTCGTCGGTATCGCCAAACACCTTTTGTCAATGAATTATTAAAGTAAAGCCCACTCAAATTGAGTGAGCGTTGAACTTTACTTCTCATTGACATTTTGTTAAATTGGCGATTTTACGAAATGTGAGAAACAAAGATAACGCTATATTATCTATTGTGCAAATTTTTTTCTTTTTTTATTTCATAGGCAATTTAATAAGCGAATAAATAATTATATTGTTTGGTATAGGGATACCGGACCTTCATGCCAGCGTTTGGTATTTTCCTGTTCTAATTGTTTATACATCGCAGAAGAATATACGCGGCGAATGGCATCAACCGTACTAATATGCTCATCCGCGACCAACATGTCTGCCACCCAACTTACTTTGAAGGGCAGAAGCAGATACAAATTTTGTTGTGTTATCTCGCTCATAGTAGTATCTCCTTTGCTTTTACAAATGCTAATGCTTTGAGCGCTTGCTCGGTATGGAACAGATATTGGTCCACTAAATCGTAGGTGCGAAGCTCTACCAACAAGTTCTCCTTGCTCATAACTCCACCTTCGTACAATGTGAAGCAAGCATAAACACGATCGTTGGCTACCGGACCATACACTATATCGTAATTATGAGTGAAACGAGGGTCTAAGCGATTATTCATGACGAACTCCAGCCACTCGTCTGTTGGTGAATTAAAAAAAACACAATGGAGTTGTTTCACAACCTCTAAGTCTAATTCGTACTCATTGACATAACCTTTTAGAGCACTACTGCTCCTCATGCGTTTGCGTACCCAATCTTCTGCCTGTTTAGCGGAAGTGGTGGTATAAAAGCCAATCCCGTAGTCAAGCGTGCGAGTCGCTCGGCGTATTTCAGGTTCTTGAATACGTTCTAAACTGCCATGATAAACTCTCATTGTTTTCTTTTATTTATAAATTCATCAATATCCTCCATAATCCACTGCGCACTTTGTGTGTGTAACGGCTCATATCCATCTTCAAGATACCCTAACACACCATATTGGTCAAGGATGCGCATAGATTGCTCCCCTGTCAAGTTGTGTCGTTGCTTGTACTGCTCAATGCAAAAAGCAAGAAATAGTGAGATTTGGTTACTTCGCATGGACATGTCTTCGTTTTGCGCTTCTATATAACTAACTTATGGTTGTTATTTTTTCATTTTGTTTTCGACAACTCGAAAAACTGGCTGCAAAAGTACAACTTTTTTTTGAAATATGCAAATAAATTTGCACAATTCAAAATTTTGTAGTAATTTTGCACGCTAAAATCAAAAATCTTCAATCTTCAATAGTCAATCAAACAATGTATCTAACAATACTCAAATCAAAGATTCATCGCGTCAAAGTTACGGAAGCTAATCTCGAATATATCGGTTCAATCACGATTGACGAGGATTTAATGGACGCTGCCGGAATCATTGCCGGTGAACAAGTAAGTGTGGTAGATAATACTAACGGTGCCCGCCTCACAACCTATGTCATCGCCGGTAAACGCGGAAGCGGATGTATATGTATGAACGGCGCAGCTGCTCACCTTATGCACGTTGGCGACACCGTCATCATCATGGCGTATGCCCTTATGACACCCGAAGAGGCGAAAGTGTTTAAACCGAAGGTGGTGTTTCCCGAAGGGAATCACATAGTTTAAAGTTGATAGTTGAAAGTTAAAAGAAGCCGTATAGTTCGCCTATGGCGATAGTTGATAGTTATGTTTTTCGATTTATTAAAAACCGATACCAATAGTCAAGCCCGAGCCGGTGTTATCCACACCGACCATGGCGATATACTTACCCCTATTTTTATGCCGGTAGGTACCGTGGGTACGGTCAAAGGTGTTCATAAACGCGACCTCAACGAGGATATACACGCCCAAATCATTTTAGGCAACACCTACCACCTCTACCTCCGTCCGGGAACATCTATCCTTCGTCAAGCCGGTGGTCTGCACCGCTTTGAGGGGTGGACTAAACCTATCCTTACCGACTCCGGCGGATACCAAGTCTTCTCGCTAACGGATATACGCAAGATGACCGAAGATGGGGTGCAGTTCTCGTCTCATATCGACGGACGCAAACTTATGTTTACCCCCGAATCGGTGATGGATATTGAGCGCGAGATAGGTGCCGACATCATGATGGCCTTTGACGAGTGCTGTCCGGGTACTGCCGATAAGACCTATGCCAAGAACTCAATGGACCGCACCCATCGTTGGCTCGACCGCTGTATTGCCCGTTTTGATTCAACCGAAGACCTCTATGGTTATCACCAACACCTCTTCCCTATCGTTCAGGGCTGTACTTATCCCGACTTAAGACAAGACGCAGCCAAGCGTTTACGCGACCTCGACCGTGATGGTTACGCTATCGGCGGTTTGGCAGTAGGCGAACCTGCCGAAGTGATGTACGAAATGATAGAGGTAGTGAACGATATACTGCCCACCACCAAACCCCGTTACCTCATGGGCGTTGGAACTCCTTGGAACATACTTGAGGGTATCGAACGAGGCGTAGATATGTTCGACTGCGTTATGCCCACGCGTAACGGCCGTAACGGTCAGATTTTCACCCGCAACGGCGTTATGAACATGCGCAACCTCAAGTGGGAAAACGACTTTACGGAACTCGACCCGGAGGGTACGTCTTACGTTGATTACGAATATACACGCGCTTATGTGCGCCACCTTATCCACGCAGAAGAAATGCTCGGTTTAGAGATACTATCTATACACAACCTCGCTTTCTACCTTTGGCTTGTGGGACAAGCCAGAGAACATATCCTTGCCGGCGACTTCAAAGCTTGGAAGGACGAAATGATTCCGCGTCTCATGACCCGCCTCTAATAACCAGACACCATCCACCAGACACTAAACACCAATGAAGCTTTTCACTCGGCTCGACCGCTATATAATCTTTAAGTTCTTGGGCACTTTCTTTTTCTCGATAGTGCTCATCCTTAGTATTGCGGTAGTGTTTGATGTGACGGAAAAAATGGACGACTTCTTTGAGCATCAGATTCCGCTTCGTGAGATAGTGGTGGATTACTACTTCAATTTCTTCCCCTACTATCTTAATATGTTCAGTTCGCTGTTCATCTTTATTTCGGTTATCTTCTTTACCTCTAAATTGGCTGGCAATAGTGAGATTATCGCTATGCTCTCAAGCGGAATGAGTTATCAGCGATTGATGTGGCCCTATTTCCTCTCTGCCCTCTTTTTGTGCCTTATGACTTTCTGGTTAGGTGGTTACGTTATTCCGAAAGCCTCCGGCAAGATGCTTGCTTTTGAGGATAAATACATCAATCAGTTTACCACCGAGCACGCCCGTAATATCCAAATGCAGGTCGAACCGGGGACGGTATTGTATATGGAGTCGTTCCAACTGCGCACCGGCATAGGTTATCGTGTTTCGCTGGAGCATTTTGAGGGTAAGACGCTCACGTCTCGTACCACGGCAGACCGTATCCGTCACGATTCGGCTTATAATTGGCACTTGGAGAATTATGTAGAGCGCAGTTTTGTTGGTATGCGAGAAAATATGGAGAAGGGGTATCGTAAGGATGTGGTTATCCCCATTGAACCGAAAGAACTGTTTATTACTGCCGAAGAAGCGCAACGTATGACTAATCCTGAATTGCGCGAATTTATGGCTAAACAGTCTGCCCGCGGAGCAGGCAATATAGAAGCCTTCAAAACAGAGTGGTATAAACGTTGGGCATCCGCCTTAGGGGCGTTTATTGTTACTCTGTTAGGCGTTACTATGTCCTCAAAGAAAGTGAGAGGGGGTATGGGCAAGAACCTCGGTATAGGTATTGTACTCACTGCGCTGTATATCCTTTTCTCTACCGTTTCCACTACTTTCTCCGTTACGGGCGTTATGTCACCTTTCATGGCAGCGTGGTTGCCTAATTTCATCTTCTTGGCAATCGGAATCGTGCTTTATATGCGCGTGCGCCGCTGATTGTAACTATCATAGCGGATCTACATCCATCAGCACTTGTATCGCTTTGAGATTGGGCAGACTATGAATATAGTCTATTTGTTTTTGTAGTAAGGTTTTGGCCTTACTAAACGAGGCGGAAGCTTCAATACGAAGGCGTATATTCCTTATATATAAATTATTTATACGCTGAATAGCCGGTAGAAGCACTATCGAGCAACGCTCCCCAAAACTCTGTGCCATCAGTTGTTGCAGCAGATAGGCAGCACTCTCCACTTTAGCACTGTCGCTATGCCGGAGCGTTACTTCAATAAGACGGTAGAAAGGCGGATACTTGAACATTTTGCGCTCACGCATCTCACTGTCGTAAAGTGCCGTATAGTTATGGTTCTTCACAAACTCAAACACCTCGTTCTTGGGGTCGAAAGATTGCACATACACTTGTCCTTCCTCTCTTTTCCGTCCGGCACGCCCTGCCACCTGTTCCAATAACTGATAAGCCCTTTCGGTAGAGCGAAAATCGGGCTGTGCCACAATCTGGTCAGCATTAAGAACCGCCACCAACGACACATCATCAAAATGCAATCCTTTGGTTACCATCTGCGTGCCAATCAGTATATCTACCTCGTGACGAGCAAACGAATCAATAATCGTTTGATAATCGTCCTTGCGACGCGTAGTGTCCCAGTCCATTCTGGCTACACGGGCTTCGGGAAAGAGTTTATATACCTCCTCTTCTATTCGCTCCGTACCAAAACCGTGCATCTTCATCTCTCCTCCACATTCAGGACAAACGGAGGGTAACGGAATCATGTGTCCGCAATAATGACAAACGAGTTGGCGATTGTTCAGATGTACCGTCAGACTCACATCGCAGTTGGGACAACGAGGCGGCTGACCACATTGTGTGCATTGCACAAAGGGCGCATAGCCCCGCCGATTCTGAAAGAGAATAATCTGCTTGCCCTTTGCCAGTTCTTCTTTGATGCGGGCGACCAACGGGTCAGAGAAGTGTTCGTACATCTCCTTGCGATGGTACTGCTGCTGTAAATCAATAAGCTCAATCTTTGGGAGTGCCAATCCCGCATAACGCTCACTAAGCGTGACCAAACCGTATTTGCCATTCAACGCGTTATAATACGTCTCCACCGAAGGAGTGGCAGTGCCCAAGAGCACTTTGGCTTTTTGTTGGGCGGCTGCCATAATGGCTACCGATCGGGCATGATAGCGCGGAGCCGGGTCTTGCTGTTTATACGAAGGTTCATGCTCCTCATCCACAATAACCAAACCTAAATTCGTCAAAGGTAAGAATATCGCCGACCTTGCCCCTACAATCAAATGCCCTCTGTCGGTTGGTGCTTGTTTATCGCCTGCGGAGGATCTCCGCTCCATTAACATCCTCCGATAAACCTCAACCCTCTGTGCATCGGTGATACGGGAATGATAGACATAGAGACTTTCGCCGAAATGAGTAGCCAAACGTTCTGTGAGTTGGGTTGTGAGAGCTATCTCGGGAACGAGATAAAGGACGTTCTTTCCGGCTTTTAAGGTCTGCTCAATAAGGTGCATATATACCTCCGTCTTGCCCGACGAGGTCACGCCGTGCAATAACACCACGTCCTTGCTTTTCCACTGCGCTTGTATCTCATCTAAAGACCGTTGCTGCGCTTCCGTTAGTTCTTGTAATCGTGAGGTAGAGGTGCCGTATTGCGGTAACTTGACTCTTCGTTTTATGTCCGGATCAAACGAATAGGTCTTATCCATTGCTTTGGCGGGTAAGGCTGCGGCAAGCACATCACCGATGGGGCACATATAGTAATCGGCAATCCACCGCCATAGTTTAAGTTGCTCTTCCGTCACTATCGGCTCCCTATCCGGCACGCAAACAACTTCTCTTAACTTTCGACTTTCAACTTCTTTCAACTTTAAACTATCAACTTTCAACTTTACAATCCCCACTATTTCTTTCTTGCCTAACGGCACTATAACACGAGTGCCCGAGTTGGGGCACTCCATGCTGTCGGGAACGAGATAGGTGTATGTGTCCGCGATGGCTAAGGGTAATATAACCTCAATTCTCTGCGGCAATGGCTTTGGCGTAACACGAACGGCAGAGGGGTTCGTAACTCTCCGTCTCACCTAATAAAACGCGTTTCTCCGAACTAACCAGACGGTGACTAACGTACGCCAAATCACCACAATGAACGCAGATAGCGTGGGTCTTATACACATCTTCGGCAATAGCCAAGAGGGCAGGCATAGGACCGAAAGGAACACCCTTATAGTCCATATCCAAACCGGCTACAATAACGCGAATACCACGGTCGGCGAGCTGTTGGCACACATCTACAATACCCATGTCGAAGAACTGTGCCTCATCAATACCGACGACATCAATACCTTCGGCAAGGAGGAGGATATTTTGACTGCTATCTACGGGAGTGGACTGAATCACGTTATGGTCGTGACTCACCACATCTTCGTCCGAATAACGGGTGTCGATGGCTGGCTTAAAGATCTCCACTTTTTGTTTGGCGAACTTAGCGCGTTTCATACGACGGATCAACTCTTCCGTTTTACCGGAGAACATCGAACCGCAAACTACTTCAATACTGCCCTTCCTACGGATAGGGCCTTGTGTGTCTCTTTCACTAAACATATCTTATATCTTTTACTCTCATTTCAATCGAGTGTACGCCGTTGAAAACGTTCTCTTCTAACTCATACACCACATCTATCTTATTGCCATTTTGTATATACAACGCGGCATCACCTTTGCCAAACGCTATTCCGCTGATAGCGGCGGTACCGTCGGTTAGGTCCAAACGCAAGTGCTCTCCGGTCTTACCGCAGCGCTTGGTGTAGCGGTTATTGACCATGTTTCGGGTCACAAAGAGGGGACGCGGATTCTCCGGACCAAATGGTTCTAAGCATTGCAGCACTTTGAAGAACTGAGGCGTTATGTCTTCAAGCGCTATCTGTGCTTCTATGTTTAAGGTAGGTTGTTGTTGCTCAGGCAGAATATGCTGCTTCACATAATCGTCAAAACGCACTTTGAACGCCTCTAAGTTTGCTTCCGGCAAGGTCAGTCCTGCCGCAAAGAGGTGACCTCCAAACGTTGTCAGCAAGTCCGAACAAGCGTCTATTGCCGAATATAAATCAAAGCCCTCTACCGACCGAGCCGAACCAGAAATTATTTCTTCTGAACTACCAATTGTTGTCCCGCTGGCGGAGGCACTCCGCGTCAACACTATCGTTGGTCGGTAATAGGTCTCTATCAGTTTACTGGCAGCAATACCGACTACACCTTTGTGCCAATTAGGATTATAAACAACGGTCGTATATTTATGTTCGTTCTCGGGGTCTGTCGCCAATTGCTCTAATGCCTCCGTCGTAATCGTATCCTCCTTGCCCTTGCGCTCTTGGTTATAGACATCTACGGCTTGTGCCAAAGCAAGGGACTCTTCTTTGTTCTCGCTAAGCAAGAGGTTCACGGCTTCTATGCCCGATTTCATTCTGCCACAAGCATTGATACGCGGTCCAATCTTAAACCCAAGGTCGGTAATGGTGATGGTCTGATTACTCAGTCCCGCCACATCTATAATCGCTTTTGGACCTGTCTTCGGTCGCTCGTTCAGTTCCTTCAGACCATAAGTCACTAATATCCTGTTCTCCCCCGTGATGGGCACTATATCCGACGCAATCGACATGGCGAGGTATTGGAGCAGAGGGTGTAATATGACCGCTGCGCTGAAAGACCGCTCTGCTGAAAGACCGCTATCGCTGTCAGACCGCTGCGCTGAAAGATATTTTTGGGTATAAGCGCAGCAAAGTTTATATCCTACTCCGCAACCAGAGAGGTGTTTATAAGGATAATCGTCATCCTTCCGCTCCATATCAAGTACGGCTACCGCTGCGGGCAATTCGTTTCCGGGAGTGTGATGGTCGCAAATGATAAAATCTATACCCTTACTTGTAGCATATGCCACTTTGTCCACCGCTTTGATTCCGCAATCGAGGGCAATAATAAGCGTGCACCCTATTTCTTTGGCATAATCAATGCCCTTAAATGATATACCATATCCCTCCGTATAACGGTCGGGGATATAATACGATATTTGTCCTTTGTCCTTTGTCCTTTGTCCTTGTTCCAAACTCCTCAGGAACGTTACCATTAATGCCACAGAGGTAGTGCCGTCCACATCGTAATCACCATAAACAAGGATATGTTCTCCTGTTTCGATGGCTTGATGCAATCGTTCAACGGCTTTGTTCATATCCTTCATAAGGAACGGGTCGTGCAATTGGTTAAGGTTAGGGCGGATATAAGCCCTTGCGTCATTAGCCGTTATGATACCTCTATCTACCAGCATTTGTGCTGATAGATTGGAGATATGCAATTCTCCTGCCAACTGTTCACACAAGGCTTTCTCTGCCTCCGTCAGTTCCTTTATGTTCCAATTAATCTGCATCGCGATACAAGGGTAGTACTTCTCTAAAGTGGTGTAACGCTTCCATATCAAAATCGGCAATCTTCGTTCCCTCTTCGTCATCGGCAAATTGTACCAACGGATGCAAATGACTGTCGTACGCCACCGAGTGACCATTGTAATGCAGTCCCTTATTGTCCTCTCCTACCGGATTGACAGCGGCTATGTAACATTGGTTCTCCGTAGCGCGCGCCGGTACAAGAACATCCCAGTAGTTAATACGACACTGTGGCCAATTGGCACAAACAAGCAGTATGTCGTAGAGGTCGTTCTTGTCTTGCCTCAACCAAACGGGGAAACGTAGGTCATAACAGATAGCCAACCTAAATCGTACACCCTTGTATTCCACTATCGGTTTGGTGGTACCGGCAGTAAAGAACTTGTTCTCGCCTCCATGAGCGTATAAGTGCCGCTTATCAACAAACTGAACCGTGCATTGTGCATCGTGCATCGGGCTCTCTAAAGAGATAGGCATTATGAAGAACCCTCTATTGTACAACTTACCCCCCTCTTTGCAAATGAATGACCCCACAATCATGAGGTCACATTCATTGGCTGTTTGTTGAAGGGTGGTGATGGTTACACCATCCACCTCTTCGGCTAAGTCGGGACGGTTGGTTGCAAATCCGGTGGTGAACATCTCGGGTAAAACGGCTACATCGGCTTTACCTTTGAGTTTGTGCAGTCGAGACACGGTGGTTTGTAGATTAGCCACCGTGTCTGCCCACACAATCGGATATTGCAATAACGCTACTCTCACTTCTTCGTTTTCGTCTCCTTACCACCGATGGTCTCACGCATAGAGGTATCGGCTTGGATATTCTGCATGCGGTAGTAGTCCATTATTCCTAAGTTGCCATTGCGGAAGGCTTCTGCCATAGCTTGCGGAACGAGTGCCTCTGCCTCAATCACCTTAGCGCGTGCTTCTTGTGCTTTGGCTTTCATCTCTTGCTCATTGGCAATAGCCATAGCACGACGCTCCTCTGCCTTGGCTTGAGCGATGTTCTTATCGGCTTCGGCTTGGTCCATTTGCAGTTGGGCACCGATGTTCTTACCTACATCAATATCAGCAATATCAATAGACAGAATCTCAAAGGCTGTACCCGAGTCAAGACCCTTATTGAGCACTAACTTAGAAATACTATCGGGGTTCTCCAGTACTTCCTTATGGCTCTCTGCCGAACCAATCGAACTGACGATACCTTCACCTACACGAGCCAGAACAGTGTCTTCTCCGGCACCACCAACGAGTTGTTTGATGTTGGCACGAACGGTAACACGAGCCTTGGCAACCAACTGAATACCGTCTTTAGCCACAGCCGAAACGGGAGGCGTGTCAATCACTTTCGGGTTAACCGACATTTGTACGGCTTCAAAAACATCACGACCGGCAAGGTCAATAGCCGTTGCCATCTGGAAGGTGATGTCAATGCTGGCTTTGTTGGCACTAACCAAAGCGTGTACTACGCGCTGGATATTACCACCGGCAAGGTAGTGTGCCTCTAATCCGTCACGCTTAACGTCTGTCAAACCTGCCTTGTGAGCCTCAATCAGACAGTTAACAATCAGTGTGGGGGGCACTTTACGAATACGCATTAAGAACAACTGTACCAACGAGATGCGAACGCCACTTACTTGGGCGTTAATCCACAACATGAAGGGTACATAATACAGGAACACGATCACTAAGATAGCTACAATAGCGACCAGTACAACTTGAAAAAAGGAAAGACCCATAATTGTAAAATGTTTAAATGGTTAATAAATATTAGTTATTCTCCTCTTGTTTGAGGTCATTGATTTTCTTTCCGGGTTCGGCAAGACCAACCTTAGAATCAATCTTTGCGTCCAAGCCCATTTTCTCTACCACACGCGACTTAAAGAACACATACGTTGCCACGATAGACAGAACCAGTACTGACCCTAACGTGATATGACCCGCTAAGGCACTAATACACTTATAGGCTACTACTACGGAGGCTATAAGCATACCAAAACCAAACAATCCGGCTACTCCAAAACCGGGGAGAAGGAATAGTTCTGCAACCAAAAGTCCTACTCCTAACACTACTAAAAGGATAACAATAATGAGATTCATAATAGTAAAAATTTTTTTCACGCTGCAAAGATACTAAATATCTTTGATATATGCAAGAAAAAAAATAAATTTGCACATATAAAAAAAAAGTTGTACTTTTGCACCCCGAAACGAAAATGCCCTATTTTAGGGCGTTCAAGGCTAAAATACCTTATATATTATATATATACAAAAAATGAGTAAAAATTTAGTTATCGTCGAATCTCCGGCAAAAGCAAAGACAATTGAGCAGTTTTTGGGCAAAGATTTTAAGGTCCTTTCTTCACAAGGTCACATACGCGACATCGAGGGTCGAGGTAAGAACAACATGGGTATTGATTTTGAACATAATTACCAACCCAATTATGTGCTCGATTCTTCCAAACAAGAACTTATCAACACCCTTCGAACTGAAGCACTCAAAGCCGACACCGTTTGGCTCGCTTCCGATGAAGACCGCGAAGGAGAAGCTATTGCGTGGCACCTCAAAGAAGTGCTGGGCTTAGACCAAAAGAAAACCAAACGTATCGTCTTCCACGAGATAACCAAGACCGCTATCCAGAACGCTATCCTCGCTCCGCGCGATATAGACTATAACCTCGTCAATGCACAACAAGCACGACGCGTTATGGATCGTATCGTCGGGTTTGACCTCTCGCCTATCCTTTGGAAGAAAATAACTACCGGTCTCTCCGCCGGACGCGTCCAGTCTGTGGCGGTGCGCCTTGTGGTCGAACGCGAACGCGAAATAGCCGACTTCAAACCTACTTCCGCTTACCATGTCTTTGCCGAGTTCACCGGCTCTAACCCGGGCGATGCCAGTATCTTACGCGCTAAATTAGAGAAGAACTTTGTCACTAAAAAAGCCGCTATCGAGTGCTTGGAACAACTTCCTAAATGCCAATTCAAAGTCGAATCTATCGTTAAGAAACCCGTGCTCCATGCTCCGGCTCCTCCCTTCACTACTTCTACCTTACAGCAAGAGGTAGCACGCAAACTCAAGTTCCCTGTTTCTAAAACCATGCGCCTCGCGCAGTCGCTGTATGAAGCCGGTAAGATAACCTATATGCGTACCGATAGTGTTAACCTCTCTTCATTGGCTATTGCTACGGCTAAAGAGGAGATAATCAAACTCTATGGCACTCAGTACCACCACGCGCGTCAGTACCACACTACCGCAAAGGGAGCACAGGAGGCACACGAGGCTATCCGTCCTACGTATATGTCCGTTCATCAGGCAGGGGCTAATGCCGACGAACAGAAACTGTACGAACTCATTTGGAAACGTACCATCGCCTGCCAAATGGCAGACGCCAAAGTCGAAAAAACTGACATCACTATCTCCCCTCTAAACTCTCAAACTACTCTCAACTCTAAACTCTACACTCTAAACTCTACGGGCGAAGTCCTCGTCTTTGACGGTTTCATGCGTGTGTACGTCCAATCCTCCGAAGACCAAGACCAAACACCAGACACCAAACACCAAACACTCCCCGCTATGTCCCTCAACGAACGTCTCCGCCTCCGCTCCGCTTCGGCGCAACAGACCTTCAAGAAAGCACCCGCTCGCTATAACGAGGCGTCGCTCGTTAAGTCAATGGAAGAATTAGGTATCGGTCGCCCAAGTACCTATGCTACTATCATTGAGACCATACTCCAACGTAAGTATGTGGAGCGTGGTTCGGCGCAGGGAGTGAAGCAGAACTATAATGTCATCACGTTGTGCGGCTCTAAGATAACCGAAAAGACCAAATCACAAATAACCAATCACCAATCGTCTATTCTCCTTCCTACGGACTTAGGTATCTTGACTAATGATTTCCTTGTCTCCTCTTTCCCGGATATACTCAATTATGACTTCACGGCTAAGTCGGAGGCTTCTTTCGACGCTATCGCCGAGGGGAAGGAAGACTGGGTACAGGCGGTTGATTCGTTCTATCACCATTTCCACCCGTTGGTGAGTGCTATTCAGAGTGGTAAGATTGAGGGACGCGAACTCGGAACCGATCCCGCTTCCGGACATACCGTCGTGGCTAAGATTAGTAAGGCTGGACCTTGTGTGCTTATGGAAGACCCCGAGGGCGGTAAACCTACCTATGCTTCGCTTAATAAGGGACAGTCTATCTTCACTATTACGTTGGCAGAAGCCTTAGCGCTCTTTGCTGCTAATACACCTAAGACGCTGATGGTCGATGGGCAAGAGGCTACGATTGGAGAAGGTAAGTACGGACCGTATATCCGTTTCAAGGGGCAGTTTATCTCTATTCCTAAGGGGATAGAGGTTGATACCTTATCCGAGTCGGATGTGCGAACCTTGGTGGCGGAGCAAGAGGCAAAGGCTCAACCCATACACGATTGGAAGACGATTCAGGTGCTTAATGGTCGTTATGGGGCATATCTCAAAACGAAGTCGGGTAATTATAAACTGCCCAAGGGAACGGACTTGACTTCTTTGACGAAAGAAATGTGTGAATCTATCGTTGCAGAGGCATCTTCTGCCCCCGTAAGCACTAAAAAACGCCATTTTCGAAAGAAAAAGTAAAAAAATATTTGCACATATAAAAAAAAAGCAGTACTTTTGCACTCGAAATCAAAAAAGACGAGCACGCTTTAGCGATTGAAGTGACCGCAGGGAACGAGTATGCGGAGCAATCGAGTGAGCTCTGCGAACGAGAAGTAGCGCAGTTGGTAGCGTACCACGTTCGGGACGTGGGGGTCGGGCGTTCGAGTCGCCTCTTCTCGACCAAAAACAAGGAATCCGTTTGGGTTCCTTGTTTTGGTTTATGAATGAGAGCGAGGAGATAAAGGAAGATTCTGATGAGCTTCTGATGAGCTTCCGATGAGCTTCCATTATCGATGGACGGATGATACATGGTAGGAAGTGAGCAAGCACGTGGAATTTTTATTGCAATTCTGCAAATAAATTTGCATATGTCAAAAAAGTTGTACTTTTGCAGCCAGTTTTTCGAAGTATCGAAAACAAAATAGAGAAATAACAACCATAAGTTAGTTATATAGAAGCGGAAACCAAAACAAAAGCATGTGTGCAATTAGCACAAATATTTTGAAATTTGAGTGCAAAATATAAATAAATTTGTGTATGTGAATTATTTTTTGTAATTTTGCGCGGTGAAAAAGAAATCTATATGGAAAACAATTCGATTCAAATGTTAGCAAATATGCCGATAACGATGGACATTGTCTGTGATATTCGTTCTATATTGGAAGAAGCACGCCGTGTGTCGTTGCGTGCAGTGAATAGCACTATGGTGTTTTCTTATTGGCTAATCGGTAAGCGAATTATTATAGAGGAGCAACAAGGAAAAGACCGTGCTGCCTATGGCGAAAAGATACTAAAAAAGCTTTCCGTAGAATTGACTTCTGAATTTGGTGAAGGTTTCTCGTATGCGAATTTGAAGAACATGCGTCAGTTTTACAAAACCTATCCCAATGAAAAAGGATACACGTTGTGTAGCCAATTAGTTTCCTCGATTGACACGCGATCATTTGTTAAGGATCCGTATGTATTGGAGTTTGTTGGTCTTCCTCCTTATCCGGAGCATAAGGAGAAACCACTAGAAGATGCGCTCATGGACAATATGCAGCAGTTTCTTTTGGAATTGGGAAAAGGATTCTCTTTTGTCAAGCGCCAATATCGTATAGCTACAGAGACGAGTGAGTTCTTTATAGATTTGGTATTTTATAATTACATTCTTAAGTGCTTTGTGTTGGTGGACTTGAAGGCAGCAAAGTTGACGCATCAAGATGTGGGTCAAATGGATATGTACATTCGTATGTTTGACGATTTGAAGCGGGGAGAAGGGGACAATCCCACTATTGGTATTTTGATGTGTGCCGAGAAGGATGAAACGGTAGTTAAGTATTCCGTGTTAGAGGGTTCTAAACAGATCTTCGCAAGCAAATATTTGCCATATCTCCCTAGTGAAGAGGAGATTCGATGTGAGTTGGAGAAACGTCCGATTCTGGATAAATAATATCGAAACAAAATAAAAATACCGTCCGGCAGACGAATCTGCCCGTCACCCACTGACGTTAAAGATATTTGCCTGCGGAGGCGCTCCGCCATCGCTCACAAGATGTAAAACAACAATGATTTATTACTATGGACACTATCAAACTGATACACGACTTTGTTTCCCATTGGACGGGCAAGGGTTACGAGAAAGGCGAAAGCCAGCCTTTTTGGCTCGCTCTCCTTCGCGCATTAGGCTTAGACGAGCCCGACCAGTTCGTGGAGTTTGAGCAACAAGTACACCTTGACCACACCGCTTTCATTGATGGTTTTATTCCATCCACTAAGGTGCTTATTGAGCAAAAGTCCATCACCAAGAACCTTGGCGACCCTATCAAGCAAAGCGATGGTAGTCTGCTCAATCCTTTCCAACAAGCCAAACGTTACGCTGCCGAATTACCTTACAGCCGCCGTCCGCGTTGGATAGTGACTTGTAATTTCCGCGAGTTCTGGGTTTATGACATGGAGCAACCCAATGCCGAACCACAGAAGATTCTCTTTGACAACTTAGAGAAAGAGCATTACCGCCTCCGTTTCCTCGTTGACCAAGGGAACGAGAACCTCCAAAAGGAGATGGAACTCAGTATCAAAGCCGGCGACTTAGTGGGGCGTATTTATGACCTTATCCTACCGCAATACGCTAACCCCAATGACCCAGAGACGCTCAAATCGCTCAACCAACTCTGCGTGCGTCTCGTCTTCTGCCTCTTTGCCGAAGATGCCGGACTGTTTGGGGACAAGAACGAGTTCCACGATTACCTCGCACAATATCCTGCAAAGGACATTAGGCGTGCCCTCATCGACCTCTTTAAGGTCATGGACACCAAGCCTGAAGACCGTGACCCTTACCTTGCGGACGACCTCAAGGTCTTTCCGTATGTCAATGGCGGTTTGTTTAGCAATGAGAATATCGAGATACCCCAGTTTACCGATGAGATAAAGAACCTTCTCCTTGCCAAGGCGAGTGAGGACTTTGATTGGAGTGAGATCTCGCCTACCATCTTTGGTGCGGTCTTTGAGAGTACCTTGAACCCCGAGACGCGCCGCAGTGGCGGTATGCACTATACCAGTATTGAGAATATCCACAAGGTCATTGACCCGCTTTTCCTCAATCAGTTAGGGCACGAGTTTGACGCTTGTACAACGAAGAAAGACTTGCAAGCCTTCCAAGATAAGTTGGCAAGTCTAACTTTCTTTGACCCGGCTTGCGGTAGTGGTAATTTCTTGACGGAGACCTATGTCAGTCTGCGCCGTTTGGAGAATAAGGTCATTAGCAAACTGCAAGGACCTCAGATGGTGATGGGTGACTTTGCCAATCCGGTGAAAGTGTCTATTCATCAGTTCTATGGTATTGAGATTAACGATTTTGCTGTGTCTGTAGCGACTACGGCTTTGTGGATAGCCGAACTACAGATGTTACGCGAGACGGAACGTATCGCCTCGTTTAAGGTGGATCCGCTTCCGCTCAAGACTTACCACAATATCCACGAGGGCAACGCCCTTCGCCTCGATTGGAACGAAATCTTTCCTCCCTCGCCTTTAGGAGAGGGTCGGGGTGAGGCTTTCATCATGGGTAATCCGCCGTTTGTAGGATTTACTTTTGAGACTGCTGAACAAAAAGAGGATATTGAATTACTTTTCCCTAAAATAAAGAATCTTGATTTTGTTTGTGGATGGTATAAGAAAGCCTCTGATTTTATACAAGGAACACAAATAAAATGTGCCTTTGTATCTACGAATTCTATTACTCAAGGTGAGATTGTTTCACGTTTGTGGTCTTCTATAAACATTAAAATTACGTTTGCCTATCAAACATTCAAGTGGGATAGTGAAAGTAATCAAAAAGCGCATGTACATTGCGTTATAATCGGTTTTCAAAGCCGAAGTGTTATAATTGATGATTCGTTTATTGCTCGTCTATATCTGCCAGACGGAACGTATAAACAGTGTAAGAATATTAATGCGTACTTAATGGATGCAGAAGATGTATTAGTAACTGCAAGAAATTCCCCATTAGGCGATATCCCCAATATGACATGTGGAAATAAATTTGCAGATGGTGGTCATCTAATATTATCAAACGAAGAATATGATGAGTTTATTGCAAAAGAACCTCAATCTGTAAAATACATTAAACCTCTCTTGGGAGCAGCCGAATTTATTAACAATAAAAGCAGATGGTGTTTATGGCTAAAAGATGCGGAACCAAACGAACTTCGCAAATGTCCAATGGTGTTGGAAAGAATTAGGTTGTGTAAAGAATCTCGTGAAAAAAGTATCGCAGAGGGGATTCGTAAGTTCGCGGCAACTCCGACTTTATTTGCGCAAATTACCCAACCCCTTCATTGTAAATGTCTTATTATTCCACAAGTATCATCGGAAAGACGTCGCTATGTTCCAATTGGGTATTTAGTAGGGGGATACCATTTGTACTGATAAATTGAGAATCGTACCTGATGCTACTCTCTATCACTTTGGCATATTAACCTCTAATGTGCACATGTCTTGGATGCGTGCTATTTGCATGAGACTAGAAACACGTTATAGTTATTCACGCGATATCGTATATAACAATTTCCCTTGGTGTAATCCAACTGCCGAACAAAAAGCAAAGATTGAGCAGACGGCACAAGCCATTTTAGATGCCCGTGCTAATCATCCAGATAGTAGCCTTGCTGACTTGTATGATGAACGAGTAATGCCCGCTGATTTGCGCAAGGCTCATCAAAACAATGACCGTGCGGTGATGGCGGCATATGGTTTTAGCACCAAGATGACCGAATCCGAGTGCGTTGCCCATCTCCTCGAGATGTACCAACAACTGACCAAGAACCAATGATTAATTTGCATATATCATCAAGAGTTACAAAAAACGTGAATAAACATTAATAACGATAATTATATGGGTCTTATTGCAAAATTATTATTTTCAGATTTAGTGGAAATATTACCAACTATACCGGGTAAATTCTCTCGTGTTGTCCCACCTCGTACATTTGAGGAAAAAATGCGTGGACAGTGTTTTTGGTCTTTTAATGAAAAGAATAAAGATCTCTATTTTTCATTTGGTTCTCCTAAATATGGTGAGAAATTATGTTCCCACATCTTGGATGGTAAGCCAAAAATGCCTCAGTCGGATATATATTGGGATGCTTCTCAGGGATTGTTTATATCTGGTAGAGGAGATTCTAGTGAGAACTATTTAACACCCGTAGGATGGCATCAGGGTCTTTTTTTGATGAGAAATGATTATTTAGACGTCTATGAAGTACTTATAACAGAGGAACGAGAAGCAGAATGTCGTGAAAATCATAATATTGTTTACGAAGCTATTGAAATTATTCGCAAAAAGCACGAGCTTATGCGTAGCGGACAAATACTATCTTCGGAAAAGAAGAAACGTTTTTGGTTACCTTACATTATCACCGAATTGGTACTCTTAGCTATCATAATACTACCATGCTATATTATTCCCGATAAAATTGGTATCATCGGCATACTAATCAGTTTTTGCCCTTTGGGGATGTGGGGAACTCTAATCATCGCAATACATAAATATAAAGTATTTAAAGCCCGTGCTCGCGCGGATTTCTTTGATGAGATTTAGTAAAACAAACTAAGTCGTGTCTTTTCCGCATTCGTTGACACTTTCCTAAAAAGTTTTGGTGACAACAGTGACAATAGTGACAACATATTTTAAAACTCCTTCCCGCGCGCGTGTAGGAGTTTATGAAAATAATGTCACTCATGTCACCTTCCTCAACTGCCCTCATCCTATGTTAAACCCGCTCGCGACACAGAACGGACCCTCCTCGCATCCTACTCGCAAGCTCCGAGTAAGGGTTTGGGCGAACCCAAGAATAACCCAAGAACAACCCAAGAACAACCCAAGAAGTACCCAACACCTAAAGTGCGATAGTGCGGAAAAGAGTGCTTGCTGTGTGTCTGTAAACCTACCACTAACATAGCATCCACACAGCACTATAGGCTAACGCTATGACTGTAAGGTGATTGCGAGGGGGTTGGAGACCCTCGGCCTCGCGTTCGGCAACAAAGAGAGCAAAAACACAGCAAAAACACCACTTGTAGTGTATCATCTGTGCTTCATTACCAAAACCTTACCGAACTGTTACAGAAACCTCACCGAAGGGTGACAGAAGAGACAACGTTCTCGTAGCAGACTCAATCCATCACAGGAACCATATAAGTTGGCAATATAGTTGTCATCGCATCTTGATTATAATCTTTGGTGTAAATTAGAAAACGCCTATCTACGCGAGAGGAGTATTTCTCACAAAAGGCATCCAAAGAGGCGTGTGTCTTATAACCGGATGATTTAACCTCTATCGGCCACAGTTTTGCACCGTGTGATAACAAAAAATCTATTTCGTAATTGTGATTGGTATCTTTTGGGAATGTATAGTAAAATAGCTCATTATCATTTGCGGTAAGCATTTGTGCGACAACATTCTCATAAATGTAACCTAAGTTTGCTTCTAACTTATCA
>JAZLMS010000014.1:0-51110 GCA_045598805.1 Paludibacteraceae bacterium | reverse complement strand
ATACTTACTTATCTGATTGCCAAAAATAAATACCCAAACTGATTTCCCATTGATCCATACGACCATGGGTAGATTGCCGCGGATCCTTTAGGTCGGCTTTAATTTCCTCCATATCTCCAAAAGAGTTGTATTTATACGGGTTAACCAGACCAAAACTATATCCGCCACGAATGAAATAGCGGTCGTATTGGAAGCCGACACCAACGCCCCAAGTTACATTCCAACGCTTGTAATATTTCTCCATTTTATCGGCATTATAGCCGTATGCGCCAATGAAATCGGCTGGGAGTTGGGGTGAGAATTCGTGTTCCCGGAAATAGTCCGTTGCATTATATTGAGCTACATACTGAAAAGCAGGACCGGTATAGAGCATAATATAGGTATTATCTGCGATGGTGAATTTATACTGCATATTCAACGCTAACTCAATACGATGCGATTCTGCTCTGTACTTATAATCGTAGAGAGGATTAAATAATATTAACTTACCCTGAGCGTCATACGGATAAGGCTCCCATTTAGAGGTATGCGCTCCATAACTATAGTTGAACGATGTGGATAATCCAAAGCCCTTGACCAATGTTACGTCATATATGAATCCCAACTTAATACCATTCAAGGGTTCTTTGTGGAGTTTAGAAGGGTCTCCATCTTTGGCAATAGGCAAGTTTAATCGGTATAAACTCCGGTTAAACCCAACCTGAAAGCCGACTTCATGCTTGAATTGAGCCGAAACAACACTTGTGATAGAAAGTGCAAATAAGATAATTAGTGAACGTTTCATTTTTTATGTCTATTATTGAGTTTACTTGTTTTACGTGGTTTATTCTCTTCTTCATCTTCGTCATCCGTAGCCGAAATGGATTTTTGCACAGGTCGTATGGTGCGTTCCGGACGATTGAATATATCCTGCGGATTGGCAGGGCGTTCCTGCACCGCCCAGAAGAATCCCACCAGACGTGTTTCTTCCGGTTTGATTTGATCTAATGGATAGAGCGTACCGGTAGTAGTGGTTGTGAATCGGACGTGATGGATTTTGTTGTTTTCGAGATAGAGGTTAACATAACTGCTTTGAGACTTATTCACGCCCACATATGTACTGTCGTCATTGCGCGGATAAAAAACAGTCTCGGCATTACCGCTGACCTGCACTTCTTTCAGTTCACCATCACGTATAAAAGCTTTCATTTCCTTTCCGGATAATTGGTCAAACTCTTCTTCTCCTTCCTGTTTTACGCCCAATGCACTCCCTACGCCATGCACATAGTCAATAGTGCCATTGCGGAGGTAGATGAAGATGGTATCGGCGGATATTTGATTGTCATCACTCCAGCAGACAGGTTCGTGGTACATAGTGGCCGTTGAATCCAGGCCTATATAAACCATTGAGTCGCAAACCACCTGATAGTCGTTTGAATAAGCGCGTACATGGAAGAAAGCTCGTACGCGACGATACGTTGAATCTACATACTGCGAATCGTATTGGGTGATGACCCATGCTGAATCTTGCAAGATGCTATCCCGAGGCGACAAAATAAGATGCTGATATGGTACTTGTTCGGTAAATAGTGTATCGGCATGAATATACGATTTATTGGGTTGTGACCAATCTAACATATAGGCACTATCGGTTGCAAAACCGCCTTGTTCTTTTTCATAAACGATGCCGTAGTTCCCGCAAAGACTCATTTTCTGCACTGTATCGTTTAATACCATGTGCCCATACACGTTTCCCACACCTATATGCTTATCATAAAAGATGGTATCACCGGTTAGCGTTTTGCCGTTTCCATGAATAATTAGGCTACTATCTAACAGCATGGACTGTTCGGTGTCGGTATTGTACCAACCATTGGATGATAGGATGGTGGTTTCTCCTTCATACACTATTTCCGTTGGAGACACCAATTGTGCCACATTGGTTTGGGTGTTATAGATGAGGGTATCAGCATCTAAGGTGAAGGATTCATTTTGCAGATGCACCGCATCACGGAATACGGCCCGATAAGTAGCCGGTCCATACTCGCCCCATACAGAAGAAAGCAGGTTGACATCATCTTGGATGGTACCTCCGGCAAGGTAGTATGCCAAGTTACGCGGACGGTCATAGTTCAAACTGTCTGTGGTTAGAACAGTATGTTTATGGATTAAACGCACGTTGTGACGCAAGCGAGCCAGTTGCGTGTTACCATCGTAGTAGAGGACATCTCCAAAACCTTGCAATGTATCACCTTGCTCAAAGCGAACATGACCAAATGCATCAAACGAGTTAGTTGCTTCGTAGAAATACGCCGAATCGCAGAACATGAGGGCATCTTCATGGCGGAAGCGCACATCACCTCGTAATATCTGCGCATCCCGCAAACGTTTTTGATCAAAGTTTAACGTCTCGCAATGCTCCAAATAAACCATTTTTTGAGCCATTACAGGCATGATAATCGCCATGCAGCAAAGGCCACATAATCCATAGCGACGCCATTGAGAAAATATGTTATAACTCTTACTCATTGTTAATTAGTCGTGAATCCATCCGGGATATTCAAAGTCACATCCCTTCCAGTTATCATCAATATGAACGTATGTATCTTTTTGTTTTTTTACAATCCATTGTTGGATAAACTCGCCACTGAGTTTTTGTTCTAACATCTGTTTAATCACTTGGAAATCATCCACGAGGTTCGCTTTATGAATATCCGTTCGTGAACGCAACCGTACAATGGCGCAGACTTCTTTATTCTTCATTTCATCCATCATAACAAATGGTTCAGATATATCGCCTTCTTTCATGGCATAAATCTGCTTGGCTATTTCGGATGGCAGATCCTGGTATTCGAACTTGCTGGATCCGGTATTGGGATTCATCATAACGCCTGCATTCATCGCAGTTTGTTTATCCTGAGAGAAAAGAGCAACAGCCTGCTCAAACGTAGCATCGGCACTATCCCTAACGATATTGGCAATAGAGTCTAGTTTTGCCAAAGCGTTCACCTTATCTTGAGCAGATACGCGAGGGTGTAATAGGATGTGGCGACAATTGATGCGGTCTCCTTTTTTCTCAATTAACTGAATGATATGGTAGCCATATTCCGTCTCTACAATACGACTTACTTTCTTAGGATCATTGAGATTGAACGCCACATCGGCAAATTCGCTTACCAATTGTCCTTTACCTACAAACCCAAGTTCTCCTCCGCGCTTAGCACTTTCCGGATCCTCTGAATAGAGACGTGCCAACATACCGAAGTCCGCCTTGCCAGAGGTAATACGGTCGGTGAAATCGCGCAATTGGTTCTTGATACGATCCACTTCCTCACGAGGAACGGCAGGTTCAAAACTTAGGATTTGTACCTCAACTTGGGCAGGGATGGTAGGAATGGAATCCATCGGGATGGTACTGTAGAAACGTCTTATTTCTGCAGGAGTAGGTTTGATATGCGAAGTTAGTTTTTGCTGCATTTGTTGGATAATCATTTGATTACGCACCGTAGTCATCAACTCCTCACGTATCTCGCTTTGCGGTTTACGGAAGTACTCCTCCATTTTCTCTTTGGAACCAATTTGGGAGATGTAGTAATTGAGTCGCATATCCACTTGGTGACTCACCGTGGACTCATTAGCCGTAACCGAATCCAATTCGGCCTGGTGGAGGAATAATTTTTGAATAGCCAATTGCTCAGGAATGACACAATAGGGGTCACCATGAATAGACTGACCTTCATACTGGGCCCGCAACCGTTCCTCCTCTACCTCACTACGCAAGATAGCCTCGTCTCCAACTACCCAAATCACTTCATCAATAATGTTGTCCGCAACGAGACGTGCCGATAAAGCAAGTCCAATCAATGCTACTATGAATACTTTATTTCTCATATATTTTCAGTTTGTTATATCGTATTGCATCCTTATATAATTCTTCGCGACGTTGTTGCAAAAAAGTCACTTTCCATCGGTTAAGCAGCACTTGTTCAATCTCCTCTCTAGCATAGGAGAGAGGCATCTTTTCGCCGATAAAGTGTTTATCTGTTAATTGCAACACATAAACAGAGATTGAATCTTCAAGCACAATTTGGTTGGTACGCTTCATTTGATGCTGCAATATTTCCGGTTCAATCGGCAATCGCAAAGCAATCTGATTGGTTGTTTTCCATTCATTAGGGAAATACTCATATCCGGAAGCATAGCGATAAGCGTATTTCTCAATTTTCTCTGTATTCTTCTCATCCAAATCAGTCAACCATTTTTTGAGGTTGGATAATTGAGGCGTCTTAAGGGGCATAATCAATAAAACACCTTGTACAATATTGTCACGCAAAACAAATCGAGATTGATGTTGCTCATAAAACGCAGCCACAACGGAATCTTGCCATACTTGTGGACTATATTTAGTCACCAATCGTTGTTCATACTCGTGGATATACAAAGAACGACGATAATCATCCACCATCGCTTCTAATTCATTCGAGGCACGATCTTTAGCCTCGAAATACTCTATGATTTGGGTAGCCCATTGACGAATATATGCATCGGCAACCGCAGCACTATCCGCCATACCACGAGTTATATCATCCAGTTCGGCGCACGTCAGGTATTGTCCATCCACCTCAGCTACCACTCCTTCAATCTGCTGTTTATGAAAGACAGAGCAAGCCGAGAGACTTCCGCCGAGCAAACTTACTAAAATGATTTTAATGTTGGTTTTTAATCTCATACATGTAATGATTATCTTGTATCGTTGTTGGTACGTAGGGCAGTTTAATAGCAGGAGCCGGCACACCCGATTCTCCTAATTCGGTATCACTTATTTCAATATGCATTTCATCCCACACCCCGGATTGGATAATCGTTTGCAACACTTGTGCTCCTCCCTCCACCAATACAGAATGTATGCCACGCGTGGCTAAATCTGACAAAATAAAAGACCAATCGGTGCATTCACGATAGACGATTGTTTCGGCATCATCCGAAAAAATCCTACTATTCATCGGCACTCTCCCCCGTCTATCTAACAAGATACGAATCGGATTACGTCCTGGCCAATGGGTAGTTAACAGACGCGGATTATCTTTTAATGCTGTGCCCGATCCTATGAGAATAGCCATATTCTCGGCTCGCATTTTATGAACAATCTGCTTGGTTAGTGGCGTTGAGATAACTAATGGAGTCCGATTGTCTTTGGCTTGTTCATCACGCAGTCTATCCAAATAGCCATCTTTGGTTTGTGCCCATTTAAGCGTCACATATGGCCGTCCCTTCTCTTGCAAGCACAAGAATCGTTTATTCAACTCACGGCATTGATCTTCGCACACACCCACCTCTACCCTTATACCGGCAGCACGGAGCATCTGAACACCCTGACCGGCCACTTTGGGATTAGGATCTAAAGTACCTACCACAACATGTCCCACTCCTTTTTCTATAATTAATTTAGCACAAGGAGGCGTCTTACCATAATGCGAACAAGGCTCAAGGCTAACAAATAAGGTGCAGCGTTTATAATCAACAGATGGGTATCGTTTCTCTACATCCCGAAAACACTCTACTTCTGCATGAGGTCCACCATAAACACGATGCCACCCCTCACCTAATACCATTCCCTTCTCATCCACCAAAAGCGCACCCACCATGGGATTGGGCGCCACATAATAGGCTCCTAAGCGTGCTAATTGTAAAGTTCTTTCAATATATTTTGTATATTCCAACATTTTTTTGTACTTTTGCAGCGTGAAAGAAATCATTCAACATATCATCTCGGATTTAGACGGTCTTTATTCGCCCCAAGAAGCAGCAGAAATTGCCTATTGGATTATTGAAGAAACGACCGGTCTCACGCGCACACAAATCCTAACGGGCGGCAAAGTTACAAAAAATATTTCAAATTACAAAGTAATTTTGCAAAGAATTCAAAAAAAAGAGCCAATTCAGTACATTTTTGGCCATACAATGTGGATGGGATTGGATTTACGTGTCACTCCAGCCACTTTAATACCTCGTCCCGAGACGGCAGAGTTGATTGAAAATATTGACCAACTGGTAGGCAAACAAGATTGCCCAATTGATAGTTCAACATCCATTCGCGTTCTGGATATCGGAACAGGCAGCGGTTGTATCGCCATTGCTATCAAGAAGAGACATCCCGATTGGGAGGTATGGGGTATGGATATTAGTAAAGAGGCATTAGCCGTTGCTCAAGACAACGCACTTCGAAACAAGGCAGATGTGCAATTTATAAAAGGGGATATTTTTTCCGATGAAATCAAGGATTTTGATTTGATTGTCAGCAATCCTCCGTACATCATGGAGCAAGAGAAAAAGGAGATGGAAAATACGGTTTTAGACTATGAACCAAGCACTGCTCTTTTTGTGCCGGATGACGACCCTCTACGTTTTTATAGAAGGATTGCAGAAATAAAAAAAGCACCAATCGTGGTGTTTGAAATTAATCAAAAGATGGGTGCGGCCATGCGCGAACTAATGGCTGAGCAGGGATATGTAGATATTCAATTAAAACAAGATAGTTATGGAAACGACCGAATACTCATTGCCAGACTTGATTAAAAAAGCAGAACATTATGCAGCAATGGCGGAACATTGCAAAGAAGATGTGCGCATTAAACTGCGTCAATGGGGATGCGATTCTGCCGATGAACAAAGGATAATTGACGCATTGGTGAAAGATAATTTCATCAATGATAGTCGATATGCCGCAGCCTTTGCACATGATAAATTAATGTATCAAGGTTGGGGACGAATGAAAATCAAAGCAGGGTTATTTGCCAAACATATTGACGAGGACGATATTGAAGAATCCTTGAGCAACATCGATGAACAAACCTATTTCTCGGTATTACGCAAGGTGGCCGGCAAGAAAAAAACGGACAACCACGAGCAACTTATTCGATTCTTACTGCAACGAGGTTTTACATACTCCGAAATATCTTCCATTATTCCCTCATAACACACTTAGAACACACCCGGTAACCGGATAGAAAACAGCAAAAAAACGGTGACAGAACGGAGTAGGTTTGAGAAATTCTACATTTTTTATAAAAAAATGCAGATTTTTTTGCGTATGTCATTTATTTTTTGTATCTTTGCATGATTTTATACGTGTGAGCGCGTGAGCGGGCGCGAGCGTGGGAGCGCGTACACGAATTTATTTAAGGTAAAAAACAACAAATAACAAACGTTATATGGAAGAACAACAAGAAAAGTATGATGGTTCAAGTATTCAAGTGCTTGAAGGATTAGAAGCGGTGCGCAAAAGACCTGCAATGTATATCGGCGATATATCGCAAAAAGGTCTGCACCACTTGGTTTATGAGGTGGTGGATAACTCCATCGATGAAGCTCTCGCCGGATTCTGTAACGAGATAGCCGTTCATATCAACACGGATAACTCGATTACCGTGCAAGATAACGGTCGCGGTATCCCCGTTGATATGCACCCGAAAGAGCACCGCAGTGCCCTCGAGGTGGTGATGACCGTTCTGCATGCCGGAGGTAAGTTTAACAAGGACAGTTATAAGGTCAGCGGCGGTCTGCACGGTGTGGGTGTGAGTTGCGTGAACGCACTCTCCAAACATATGCACGTAGAGGTTTATCGTGACGGTAAGCTCTTTTCTCAAGACTATGAGAAGGGCAAACCCCTCGCTCCCGTTCATAATATTGACCTCAAGGACGCAGAAGGAAACTGGGAACAGGGTCGGACGGGTACGTATGTACACTTCTACCCCGATGACACGATCTTCACCGAACTCGTTTATCAATGGGATATCCTCGCCAACCGTATGCGTGAGTTGGCTTTCCTTAATGCCGGAATAAAGATTATACTCAAAGATAAGCGCATCCTTCGTTCCAATGAGGAAATGAGCGCTTCGCTCAATGATGAATTGAAGGACTGCCAATATAAGAATAAGGTCTTCTATTCGGAGCAAGGTCTGAGCGAGTTCGTTCGCTATATCGACCAAACGCGTGTGCCCCTTATCAGCGACGTTATTCACCTCAATACCGACAAGTACGGTACACCCGTAGAAGTGGCGATGATTTACAACTCGGACTTCAACGAGAACGTACACTCTTATGTCAATAACATCAACACCATTGAGGGCGGTACTCATGTAGCCGGTTTCCGTGCAGCCTTGACGCGTGTGATGAAGAAATACGCAGAAGACAGCAAACTGTTAGAGAAAGCTAAACTCAAAGACAAAGACGGTAATGCTACCATCGACCCCAACGACTTCCGCGAGGGTCTGACTGCCGTTATTTCCGTCAAAGTGGCAGAACCTCAGTTTGAAGGTCAGACAAAAACCAAACTCGGTAACTCCGAAGTCGCCGGTATGGTTAGTGCTGCCGTAGGTGAGGCTTTGACTAATTACCTTGAGGAGCATCCCGATGATGCTAAGCGTATTGTAGAGAAGGTTATCTTAGCCGCTCAAGCACGTATAGCCGCTCGTAATGCTCGTCAGAGTGTGCTTCGTAAGTCGCCCCTCACGGGAGGTGGTCTTCCCGGCAAACTGGCAGACTGCGCTTCTAAAGATCCGGCTGAGTGCGAACTCTTCCTTGTGGAGGGAGACTCCGCAGGCGGTACCGCTAAGACCGGTCGTGATCGTATTCACCAAGCTATCTTGCCTCTCCGTGGTAAGATCTTGAACGTGGAGAAAGCCATGGAGCATAAGGTGTTTGAGAGCGAGGAGGTGCGTAATATATTCACCGCACTGGGTATCACCTTCGGAACCGAAGAAGATCCGAAAGCTCTCAACCTCAGTAAGATTCGTTATCATAAGGTTATCATCATGGCGGATGCCGATGTGGATGGTGCCCATATTGCAACTCTCGTTATGACATTGTTCTTCCGTCATATGAAAGAGGTGATTGAGCAAGGACACTTATATATCGCCATGGCCCCGCTCTACCTCTGTGCTAAGGGTAATACGAAGGAGTATTGCTGGACAGACCAACAGCGTCGTGACTTCATTATGAAGTACGCAGGGGGCGATGAGAAGCAGGTCAAGACACAACGCTATAAAGGTCTGGGTGAGATGTCCGACGAACAACTATGGGAAACGACTATGGATCCGGCTCGTCGTCTGCTTAAGCAAGTGACCATCGAGAACGCCGCCGAGGCTGACCGCACGGTAGCTATGCTGATGGGTGACGATGTGGCTCCGCGCCGCGAGTTCATTGAGCAAAACGCTACGTACGCTAAGATTGACGCCTAACCTATTCATTAGCCACATGAAAATAGCCGTTTACTGTAGTGCCAAAGATTGTATCCCCGCCTCTTACTTGGAGTTAGGGGAGCAGTTAGGTCAATGGCTCGCAGAGCAAGGCCATGAACTGGTCTATGGCGGCGCAACGGGCGGACTGATGACCCGCGTATCACGAGCCTATCGGCAGACGACCAAGGAGTTAAACAAAGCCGATAATCGCGTAATAGGTGTTGTTCCGGCACGAGTGATAGCCGCCGGTAGGAAAGATAACCATTGCGACGAACTAATCGAAGTCACTACCATGAGCGAGCGCAAACAGCGCATGCGCGAGATAGCCGATTGCTTTGTTTGCCTGCCGGGTAGTTATGGGACCTTGGACGAGTTGATGGACGTTGTATCCTCGGGTGTGGTGGGAGAGCATCATAAACCGATTTATGTGCTCAATCACGACCACTTTTACGATGACCTACAGGCATTGGCGGAGCATATGCATGAACTCAACTTCTTGCCGCAAGAAGAACTGTATAAACCTATTTTTGTAAATAAATTAACCGAATTATATGAATCTATTCTTTCTTAAAGCCCTTCTTAGAAGGCAATTGATGACAACGAAGCAGTTAGACACGTTGTTAAAGAACAAACCCGACGATAATGTTCGTGCGGAAGGTTATGAACTAGCTTACAAAGAGGACTTCAATTGGACAGACATTAAACAATCCGATTGGACCCCCGGTTTCGTTTACCCCTCAGACGACTATCAATCCGTTCACTCATACACGAACGAGGAGCAAGCGTATGTAGGTGGTAAGAACGTAGAAACGAAGGACGGTAAACTCATCATTAAGACCCTTCGCGAAAAAACCACCGCTCCCGCTTGGGATCCCGAAAAAGGTATGGTGATGCATTCGTTTGAATACACATCGGACGCTATCAATAACGCCTCTAAACTGGAACTGGAAGCCGGTTGCGTAGTTATGGTGAAAGCCCGTTGCCACGGTTTCCTCAACCACGGTATCTATCTGCGCAGTAAGAAACACGTGCCCTTTATCTCCGTCTTCAACTACACGGGACTCAAACTGTTCTGCGGTGTGAAGTGTAATGCTTATACGGACGAGAATAAACACGAGATAGAAGGTTTGCAACCCGTAACGGATATTATCTACACCGTTGTTTGGGATCAGAGCACGATTACGTGGTTCGTAAATAATATTAAGGTATATCAAACCCTCAACCTTATCCCCAAGGGCGAGAAGTTGTACCTCCACCTCTACTCCTTCCTCTTTAAGGGTAAAAGGAACAACACCCCGGGTTCCCTCGATGTAGATTGGATACGAGTTTACAAGAAACTATAACCACTAAACGTATGTTTTTAATCGCCGGTCCATGTGCCATTGAAAATAGAGACATCACCCTCACTACCGCAGAGGCGTTGAAACGTATAGCTCAAGATATGCATATTGAGTTGTACTTCAAGTCGTCGTTTGACAAGGCCAACCGCACCTCTCTCTCTGAGCGGGGAATAGGCATAGACGAGGGTCTGGCTATCTTAAGCGAAGTGAAGCGGACCTTTGGTTTACCCGTTCTCACGGATGTGCACGAGTCGTGGCAATGTGCCCCCGTTGCGCAAGTGGCGGATGTACTCCAGATACCTGCTTTCCTCTCCCGCCAAACAGACCTTATCCAAGCCGCAGCTAAAACGGGTAAAATAGTGAACATCAAGAAAGGGCAGTTTATGGCACCTTGGGACATGCGCGGAGCCATAGATAAAGTCAAAGAGGTGGCACCGACCACGCCCGTTTGGTTAACCGAACGCGGTTCGTCCTTTGGTTATGGCAGACTGGTAGTGGATATGACCTCCCTTGTGGAGATGCGTCAGTTCGGCTGTCCTATTGTCTTTGATGCTACGCATGCCGTGCAACAGCCGAGCGGTGCTAACGGTATAACAGGCGGCAACAGGGCAATGGTTCCTCACTTGATGAGAGCCGCTGCCGCAGTGGGAGTAGATGGGATGTTCGTAGAAGTGCACCCCGATCCCGACAAAGCCATTTCGGATGCCGCTAATCAGTTGAAACTGAGTGAACTAAGATCGATATTAGAGCAAACGTATGAAGTATGCAGATAGGGCAAAAACGATTTTTGCCGAAGAGATAACGGAATTGACTAAACTGAGCGAGAGTTTGGACGACCGCTTTGACCGAGTAGTCGAACGGCTATACACGTGTAGAGGCAAGATAGTCGTGATGGGTATTGGCAAAACGGGTATCATCGGTCATAAAATAGCGTCTTCCTTAGCCTCCACCGGTTCGCCGGCTATCTTTGTCAATGCGGCGGAAGCCGTTCACGGAGACTTAGGTATGATTGCCAAAGAGGATGTTATTCTTTTGGTCAGCAACAGCGGCGCAACGGACGAGATACTGAACGTCATTAACCCACTCCGCGCCCTCGGTTGCACGATGATTGCCCTCACGGGTGACCCCGATTCGCAACTCGCCAAAGCTTGTGACGAAGTGTTGTCTATTCATGTAGATAAAGAGGCTTGTCCCTTGGGACTGGCTCCTACCACCTCCACTACCGCCACAACCTTGATGGGCGATGCCCTTGTGGTGTGTCTTATGGAGAAAAGGCAGTTCAAGGCAGAGAACTTTGCCCTCTACCACCCCGGGGGAGCCTTAGGCAGACAACTGCTGGCACGCGTTCAGAACAGGATGGAGACTTCGATTCCTCAAGTGCAGACTTCAGACTCGTTCCGACAAGTGGTTCGCGTTATGTCCGAACACCACTTGGGTATGACGATGGTCTTCTCCGGCACGGACTGTGTAGGTATCATCACTGACGGCGATCTGCGTAGGGCGATTGAGAAATACGACGATCTGCATATCACGGCGGCGGACATAATGACCCCGTCCTTCAAGCATATACACAAGGACGCACTGCTCACCGATGCGTTGGCGTTGATGGATATGTACAACATAACCAATTTAGCGGTTACGGAAACAACCGAATCGAAAACAATCATTGGCATTATCTCTATTCATCATATAATAGATTTTAAATAACATGGAACAAACCATAACCATCTACTGCAAGAACACTAAGTCGTATCACGAGGTAGAGCGAGGCATCTCTCTAACCCAACTCAAGGAGCAACTCAACATCCAACTGAAGTTCCCTGTCATTGCTGCCCGAGTAAACTATAAGTTAGAGAACCTCAATTTCCTTCTTTATAAACCTAAAGATGTGGAGTTTGTGGATATATCCTCTCCTACCGGTCGTCGCTGCTATGTGCGTTCGCTTATTATGGTGATGGCGTGTGCCGTACACGAACTCTATCCGCAAGCCGATCTTCGCTTGGAGCACCCTATCTGTAAGGGTTATTACTGCACCCTACAAGGTATTGATTTTACCACGAATATGGTAGCAAAGATAAAAGAACGAATGCTCCAAATCATCAAGGAAGACCGTAAGATTGAGGAGGTGGAGAAACAGACAAAGGAGGTTATTCGTATCTTCGCCGAACAGACGGACGGCAAAGCCACTCTCTTCCGCACCCTCGGTAATCCTTACCTGCGTTACTTCCGCATGGGCGATTTTAACGACTATTACGCCAACGTGCTTATGCCCTCTACGGGGTATATCAATATCTTTGATATCGAACCCTATCACGACGGGATATTACTGCGTATTCCCTCCCGCACCAATCCTTCTGTCTTAGAGGGTACCATTGTGCAAGATAAGATGTTTGCTCATTTCAGCGAATATAGCAAGTGGAATAAACTGATGAACATCGCCAATGTGGGTGACTTCAACAACCTCTACGATGCCGGTAAGAGTGCCGAGATGATACGGTTGGCAGAGGCTCTGCACGAGAAGAAAGTGATTCAGATAGCCGATATGATTAAGAACCGCGAAGGCGGAACACCTAAGTTAGTGCTTATCTCCGGTCCCTCTTCCTCCGGTAAGACCAGTTTCGCTAAGCGCCTTCGTATTCAACTGATGGTTAATGGTCTCAAACCCCTAACGGTGTCAATGGATAATTACTTCGTTAATCGCGTTGATACCCCCAAGGACGAGAACGGCGAATGGGACTTTGAGGATATACACGCCCTTGATTTAGACCTCTTCCGCGACCATCTGCAACGCATGCTGAACGGGGAAGAAGTGGAGATGCCCTACTACTCGTTTGAGAAAGGCGAACGCGAGTGGCGTGGAGATAAACTGAAGATGGAGAAGGGAAATGTGCTTATTGTAGAAGGTATTCACGCCCTCAACCCCGAACTCATCCCGAACGTGGATAAGAAATATATGTTCCGCATTTATGTTTCGGTGTTGACCTCTATCAACCTTGATAACCACAACTGGATTCCCACCACGGATATACGTCTGCTCCGCCGTATCGTTCGCGATTACAACACGCGCGGATTCTCGGCGCGTGAGACGATTGCCCGCTGTTCGTCCGTAGTTAGGGGTGAGGTTAAGTGGATCTATCCTTATCAGGAAGAGGCAGACGCGATGTTCAACTCCGCTCTACTCTTCGAATTGGCAGTGCTCAAACAAGCAGCGGAACCCATCTTAGCCGAGGTGCCTAAGTTCTGCGACGAATATACGGACGCCCACCGACTGATTAAGGCATTACAATACTTCCGCCCGATACCTATCAGCGAGATACCGCCTACCTCGTTACTGCGTGCCTTCGTTGGCGGCAATAAAGATTGAAGAATGAAGAATGAAGATTGAAGATTGAAGATGAAGAACATTATTAGTATATTATTATTCGTTTTGCCGATGATAGTGTCGGCACAAACAATAACACCGATAGACTCGGTGGTAGTTGATTCGATACAAGTGGATTCACTTTCGGCTTTGCAAGACTCGATGATGGTTTTTGAGGACACGCTACCCAAGCGTCCGTGTATCTTTGATTCGTTGTTGTACGTAACCGTTCATCAGGATAGTGCTGTGGCACAACTGCTTCAAGACAAGATAGGTGGAGTAGTGCGCGGACAAGAGACTATTGCCGGTTTTCGTGTACAGATTTATTCGTCTAACCGCCAACAAACAGCCAAAACAGAGGCTATCGAACTGGAACACCGATTAGAGAATGCCCTTCCTGTGAAGATATACACTCAGTATGTTTCCCCCTTCTGGAAGGTTAGGGTAGGAGATTTCACCACCTATGAAGATGCTAAAGCTTTTAAGGAGCAGTTGATTCAGCATTTCCCCTTCCTCAAGCAAGACGCTTATATCGTTCGCGACCAAGTCAACGTGCACCCATGACACAAGAGTTTACCCCCAGTCATAATCTAACGCAACAGATTGCGTCTTCGGTCAGCGATATACTCACTCATGTAGGTGAGGATGTTCATCGTCAAGGTCTGGAGCGAACTCCCGAACGAGTGGGAGAAGCCTTTCAGTTCCTTACTAAAGGCTATCACGAAGACCCCGAAGCTATCTTGCGGTCTGCTCTCTTTGAGGAAGATTATCGCCAAATGGTGGTGGTCAAAGATATAGATTTCTATTCCCTTTGTGAGCACCACTTGCTTCCTTTCTTTGGCAAAGCGCACGTGGCGTATATACCCAATGGAAAAATAACGGGTCTGAGTAAGATAGCGCGAGTGGTTGATGTCTTTGCGCGTCGTCTGCAAGTACAAGAGCGAATGACCACTCAGATTAAAGAGTGTATCCAAAAAACGCTCAATCCCTTAGGGGTGATGGTAGTTATTGAGGCAGAACACCTTTGTATGCAGATGCGGGGTGTTCAGAAAGAGCACGCTATCACGACAACCTCCGATTTCACCGGAGCTTTTACCCGTCCCGAGACAAGGGAAGAGTTTCTTAAATTAATAGGGAAATAAGGTATAATTGATAACCAATTATTACCTATTCATTACCATTATCTTGACAATCTGATGATTGCCTGCGGCATCATTGCATAGTGCAGTATAAATGCCGGAACTAACACGCTTGCCGTCCCCATTCTTCAAATCCCAGATAGCTGTTCCTCCGTTGGCGTTCGTCTTACAAACGAGTTGACCGCCTTGGTCAATGATATTAACGACCGTTCCGTCGGTCAGACCTTGTATGGTGACTACGCCGTCATAGTTTGGCCGAACGGGATTAGGATAAGCTAAGGCCTCTTGATAAGTTTCAGATGGCTCAGAGGCATCGCTGCGGAAACTGACTAAACCGGCACTCGTTCCGATAAAGACCTCACCTGTGGTGGGGTGGATAGCAATATCCGTGATATAGTTGGACGGCAGGGGCGAGTTTTCTTCGGTGAAATGGTAAATAGTGGACATTCCGTCTTCCGATACCAAATAAACGCCCGAAGTCTCGGTTCCCAGCCATTTGCGATTACCACCATCCACCGCGATAGCACGCACGTTATCGTTGGAAAGCAGATAGTCCGCCAGTCCCGTTCCGTCATTACGAGGGATAATAACCCGCTTACATTTATTGGAGGTCATGAAGTCTTCTGTTGAAGGAATAATAATTACTCCGCCTTCTAATCCAACCCAAATATCGTTCTTCTTATCCTGTGCCCAATCGAAGATGAGGGAAAACTGAATATTATTCCCATTTTGGTCTTGCATACTGGTTCGACTCATGCAATAATCATCTTGCTGATACGTAGGAGTACCATGGTCGTCCAATAAAACGATACCTGCGCCATTGCGTTGATCAATCATCCATTTGCGATTGGCATCCGAGTGGTCTATCCATATTCCTTTGGGAGTATTAAAAGAGACTCTTTTCCCACCGGAATAGAGGTTGTAAGCCGTCCATTGTTCTGTTTCGATATTGAAAACGTGTAAGGTTGTTACATTATTTTGCGGCTGAATTACCCATAGGTTGCCTTGTTGGTCAATCATAGCCCCCTCTGTTCTTACATAATCTAAGTCACCCGGAACAAGGGATAAGAATGTACACCCGGGAGTGCCCTCGGTATATTGCTTATAAGCTTGATTATTACGATACTCAATAACACCGTGCGCGTACGAGCTCATAAAGAAATGGCTATTATCATTAGGATCAACACCGATGGCAACTAAATCCGTAATGTATGTACCTAAAACATTCGACGTGTGCCAATAGGATTCGTATCCCCAACTGCCATCGGGATTAAGGAACGCAAAGGTAGCCGTTACTTTTCCACGATCAGACCACCTATTTCCGGGACAGATGAATAATTTCTCACCGGCAAAAGTGAGTGAATACATATCATTACGTATCGGCCCTTCGGGAAGATACTCTTTCTGTACCGTGTGTTTCTCTTCGTTTAACTCGCAGATACCATGACTATTTAGCCCCAACCAATAAACATGGTTCGGACCATCATAACAAGCTCCTGCTACATCAGAGAGTAAGTAAAGCGGAGTTAATGTATCCATCGTGGACGACATTTCAAATAGATGATGCTCTTGATCAATGGCATAAAACTTTTCCCCATCGGTAAAGATTTTCTCCCATGGACGAGAAGAATCGATAGTGTCCCATTGTTGGCCATGCCGAACCATCAACGTAGTATCCTGAAGCGACCATAACAACTCGTTAAAGGAGTTCAATTGGCTCCACGAACTTGTGTTCTTTATGGGAAGAACTTCGTTTGTCCAAACCGTATAACTAAGCAGATTGCTCTGCAAAGAAGCTTTGTATAAGACGTCAGTGGATTGGGCAAACAGAGTGTCGTTCGCGATTGCGATATTGGTTATCACCACATCTTGTGCTTCTGCCCCGATATAGTATGTATCTGCTACTTCTCGCTTCTTAAGGTTGATGGCGATAATACCGAAATCAGTTCCCACATAGGCAGTTTGTTTGTGAATATATGTGCAATGAATATTGATGGCTTTGGAGGTTGTCTGATAGAGGTCGCGAATAGGGTTGATATTCCCTCGTTTATCAATTACGTCTAACATATTATCCGCATAAACAACAAGCACAATATCCAAATCGGGAACATAATGAATGTTACTAATCTTTCCTCCGTTCAATCCGTTTTGCTTATTCCAGCGCGATAGTTCTCGCGTTGCTATATCTAAGGAGAACAGGGACCCCTCTGCCAAACAAAAGACTGCATTTGAAGTCTTAACTACGTCAGATACATTGTAGTAAGACGAATACGTCTCCCAATTGAACATGGTTCCATAATCCACAGGTTCTGTCTCGTCCACCGCCCATAACGGCAACCAACCAACGAGTCCTAATAGTAGCAATAACTTTTTCATATACAAATCATCAATCACCAATCACCTTGCACAAAGCCTGCATAGCCCTTGCTCGGTGACTGATACTGTTTTTTATCTCTGCTGGTAATTCGGCAAACGTCTTATCATAACCCTCCGGCGTAAACAGAGGATCATAACCAAAACCTCCGTCCCCGCTCTCTTGCGTGGCAATAACGCCTTCTACACGTCCCTCCACTTGCTGCACTTGTTCGCCTCTGATAATGGTGATGACTGTGCGGAAACGTGCGCTGCGGTTTGTCTGTCCTTGCAATAGCGTTAGAGCCTTGCGCCGATTATTGGCATCATTGGCAGGTTCACCTGCCCAACGGGCAGTGTGTACGCCCGGCTGACCATGAAGAGCGTCTATCTCTAACCCTGTGTCGTCCGAGAAAATACCATCTACCTCCACCGCCTGTGCCTTGATAAAATCGGCTACAGCTTGAGCCTTAATAAGCGAATTATCCTCCAAAGTGTCCCCCGTCTCCTCAATATCGGTTACAAAACCAATATCGCTCAAACTGAGCACCTCATGCCCTGTCAGAATAGCACGAACCTCTTCTAACTTATGCTTATTATTACTTGCAAATACCAATCGCATATCTCTAATTTACAATCCACAATCCACCATCCACTATCCTCTACCTTCTCGGTGTGATATTGAGTTTGACCGGGTGTATCATGTTTTCCGGGCTGAGGATTGTGTCTAACTCCTCTTGCGTTAGGATACCGTGCTCCAAAACAAGGTCATAAACCGACTTACCCGTAGCCAAAGCTTCTTTAGCAATCTTAGTGGAGTTCTTATAACCGATAACGGGGTTAAGTGCCGTCACAATACCTATAGAACCTTTGATATAATCACGGCAATGGTCGGCATCTGCCTTGATGCCGTCAATACAGTATTTACGCAGAACATCAAATCCGTTCATCATGATCTCGAGGTTCTCGAAGCAGCATTGAGCCATAGTGGGTTCCATGGCGTTCAGTTCCATCTGGGCAGCCTCATTGCACATCGCTACGCATAAGTCATTACCTATAACCTTATAACTGATTTGGTTCATCACCTCAGGAATAACGGGGTTCACCTTACCCGGCATGATACTGCTACCCGGTTGACGAGCCGGCAAGTCGAGTTCGTGCAGACCGCATTTAGGTCCGGAACCGAGCAAACGCAAGTCGTTACAAATCTTATTCATCTTAGTGGCAATACGGCGCAGAACACTCGAATAACCCACCATGCAACTGGTATCACTCGTGGCAGCAACCAAATCGTTGGCTTCGCGGATATTCCAACCGGTTATCTTAGCGATGGCTGCGGTACATTTCTCCGCATAACCCGGCTGCGAACAGATACCCGTACCGATAGCCGTGGCACCCATGTTGATGGTGAGGAACTCCTCCGCGGCAGCGTTAAGGTGAGGTATCTCGTCTCTCAAGATGGAAGCAAAAGCACCAAACGTCTGACCAACCGTCATCGGTACCGCATCCTCTAATTGGGTACGACCCATCTTCAGTATCTGAGCAAACTCCTTTGCTTTTGCCTCAAAAGAAGCAATCAACTGCTCATAGTGCTTCACATACTCAAGGTGCATCGCATACAAACCTAAATGAATAGCCGTGGGATAAGCATCGTTCGTCGATTGACTACCGTTCACATGGTCATTGGGACTAAGATAAGTATATTCACCCGGCTCATGACCCATGATTTGCAGACCGCGATTGGCAATAACCTCATTAGCGTTCATATTCGTCGTTGTTCCTGCTCCACCTTGAATCATATCTACAGGGAACTGGTCATGCCACTGACCGGCTAAAATCTCTTGACATGCCTGCTCAATAGCCCTAAACTGCTCGTCAGTGAGCAAACCTAACTCATGGTTAGCGATGGCTGCACCCCATTTAGTATAGGCTAAACCGTTGATGAACGTGGGGTAATCCTTTAACTTAAACTTACTAATAGGGAAATTCTCTATCCCACGCAAGGTTTGTACACCATACAATGCTTCTACGGGAATCTCTAATTCGCCAATCAAATCACTTTCTTTTCTTGTTTTCATAATAGGTAGTGTTCAAAATCGGCTACAAAATTACAAAAAAAACTTCATATGAACAAATATTTCGCCACATATTTTGTATTTTTATCCCTAAAAATGGCTTTTATGCCCCTTTATTTGTCCCTAAATACCATTTTTTTGTCCCATTCGAAAAATAGTTGTAATTTTGCACCGAAAATCTAAGGACATACACTATGCAACATTATTTGAAAACCATTCAAAATTCAATGCGTCGCAACTGGAATCGCGTGGCTATTACCGATTTCGGAGGTTCTGTTGAATATTCCCATCAACAATTAGCACAGAAAGTAACGTGGTTAACCTTATTATTCGAGCATATCGGAATTAAACCCGGAGATAAAATTGCTATTTGTGGTCGTAACTGCTGTAATTGGGGTGTCGCTTATATGGCAATCTCCGCTTACCGTGGTATCGCAGTGAGTGTGTTGCCCGAGTTTACCAGTGAGAGCATTCATGAGTTAGTTAATCACTCGGAAGCACGTGTGCTTTTTGTCGGACCTTGGGTAAGAGGAAGGATTGATGAGAAAATGATGCCCAAGGTGGAAGCTTTTATTGCTATAGAAGACTTGTCGGTTATGCAGTCTAAAAGTCCGGTTTCATCAGAAGAAATAGATAAACTCTATGCCGAACGTTACCCTAACGGAATGAAACCCGAAGACTGGGTTCTACCCACCGATAACCTTGATGACTTGGCGCTAATCAATTATACTTCGGGTTCAACAGGCTCTCCCAAAGGCGTGATGGTGACACATCGTAACTTGAGTAATAACGTAGAGTACGGATTAGCCAATATTCCCAATGACCCCACCAAGACCTTGGTTTCAATGCTCCCCTTAGCCCATATGTTTGGACTGATGTTTGAGTTTTTATATCAAATAGCAGGTGGTACTCATATATATTTTATTACTAAAAGTATAACACCGGCGCTCTTACTATCCGCTTTTAGCCAAGTACATCCATATATGGTACTTACGGTTCCGCTTGTAATCGAAAAGATCTTTAAGAAAAACATCTTCCCACAAATCAACAAACCGCTTATTAAGATTCTTTGGTACATGCCTTTTGTTGGGCGATTGATTCGCCGTAAGGTTCATAACAAACTTATGGAGACGTTCGGCGGTAAACTCGAAGTGCTGATTATCGGTGGAGCTGCTTTTAGTAAAGATGTGGAGCGTTGCCTTAAGCAAATCCGCTTCCCTTATACCTGCGGTTATGGCATGACCGAGTGTGCTCCGCTTTTGTGTTACGCCCCCTGGTATGATTTTGCTTTCCGTTCCTGCGGTCGCGAGATTGACAATATGCAAATCAGAGTAGAGAGCGCACATCCTCGTCGCGAACCCGGCGAACTGCTTGTGCGTGGCGAAGGGGTAATGCGCGGTTACTACAAGAACTTACAAGCTACGGATAATGTCTTTACCGAAGATGGATGGATGCGTACGGGCGATATAGGAGTCATTGACCGCAAGGGTAATGTCTTCCTTCGCGGGCGCAGTAAGAATATGATATTAGGAGCCAGCGGACAAAATATCTATCCGGAAGAAATTGAGGATAAACTCAATAGTTTAGAAGGCGTAAGCGAATCGGTGGTGGTGGAGCGTAATGGTAAACTGATAGGTTTAGTCTTCCCCGAGAATTATGCTAAGGAGAAAATGGAAGAACTATCCCAACTCATGGCAAAGAACCTGCAAAAGTTAAACATGCTTCTGCCTAATTTCTCTAAGGTAAGTAATATCGAAATAGTTGAAAAGGAATTTGAAAAAACGCCCAAGAAATCCATCAAGCGTTTCCTTTATAAATAAGCAGTAGATACTCCTTTGCGGCATCGTGCTCATTAGGGATGATACCATCAAGGATAGCGTCTTTGATCTTGCTCTTCAATTCTCCTACGAGGGCGCACGGCTCCAAGTGCAGCAGTTCCATGATTTCTATGCCATCTACGGGCGGTTGGAAATTGCGGATGCGGTCGCGCTCCTCTAACTCCACCATTTTCTGCTTCACCAATTCGAAGTTCTTGTGAAAACGTTCTACTTTCTCCTCGTTACGTGAGGTGATGTCGGCATTGCACAAAAGCATAAGGTCGTCTATGTCGTTCCCCGCCTCAAACAGAAGACGTCTAACCGCCGAATCGGTAACAATATCCTCAATCAGATTGATCGGGCGCATATGTAAATCCACCATCTTGCGGATATAATCCATCTTTTCGTTCTGTGGCATCTTCATGCGCTTGAAGATGCCGAGTATCATCTTTGCCCCGATATAGTTATGGTTCCTAAACGTCCAACCCATCTTCGGGTCCCACGCTTTGGAACGCGGTTTGCCTATGTCGTGTAGTAACGCTGCCCAACGGAGCCAGAGGTTATCCGACTTATCTGCTACATTATCCACCACTTGCAGCGTGTGCACAAAAACATCTTTATGTCCCCGCCCTTCTTTGGTCTCTATTCCTTTGAGGGCAGACAGCTCAGGGAAGATAAGCGAGAGAAGTCCTGTTCTATCAAGTAAATTTAGTCCCACCGAAGGCTTGCGTGACCCCATTATCTTATTCAGCTCATCTACTATACGCTCCTTGGTAATGATATGTATCCGTTCGCGATTTCTCTCGATGGCATCGAAGGTTTCTCTATCTAAGTAGAACCCTAATTGAGACGCAAAACGGATAGCGCGCATCATGCGCAGTGGATCGTCAGAGAATGTTATATCGGGGTCGAGTGGGGTGCGGATGACGCCTTCGTTCATGTCTTGTATGCCGCCAAAGGGGTCTAACAACTCGCCGTATCTCTCTTTGTTAAGGCAGATAGCGAGGGCATTGATCGTAAAGTCGCGTCGGTTCTGGTCTTCCTCTAACGTGCCGTCTTCTACTATCGGATTGCGGCTCTCGTGGCGATAACTCTCACGTCGTGCACCCACAAACTCCAATTCGAGGTCGCGGTTCTTGACTTGTGCCGTACCGTAGGTCTTGAAAATACTGAGGTGAGCATGCTTGCCCAAGCGAGCTGCCACTTGTTCGGCAAGGGAGATACCGCTGCCAACCACCACCACATCAATATCTTTGCTTTCACGATGAAGAAAGAGGTCTCTAACCCAACCGCCAATCACATAGCACTCGAGTCCTAACTTGTCCGCTTCCTCCCCAATGAGGTGCAGCGTCTTACTTTCTATTTCCGGAAATAATACTTTCAACTTTCAACTTTAAACTTTCAACTTTCCACTTTCCACTTTCTCCCCCCCCCCCCATTCGCTGGGATTGCAGCCTTTCTGTTCAACGAAAACGCGCCTAAACGTATGCAAACTATTAAATCCGCTTTCTTGAGCAATCTCAGATAATGTTTTTTCTCTTGTTTGAATCAACGTACACGCATACTCAATGCGTAGAGTGTTGATAAAGGTATAGAAATTTGTTCCCTTGTAGCGGAAATATTGACTTAAATAAGTCCTGTTCGTCCCTAATAAACGTGCCAAAACATCAACATTAATATTCGCTTCTAAATAGAAGGGATGTTTTTTCAGTTCTTTGTTTATGAGGTTTTCTATGGATGTGATACGTTTCCGTGTAAATTCATCTATTTCCGCCAATTCATTTTCCTCTTCTTCGCCCGATTCTTCTTTCACAAGGTCACCCTCTAAATTATCGGCTGCCCAAACAAGGGAGAGGGTGGAGAGGATATTAAAGATGAAATAAATGCCCAATAAGACAAAACTATCTCTATAAAAACTTAGAGAGAGGCCGATTCCCATTGTGATTACGAATAGTCCTGCGGGATAGAAGAAACGCCAGAGGAAATGGTGTTCTATATCAGAGTGCTGTTCTCGTATCTTACGTTCGTAGATAATCATCTTTCGAATAAACAGTATAATCATCACGACGGTGTAGGTTATCCAAAAGGTGAGACTGGAAAAGAAGATGATATCCGTAGGAATGAAACAATAAATAACGAATAGGATAATAGGAATAACGGTGGGAACCATCAAGGTTAGCCATTGTTCCAATTGCAGTTTTTCCACCATTCTGAAAAGAAATGAGGCAAAAGCAGGGAAACCAATAATTAAATACAATAAGGTGTCGCGATTAAGATAAGGCACCCAAACGTCGCCTCCTTCTTCTCCCCAATGCGGAACAGAGGGAAGCAAACGGCAGGAGTATATATATGAGAGGGCTAAAAAGAGCAAAATATACCCACCCAAGCGTCGTAAGGGTTGGTTGGGGGCAAAGTCATGTTTGGCAATGGTATGTTTGCTGGTAATGAGATAGATACCGCAAATAATAAAGCTGGCTTCCATCACACCCAATAGCAGGGCTAATATGGCTGTTGACAAGAAAGAAATGGGCATAATTGGCTATTTTTTCTAAAAAGGAGTGCAAAGTTACGCATTTTTTGTGACATATACAAATAAATTTGGCAATTTCAAAAAAAAAACGTATCTTTGTGCCCGAATTTGTCAATCTTGTATAGTGAAGATCTTTATTGCACCACTTAATTGGGGTTTAGGACATGCCACGCGCTGTGTGCCTCTTGTTGACCGCTTCTTGGCTCAAGGGCATGAGGTCGTGCTCGGAGGGGACGGTCTCGCTTTGCGGTATTTGCAACAGCGTTTCCCACACTTGCGCTCAATTGAATTAGCCCCCTTGAACTTGCGCTATTCGAGTGGTAAACGACAAGTCTTGGCTATGTTGGTGGCTATCCCTCAACTCATCCGTTTCTCCCTTCGTGACCACCGCTTACTCAAGCGTATCCAAGCGCAAGAAAGTTTCGATGAAATCATATCAGATAACCGCTTTGGACTATGGCTCCCTCTCCACAATCCACAATCCACAATCCACACTACATACATCACTCACCAACTCCACATCCTCCTCCCTCGTCCTTATCGTTGGCTTGAACCTTTGGCAGCGCGTTTGCACGCTTGGGTATATAAGCACTATACGGAGGTTTGGGTTCCCGACACTCCCGACCACCGCCTCAGTGGCAACCTCTCCACTCCATACGGCTTGCCGATCGCGCCCCTTGGGGCAATCTTCATCGGTCCCCTCTCTCGTTTTACCACAATCCACAATCCACAATCCACAATCCACAATCCACAATCCACAATCCACAATCCACAATCCACAATCCACAATAGCCCTTCGGGTGCACAATCCACAATCCACAATCCACAATCCACAATCCACTCTTACAAAACCGTCGCCCTCTTCTCCGGCCTCGAGCCTCATCGCACCCTCTTTGAGCAAGCTATTTTAGAGCGCTATAAGGGACACGAAGAGGAGGTCCTATTGGTTAATGGTAAATTAGACAAGCAACTAAGCGACAGCGAGTTGGCGTATTACTTGACCCATGCCGAAAAGATTATTGCCCGCAGCGGTTATTCAACCATCATGGATCTTGATGCTTTGGGTGTTTTAGACAAAACTGAACTCATCCCCACCCCCGGTCAACCGGAGCAGGAATACCTTGCTTCTCGCTCATATTAGTTTTCCTCTCATTCAGCCGTTTCCGGGCTGTCTTCTCCGACGGTCACCCGACAGTCACCCGACAGTCACCCGACAGTCGCGTGACGGTGAACCGACGGTCATTGGGCGGTCACAGGTCGGTCACAGCACCTTTGCAGTACCTTTGCTTGTTCTGTAAGAGTGGGGTTGTTCGAGGATTGCCTATATTTAAGATTTACATAAGAAAAATTGCGAACGTAACTTTTGATATGTTCGTTTTTTTAATATTTTACTTTCTTACATTGGGAAAATGACCTGAATATTTGTTGGTTTGATATATTTTCTGTAATTTTGCACCGTCCAAAGTATGGGCGCGTGCGTATTGGCACGCTGATGTGTAAGATGTTAACTATTAAAATGTAAAGAATATGAAAAAAATTAACTTTATTCAATCCTTAAAAGGTTTAGTTTTATGTTTGTTCCTTGCTATAGTAGGAAATGTGTGGGGCGCATATAGAACTACAGTATATGTTAATTCTTCGCCAACCACAGGTGGTTATGTTTATATTGGGTCTTCCAATAACTGCGGCGAGTCTTCTTGTACAAAGACATCGGATGATGCAGTTCAAGGTAAAGATGGTTTCAAAACGAGTGGCTCGTTTACGTGGTACTTTTGTCATAAATCAAATGCCAACTATGTTTTTAAGGGGTGGAGCACAGATCAAAATGCAAACACAGGTGAGGGAGCATCCTCTAATCCCTGGGCTAAAAGTTTGGATGCAACCATATCTGCCTCTTCTATTACAGGTGGTAATTCTTATACTTATTATGGTATCTTTGCTCGCATGACGGCGGATCAATCTTCGCTTGATTTTGGAAGTACAGTTCAAGGTATAGATAACACAAAAGAAGTAAAATTGACCACAGTTCATGCCGGAGAGGTGTCTATTAGTTTGGTGAATAATAGTGGTGCTTTTTCTCTTACCGGTGATGTTGCGAGATACAACTCTACAGCTACGGAAGAGGTCAAAACTATCACGGTACACTATAATCCTTCTGTTCCGGGTACCCATTCGGCAACCTTGCAAATTACCGGAAGCAATGGTATGACCGCTATCAATATTCCTTTGAACGGGTTGTCCAAATATACGGCTACCATGTCGTGGAAAGAGGGAACGAACATCATGAACTTGTACGAAACCTTATCCGCCGACGCACTGACTTGCTCCGATCCTACTCGTGCAATTACCTTCACTTCCAGCGACTCGTCTATCATTGACATCATAGAGGGTGTGCCTACTGCGATAGCTGTTGGTTCGGCTACAATTACGGCTATCCAGGCCGAGAATGCAGAGTTCTATCAAACAACGGCTGCACAAGAGATTACGGTTACCAGCAAACAGAAGCAACTCATTGATTGGACGGATAAACTCTCGTTCAAGTTCGAGGGTTCTTCTTTTACGCAAGAGTTGACCGCTCAAGCGCAAACCGAATTGACTTATGCTCTTTCTGAGGTGAAGGATAACTGCGTTAGCCTCGAAGGCAACGTACTAACCATCAAAGCTGCCGGTACCGCTTATGTAACCGCTACCGCCGTTGAGACGGACGAGTTTGTGGGCGTTTCGATGACCCGTAAAATCATTATTCGTGATGCCAACGCTTCTTGCGAAACGATTATCTATGGTCCTTCCGCTGAACACGAGTTCGACCTCGGTTGGAACGCCGCCAGTCACCAAACCAAAACAAAGGAAATAGACTTCGGTGGTCAAGAGCCGCGCTACGTCAACTTCGACTACAAAGGCAAGTCGCATGATGTCCTCTTCGAGTATTATACCGGTTCCCTCCGTATTGATCAATATGTGAATGGTGCTTGGCAGGAAGTAAAGAACCTCGGCACGCCCACGAAGAACGGCAACTATACCAACACGGGAAATATTGGTCTCAATCGCAAGGCTACTAAGATGCGTGTTCGTGCCGAAGATGGCATGGGGTATATGTATTTCAAGGATTGTGTGGTTACGTTGGCTAAGTATTTAGAGACCTCAACAAATGCTCTTAGTTTTGATGCACAAGTGGGTGTTTCTCAAACAAAAACCTTCAATGTGAATTATTCCGATGTACAAGGACCTATTGAGATAACGAGTTCGAATAGCAATATCCTTTCTTTCTCGCAAAGTTCGATTGACGCCGATTGTGAACAACACGGAACGGTTCAGATAACCGTTACGCTGAACTCCACAGAGGTGATTGACCAAATAGCCGAAACGATAACTATTTCTAATGGAGTTGAAGTTCCGCTAACCATTACTGTCTCAGGTTCTGTTGCTAAACGCAGTCAAGAGATTATTTGGAACGATGTCACCACCTATTATGCTATTGAGACTCCCACTCTTTCTGCTGTGGCTACGAGCGAGTTACCCATCACTTATATGAGCAACAATACCGAAATAGCTCAAGTGGTGAATGGAAACCAATTAGAGTTCTATGCTGCGGGAAAGGTTGAGATAACGGCTAATCAAGAGGGCAATGACTTGTATAGTGCTGCCTCTCTAACCAAGGTCTTCACGATTAATATTGTTCCTACACAAATCGTTACGGCTCCTGTTTTGCCGGATAGCGTTGTTTTTGGAACAACGATTGAACAACTCGTTCTCGAAGGTGGTAAGGCACAAAATACAGTCAACCAAGAGGAAGTGGACGGTTCGTTTGCTATCACTGAGGGCGACTTATCTACACTTGGAGAGAGTCAACTCACGATTGCGTTTACTCCAAGCAACACCAAGATCTATGCTCCTTCTACCACCACAATCACCATCAAAGTGGTAGAGGAAATAGTGCCTTTCCACCGTACTCTTGTTTGGGAGGCAGAGGCAGAGAATACCGTATATACGATAGACACGGTGGAACTGAACGCAACGGTTGTAGATGACAATAACGCCCCCGCAGGAGAAGTGGCATATGCTATTGGCCAGTCTTCTACAGAGGGCTGTGGTCAATTAGAGAACAATACATTGACTTTTGCCAAGGCGGGTCAAGTGGTTATCAACGCAACCGTAGCCGATGATCCTGCTTATGTCTCGATAGCACCTATAAGTAAGGTTTGGAATGTGGTTATTACGCCTACTGCTATCACGACCGCTCCAACGACGGCAACAGAAGTGCCGATGGGTACAACTATAGCAGACCTTGTTCTTGAGGGTGGTGTGGCTCAGAATACGATTACCGATGAACTTGTAGAAGGAACATTCGCTATCACGGCAGGTGACCTATCTACAGTGGGCAGTCATGAGTTAACGGTTACCTTCACTCCGAATAATACGGACCTGTACGCAACGGCAACAACGACGATTAGCGTTAGTGTAATCGTTGTTCTGCAACCAACGGAACTGACATGGTCTTTCGCTCCGGATACGATTTTCGAGGAGAGTGCAACCGCTTTCTTTGAGGCAACGTCGAATCGTGAAGGTGATATCGTTTATACGATTGTTCAAGGAACGGATGTTGTTGAATTGGACGTAGATGTTCCCGGTTTAGTAACTATCTTGACGACAGGAACGTTCATTATCCAAGCATCCCAAGAGGCTACGGATGTGTATGAAGAAGCAATGATTGAGAAGACAGTCATGGTGGCGAAGATGTACTCCCCGACTGAACTAAAGAATAACGCTGCTTCAGCGAAAGTGAAGAAAGTGCTGATTAATAATCAGATAGTTATTCTCCGAGAGGATGGTTGTCCACCTGTGATCGTTCGGTAACCGTTCGGTGACCGTTTGGTCATCCTTCGGTGAGGTATGGGTATTGATACGCTGAAGGCACGCTGGAGATACACTGGAGGATGACTGAAGAATCAAAGAAAGGAGGTCTTGCAATCTCCCAAATATGCGCTTGCGTGATTACGCGTATAGGGGCGTGTAAAAGTAGAGAATAAGTATATTACTGAAAGATATGAGAAAGTTTAATTTAGTCAAATCATAACAAGAGTTATAAATAATCGCAAGGGGTTGCTTATCCTTTGCGCAATCACGTCTGTTTTTGGGGTTAATGAGGCGTGGGGAATGATTTGATTGAATTATATATTATGCCGAATTAGACAGAATTAAAAGATAACCGATGACAAGAGAACAGAACATAGAACAATTAATCTCCTGCGGAGAAAATTCGCAAGTGCAATTCAAACAACAATGGACGACCACTAAACAAATTGCGGCCGAATTGATTGCGTTTGCCAATTCTAAGGGCGGTACAATCATTTTTGGAGTACAGGATAAGACAGGAGAAATTATTGGGTTAACGTACGAGGAATGCCAAACAATTTCTCAAGAATTGGGTAATACAGCCAACGAACTGATTCGCCCAACACTCTATGTTCAAACAAATACGGTGAGAGTCGGCGATAAAGTTTTGTTATTAGCCAATGTAGATGAAGGTCTTAACAAACCTTACAAAGATTTGCAGGGAGCAATTTGGATAAAACAAGGGGCGGACAAACGTCATGTAACAGAGAATAGTGAGATTCTGTATCTCTTTCAAGATTCGGGGAGTTACTTTCCTGATGAACATTCGGTGCGAGGTACGAGTATAAAAGATTTGAATGGTCGTTTAATAGATGAGTATTTAGAAAAGAAATCGAGAGACATTGACCTGACTATCCCGCAAGAGCAAATACTTCGCAATTTGCGGATTGTAAGTGAAAGTGGCAAATTGACAATGGGAGGGTTGTTGTTCTTTGGCAAACATCCTCAGCAATATTTATTGCCAATGCAAATCAAGGCTGTTTCCTTCTTTGGAAATAGTATAGGAGGATTGAATTATCGCGATAGCAAGGATATTGAGGGTACAATACCCGAGATGTTCGAACAAGGTATGTCCTTTCTGAAATCCAATCTCCACGCGGTTCAGGCTGGTCAAAATTTCAACTCGTTAGGAGTGTTGGAGATATCGCAAGTAGCATTGGAAGAGTTGTTACAAAATGCGTTGGTTCATAGGAATTACTTAGCACCTGCTCCTATTCGTATATTGATTTTTGACGATAGGGTTGAAATTATCAATCCGTGTCATTTGGGTAAGGGTATGACTGTGGAGAAGATTTTACAAGGAGTGACCTACCAGAGCAATCCTTTATTGGCAAAATTTTGTGCAGACACGATGATTTATCGCGGATTAGGTACTGGTATTAAGCGTGCTAAAGAAGCCTTCCCCGAGTTGCAGATTACCTGCCAAGAGGGAGATGGTGAGTTTAAAGTAACCTTGTGCCGGTTAGACAATGTTACTCAAAATGTCGGGAAAGATGACCGAAAAGATGACCGAAAAGAACTTACTGATAATCAGCGGAATATACTTGGCTTGATGGTAAACAATGACCGAATAACAATAAAAGAAATGACCGAAAAGGTCGGTTTATCTGAAAAAACCATAAGGAGAGATATTATGGTTCTTAAAGAAGCCGGATATATCACTCGTTTAGGTGGTCGCAAACAAGGGCATTGGGTGATATTGAAATAAACGAGGAAAATATAACACTGAATTTTAAAGTAAAAACGATATGAGAAATTTTAACTTAGTCAAATCTTTAACAAGAGTTATAAATAACACCAAAGGCTTGCTTATCCTTTGCTTATCCATTGCTGTTTTTGGGGTTGAGAGTGCGTGGGGAAAAACGTGGATAGTATCAGTTGGTGTAATAGATAGTAAAGGGGGATCTGCCTATGCAGAAATCTGGAAATCACCGGCTATTGGTAAAGAATCGATAGATGAAACTTCAGAAACAACTAAAGGAGCAATGGTTTCCATAAGCCATAATGAAACAGGAATAGTATCCGCGCGTTATGGAAAATTTATAGCAACCGCAGCAGATGGTTATACCTTCAGTGACTGGTATAACGCAAGTTCTCAAGCACAACAAAAACAATCAACATTTTCCACCTCCAGTACAAAAGATGATATAACGTGGGAATATTATGCCAAATTTACTCCCATAACATATAAAATTACCTATTCCAATGTAGAAGGAGCAAGCCATTCGAATCCATCTACTTATACAGTTGAGGATGCGATTACATTTAGTGCTGCAAGCAAAACCGGCTATACTTTTAATGGGTGGAGTCTTCCCTCTATTGCAAAAGGAAGTATAGGTGACAAGAGCACAAGTGCTTCTTGGTCTGCAAATCAATATAAAGTTACATATGATGCACAAGAAGGATTGATAGAAGGCGAAGATTCGAAAACCATTCAAGAAACCTATGATGCCTATTATACATGTCCAACCCCAACTCGTGAGGGGTATGATTTTCAGGGTTGGTTTACAGAAACGAGTGGAGGAGGAACGCAAATCACCACTAATACACAGGTTAAAATAACAACGACACAAACTTTGTATGCACATTGGCAAATAGTTAATGTTGTAGTAAAACCTGCCGACGAAGCAAAAACAGTAAACTTTACAAACCAAACAGAGACATTAACGACTACACTTACTTTCTCTGTTGAGAAAGCCACATCTGCGACTAACTTCAACTGGCCCACATCTTCTAATGCAGAATGGGAAGTACCCGATTATTCTTATAGCAATAATGTCGTAACTGTTACACTTTCATTTACTGCGACAGAAAACGTAACTACTCGTGGTGACCATTCATCCACCATAACATTAACTGGTAAAAATGGTGAATCAGCTATTGGTGTCGTAACTGCTCACGTAGCAATGACACCTGTTTTGACAGACAAAGTGCCTACTAATAAATTGGTTGATGATGCCGCTATTGATCTTAATACCCTTTGGACAAGTTCAAGTAATGGTGTTAAAACCTACACAATTAAGAATTGGACACCTGAGGGTGGAAAACACAATGGTGGTGCAGTAACACCCTCCATAAATGGTTCTACCTTATCTTTAGGCGATGCAGGTACACTTGTTCTTCAACTCTCTCAAGCAGCAGGAACTAGTTCAGAAGCTATTACCGCAGAGCATACTCTTACTATCAGCCGTCGAGACAACCACATTTCTATCAACGGCTCGCAAAATAGTTATCAAACGTCCATTTATATGGATAGCGATGCCCAAATCAGTCTAACCGCTACAAACACAGACTATTCCGGCAGCCCGATTACGGCGACACAAACGGCAGGTAATACGATTGCAGCACTGAACGCAGCACAAACTCAAGTTACCTCTAACCACAATCTCGGTGACGCTACTTGGTCTATTTCCCAACCCGAGAACTATAAATACAAAGCCGCCAATGCAACGCTAACAGTTAATGTGGTAAAACAGGCAGAGGCAACGGATTGCTATGTAAAAAATCTTGGCTCTCAAACCTTGCAGGCAAAATTTGGTAACGAAACGAACCAATTTACCTGGACTGACCAAAATTGCGCGGGGACACTTTCATATCAAGTTGTAGGTCAAAAAGTTCTTGGGGTTGGTTCTGTTGGCAATTCTGTGCAAGCATATCAATTAGTAAATGGCTCTTGGATTAAAGCCGGAAGTTCTTATGATGACTATTCTAATGATAATTATACTTACCACGAAGTTCCCTTAGACCAAACGGCACAAGGTTTCTATTTTACTGTTTCAGGTTCGTATGCTTCGACTCTTAAAGATATTTGCGTTACCCGCAAAACATATCTTAATGCTGCTAATGTAGATATTACTAAAACACAATCTAACAACCCAATTTATCCGGGAGAAGCAGGCGTGGGTACGCTAACCATCAACCATAGTTTAGCAAATGGTGGTGATTTGAAAGTCAAATGGGACAACGCCAAATTCACTATTGATGGCAAGACTGCAGTCGAGGGAATCAACTTAGGCGACAAGGGCTGCTCAACAGGAATCACTAACCTTGCAGTCAATTATGTCTCTCAAGAGGCCGGCGAACATAAAACCACTGTTGTAATCTATTACAATGTTTATCGTGCGACTGCTACTATCACGGGAACTACCAATAAAAACCAACAAACCATCACTTGGAAAGAGAATATCGACATTTTAACCGCCGGTACGGATGTTGAAAATCCTGCGTCATCAACGGTGGGAAATGTGACATACACGTCTTCTGATACAACGGTTATTTCTGTGGAAGGTAATACTATCCATGCTCTAAAGGCAGGAAAGGCTACAATTACGGCATTCTCTGCGGGTAATGCATACTACGCGGATACAACAGAACAAAAAGAAATTACGGTTACAGACGATAAGGTACAATATATCCTTTGGAATCAATCGCTGACAAATCTCAAATTGGGAGGAGAAATCAAGACTTTGACTGCTTCTGCTCAATCAGACGTGGAAGGCTGTAAAACTAATGGCGCCCGTCAAATAACTTATGTATCAAGCAATGATAAAGTCGTTAAAATCGTTAATAATAACCAATTGCAGATTGTAGGTGTGGGAATAGCTACTGTTACAGCCGCTCAAGCAGGTGGAGAAGATGAGGATGGGCATACCTATATTCCGGTGTCTATGCAAAAGAAAGCCGTTGTTCGCGACCCGGATGCTGCATGTGTTAACTACATATATGAACAACCATCTGAGTGGAGTTGTGACCTTGGGTGGAGTATGGCCACGACTAATACCAAGACATATGAAATAGACTTTGGTGGTCTTGAACCCGGATATTTCAATTTGGACTATATGGGCAAATCGCACGATGTGGCGATTCACTACTATGAGGGGAAAATGTATGTTGAGGAATGGATAAATAATAATTGGAGAAACGTTAAAGAAATAGGAGAACCTTCTGAAGATCAATACTTTAATACGGGGGATATAGCCCTTTCTCGTGGCGCAACTAAAATGCGTTTCAGAGCGACCGGAAAGGCGGGATATTTCTATTTTAAAGATTGTACAGTTACTTTAGCTCGGTATTTAGAGGCGACGAATACACTTAATACCTTTGAGGCAAAAGTAAAAGCTCAACATAAACAAACACTAACTATCAAGTATTCTAATATAGAAGGTCCGTTGACCCTCAAACTGACATCGGGAACATCTTTCTCAATAAATAAAGAGGAAATAGAAGGCGAGTGTGGTAGTAAGGGAACAGCTGATATTGTGATTACTTATTTCCCGAAGGCAACAAATGAAGAAGAAACAGATGTTTTAACCATTACTGATGGTAAAAACTCTACTCTTGTGATTAACCTAACGGGTTCTGCCAGCAAAACCGAACGCCACATTGTTTGGGAGCAAGAACCTGCTCCCGTTTACACGGTAGAAACGGTTACGTTCAATGCTGAAGGGCGCACAAACTTAGATGAAGTGGCAGGTGAGGTTTATTACACATTAGCGCAAAATTCTACGGCAAAAGGAAGTATCAATGGAAATACACTTTCCTTCTCCAAGTTCGGAACTGCTTATGTTGCCGTTAATACGAAATCAGATGATAAATATACAGACGCAGTGGCTATCACCAAAACATGGACAGTCAACCTCACTCCTACTGAAATAGTCACTGAACCTCAAATAGATGGTGAAATCGTCTATGGCGCACAACTGACCGACCTCAAACTAAAAGCGGGAATCGGTGCGGCACGTAATACCGTTAATCAACAAGCCGTTGATGGAACTTTCGCTATCACAAGTGGAGACATATCTACTGCCGGAGAACACTCGATTACTATCACGTTCACTCCTGCGAATACTGATATGTACGCTCCGTGCACAAAGGATATTTCCGTCACCGTCCTCAAGGCTACTCCTGACGCTACCGCGAGCGCGGGTAATATTACTTATGGTCAGAAAGTGAACGAATCAGTCTTGTCTAATAGCGGAACCGATGGTACTTGGACTTGGGCAGAAGACGAAAAAGACAAAGTTTTAGCCGTTGGCACGCACGAGGGGCTGAAAGTTCACTTCACTCCCACTGACAAAACAAACTACAACGAAATAGACGGTACTGTTTCGCTCACTGTTAACAAAGCTGCGGCTACGCTGAGGTGGACAAGTGCTCCGACAGAGGCTGACGTTAAAGAACAATTGACCTATCAAGCCACTTCTAACCACTCGGAATCAGCAATCACCTATGCCATCACGGAGGGTAACGACTGCGCCACCATTGACGCTAATACAGGTGTTCTTACTATCACCAAAGCGGGAACAATCACTGTTCAGGCATCGCAAGCAGCTACTGATAATTATGAGGAGGCAACGATTAGTGTCAATACAACCCTTTCCGGTGAATTTGAGAGTGTCTTTACCGGTGAGGGTGATTGGAACAACCCAAATAACTGGACTCATGGTGTGCCCACAAGTAGCAATCCTGATGTTGTTATCAGCGGAAACATGACCATTGATGAATCAATCAGCGTGGGTAGCCTAACCATCGAGGCAAACGGAAGCGTAACCATTATAGTGAAAGGCGATCTAACCGTCAACGGAAAATCGAAAGAACGTGATGCATATGGCGACCTGTTTGTTCATAATGGAGGTAATGTAACCATTGGTTCAGAGGCGAGCGTTACGGTACATGATTTCGTTATTGAAGCATCAATCGGAACCCAAAATGGCACCAGTCAGAGCGGTCAAGTGGATAACGGTGACAATGTAATCTACACGAATGGTGCTTATATAGACATCAACATGGATCCAAGTGGAAACGTTGACCCCGCACAATGGTACGGTTTTACGGTTCCTTTCCAAGTAGATGCTAAAAATGGAGTCTCGCGTAAGGAAGGCGATATTTTCCGTCCGTGCACTTATGGGGTTGATTATATGATTGCTGAATACGATATGAATCAGCGTCTCTCAACAGGAAAAGGATGGAAGTTCATCTCAGACTACACGTTACAAGCCGGACACTTCTATTACTTAACGATAGATGGTACGTACAACACCTATCGCTTCAAAGCTAAGAACGATAAAATCACTATTGAGCATCAGACTACTCTTACAACCAATGGTACGGGTGCTAATGCTAACTGGAACGCCGTTGGTAATACAACGCTGACCTATGCCACTATATCGGGCAATGATTTACCCGATTACGTGCAAACGTATATCAATGGACAGAGTTGCTATCAGGTGGTATATACACAAGAAGCTCAGTTTGTAGTAGGTTGTCCGTTCTTCTTCCAAGCAAAGGAAAACACAACGATGGTACTGAGTAAGCCCACAGGAACAGCAAGTGCTCATTACGCTCCGCGTCAAACAGACAGGCCAATTTGCGTGCGTATAGCTGAAGAGGGCAAGCGTTTCTCAGACCAGATGTATATCTCTGCCTCCGAAGACGCACAAGGACAATATCAGATGGGGCGCGACTTGGCAAAAGCCGGTGTTGGTACAAAGTCTGCTCAACTATGGGTGAATGCTTATGACCAACAACTCTGCGTCAATGATGCTCCGCTGGTTGCTAATCAAGCGTTCTACGACATGAGTCTGTTTATTCCTAAAGCAGGAAACTACGAAATCAGTTTGCCGAGTATTCCTACCAACGGAACGCTTTACTTGACACAAGACGGTTATCCCTTCTGGAACCTCAATGAAGGGTCCTATGTTTTAGAGTTGGGTAAGGGTACGATTTCCGAATATGGTCTTATGTTTGAGGCAACGCAAGCTGCTGCTCCCACCGATGTTCAAACCATTAGCGGCAATGATAATGCACAGAAGATTTTGAAAGAACAAAGTATTTATATTTATAAAAACGGTAATATCTTTAATGTTACCGGACAAAAAGTAAAATAAATTTGCGTATGTCAAATAAAAGCAGTATCTTTGCACCCAAAATGGAAATGAAAAAAGCAACATATCAAACTCCTGTAACGCAGTACATCGGCGAAATGCCCGAAATGTGCTTGCTTAATATATCTACAACAGTAGACCCTAGCGCAATTCGCTAAAAAGTTTGATTATCACTCATAGAAAAAGCGTAAGTTCAGATGAATTTACGCTTTTTTTATAGGAAAAATAGGGAGGTGCACCCATCGGGCAGGGGTTTGGGCAAACCCAAGAATAACCCAAGAATAACCCAAGAACAACCCAAGAATAACCCGGTACAGAAAGCACGGATGAAGACTATCTCGTTAACATCAACTTGATATTGAGACCGACGTTGTCCGCTTTGACAGGATAGGAGCTGGAGATAAGCGGCATTGTGCCCTCGTGGTCGTAGAAGAGTTGCAGACTAATCTTCTGAGACAGAACATAGTCGGCACTGACCTTAATGGTGAACATCTTATTTCCACTGCTGGCTTGAGTGAGGTTCTCCTCTACCTTACGCAACAATGTCTTGATGTTCTTATAACTTACATCAACATTGAGTTTGAGGTCGTTGCTGACCTTCTTTTGTCCGCCATCCCGGTTCTTGGCAATAAAGTTCAAGTTCTTCACCGTATAGCCGGCACCGACAACGAACTCATCCGTATGACCCTCCGTTATCTGCACACTCGTTATGTTCATGGCGAGATTACGCTGCTTGCGGTACTCAAACTTACAGTTCAGCGAGTTCTTGAGAGACATGTTCAAACCAATCAACGGCGAGAAACTCTCACTCAGACTCACGTTCGTGATGTCATACGAAGAAGACGGAATAGGCATGCCGGATGTCACGTCCTTGATGAAACCTAATTGTTTATCTTGCGTGCCATTAGGACCTACCCATGTCGAATAACTGCCATAGCTCCCTATACTATATTTGCACACGTACGCGTGCGTGAGAGAGAACGAACGGAAATGCTCCTTTATTCCCGGCAGTTTACTCAGTCCGTCATAGGTAACACTCCAGTTAGGCAGAATCTTCAAGATACCTAAGAACGGATTGAGATTCATTGTCGCAGCGTCTCTGCCCGTATATGCCGACAAGAATGCAGGAACGAGCACATCCGCCGAGTTCTTAGGCACAGGCAGACCGTTTACTCCCGGTTGGTACTTCTGGTCATTGGGCATATCTCTCATAAACCCTTGACGCGGTAAATAAACATCCCGATATAGGTTCTGTACACGATTCTGCAAAATGTCCCGATTGATAAGGAACTGGTCAAAAGCGGAGTTGGAGAAGTTGTCCGCCTCGTTGCCAATCTTACTGAACATCGTTGCCAAACCGATGGACGTGATATTGAACGAACCGTTGAGGTTCTCAATCTGTTCGCCACCCGTCATGGTGATGGTAGAAGTGTTGGCAAAATAGCGTTTACCGTTTACTTGAATCTTCAAACCGGGCAAGGGTTCTAAGGTGAGCTTGATATCAAAGTCCGAAGTGTTGGCACGCGTCATGGGTTGTACAACGGAGTCGTTGCCCGTAATCCAGCCCTTGCGTGTGGCTTGACTAATCCAGTCATTAGGGAAGAAACCGAACGCAAAGTCAAATCCCGGAGCACTACCTCCTGCGGCATGCACATCTTGACCCATGAAACCGGCTTGCGGATAGAACCCGGGAGCCGTAATGGAAGCCGTTTCACGATAAGTGACCTGAACACGACGAATCATGGTACCAAGATAAGCAAACATATTGCCCGTTATCTCCGCACCCGACTTCTTATTGGGGTCCTGCGTGGTAATGGTAACAATGAGATTGTCACTATTCGCCTGCGGCGTAACGGCTAAGGTATTATCGTCTTTCGCTACATATTTGACAGGAATACGTTTGCCTGCCGAATCCGCTGCGGTGACTACAATCTTCTTGGAGTTAAGGCGGTGATTGATTTCGATTACCTCTCCCTTAACGGCTTTATACGTTTGCGTAAAGTTCTTGGGACGGAAAGTTCTGTTTCTTGCTCTACCGGTATAGAACTGTGTCATGTCCTTCCAATACTTAGACTTGCCGTAGAGCGTTTCTAAGTTCAGTCCGCCATCCACTTGCCACGAGCGAGACGAACTAACCGTATTACCTAAATCGACACTACCGTTTGAGGTGGGGGCGGTACGGGTCCAGTTATACGAACCGTTGTAAGAGGCGTTCGCCGTGAGCGCCTCCAAATAAGGAATACGGTTGAATGGCACATTCCAATTGGCAGTGAAGACCTGTTGATACGTGTAGGGCGAACCCCACTTAGCCAAACTGCGCTGGATAGTGTCCTTCCATGCCGCATAATCGTCGTTAGTGAACTTCCAAGCGTATTCGCGGTCGCGGATAATCTCCTTACTGTAGATTCCTTCGTCAATCGTTCCGTTATAGGCAGATTGGAAGCTGAACTTCATGTTCTTGGTCAGGTTATAACTGATATCGACGTGACGATCCCATGTGAAGTCCTTGGAAGCGGTAATGTCCATCTCGCGTGCCGACACTTCGGAGGTTAACTCGCGCATCTTGAGGTTAGAGAAGGTGCGGTGCATGTTCGTGGAGAATGCCCACGACTGCGGCAAGTAATAGATATTAAACTCCTTCAAGAACCGTATCTTCTGCACCTTATCCACTTTAGCGAACGGTTCCCACGGTTTGGGATTGAAGTTATACGAATAGGTGAACGAACCCTTATGGTCGGTCGTTGTATTACTCTTCACCTCGGGACTATAATCTTGCTGCTTGTTATACGATGCCGAAACGGAGAAGTTAGCCGGATCGTAGAACATATCGCGTTTCTTGCTATGGATATTGATTTTGGCGTTTGTGACAGAGAAAGAGGTTGATTCAACCACCGTATTGGATATGCTCTTGAGTGAGTCTTTGTCCTCCTTACTCTCTAAGTTATCAAGAGCGTCGTCCATCTTCACATCCGAATCAAACGGGTTATAATCGGGCGTGGTTGTTTGTTTAGAATAACTAACGTAAGCAGGCAACTGAATGCGCGCTTTGGCAGGGAACAGACGCCCCACCTCCATGGCTGCGCTCACGCTCAGGTCGTAGAAGTTCTCCATGTTCCGGTTGAGCACATTACTCTCAATCGACCCATAGCCAGCCGTTTCCAATTTACCGCTCACATTGACTTGGGCTATATCACTGATAGCCAAAGAGGCATTCGCCATAGCAGCCATACCTCCCCGTTCATCGAACGTGTTAAGGCGTAATTCGTTCACCCAGACCTCACCGCTCTTCTGTTTCGTACCCGAGTTGCGGATACCAATCATGATAGAGGATACTTCTTCAAGCGTCGGATTGCCCTTCACCGTAATGGTGTTCTGCGGTTTATCCTTATCGAAAACGATATAGGGTATATGTATATCTTGGCGGGCACGATTACGGGCTAACTTGGCGGCAGTGAAGAGTTCGAACGGGAAGTCAATCATGTTATCGTCCGGCCAAACGATGCGTCGGTCGGAAACATTATCATTATTGTATCTACCGGGGGCTGTCACTTTCAGCGGAATCTCGTATTCGTAGTAGTTATTATTAAGGTCTGTACCGATACGGATGAAACAACTGAAATCGCCGTCTTGTAAGCGGTCTTCTCCCACATCCGTCTTGAGTGCCTCCGCGTGTACGAACATCTGCAAGCGCTTGTAGTTACGCATATCGTAAACGGTGTTCTTATACACCGCCCGAGCGTCTTTAGGACTGAGTTCCATCACTTTGAGAACCATCGACTGTTCGTTCTGCGCAATGAGTTGCATCTGTCCCGGATCGGTCTGACGGCTAACCCCCGGAGGCAGGATATAATTGACCGGTTCACGCGTAGCATCCTCTTCTATGTTCACGCTCTCCATAGATAGTACGGCTCCCGGATTAACAGCTTGACCGACAGGCGCTAAGTCCTTGGTATATGAACGCCATTCACCACGAACGAGGTCTAAGGTACCGAAACGCAAGAAGGTCTCGTTGCTGGTGCCGGTGATGTACATACGCATGAAGCGGATAGAGCGGAAATTACGGATATTTCCGACCTTATGAACGGAAGCGTCCGTGCCGTGTAACGGAATCTTAAACTGATACCAGCGAACGGAGTCCTCACGGCCATTGGCTAACTGCACACGCGCCGTCTTGATACTGACGATGTTCTGCGAGCCAATGCGCATATCACTTGGACGAATAGAGACATGGTACTCAAAGTAGCGTTCGTACTCGTTGAGGGTGTTGTCTTTATTGATATCCTCCACATCCGGCATGAGCGTAGAGGCGGTTCCGTAACGTTCGGTCTGATCCTCTGTTGAGGGTGAGTTGCCGTTCGTACCATTGAAACGTTTATAACGATCCATAACGGAAACCCCTGCCTCATCATAATCCGTTCCGCGATAGTAATGGTACTTATCGCCCGCCAAGTCGTTGATGGGCGAGAACGGGTCGGAAAGCCAGTCTCTCCACACTTGTGAGCCTTCCCCTACGGTAGCCCTCAGTTGTTCGTAGTACTCTTCATAGGGTTTGCGACCATTATACTCAAAACTGCGGGTGTTGGCACTGCTCAAGCCGTTAAGACCGACGTCTTGCGAACGACGGGAAGCAGGGTCGTTGTCAAACGAATTGACGGTGGCATTGGTCTTGGGAACATAACCCCAAATAGTCTTGGTTACACGAGACGTATCTTCCGGATTAACGGGTAGTCCGTGCTCAAAACTCTTCTTGCCGTCCTTCAATATATCCTCACTGATGTCACCTAAATCGAAGTACAGTTCGCAGTCGTAATTATCCGGATTGTCAGGGTTGGTTAGGGCAGGATCCATCAACCAGAACTCGATATATTCAACATTGGACTTCTCGAAGTCGGTATTATCCAACTTACGCATGATACCGCCCCAACAGTTAACGGCTTCCAAAGCGGGAATCTTACCATCAGGACCTATCATGTCTGCCGATATATTATAGGCACCGCGTTCTTGCGGGTAATAAGCCAAACTGAGACAACTCAGACGCGTGTCCTCGCTGGCGGGCGATTGCTTGGTGGGGTAGAGTTCGCGCTCATAAACGATACGGCTGCGGTGATCACTCATCGCCTCCTTATCCTCCTTGATGTGCTGTGGGGTGTTCGGTTGCGAATAACCAAAGATAGGATCCACGGCGTACCATGCCAAATGGGCACGGTGGCGGTTATAATTGATATTGTTCTTTAAGCCGCCTTCTTCCTTCGCGAACACCAAACGCGAACTCGGGTCGTTCGGTGTAGAGGCTAAGAACCATTGGTTAGGATAATGAACATCAATGCCGTTGATGGTGGATTCGAAGTCGTCGATATATGCCGTTCCGGAGGCTCCCACATCTTTCGTATGACCCGGAACGAGTTGAGCAAACTCGCCATTAATTTGGAACGTGGAGGGTTGTGTCGCCTCAATCCAAGGAATACTGTTGAGGGCATTTGTTAACCACTGAAGGTCTGTCTTCCATGCGAAATTAAGGCCCCAGATCGTGTTAGCCAACGGTTCGTTACCCATTGACACTTTCGTGGTGAGCGGACGCTCGCGCAGGTGCATGAGTGTACCGCCAATCATGAGGTCTTTGGTAAAGTCGTATTCCAAGTGCAAGCCGTAGAGGTTCTTTTGCTGAAGCGAGAAGGTCGATTGGTTCTCCATCTGCACATCCACTTTTGTTCCCGAATCGAGGATGGCTTGATTGAGAATGGAGACAATACCCATTGTGTAATCGACCGTATAATCGACGTTCTCAATGAGCGTGGCACCGCCGGCAGTCACAATCACACTACCGCGTGGCACGTTCATGGCATTGAGCCTAATCTCACTACCGGACGAACCTTTATACTTACCCGTTAGGGTGAACTTATTCTTCTCGCTGTTCTCTTGCGCCACCACTAAAGTGGAGTCGTAGAGTTCTTGGAAGCAGTACTTATTGGTTAATGTAGGATTATTCCCTAATTGAGCCGCAAGGTGATTGCCGAACGGTTCGAGGACGGGGAAGATGATACGTCCGGACGAACTAAGAACGGTGAATCCTTCCACATAGTCGAACTTACCATCGGGAGAGGGATTGTGTCTTGAGTCCAAGCGATCTAAGTTAAACACACGCAGCAGTTGTTTACCGCGGATATTACCCTCGTTGATGTACTGCATCTCTGTTCCGATGGAGTCGTTACGGTACATGATGTTCAGTTCGAACTTATCGGACGTGATAGACGATGCGCCTAACGAGTAGATGTTCTTCATCATCAAGTCCCACGTGCCACGACCTTTCTTACCCGCAATCGGGGTAGTGTTCGTTCCTTTCAAGAGTTTGAGGAAAAGAGCATTGGGCGCTTTGGCATCACCGCCGTTGTCAGTGGAGAACTCACCGACCTGATAAACCTGACCGTTATAACTATATTCAAAGGCTACCGCTAAAACCTCGTCGGGGTTCAGTGTTGTGTGCAAGGAGATAAAACCGAGGGCGGAGTTTAGCGTATATTCGCTGCTATTGAGTCGTCTTGCCGATTCGATTCGGTCGTAGGACTCGCCCCCCATCATAGAGTAATTGCCATCCAAGATAGCGGATGTGTTGGCCAAGTCGCGCAAACCCGCCTCTCCGACCATCGTTTGGTAGAGGCTGTTTGTCTCGTTGGCGGGTAGTGTGGTGCCAACTCCTCCCCAGGACACGTCCATCAAGTGCTGGTTAGACTCACCCAAGTCGGCAAAGGCAATGATATTACGGGCTTCGTCAAAAGTGCCACGCTTATTCGTAATCCACACCTCCACTTTATTGATGGTCACGCCGCTGGCGATATAAGGCAGTGAAGCCATTGATTGCTCAAAGCGGTCACGGAAATAGTAACTGAGGAAGAAGTGCCTGTTCTCATCGTATTCGTCGATGTTCTTTTCAAACTTGGTTGTTTGGGCACCTCCCTCCGAACTAACCGATTGTGATTCGGAGTTCTGCTGAGAGATAAGTCCTTGTATTTTTAACTTTCCAAATTGTAGGTTCGCTTTCACGCCGAACAGCGCTTGCGTAGAACGGATAAGAGAGGAATTGAGGTCCATGCTGACATTACCCGCCTCGATGGATTGGATGATGTTGTCCTCTTTTCCCTTGTATTGCAGTTTGAGGTTCTGTTGGTCAAAATCGAAAGAAGCCTCCGTGTTGTAGTTTAAGTTAAAACTCAGTTTATCACCCACTTTGGCATTGACGGAAGCTTGGATTTTCTCGTCAAAGTCGAAGATGTTGTTGTTCTTACCCCGTTGGGTCAGACTGGGGTTATCTACAAACTGATGCTTAAAACCAAAGAGCAGTTCGGCACTTCCTTGTATTTTGAGTTGCACACCGCCGGGACCGAAGATCTTGTCCGCAGGACCGATGTCGAACTTCATGTCCGTGATGTCAAACTTCTTCTCGTTGCTATGATCCACCTCTTCGATTTTGCTCTTCCAATAGGTGTGCATTATCTGTTTTTGTTGATACGAAGCGTATTCTTGTGGTGTCAACATATAAGGCGTGGTGATATCTACTCCCCCTGCTTTGGTGTGCATAATATAATTGCCGGTCAGGGGGTCATAAACCACTTCCGTTTGTGCCTTATCCTCCTGAGGCAAAGGAAGGGAACTTGCCATGATGACCGAATCCGCTACCGTTCCGCCCGGATTAAGCACTTCCTGTGCGCGTGCGTTAGCAAGCACGATGAGACCAAGTAATATGACGCAAAGTCGTTTCAAAACAGGCGGATACTAAAGCATTTTTAACGCTTGACGAATAACCTCCTCCACCGAAGCCGAAGGCGTGGCTTTCAGAATCTTATCTACCGCTTTGCCACTTGCTAAAGCAGCAAAACCGAGCATTGTGAGTGCGCTGACCGCCTCGGTCTTAATCTCACTGTCCGCCGAACCGAGATCTGTATCCAACGGCAATTCCGTAGGATCGTTGCCTAAATCCACCTTGAGCACTTTATCCTTCAAATCAACAATGATACGTTGGGCAGTCTTAGGTCCTAATCCTTTCACTTGCGCCAAGGCGCGAGCATTGCCGGTAGCGATGATTTGACGAATCTCGCCCGCCGTATAAGCGGACATAATCATACGTGCGGTATTGCCGCCAATTCCGCTTACCGTCATCAGTAGCACAAAGAGTTGACGCTCCCCTTTGGTGATGAAACCGAACACATCGTGCGTGTCCTCACGAATGATTTCTTCGATAAAGAGTTTAGCCGGTTGCCCCTCTTGACCTGCAAAAGCAGAATAGGTAGTGAGGGCAATGTTAATCTGATAACCAACCCCCGCAGCCTCGATAACAGCATAGGTGGGATTAATCTCTGTCAGTTGTCCGTTGATGTAGTCAATCATAATCTACACAATTTAGCGTGCAAAGATACAAAAAAATATCCATATACGAAAACAAAAAACGGTATTTTTGCCTAAAAGGCAACAAAAACGTGTTTTTTTTCACTTTTTCGCGTGTGCGCTTGCATATGTGAAAAATTATCCCTATCTTTGCGCACAAATTGATTAATTTAGGAGAAATATCCTCGTTTACTATGGCAAGAACAGAAATAGCAAGTCTTGGTGAGTTTGGACTTATTCATCACCTTACGGACAAATTGGAGTATCATCAGTCATCCACGCTCAAGGGGGTAGGTGACGATGCTGCCGTTATCAAAAACCAACCCGGTGTACGCACCCTCGTGACGACCGATCTACTGTTGGAAGGTATTCATTTTAACCTCGAATATGTGCCCCTTAAGCACCTCGGCTACAAGGCTGCGGTAGTTAATTTCTCCGACATCTACGCCATGAACGGCACTCCTACCCAAATCGTTGTTGGTGTGGGTATATCCAAACGTTTTAGTGTGGAAGACATGGAAGAACTGTTTGCCGGTATTCGTTTGGCTTGTGAACAATACGGAGTGGATATGGTTGGCGGTGACACCTGTGCTTCCATGACCGGACTGACCATCTCCATTACCTGTCTTGGTACGGCTAAAGAGAGCGATATTGTGTATCGCAACGGAGCGAAGGTTAATGACCTTATCTGCGTTTCCGGCAATCTCGGTTCAGCCTATATGGGTCTCCAACTCCTTGAGCGTGAACGCATTGCACAAGCAAACATCACACATCACACATCAAACATCGTCGAAGGCGTATTCCCTGCCTTCGAAGGGCGCGAGTACTTACTGGAGCGTCAACTCAAACCCGAAGCGCGTCGCGATATTATTGAGGCGTTGCACTATGCAGGAATCAAACCTACGGCCATGATGGATATAAGTGACGGATTGAGTAGTGAGATTATGCATATATGCACCCAATCGAACGTGGGTTGCGCTATCTACGAAGATAAACTGCCGATTGATTATCAAGCAGCGGCTTTGGCAGAGGAGATGAACCTCAATATCGTAACCTGCTGTCTCAATGGAGGAGAGGATTATGAACTGCTCTTTACGTGCGATATAAAGGATTATGAGAAGATAGTGCCGCTGGAGGACGTTTATATCGTAGGTCACATCACCAAACCCGAATACGGAACGCTCCTTATCGGTCGTAACGGAGAAGAAATGGAACTGCAAGCCCAAGGTTGGCAAGCTTTCAAGAAAGAACAACAATGAAAATCGTTATTTTAGGCACGGCATGGCCCTATCGCGGAGGACTGGCAACGTTCAACGAACGTTTGGCTCGTCAGTTTAGCGAAGAAGGGCACGAGGTAGAGGTGTGGACCTTTACCCTACAATACCCGTCCTTCCTTTTTCCCGGCAAAACGCAATATACCAACGATCCTGCCCCAAAGGATTTGACAATTGTGCGTAAACTTAACTCGTGCAATCCGTTCAACTGGTTTCGCGTGGCACGTACCCTTAAGGCGATGGCTCCCGATAAACTCATTTGTTGCTATTGGATGGCGTTCTTTGCTCCCCTCTACGGAACGATCTGCCGTATCGTTAAACGCAATCATAAAACGCAGTGTATCGCTTTGGTACACAATATGTTCCCCCATGAGAAGAGTGTGCTCGACAAACTTTTTGCTCCCTATTTTGTGCATAGTCAAGACGCTTTTGTGGCATTGAGTGATTCGGTGGTTAACGATATTCACTCCCTCACGTCCGCTCCCGCTGTTTCGTCTCCGCACCCCATCTATGACCATTACGGAACGAGGATGACGAAGGAAGAGGCATGCAAGCAATTAAATCTCGATGAAACCAAGGATTATTTACTCTTCTTTGGTCTGGTTAGAGCGTATAAGGGATTAGGCCTTTTGCTGGAGGCTTTTGGACAAATAAAAGAAGACTTGCCCCAATTGCAGCTCATTATTGCCGGTGAGTTTTACGAGGACGAAGACACGTATCGTAAACAAATAGCAAACCTTGGTTTGAATGATTGTGTGGTGGTAAGAAACGAGTTCGTTCCGGACGCAGACTTGCGCAAGTATTTTGGTGCAGCGAGCCTTATAGTTCAGCCGTATAAGTCAGCAACGCAATCGGGTGTGACACAAGTGGCGTTCCATTTTGAAAAGCCGATGTTGGTGACCAATGTCGGCGGTTTGGGAGAAATAGTGCATGACGGCAAAATGGGTTATGCCGTAGCTCCCGAACCCAAAGCCATTGCAGAAGCAATCAAAGACTATTACACGAATCACCGCCAAGAGGCGTTTACCAACTATCTAATCAAAGAAAAAACAAAATACGGCTGGGACAAGATGAGTCAAGCCTTTTTACAAGTGATATGATGAAACAAGTCAAACTCTTTCTTTCCGATGTGGACGGGTGTATGACAAACGGCGGTTTGTATTACACCGAGGACGAAAAAGAAGTTAAACGCTTCTGTGTGTATGATGGCATGGGAATGGTTCTGCTCCGCAAACACGGTATTCCGTGTGGTATCCTTACGAGCGAAATCAATAATATCGTCCGTATGCGTGCGCAAAAACTCAACCTCGACTACCTCTATATGGGGGTAGGGCGCGTGATTGACGATAAGAGCATATCCAAATTGGAAGCCGCTCAAGAGATTTGTGCTAAAATGGGTATTACTTTGGATGATGTTTGCTTTGTAGGAGACGATGTCAACGATCTTGAACTGCTCCAACACGTGGGGACTCCTGTTTGTCCGGCTAATGCCCAACCGGCCGTTAAAGCCGTACCGGGAATTTTGGTGTTAGAACATCGTGGTGGTGAAGGTGCGATTCGCGAGATATGCGATAAGATATTAGTGGAAAGTGAACAATAAATAACCCCAATATAATTAACAAATTAATACTTGATGTTATGAAAAGATTTTTCTTATTTACCTTATTGGCAATAGCTGCCAATATGTATGCTTACCAAGTGTCGGATTCCCTCTATATCGGTCCTTCCGACAGAGTTGCTAACCTGATTATGTCCACCAAGGACTATGACGATTGGATTGCTAATGATGGTTTTCAGACTTCCAACAAATCACGTGAAATTACCAAATGTTTATATAAGTATTTCAAAGATGATTTTGATTGTATTATGCTCATCACCAAGGAGGAGAAGTGCCCTCCTACCATTGGTTACTATGGCATCAATAGGACCATTTCTAACGAGGTTCAAGGCATCGGTATTTCTACATATAATTCAGCGAGTTACTTTGGGTCAGAAGGAAAATTGATGTCGCTGATGTACCTTCCCTATGTGGATGCTATCAAGTGGGGGCCCACTTTGCATGAATTTTGCCATTGTTGGGCAAATTTTGCCATACCCTCTGTTGTTGATGGTCACTGGGGTATATGTGGAGGCAACACAAAAGGCCAATTGGGAGGATTTGAGCAAAGTACTTTACAAACCAATGTGGATGGCAATGCAAATAAATATTCAGTCGGTAGTTTCGGCACCAATGCCAATGGCGGAAATGGTGTTCCCTATAATGAAATGGAATTGTACCTAATGGGAATGCTTCCTATCGATTCGGTTCAAGAGTTTGACGCTTTTTTGGATGTTCCTACTACGTCATTTATGACAGATCCTAAAGACGAAAGCCGTATTGTTTTTACGGCCGGCGAACGCATTCATTACACACAGCAACGCATCATTGACTCGTTAGGAGTTCGCGTTCCTAACTATAAAGATTCCCAAAAATCGTTCCGCACATTGTTTGTCATATTATCCAAAGCGCCCCTCACGGAAGCGGAATGGAAAGAATATGATGCCAATATCGGTTGGTTCTGCCAAACCTCAGATGATGGCTTACCCTGGCTGTACAATTTCTGGGAGGCAACACGCGGGGTTGGCTCTATCAATCCCAATAATTTGTCTTATGCTCTTAAAGCCGGTGCCGATATTCGGGATGCGAAGCCGATTCTACCGATTTGGATAGAAGGACGCCGCGTTATTTGTGAGGGAACGATGCGTATTATTGATCAACAAGGAACCGATGTTACCTCATTGAACGGCAATCTTCCCTTTGGTATTTATGTTGTACAAACTGCGCATGGTAGCACAACGATACTAATCAAATAGTCCTCTTTGATAGTATCAGTAGTAGAAAGATTGATGAAAAACGTAGCAGTCATATTAGCCGGAGGGGTAGGAAATAGAATGGGTACGGATGTGCCGAAGCAGTTTTTACTGCTAAACGGGAAGATGGTTTTGGAGTGGAGTGTAGAGGCTTTTCATCGTAATGAAAACATCGATGAAATCTGCATTATCTCTCATAAAGACTATATCCCGAAGGTGGAGTCTATAGTGGCTCAAAACGACTGGACGAAGGTGAAACATGTTTTACCAGGAGGGGCAGAGCGATACTTGTCCTCTTCGGCGGCAATTAATGCCTATAAGGGGCAAAGCGATGTATGTTTGTTATTGCACGATGCGGCGCGTCCGTTTGTGAGTGAGCGGATTATCAACGATGTAGTGGTTGCGTTGCAGAATCACAATGCTGTTTGCGTGGCAGTTCCATCGACGGATACCTTATTGGAAACCGACGAGTCGGGAGAGTTCGTCTCTGCCATTCCCAATCGCAATCGTTATCGCCGTGTGCAAACGCCGCAAGGTTTCCGCTTGGAGACCATCACGCAAGCGTATGAGAAAGGGTTACAAGACCCGTCCTTTGCTGCTACGGACGATTGTGGAGTGCTGCTTCATTACTTGCCCGATGAGCCGATTTATATTGTGGAGGGAGAAGAAGAGAATAGAAAGATAACGTATATAGAAGATTTAAAATAAAACTTGTAGGCTATAATAAGACAAAATAAAATAATGTTACTATAACGCATAGAAAAGGCAAAATATAGGGAGTGCTACTCCATAAAAAACAATAAAATTAGGGAATAGTGTTTATTTAATAATTAGTATAAGTATATGGTTGACAGGATTATAGACATAGATTGTTCCACAGACAGTGTTTTTTTTGTTTGGACCAAGACAGGCTGGAAAATCCACCTTATTGTCTGAGCGTTTTCCCAATGCGAAATTGTATGATTTATTAGAACGTTCAACTTACGAAAGGTTGCAACGAAATCCGGCTTTATTTGAGCAAGAGCTTGCGATGGTTGAGGATAGAGACTGTCGAGAGAGTGTCGAGAGAGTGTCGGCCGACCCTCGACTCAATAAAACAAGTAAATTTGAGCTGAAAAACCGTTGATATACTGATGAAAGAAGATAGAAAGGAAATAATATAACACAAAAATAAATAATTACTACTATGATAAATAAACAATTTTGCATGAGTTCTTATCTCGCCTTTAGATATATAGAGCGAGATGATATGGACTTCTTTCCTAGTCTGAAGCACCATAATTTTCGGCCGTTACCGGAAGAAAAAATAGTAAAAGTCAAAACAAATCAAGACATTGATTGTGAAATTCAGAAGCAATTTGATGCATTGAAAGGCAAGAAGTTAGGTATTCTTCTTTCAGGTGGTATGGATTCTGCCAACTTAGCGGCTTATATGCGAGGTCAAGACGCCTACACTTTCCGTTTTTTGGGCGGTGAATATGGTAAAGAAGAATTACAACGCGCTGAATACTACGCTAATTATTACGGACTGCGTTTACACTATGTTGATATAAATTGGGATGTTGTGGAGAAATATCTTCCCGCATGTATAAAGGCGAAAAACGCTCCGGTTCATTCTATTGAGCCACAGATTTTAGCAGGAGCATTACAAGCAAAAGCCGATGGGATAGAAATGATGATAGTCGGCGAGAGTAGTGATTTGCTATTTGGCGGTATGGACCAATTGATTTCCAAAGATTGGACATTTGATGCCTTTGCTCGCCGTTATACCTTCTTGGAACCAGGAGAGATACTGAAAGAGCCGGAGGATATGAGTTATTTGTATGAGCGTTATCGTCAAGGAGACAAAATTGATTTTCTCACGTTTATGGACGAGGTGTTCTCGATTGAAAGTTCCAGTTCGTATATGAACGCTTTTGCTATTGCTCAAATGCCGTATTTAGATCCATATGCCAAGTTGCGCATGGCTGAACCATTAGACTTAAATCGTGTGCGTAATGGT
>JAZLMS010000013.1:0-32691 GCA_045598805.1 Paludibacteraceae bacterium | reverse complement strand
GTTCTGCGCTTCCTTGACCTCGAAATCTTCCCATTCGATGTCTTTTATACGTGCTATTAGTTCGTCTTTGGTCATATTAATTCAAATTTCGCTTGCAAAATTACAAAACTTTTCTCACATCTGCAAATTTTGCGATATTTTTTTTCTTTGTGTTGTATAGCCTCCTCGTAATAATCGTACGAGCGAATACCCCTCCTTGTTTATTCTTTTTCCACCACTTCCCAATGCCCGGTCTTACGACCACCAACACGGCGAAGAACACCTAACTCTTGAAGGATCTTTATTTCACTTTTTACGGTGCGCTCACTAATGGATGTTTTTCGTGCAATTTCAGGTATTGTCATACTTGCACTTAACCCCAATATATTAATGATAACTCCTTGTCTATCAGTTATTTCTTTCGTGCATCCTTTCGTGCAATGTTTCGTGCAATTTTGAGGGACATCTTGAGGGACATGTGTATCACCTTGAGTATCATTATCATCCATAGAATAAACATCTACCTGAGGATGATTTTGTTGCCATGCCAAAAGAATAAACAGGGAGGCTTAGTGGATTCCAAAGGTAAACCCTATGCCTAAGACATTGTATTTATGTCCGGCAGGAACGTTCATAGGAGTAATGATGAGTTGACCGTTTTCGATGTGTTTGATATACGGTGTCTGGTGTCTGGTGTCTGGTGTCTGGTGTTTGGTGTCTGGTGTCTGGTAGAGCGCCGTATGATCCTCAATAACCTTAATAAGACAGGTAGCCACATAACCTCCGTCTAAGGTACGCGCCGTAATAACCGCTTCACCTATATTTCGGGTGTATAGTGTTTGATGTATAGTGTCTGGTGTTTGGGTGTTTGGTGTTTGGGAAAGAGTAACGACAGAGGTATCCGACGAAGACCAACGAATAGCCGTATTGGTAGCGTTCTTAGGCAGAAGAGTATAAGCCAGCGTTAATTCTTGACCAAGATAAACGGAGTCCTGTTCCTTCTCAAAAGCAATACCCGTTACAGGTACTACGACGTCGGGTTTGGAGTTATAACGGATATAAAGATTGGGCGCAGTCATAGCCAAAGTAGTGGTGGAATAAATACTAAAACGCGGGTCGTTATTGTTGTTATTATAATAAATCTGACCATAAGTCTCTTTCGTGCTGGCTAATGCAGCCGCATTCGTTTCCGATATATCCACAAACCACGTGAGGACATTATCGTCTAAAGTGAGTTTCCTATTGCCTGATGCACTCAGTTTCTTCCCGTCCTTATTGGTAAACGTCCAAGCACCATCTTGTATGCCCACTCGGAAAACAGCCACATCCGTCTCTTGAGGAAGGGATATGACATCCTCTACGACGCTGACGTTTTCGCACTTGGCATAGGTGGTTTTAGCCGTTCCGGTCATGTAATTGCCAACGCAATAAGTATAGCCACCATAATTGGCTCCAATAATAATATCGTCCCCCTCCCTTAACACGGAAGCAGACCTTAGGAGTTCGAAGTCTTGCGAGGGAAGGAACCCATCAGTAACAGTCACCACGCATGAGTCTTGTTTACCGCCATCGACCGCAGTAGCTACGATAAAAGCCTCACCTTCGTTTATACCTCTAACAACACCCGTTGCGGACACAGAAGCTATACTCTCGTTGGACGAAGACCAAGTCACACGTTTAACGGTAGCGTTCGTAGGTTCAAAAGTTGTGGTGAGCGTCTTTTTCTCGTTCATCTTCAAGGTTAGCGATTGGGGACTAACCGCCACCGAAGTGACATGAACGGTATCCATAACCCCCGGGCGCAAACCGATGATAGCGTCTAAGTTATTAGAGAAATTATATCCGTCCACGTTGAGTGCACTTAGAGAGAAGAAACCATTACCATCGCCTTCCCAACCCCAATTGATATGAAACTTACCCTTCTCATCTCTGCCATCGCACACGAACTCATGACCGCCATCATCAGAGTCCACTCCACCCATGATAATAGGGTGTCCCTCCTCTAAATCGGCATTGAAATAGTCCGTGAACTTAGCTATCGACACTTTGTATTCAGTATTAGGGAAGGTAGAGGGATAATAGTACGAAGAATAGGTGGTAATGAACTTATCTACTGTATAACCGAAGTATTTAATCAAACCATTTGCCATATCGTCCGTAAAAGCGCCACTGCCTTCGGACGAATACTGCATGTCACAAGCCACACCGGCGTGATACATAAGCGTAGCGACGGCTGTCTTTTGGGTCGTTGTAGTACTCTTGTACAAGTATGCCGGCAACATATTGTCCCAGTCATAGGTTGTGTTCTCGTAATCTACAGTCAAGGTCTTCTTTTGACCTGACGAGTTTTTCCACTGATAGGAGTGCGTGCCTATACCCTTGACAGGATAACACCACTTATACATCACCATCGCTGCCGCGGTAGCCACACAACCTGTCATCGAGCGATAACCATCCGCATCCTTAGGACAGAGATTATTATAGGGAGCCTCTTGATACCAAGTTATCTCTTTACCGTCCTTAGTGACTAATAACGGGTCTATGGGCGTTACCTCTGCCGCCGGAGCTTTATGGACATTCGTATCATTGGTTGCCGAAACAGTCTCTTGCAAAAGATTGAGCCAGAAACGGAGGTTGGGATTCACATTCTCCACATCAATTGAGCCTTGGTTCGAATAACCAAGCACGTCCTCCGTTCGGTCGTCACCACTAACGATAACGAAACCGCCCTCGTTCGACTTATTGAAGATATAGAACGCCGGTTCATTACTCTCTAACTTAGCCCGCTCATGCACTAACTGTAACGAAGCGGTCGTCAGGGGAGCCTTATGAGGCCCAACCGAAGACTCATTGGTGAACAGAACAGCTAAGGCAGCCGCCTGCTCGGGCGTGCGAACAGCAGCGGATAAGGATAAGGGACAAAGGAGCAAGGACAAAGGACAAAGGACTAAGAATAATGGAATACGGATGTGTTTCATAGGTATAATAAATCGTTTTGTATTTGTGTTTTTAATTCGTCTAAGGTATTGAATTGTTTTTCCCCTCGGATACGAGCAATCAGCTCCACCGCGATGGTTTGGTCATATAAATCGCCCTCAAAATCGGGCACATACATCTCTATCGTATCCTTGATATTAAGCAGCACCTTGCGGTTCTCCCACTCTGCGGAATAAACACCCGCAGCAGGAATAAGTTTACCTTTTTCCACTTCTATATTCGCCGTCGGGAAACCTATCGTTCGCCCTACAGCCTTTCCGTGAACGACTTTGCCCATCAACGTATAAGCGTAACCTAACATCTCGTTTGCCTCCACGATACGCCCCTCTAATAAAGCCTTGCGTATTTCAGTAGAAGATATATGCTGCTCTCCAGGGAGTTCGGGAAGACGGACAGTGTCTGGTGTTTGGTGTCTGGTGTTTGGTGTCTGGTGTTTAGTGTTTGGTGGATTAGTGGAACCAAAGCGGTGGTCATAGCCCATAAGGAGTACTTCTACGCCGCAGCGGTCGTGAAGTAGTTGAGCGAACTCTTCCGCCGACATCGTGTGAATACGTTCAAAATCAAAACTGATTACCTTATCCACACCCGTAAACCGCAATCGTGTGATACGCTCGTTATAGGTGGTAAGCAACAGAGGCGATGCACCTTTGAGCACCTGTTGCGGATGAACATCAAACGTAATGATAGCCGACTGCAAACCACGCTTCGCAGCCTCCTCTTTGAGTTGAGAGAGAAGGTATTGGTGCCCTAAGTGGATACCATCAAAGAAGCCTATGGTGGCGGCGTATTTCATTCGTGGATGGTGGATAGTGGATGGTGGATAGTGGATAGTTTAGAAGTGTAGAGTTATAAGTAACGGGTCGTGGTCGGAGTAGCGGAAAAGAAGATTCTTTTTGGCTTGCGGCGAGACGTGCTTCCAGATATTGGGTTGCTTCTCTTTGGGCGCGATATTATTCTTGTAATTGTACTTACTCCAATAAGCTGCCGAATAATAGTAGTCTGTATTCCAGTGGATAGGTTGAATAGAGGTTATATACGATTGCATCAGCTCATTAGCAAAGACGCGATCCAAGTAACCGCACTCCCCATTATAGGAGTAGGAGTAATTGATGCTATCCATCGCCATCACCATATCCTTATATCCGGCATGAACTAACATCTGCAAGGACTGTTCTTGACCATAAGAATTATAATCTCCCACTAAAAGAATAGGTCCCTCAATGGTATCTAAGGCTGTTAAGACACGCTTGATACTGTTTACGCGTTTAGCATTGGCTTCTGCCGGGTCGCCTCGTTTAGAGCGAGGATGATTAATCGACATATAAAAAGACTTCCCTGTCGCCATATCCTCAAACGACTGAATCATAAAGCGGTGGGCATAGATATTATTTAGATTCTCGTTGTACACAAAAATCAAGTCTCCGTGCGGGCGCACGCGTGCTTTATTATAGATGAATCCCACCGAGATTGTATCGCGGTCCACGGTGTCCGTCACAACAAAGGTATATTTGTCCTTACGACATAAACTATTCATTCGGGCACATAGTTCCGTCGGAGCGGACGAACCCTGTTCTAACTCGCACAAAGCATATATATCCGCATTGATTCGCGACAGAGCCGCAGCCGTCTTCTCGCATTGCCATTGGTGTTGCGCAGGCGTGTTCCGTTTGGTTGCATAACCGCCCACGTGAACGAAGTAGTTTTGGACATTCGCGGCACAGATAGTGAGATTTGGTTTAGCGCGCCCTGCGGGCTGTTTAGCCTGTTTAGCGGGTTTAACTTGTTTAGAAGGCTTGTAGTTCTTGAAACGTGGTTGTGCCCCCGTCTGTAACGAACGAGATCCCATTACTTGGGCTGTTAGGTTCTTAACCGTTGCCCCAAGATTGAGATTGAAACCCGTTCGGCATTGCAGTTTGATACGGAGCGAGTCATTATAATGTCGCCAATACCAATAGGAAGTGGAGTCACCTTGCCCCAAACCGACCGCCCGCTCCTCCGGAACGTAAAGACGCTCGGAGGAAACAATAAGCGAATCGTAATACTTACCACAAACGATAAGGGGTGTAGTAATCGTTACTCGCTGCCCTTGATAAGCAGACCAGTCATGTTGTAGCTGTTCCAACGTCACTTTAGGTTGCGCCACAATGGGACACAAACTCATTATCAGTAACCCGACAACGAGGCACTGTTTTCTTATTCTATTTTTCATTTCTTTTGAATACGATTAGCCGAATCAATAGCATTTTGTTGACAAACGAAACGACAAAGATGACAACCCACACACTTATGCCCATTTAGTTTTGGCTGACGCGTTTGAGAATCAAACTCCAAAGCCTGGTGACCGGCGTCTTGACAAGCAATATAGCATCGACCACAGCCTACACACTTATCTCGATTGAACTTAGGATAAACGATGGTCTTACGGTCTAAGCGACTCGGTGCCACAAAAGTGCTCAATTCGGAGCCCACTAAATCTGACACATGTTTCACCTTATGCTCAAGCATATAATGCTGCAAGCCCAGTTTCAGATCCTCTATGATACGATAACCGTATTGCATCACAGCCGTACAGACTTGCACATTTTGGCAACCTAACTGAATAAACTCAAGCGCATCGCGCCAAGTCTCAATGCCGCCAATACCACTGAGTTGCAGTTGTTTGCCCATTATTTGCAGCATCGGGTTCTTACTCATATCAAGAATATGTTTGAGTGCAATGGGCTTAACGGCATTGCCGGAATATCCACTGACGGTGCGTTTTCCGCTAACCATACTTCCTTCAGACATTGTAACCGACTTAATCGTATTAATCGCCGATATAGCCTCCGCTCCGGCAAAGGTAGCAGCCATTGCCACAGGAACCATCGAGGTTATGTTCGGTGTCATCTTCGCAATGACAGGAATAGAAACAACGCGTTTAACGAACGAGGTATAGAAAGCGACTAACTCAGGATTCTGTCCTATATCAGAGCCCAAGCCTTTGGTCTTCATCTGTGGGCAAGAGAAGTTGAGTTCGAGCATATCCGCTCCCGCTTCTTCCGCCTGTTTGGCTAACACTTCCCACGACTCGTCGGTTTGCCCCATGATAGAAGCCACGATGATCTTGGTCGGGTAGTTTTGTTTGAGTTTTTTGATGATAGCGAAGTTCTCTTCTGCCGACTGTTCGCTGAGTTGTTCCATGTTTCGGAACCCCGTGAAACTGCGATTGAGGTCTTTGACAGCATCAAAACGCGGACTGACCTCCTCTATCTTCATATCGCCAATGGTTTTGAAATAGACTCCACCCCACCCCATATCAAAAGCACGTGCTATCATCTCATAGTTCGTGGCAATAGCGGACGAAGCCAAGAAGAACGGGTTCTCGCAATGGATACCGCAGAAGTCGATAGATAAATCTATTTCCGATTTACTATTGGACGATTGCCCTTTTACGATTGACGATTCATGCAGGTGTTGTGCCATTTCTTTGATGCGAATAGAACGCTCCGGATGGAGGCACGCTTTTTCACAAGGTGCATCACAATCCAAACAAGCATCCGTCAACCATTGATTGGCAATAGCCTCATTGCCAAAACGCACAGCACGCACCCCACGAGCGGGATGTAACCCCTTAGGACAAGCCGCATTACACGGTGCCGAAACACAGAGAAGGCAGTCAAAAGCCTCGGATTGGATATTCTTCATAAAAACGTTTACTATTTATCAGTTGGTCCAGTCGGTAGCGAGCATGCGTAAGTAACTGCGATAACGCCATTGAGCATTATCCTGAGCGGCTTGGAAAAGTTCGGCAGCCTCATTAGGATATTGCTTCATCACGCTGGCGAAACGAACCTCACCCTTCAAGAACTCCTCAAAGAGTGTCCAATCGGGTTCTTTACTATCCAACGAGAACGGGTTCTTGCCCTCTGCCTCCAAAGCCGGATTATAACGCCATAAGTGCCAGTAACCGCAAGCCACGGCTTTCTTCTCCTCCTCTTGGGACTTACTCATACCGGCTTTCAAACCGTGGTTGATACAAGGAGCATAAGCGATGATCAGCGACGGTCCGGGATAAGCCTCTGCCTCACGGATAGCTTTCAGCGTCTGAGCGTGGTCTGCACCCATACATATCTGTGCCACATAAACGTAACCGTAAGTAGTGGCAATCATACCTAAGTCTTTCTTGCGCACACGCTTACCCATAGCGGCGAACTTAGCGATAGCACCGAGAGGCGTCGATTTAGATGCCTGACCACCGGTATTGGAATAAACCTCCGTATCCAAAACAAGGATATTAACATCCTCACCGGAAGCGATAACGTGATCCAATCCTCCGTAACCGATATCGTACGAAGCACCATCACCACCGATGATCCATTGACTGCGTTTAACGATATGATCTTTGTATTTGAGAATATCCTTGCACGTATCGCAACCGCAAGCCTCCATCGCAGCCACCATCGGCTCATAGAGGCGCTTCGTTACTTCGGCGTTGTTCTTATTCTCAATCCACTCTTGGAACATAGCTTTCAGTTCGGCAGAGCAGCATGTGCACGATTGCGCTTTGGTCATAAGTTTAACCAAACGCTCCTTAATCTTACGGTGAGCAATCTGCATACCCAAACCATACTCGCAGAAGTCCTCAAACAAGGAGTTGGACCAAGCGGGACCATGTCCCTTCTCATTCGTGGTATAAGGAGTAGAAGGAACAGAACCCGAATAGATAGACGTACAACCGGTAGCGTTAGCAGCTATCTCACGGTCGCCAAAGAGTTGGCTGATGAGTTTCAAGTACGGCGTTTCACCGCAACCCGAACAAGCACCCGAGAACTCAAAGAGCGGCGTTGCGAACTGCGAGTTCTTCACGTTCGATTGGATATCAATGAGGTCTTGCTTGCTCTTTACGTTGTTCACGCAGTATTCCCAATTCTTCTCCTCTGCCTCTTGACCTTGCAGCGGAACCATCGTCAAGGCTTTACCTAACTTAGGATGACCCGGGCATATATCTACGCAGTTACCGCAGCCAAGGCAGTCCATCACACCCACTTGCATACGGAAGTGCATTCCCTTCAAAGCTGCCGGAGCCTTCATCTCACGCGTAGCAGCATCTAAGCCCTTCACTTCGTTCTCATCCAGAACGAACGGACGGATACAAGCGTGAGGACAAACATAGGCACATTGGTTACACTCGATACAGTTATCCGCATTCCAAACGGGTACGAAAGCACTCACACCACGTTTCTCATACTCAGCGGTTCCCGAAGGCCATGTACCATCCTCGATACCTTTGAAGGACGAAACGGGAAGTAAATCACCTGCTTGAGCGTTAATCGGACGAACGACCTTGGCTATGAAAGCAGGATCACCGGCTACGCCTTCCTCTTCCTTGACAACGATATTCTTCCAAGCGGGATCAATAGCGAGCAAGTGATACTCGTTACCACGATCAACGGCGGCGTAGTTCTTATTAACTACGTCCTCACCCTTCTTACCATAGGACTTAACAATGAAATGCTTCATCTCCTCAACGGCTTTCTCTACTGAGATAACCTCCGTGATGCGGAAGAAAGCCGATTGCAGAATGGTGTTTGTACGGTTGCCTAAACCAATCTCTTGGGCAATCTTCGTAGCATTGATATAGTAGCAATGTATATCATTATCGGCAAAGTACTTCTTCACCTTATCGGGCAGGTTCTGCTTGAGTTCGTCCTCGTTCCAAATGGTATTGAGAAGGAACGTGCCGCCTTTTTGCAAACCACGCGTCACATCGTACATCTTAAGGTACGCCTGAACGTGGCATGCCACGAAATTAGGAGTAGTAACCAAATAGGTAGAACGAATCGGTTCGTCACCAAAACGCAAGTGCGAGCAAGTGAAACCGCCCGACTTCTTACTATCATAACTGAAGTATGCTTGGCAGTATTTATCTGTTCCCTCGCCGATAATCTTAACGGAGTTCTTATTGGCACCTACTGTACCATCTGCACCCAAACCGTAGAACTTAGCTTGGAAGAGGCTCTTATCACCCATTGCGATTTCTTCACCCACAGGCAGAGAGGTGAACGTTACATCGTCGTTGATACCTACCGTAAAGTGGTTCTTAGGCATAGGTAAGTCGAGGTTATCATAAACAGCAATCATCTGCGCCGGCGTGGTATCATTGCTACCTAAACCGTAACGACCACCAACTACTTCGATCTGCGTTAGACCTAACTCTTGAAGTGCATCCCTCACATCAAGGTAGAGCGGTTCGCCATTAGCACCCGGCTCTTTGGTACGGTCAAGCACACAAATACGTTTCACCGAAGCGGGCAGGGCCTCCTTCAGGTACTTAAGGGAGAAAGGACGATAGAGGTGCACATTTATCATACCTATCTTCTCGCCTTGATTAGCCTTATAGTCAATCACTTCCTTGATACACTCACAAACAGAACCCATAGCGATTACTATGTGCTCAGCATCGGGAGCTCCATAATAAGAGAAGGGACGATACGTACGACCCGTAATCTTACTAATCTCGTTCATATAATCGGAAACGATGTCAGCCACTTTGTCGTAATACGTATTGCAACTCTCACGGTGAGCAAAGAACACATCGGGGTTCTCCGCCATTCCACGCATCACAGGGCGCATCGGACTCAAAGCGCGTTGACGGAACTCGTTCAAAGCCTCCATATCCACGAGCGGACGAAGGTCTTCCATATCAACCACTTCCACTTTCTGATACTCGTGCGAAGTACGGAAACCGTCAAAGAAATTGAGGAACGGAACGCGTGACTTGATAGTACTGAGGTGTGCTACACCGGCAAGATCCATCACCTCTTGTACGCTACCTTCAGCGAGCATAGCAAAACCCGTTTGACGGCAAGCCATCACGTCTTGGTGGTCACCGAAGATACACAGTACATGACTGGCAAGTGTACGAGCCGAAACGTGGAAAACGGTCGGAATCAGTTCTCCTGCAATCTTGTACATATTGGGAATCATGAGCAACAAACCCTGACTGGCAGTAAAAGTGGTTGTCAATGCACCGGCAGCGAGAGATCCATGCACAGCACCAGCGGCACCACCTTCGGACTGCATTTCTTGTACTAATACCTGTTCTCCAAACATGTTCTGACGACCGGCAGCAGACCACTCATCTACGTTCTCTGCCATCGGTGACGAAGGTGTGATAGGATAGATAGCTGCTACCTCAGTGAACATATACGCGATATGCGCAGCTGCGGTGTTACCATCACACGTCATAAATTTTTTCTCTTTCATATCTTAGTATAGTTTTAATTATTGAATTTTGATTCATCATTTAGCCCATAGGGCACCTCTTTCCTCATTAATAAAGGAATCCGAGCAACCACAAGGGGATATAATTGCTTCTACCAGACTCTAAATCGCCTACAGCACAAGGACGAATACTATCGCGCTCACCCGGTCTTTCCTTGACATCAAAATAGTATTTACCATCCACAATGTACATCGCGTTACGCTCCGTGGCATTTACCTTATGGTCCGAGTGCAACGCCTGATAGAAGTATGTCTCGTACTCCTCTAAAGGGGTCAAATCACGCTCCAAAGCCATATTAGCAATATTCGTGTTTTGCAAATAAACCTTTGTTGGCTTCATTGGATAGGTCTTGCCCTCCATATACAATAGATTGAGCAAACGAGCATCCTTCAAACACTTGATGTAGTTCATCGTCGTGGCACGAGACATATCAATATCGTCCGAGATATTACTGATATTCAATGCACATGGTGCTTGACGCAATAGAATATGTAAGAGTTTGCGGAGCTTAGGCAAGCACTGCACATCAATCTGCTTAATGATAAGGATGTCCACCTCTAACATGGTATTCATCATCTTAAGCAACTCCGTTTGATAATCCTTATTCTCACGATAAGAGGGGAAATAACCACTCTTAAGATATGCTTTGAAGTAGTTGAGCGGGTGAACCAGTTCGCAAATCTCACGCGAGATGGAACCATGCGCACGCACGATTTCCTCTAACGTATAAGGCTTAAAGTGAAGACCCGTCTGCAAGTTCAAGTATTCACGGAAAGAGAAACCGCGCAAGTTATACATCTTAACGATACCGCTCAGATCCCTATTCTCCTCGATAAGACGCATCACCGGAGAGGCGGAGAAGACAATATGCAAATCATGAAAACGATCGTGACAACGGCGCAACTCTTTTGACCAATTAGGATACTTGAATGTCTGATCCAAGAACAAGTATTTACCTCCGGCTTTCACAAACTGCGAAGCAAATTCCACCAATGAATGTTCAGTGAAATAAAAGTTATTTAAGTTCACATACAAACACGGACGGCGATTGGCCTTGCGCTTACGGGAACCCGCTGCAACCTCTTCTTGATGCAACGCCTCTATCTCACGAGCGCGCGTCAAAAGGAAATCGGTCTTTCCTACTCCACGCCCACCCTTAATAGCAATCAAGTGGTCATCCCAATTAATCTCATCCATAAGCAAACGTCTGATAGGCATCTCAGCATGCGCTACCAGATAATCGTGCATTTGAAAAAACGTCTCTAACATAATCGATAAGCGGTTATTTGATATTAATTACTGAATTTGGGTGCAAAATTACAACTTTTTTTTGACATATGCAAGTGTGAGGGCGTTTTTTATAAAATTTTTTTATAAAAAAACAGGGGCTTCCATTTTGGAAGTCCCTGCTCAAAAGCCTCACTGCAATTTATTTAGAAATTGCGCCGCTCGGGCAGACGTCTGCGCATGTGCCGCATTCAGCACATATCTCAGGGTCAATGGAATAATGTTCGCCTTCAGAGATAGCTCCTAACGGGCACTCATCCTTACAGGTGCCACAAGCGATACAATCATCAGAAATAACGTAAGCCATAATAAATGAAATTTAATGTGTAAATGTATGATGTATAAATTTATTTTTCGAAATCGAGTGCAAAGATACTGCTTTTTTTTGATATATGCAAATTTTTATGCAAAAAAGGTGTTATTTTTTTTGTTTCAATGCGGCAAGCAGACGCTCGTTCGGACCCGTTAACTTACTATCCGTCAGTCCTTTCTGCTTAGCATACGTCGTCCAATTTTTAACTCCATGCTCTACCCCCATCGGCAATCCCAATTGCAAAAAATGACAATAAGCGATTCCTAACGCATCCGTAGCATCCAGTTTTTTAGGCATTTTCTCATCCGGAATATGCAAGAAACGTTGCAACATATCCGCCACTTGACTCTTATCCGAATGACCATTGCCTGTAATCGCCATCTTGACCTTCATCGGAGAGTATTCATTAACGGGTAAATCACGACTCAAAGCTGCCGCAATCGCCACCCCTTGAGCATGCACAATCTTAATCATCGTTTGCGGATTTTTATCCACAAACTGCGTTTCTATAGCAAGTTCTGTAGGGTGCTGTTTATCAATGAGTTGCTGCAAAAAAAAGAACTCTTTTTGAAGCCTTGCGTACTGCCCTTCTATCTTATGCACATCCTCCACACCAAAATCTACCAAAGTCACTTTTTGACCCTCGGTATCAAGAATCGCCCAGCCCATAAAAAGAGTGCCGGGGTCGATGCCTAAAATACGATGATGTGTAACCAGTTTATCTATCATTTTTCGGGTACAATATACACGTCCTCCGTCTTCTCGTGCATGTAATAGTGCTCACGAGCGTAGCGCGACAGACTGTCTGGATTTTGCAAGCCCTCTAATTCTTGCTGAGCCTCCGCCGTCCCTTCTTTGTATTTTTCCAAACTACGTTCTAACTGATGAATTTGATGAGATCGAAACATACGACGAATCAAACTCTGGTCACCCACAAAAGCATAGACAACTACGAACGCTAAAACTACAATAACATACTTGTTCAACAAGTATTTTTTGCACCAAATGCCAATATTTGACCAATTTATCTTCATTTCGACTGCAAAATTACAAAAAAGTTTGCATATATACAAAAAAAAGTGTAATTTTGTGGGCTAAAATATGAAAAGAATCATTTTTATAGGATTTTATTGCTTGTATCTTGCCGTTATTAACGCGGCAACTACTATTCCTATTTCGAATATTTACACTTGGTCTAAAACCGCTCTTAACGGATACAAAGGTCAGACCATCACGTTCCCCGTTCCCGTTTATGTTACTTCTACATCCAGTTCATTATCCGTTTCCGTTCACCCTGCTTTTACCGGAACGGAAGTGGCTCTTCCGGGTTCCACGGAGTACGCTAATCAAAGCGTAACCAACTCGGCTGCCACTTTCCAACTGAACGGAGCAGGGACACACCGCCTTGGTGAAATAGTAGAGGACTTAACCGTTTATGTCAATTCTACCTCTTCCGTCACTTATCAAAGTGGTAATTGGGTAGCCAACTCGCAGGCGCAGTTATTACAAGGACCAGATATGTCCCTCATCGACCAAAAAGGGCAACATAATGTACTCGTTTGCGCCATGAACCTCGAGTATTACCTCGTTTCCGGCTTTGGAGAAGGTTATGGACCTGATAATCAGTCGCAGCACGATAAACAGCGTAAAAAAGTTAGCCAAGCCCTTGCTCTTATCAATGCCGATTTATACGGATTAGTCGAAATACAGAAAGGTACGGCAGCCCTGCAAGAGATAGTGGATGATTTGGAAACCAACACCGGTCGAACCTTCAAACTCATTTCCTCCACCTCCTCAGCTGATGGCACTTACACCCAATCGGCTTTCGTATATTGTCCCGATATTGTTACTCCTGCCTCACCTACCTTTGAGGTATCCGGAGGTCCTCAAGACCGCCGCCTAATGATAGCTTTTCAGTCGGTGGAAACGGGGGAGCGGTTCTTCTACTCCATCAATCACTTTAAAGCCAAATCCGGAACGGGAATCGGTGATGACCAAGACAAGAACGATGGACAAGGTTCATTCAACGGCACGCGTGTCAAAGAGGCTCAAGCCGTTATTTCTACCTATGAATCCAAAAGAGGGATGTTAAAAGAAGACGATATACTCATCATGGGTGACCTTAATGCCTACTCGATGGAAGACCCTATTCAGTTATTAGTCAATAACGGCATGACCAACTTGCACAAGTATTTTTACGGTCATAACAGTTATTCGTATCGCTACCACAACGAGGTGGGCGTCTTAGACCACGCTTTGGCCAACCCCACCCTTCTGCCTCAGGTCACGGGTATGCTTGCTTTCCACATCAATTCAGACGAGGACGATTGCCATACTTACGATGGTTGGTGTTCGGATGCCACTATGTTCCGTTCCTCCGACCATGACCCTATCTTAGTCGGTTTGCGCTTAGATAGTATTCAAGCCCTTCCTATTACCGATGTTTATATAGAGACCGGCATCTACTCCCCTACCCAAGAGATAGTGGTACACAATGCCAAGAAAGATGGGGGCAAGAGTTATTACGCTATCTATTCGGTTTCCGGGCAGTTAATTGAACAAGCCGAGATAACGGAGAACGAGTTCGCTATCCGCTGCCCTCAAGGTGGGGGTTTATATATCGTCAGCGTTTATGCTAACGGACAACTCAAGCAGTTTAAGATTATTGTACAATAATGGATTTATTCTCTGAAATAGAAAACCCCGAACGGGAGGAGTTGCTCGCCTTACGCAAGGAGTTAGAGGAGCAGAACTATAAGTATTATGTTCTCAATGCCCCCACTATGTCAGACCAAGAGTTCGACATGAAGATGCATCGGCTCCAAGACTTAGAGCAACGCTATCCCGATTTGGACGATCCTAAGTCGCCCACCCATCATGTAGGCAGTGACCTTAGCAAACAGTCCGGCTTTGCTACCATAACCCATCGTTATCCTATGCTCTCGCTGGCGAACACCTATAGTCGGGAAGAGGTGGTTGATTGGCTCAATAAGTTACCATCCAATGTCGAGATATGCTGTGAACTCAAATACGACGGACTGAGTATATCTCTATGGTACGAGAACGGACAACTCACCCACGCTGTCACCCGAGGTGACGGAACGAAAGGGGACGACGTTATCAATAATATCAAGACGATACTTTCCGTTCCTTGGACGATTGACATCAAAGACAATATCGAACTGCGTGGCGAGGTGCTTCTGCCTTGGTCTAATTTCGAGCGACTCAATAAGGAGCGCGAAGAACAAGAAGAGCCCCTCTTTGCCAATCCGCGTAATGCCGCTTCGGGTACCCTCAAACTGCAAGACGCACGCGAGGTGGCACGCCGTGGTTTGACTACGTACCTATACTATATGTTAGGGGATAACCTCCCCTCTAATAACCACTTTGACCGCCTCCAAACGGCTAAAGCGTGGGGATTCCCCGTCTCCGATGCCGTCCGTGTATGCCACGGGATAGACGAGGTGATGGCTTTTATCAATTATTGGGATACGGAACGCAAGAACCTACCTGTTGCCACCGATGGTATAGTCCTCAAGGTCAATAATATCCACGAGCAGGAGGAACTCGGTTATACCGCCAAGACCCCGCGTTGGGCAATTGCTTATAAGTTCCAAGCCGAGCGACAATTGACTACCCTTCGTAAAATCACGTATCAGGTAGGTCGTACCGGTGTGGTTACGCCCGTAGCCAATCTTGAGCCTATTCAACTCAGCGGAACCACCGTTCAGCGGGCTACGCTGCATAACGAAGATTTTATTCGCGAACTCTGTATTCAGGAAGGTGACCATGTCTGGGTAGAGAAAGGCGGCGAGATTATCCCTAAGATTGTCGCTAAAGAAGAGAATCCGTTAGGTGCTTTATCGGAGTGCGCGGACGCACCTTTCCACTTTATCAGCACCTGTCCCGAATGCGGTACTGCCCTCGTTCGCGTAGAGGGCGAAGCCGCTTGGCGTTGCCCTAACGACGCAACGTGCCCGCCGCAGATTAAAGGTAAGATAGAACATTTCGTTAGCCGTAAGGCAATGAACATAGACGGTTTGGGCGAAGAAACGATAGACCTCTTCTTTGCCCAAGGACTGATTCGCAATATCGCGGACTTATATGACCTCAAAGCGGAAGACATTGCCAAACAGGAGCGGTTAGGAGATAAATCGGCACAGAACATACTGGCAGGCATCGAGGCTTCCAAGCAAGTGCCTTGGGAACGGGTGCTCTTTGCGCTCGGTATCCGAATGGTCGGTGAGACAACAGCCAAGAAGATTGCCCGTGCCTTCCCCTCGATAGACGAACTGCAATGGGCAACCAAAGAACAACTGACTGCCATTGAAGATGTAGGAGACCAGATAGCGGACAATATCATTGCTTACTTCAACGACATACGAAACCTCGAGATTGTTCATCGTCTTCAACAAGCAGGTGTCACCTTCGTTGGTGATTCCGGCCGTACCGCCTTGACAGGAACCCAACTCCTCGGTAAATCGATTGTTATCTCCGGTACGTTTGCTTTCCACTCGCGCGACGAATATAAGGAAATGATTGAGGCTCACGGCGGTAAGAACAGCGGATCGGTCAGTAAGAAGACATCCTTTATCTTAGCAGGAGAAAACATGGGACCCGAAAAACGCAAGAAAGCAGAACAATTAGGTATTGAACTAATCTCTGAAGAACAGTTCCTTAACTTACTCTCTAACAACTAAACACCAAACACTAAACACCAAACACCAATATGTTCGATAAACTCAAAGACTGGACACTCCGGCGGGCGATACGCAAACAAGCACCCCGACAAGTACTCTTTCAGAACTACCAAGACATTAAGACGGTTCTTATCGTCTATGAGTCCGATGTGACGGAGCAGAATGCTATCATTAAACGTCTGCGTGATGACTTGATAAAGGACGGCAAGGATGTTGCCTTGTTGGGTTATGCAGATAAGAAAGAGATTGTCTCATTAGTCTTACCCAAGTCACGTATTATAGGAAAAAAGAATCTCTCCTTCTTTGATAAACCATCGGAGGAGGTAATACAGTATATGCAGCAGAGCCATTATGATTTGCTTTTGGACTTGACGATGCGTCCATGCCGTCCGTTGCATTATCTGGCTCTCTATGCGCGAGCCGATTTCAAGGCAGGACTGGACATGACGAAGGGAATACTCGATTTCATGATTTCCACTTCGGAGCAAAACTCTCCTGTTTTCCTCTTTGAACAAATCATCCGCTACCTAAAAATGATAAATAGTAAATAAATCGTAACTAGTAAATCGTAAATAGTAAATCGTCCAATCGTAAATATGATACATGGTTTAGGCACAGCACTGATTACTCCCTTCACCGCTACAGGCGAAGTCGATTATAAGGCATTAGATGCTTTATTGGATATACAGTTACAAGGTTCGGTTGATTTCCTTGTCGTCCTCGGCACAACAGCGGAGGCGGCAACAATGACGGAAACGGAGAAAACTTCGGTTTGGGACTTTGTCGTTCATAAGGTCAACGGTCGTCTCCCCCTCGTTCTCGGTTTAGGTGGCAACAACACCCAACAAGTCATAGACACAATCTTCAATCTTCAATCTTCAATCTTCAATAGCCCATCGGGCGTTCAATCTTCAATCTTCAATGATTGCTCCGCCATCTTGAGCGTCTGCCCTTACTACAACAAACCTTCCCAAGAGGGATTGTATCGGCACTTTGTGGCGATTGCTCAAGCCTCGCCCGTGCCCGTTGTTTTATATAACGTACCCGGGCGCACGGGCGTGAACCTACTGCCCGAGACGGTAATGCGTATCTATGAGACCTGTCCCGACAAGATTATGGGAATCAAAGAAGCCTCCGGCAACCTCGACCAAATCAAACACCTGATTGCCTTGCGGAATAACTCTAAACTAAAAATATATAGCGGCGACGATGCCCTCGCAGCGGAACTTATAGCAGCGGGTGCTGACGGACTCATCTCTGTGGCTTCCAATGCTTTTCCCGCGGACTTTGCCACTATCGTTCATCGAGCAGATCATACGTTACAAGCCCAATATGCGGAGATGGTCAACCTGCTCTTCAAGGAGGGTAATCCCAGTGGTATCAAGACCGTCCTCTCTCAGATGGGAATTATACAAAACCACCTGCGTTTGCCGCTCGTTCCTAATTCAGAATCAGTTCAAAACGAAATAGCACAATGTATTCATTCCTTATAGCATTAGTTGTCCTTGTTTTAGGATATATCTTTTATGGTCGTCTCGTAGAGCGTGTCTTCGGGATTAACCCCAACGCCAAGACACCTGCCGTGGAACATCCTGACGGAGTCGATTATGTACCTATGTCGGGCTGGCGTGTCTTCCTTGTTCAGTTCCTTAATATCGCCGGACTGGGTCCTATCTTCGGTGCTATTATGGGTATTTTCTTTGGTCCGTCTGCTTTCCTTTGGATTGTATTCGGAACTATCTTCGGCGGAGGTGTGCACGATTATATGTCGGGAATGCTCTCCCTTCGTAAGAACGGAGCCTCGATGCCCGAAGTCGTATCCGAAGAAATAGGCAAGTCGTTAGGCTTTGTAGTGCGTATCTTCGTGCTCGTGTTACTGGTATTACTGACCACCACTTTCATGACCGGTCCCGCAGCGCTATTACAGAATATGCGCCCGCTGCCTTCGATTGAGTATCATTCCTTACCTCTCGTTTGGTTAGGTATCATCTTCCTGTATTACACCTTGGCAACCCTTCTACCCGTAGATAAACTGATTGGGCGTTTCTACCCTATCTTCGGTGCTGTCCTACTCTTTATGGGTCTTGGTATTATGGTTATCATGCTCGGTTGGCATAGTGCTGAGATGCCCGAACTGACCGATGGTTTATATAACCGCCAAACGAATGGTCTGCCGCTCTTCCCGATGATGTTTGTGAGCATTGCTTGCGGAGCCATCAGCGGTTTTCATAGTACACAGTCACCACTCATGGCGCGTTGTTTGACCAATGAGCGTCAAGGTCGCTGGATCTTCTACGGAGCAATGGTTGCCGAAGGTATCCTTGCCCTTATTTGGGCAGCGGCTGCCGGCACTTTCTTTGCCGTTCCCGAACAGGGTTTATACGGCATTGACGGACTGCAAGCCTTTGCTGCACAGCACCCGGGAGAGAACATTGCCGCTTTGGTGGTAGATACCATCAGTAAGTCCTGGCTGGGTAAGGTAGGCGGCTTCCTTGCCGTCTTAGGTGTGGTGGTTGCGCCTATCACTTCGGGTGATACGGCTTTGCGTTCAGCACGACTGACTATAGCGGATTTCCTACACCTCAGCCAAAAACCTATTCGCAATCGATTGAAGATAGCCCTACCGCTCTTTGCTGCCGTGTTTGGAATGGCGTTTGTTGATTTCAATATCGTTTGGAGATATTTTTCGTGGACGAATCAGACGATTTCCGTCTTCATCCTTTGGTCTGCGACTTTGTATCTCTATTCGCGTAAGAAGAACCACGGCTATTTGATGACTCTTATACCGGCGTTATTCATGACGATGGTCAGTATCTCGTATATCTTCATTGCTCCGGAGGGTTTTGAACTTGACCCCGAACACCATTGGATCGGTTATGTGGTAGCCGCCCTCGTTTGCGATGGTCTGCTGTTGGCTTTTGTCAGTTGGACGAAGTACCACAGCCTTCATCATATCGACCAACTCAAAGCCCTACTCAAAAAACATAGACACTAAAACCATCCACAAGACACTAGACACCAGACACCCTATGTCCGAAGACATCTTACAAATACACTGCCTCAATTCGCGGCGCATCATCCAGCGGCACCTCAATGAATGTCGTGAGGAGCGTCGTCCCTATGTCTTCTTCACGGACACGATGAATCCTACAGCCGCTTTATCGGAGTGCGCGGACGCACCTTTCAACTCAATTCTCGTGCCGGTCAGCATGCTCGAGGAGGAGACCTACAAGGCAGAGATATGCACTTACCTCGCTCGTAAAACGGGGGCACACATCATCCTCTTGCAGGCGCACGATTATGGACATAAGGCGCAAAACAACGTGAACCGTATCGTCACGCACATAGAGCAAGTCAAGGAGCGAACGGGGGAAAAGATTACTTATGAGGTGGTGATAGCAAAGAAAGACAGTTTTCACCTTATGCGCGAGGCGGTGGAGCGTCAGCGGGAGTTTAGGAACGAGTTATTGGTTCTGACGGCAAGTCGCGATTACGGATTAGATGACATCCTTTTCGGTCCGCCCGAGCGTCATGCTATTGCTCGCAGTGCGGTGCCCGTGCTGCTCGTCAATCCCCGTCCCGACCTCTTCTCCCTCTGCGACTAAACATAAAGTTTTCTACATTGCAATGCAAAAACTTTGTGTTTTTTGAACTTTTTTGCATTTTAATGCAGAAATATTTGCATATAACCAAAAAAAATCGTACCTTTGCGGTCGAAAAACGAAATGGGATATGGAAACAATACTCAGAACCGCTTATTTGGAACAGCTTAAAAACTTTCGCGACAAGCAAGTGATAAAAGTTATTACCGGCATTAGGAGATGCGGTAAATCAACCTTATTGAATCTGTTTCAGCAAGAATTGATTCGTGATGGTGTGAGTGCGGAGCAAATAGTATCTATTAACTTTGAGGATTTAAGTAACGAGTCTCTTTGTGAATATCACGCTTTCTACCAATATGTAACAGAACGATTACACCCTACAAAAACGACCTATATCTTTTGTGATGAGATACAAAATGTACCCTTATTTCAAAAAGCGGTTGATAGTTTGTATGTGCAACCGAATGTAGATTTATACATAACGGGCAGCAATGCTAATATGCTTAGTCAAGAGTTAGCAACTTTGCTATCCGGTCGTTATGTAGAAATTAAACTATTGCCTCTATCGTTTAAAGAGTTTGTGTCCGCTAATCCTCAAGCAACGATATCCGAATGTTACGCCAATTATGTGCAGTTCGGTAGTTTTCCTTATACGCTCGCTTTGAATAAACAACGGGAACAGATTATTGATTACCTTCAGAGTTTATTTAGCACCATTGTGCTCAAGGATATTGTTACCCGAAATAAGATACAAGACCCACTTATGCTGGAGAGTGTTATTCAGTATATGTTTGATAATATAGGTAATACGACATCCACTAAGAGCATTGCCGACACAATGACTTCGAATGGCAGAAAGATAGATAATCGAACCATTGAAAGGTACCTTTCTGCCTTGGAAGAAGCGTTTGTTTTGTACCCTGTTTCTCGATTTGACATCCGCGGGAAACAGCACCTAAAAACGTTAGGTAAGTATTATGGTGTTGATCCGGGATTAAGAATGATGTTGTTAGGAGGGCGAAAATACGATCGTGGTCGCGTACTGGAGAATATTATTTATTTAGAATTATTACGCCGTCACAAGAAAGTGTTTATCGGCAAATGGGATAACTTAGAAGTCGATTTTGTTTGCATCGAACCTACCGGATTAACTTACTATCAAGTGGCAGACACAACGCTGTCATCGGACACATTGCAACGCGAGTTGAAACCATTACAAAACATACGAGATTCTTATCCTAAATATCTGTTAACACTTGACGAAGATCCGGAAATAGATTATGAAGGTATTCGTAAAATCAATGCATTGCGTTGGTTAGTTTCCTAAAATAACCTCTAAACTTATCAACTTTCAACTAACACACTATACGACTTCTTTAAACTTTCAACTATAAACTTTCAACTATAATGATACTCATCATCTGTGCACCGAGTGGTAGCGGCAAATCTACCATGGTACATCACTTGTTAACCACCTATCCGGGTCGTTTTGAACTCTCCGTTTCTTGCACAACCCGTGCTCCACGCGGGGAGGAAGTAGATGGTCGCGAATACTATTTCATTTCTCGAGAGGACTTTGAGCACAAGATTGCCCAAGGGGCTTTCATCGAACACGAACAAGTCTATGAGGGACTGTATTACGGCACGCTCTATTCGGAGATAGACCGTATCCAAGCCAAGGGGGCTATTCCTATTTTTGATGTTGATGTGAAAGGCGGCATTAACCTCGAACATATCTTTGGGGATAAAGCGTTAAGTATCTTTGTGTGTCCCCCCAGTTTAGAGGAACTGAGTCGTCGTTTGCATGGGCGTGGAGATACCTCAGAGGAGATGATACAGAAGCGTTTAGCGAAGGCGTCTATTGAGATGGCAGATGCCCATCATTTTGATATGCAACTCATCAACGACAACCTCGAATCAGCTTTTGCCCAACTCGACCAACTCGTCAAACCCATACTTACGGACAAGTAGGGCATCCTTCGGCGACCATTCGGTGACCCTTCGGTCATCCTTCGGTGAGGTATCGTTATTGATACACTGGTGATACACTACAAGTGGTACTTAGAATAGTACTATATCCCCACTATTCAAAAATCGGGTTTTTATCGGGTTTTTACACAGCCCTGCAAGTAGGAAGCGAGGAGGGTGAGCACTATCATCTCCGCGTGATTTCCGCCTGATTACCGCCTGATTACCGCCTGATTACCGCGTTCGTCTAAGGGGTTGGCAGACACGCTGACTTTTTCTTGTTTTAGGTTTATGTGTAAACTATACACAACCATCGCAACCCTGAAAGGTTGCGATGGGAGAGAGAGTTTATATTTTCGAAAGGTCATATAATATTCTTTGCAAGTCAAAATATGTCTTTGGCTACTGGCAGACCGGACGCACGGAATGACCGAAGTACCGATCGCTGCTGCTCCAATCCACGTCGACCGAATTGAAGCCGAGGTCGTACGCGTAGGCCGAGTAGTCCTCGTCGAGCGAAGAGGACCAGTAGTAGCCGAGGAAGCCGACACGGCTGAGCGACGAATCGTAGCGGTAGCCGGAAGCGGGCAAAAAGATCCAATTACCATTACTTCCTGTCACTTTATAACCATTAACACCTTGCAGAGCTACCCATTTCCATGTACAGTTGTTTTTCAATTCTTGGATTTCTGCCAAGGTCGGCATACGCCAATTGCCACCCCAATTAACGTGAGCAGCATCGTCTTCCGAGTCAAGAGTCGTCTTGTTATCGCCAATGAAAGTATCATCATTATACCAAATACCACTTTTTAGACCATCTGGATAGGTGTACTTGGTCATGCCTGTATATTTGCCATTGGAACAATACTTGTACGTACTCCAATCATAGGTGGTTTTGGGAGTTGTTTCTCCCCATGCAAAGTAATCACCATACTCAGTAATAGTAGTGGCACCTACATTCATATTTGCCCACTTAATACCACTGGGCAAACCTAAATCGACCATCTCTACACCTTCGGGAGCATAGCTACTATCGCACTTATTGATGATGATGGTATCATGCACAATAACCGTATCGTGAACAATAATCGTTTTAGGTAACCAGAGAACGAGTTGGTCGGCGTCCTCGATTACTCCATACTTAATACTATCAATTGAACTAATCGACTGACCTAACACAGCGCGACCATTCACCCAAGTGACTTGGTTCGTTTGCGCCATCATCAGCACACTGCATATGGTAGCGGCTAAAAAAAGAATAACTTTTTTCATTTGATTTGTCATTTATTTATTGGTTATTTAACTTTCGACTATTCCCCCTTTAGGGGGTTAGAGGGCTTTCCTTACAGCCGTCTACCTTCCGCATCAAACTGCTGACCATCTTTGACGATAATCAGTCTGCCACCGATGATATACTTGCCCACTTTGTGAACCTTTGTATCCTCGGTCGTTGAGGACTCAATGTCGGTAGGAGTGGGTGCTTGATAGATGCCATACGTGATAGTTAGGTCTTCCAAAGACTCTGCCTCTACACGCAGTTGGGTTATACCATCTATCGTCAATACGGCTGCTCCCTCATCGTAACTGACGACGGGCATTTGACTTAGTTGATAGCAGGTATTAGAGCCGTTAACCCAAAAGAAAACAGCATCGGCTTCCTCTGCCTGCGCTGCGCCTATGCTTAACACAAACACGGACGCAATAAATAAAATCAGTTTTCTCATTCTTGTTGTCTCCACTTTATTATTCGGCTATCGGCATTCTCCGTGGTTAATATGAGAATTTGGTAGCAAAATTACTAAAAATCTCTCACACCTACAGATTCACCTACGTTTTTGCAATTATTATTTAATAACTTCCCAATGACCATTCTTATTCGCTCCTACACGGCGGATAATTCCAGCATTACGCAATGACGAGAAAATACGCTCGGCTTGACGAACGGACACATGTAATATATCTGCCAACCGAGTCGCTGTTATTTTAGAATCTTGTGCTATTAAACGAGTTGCCCTCTGCTCATTTATACCGACATTTATACCGACATTTATACCGACATTGTCCGTTACTTGTGTATCGCTTGTCTTTGGCAATTGTGGACGACTGCCCGTCCAAAGAATATGCAAATAACGATTCCTCAATTCATTTTTAGGGAAGAATACCATTGAATAATGCCCGATGAATAGAAGCATAATGAGATGGTGAAAATGTAAAAGATTGCGTGTTCATTACGCGCGATATTCGCGTAGAAACCAAATCGGCCTCATCGGTACCGCTCTCCTCTTTGCGACTTTCTGCTGTTTGATAATAAGCCGTTATTCGCTTTTCTACTTCGTCTTGTGAAATCTTTCCTTCAATGTGTTCTGCGGCCGTCTGCTTTAGATAACGGCTCACTTGCAATTGATCTACTTGTTGCAGACCAATAGCCAGACTCCAAATACTCGCTTTCTCACGTTGGTCAGGCTCACCCTGACGGATGTATTCGTCAAACTCAGCAAATGGTATCTCTAATGGTTCATTCATTAGCGTATATCTTAATGGTATTTTTATTCTTTGCCCACAAACTATTATCTTCACCCTTAATGCGAGTTCTTTACCTCTTCAGTAATAGGTAAGATTTGTAAATCCTTCCATCCATCAGCGTTTTGATAATCTTTTACAGCTGATGCAGGAATGTACACTTTAATAGAACTACCTGTGAAAAAGGAGCTCTCGATAGACCCAAAAACATTATTCCCACACTTTGGCGGAGTAATAGCATAACAAGTAATTGACGGCAAATCAGAGCAGGAAGCGAAAGCTTCATTTCCAATAATAGTGACGGATTTGCCTATCGTCGCAGAAGTCAAACCAGAGCAACCACCGAAAGCAAGATCTCCAATCGTAGTGACGGAATTAGGAATAGTCACCGACTTCAAACCATCGCACCAAACAAAAGCCCTCTCTCCAATCGTTGTGACCGAATTAGGAATCGTGACCGACTGCAAACCATCGCATTCACTGAAAGCATAATCTCCAATCGTTGTGACCGAATAAGTATGTCTTTTGTAGGTAATCTTAGAGGGAATAACGATAGAGCCGGAATAACTTGCGTGCCAACCTCTCTTTTCACTCGTTACTTCTGCCGTCATATCATTGGTATCAAGGTTGTAATAGATACCTCCAATTTTACAATCGTAATCAGCAGCAAAAATTGCACTTGCGCAAATGAGCGCAACGAAAAAAATACTTAGTTTCTTCATAAAGCATTAATATAATAGATTCATATCACACGATTATAGAACATTCAGGACTTGTTCTTTGATTTGTTCGAGCAAATCCTTCATCTTGACTACGATGATTTGCATCTCTGACTGATTGGACTTGCTGCCCAACGTATTGATCTCACGCCCCATCTCCTGAGCAATGAAACCCAACTTCTTACCAACTCCATTACCCTCAAGAGCCATCGTCTCACGGAAATAATGAATGTGATTGGTCAAGCGCACTTTCTCCTCCGTGATGTCCAGTTTCTCGAGATAATAAATCATCTCTTGCTCCAATCGGTTACTATCAATCGCTTTTTTCGTTTCCCCGGCTAACTTGTTTAGGTTCTTGAGCAAGTGTTCCCGTATATGCTCTACACGCCCTTTCTCGTAGGGTTCCACTTCTGCTTTCAGTGCTTCGATTGCGTCGAGTTGCTCGTTAAACTTAGCCTGTAATGCCGCTCCTTCTTGGGTTCGGAACGCCACAAAAGCATCGACTGCCTCGTTGAGCGTCGCCATCACGGCGGCTGCCAAACCTTCGTCCAGTACGGTCTCCTGCGCGGTCTCTGCTTTCGTCACCGCGGGCATACGCATCACAGCACCTACAAGGTCTGCCGAAGCAGGAATACCTAACTCGTTCTGCAAGGCGACTAATTGGTTGTAGTAGAACTTAAACGCTTCCGCGTTGATGAGGGGTAGAGGAGTAGAGGAGTAGAGGGGTAGAGATGTCTCGCTTCGCTGAAGGACGGAGATATTAAGGTCAATCTTGCCACGCTCGAGGCGAGTGGCGAGGAGTTGGCGGATATCTAACTCTTTCTCAAACAGATACGAAGGCATACGAGGGTTCAAATCGAGTGATTTGGAATTGACACCACGCAGTTCAACCGTAATGGTCTGGTCTTGGTAATCTTTTACGGCCTTACCATAGCCGGTCATTGATTTTATCATATTCGTTGAATTAAGCATTGCAAAGGTAGTCTTTTTTTGGGATATATGCAAATAATTTGCCTAAAAATTTGCATATTTAAGAAAAAAGTAGTAATTTTGCACCATGACTGCTATCGAAGTGCTACATAATACCTTTGATTACGACTCTTTCCGCTCTATTCAGCAGGAGGTGATTGACTCCGTTCTTGCCGGTCACGACACCTTGGCACTTATGCCGACCGGTGGCGGTAAGTCGCTCTGTTTCCAAGTACCGACCATGGTTATGGCGTCGGAGGGCAAACCCTCGTTATGCTTAGTCATCACGCCCCTCATCGCCCTCATGAAGGACCAAGTGGAGAACCTACGCAAGCATAATATACACGCTGCCGCTATCTACACCGGTCAGTCGTTAGACCAACAGCAAGCAGCTCTGGATAACTGTCAGTTCGGGCCCTACCATTTCCTCTACGTCTCGCCCGAACGCTTGGAGTCAGAGGCTTTCCGCAAGCGTCTGGCGCAGTTACCGATAGGACTGATAGCCGTTGATGAGGCACACTGTATCAGTCAGTGGGGTTACGATTTTCGTCCGTCCTATCTGCACATATCTTCTATTCGTGAGTTCTTTAACTGCCCTCTCCTTGCCCTCACCGCCACTGCCACACCGAAGGTGGTTGATGACATCTGTGATAGGTTACAGGCTACAGGCAACAGGCAACAGGCATCCCTACCCCCCTACTCCTCTACTCCTCTACCCCCAATGCGCGTCTTCGCGCAGTCCTTTGAGCGGAAGAACTTGCAATATATCGTTCGTTATACGGATAAGAAGGACGAGCAGTTAACGCATATCTTAGACTGTGTTCCGGGTTCGGCTATTGTGTACGTGCGTAACCGCAAGCGGGCGCAGGAGCTTAGTGAGTTATTAACTCCCTACTCTGCCGATTTCTATCATGCAGGCTTAACGTCCAAGGAGCGGTCCGATAAGCAAGAGGCGTGGAAAAAGAACAAGACAAGGGTTATCGTTTGCACCAACGCTTTCGGTATGGGCATTGACAAGCCCGATGTACGATTGGTCATCCATTACGACTTGCCCGACAGTATAGAGGCTTATTTTCAGGAGGCGGGTCGTGCCGGGCGCGACGGCAAGACGGCTTATGCCGTACTCTTATACAACAGTCAGGATAAAGTCAAGGCACGCAAACGGGTAGCGGATAGCTATCCTTCCAAGGAGTTTATTGAGGAGGTTTACCATAAGACTTGCGATTTCTTCACCGTTGGTGCCGGTAGCGGATTAGGTCATTCTTTTGCGTTACATATGGACGAACTGGCACGGGTGATGCACCTGCCTTTGTTGCCTACGTATGCCGCGTTGCATATCCTGTCGCAGGCGGGGTATATCGATTTCGAGGAAGACCAAGAGATGCGGGCACGGGTGCAGTTAAAAGTCACCTCTTCGCAGTGGAGACAGTATAGTTTATTGCCGGAGGAGGCACTCCTTTTGGAGACGCTTATGCGTCGTTATACGGGTATCTTCTCCGATCTCCAATATATCGACCTCGACTCCCTCAATCTTACAGTGCAGCAACCCTACAGCGATAGCGGTCTTTCAGGCGCAGCCGGTCATAAACTACTTGCCGGTTTAGCGGCAAGAGGTATCCTTACTTACATTCCGCGCACGTGTGCGTGTCGGTTCACCTTAACACAGGAAAGGCAGGAATCTATTTTCCTGCCTAAACGAGTGTATGAAGATCGCAAGGATCAGTATGTAGAGCGTTTGCGTTCGATGGTGGAGTACGCGGAGCAAACGCAGTTCTGTCGCAGTCAGTTATTACTGCATTATTTCGGTCAGAGTGACGCCCCCACCTGTGGCACGTGCGATGTCTGTCGCAATAAAAACTTTTGTTGTAGCAACAAGTAAGTTAGAAACTCTCGTTTTCGTTGGGGAAAGAACCCTCTTTGACCGCAGCGATATAATCGCCTACTGCCGTCTTAACCGCCTCGCCTAACTCAGCAAAACGACGCAGGAACTTAGGTTTGAAGCCCATGTTCAGTCCTAACATATCGTGCAACACTAAGACTTGACCGTTCGTGCCGTTACCTGCACCAATACCAATAGTGGCGCAGTGATAAGGCGCTACGGCTTCCGTCACTTTCGTTGCCAAAGCAGCAGGAATCTTCTCCATCACAATAGAAAAACAACCGGCCTTCGCCAACTCAATAGCGTCCGCTACGAGTTGTTCCGCCTCCGCTTGCTCCTTGGCTCTCAACCCGTAACCGCCAAACTGATGAACGGACTGAGGCGTCAAACCGATATGCCCCATGACGGGCACTCCCGCCTCAATCATATGACGCACGGCAGGTAACACAGAGGCACCTCCCTCTAACTTAACGGCATCGCAACCAGACTCCTTGAGCATACGGATAGCCGAAGCCACGGCTTGCTCCTCGCTCACTTGGTACGAACCAAAGGGCATATCACTCACCACCAGCGCGTGCTTGGCGGCACGAACGACTCCCTTTGTGAGGAAAATCATTTCGTCAAGCGTGATAGGCAAAGTGGTGGCATTACCACACACAACATTCGAGGCACTATCGCCCACGAGGAACATATCAACACCAGCCTCATCAACCAAAGAGGCTAAGGTAAAATCATAGGAGGTCAGCATCGTGATCTTGTCACCGGCTGTTGCCATTTGACGAATAGTTGCCGTCGTCACGCGGCTCGATTGAGTATGAACAGACATCTTTGTATTTACTATTTACAAATTGGACGATTTACGATTAGTGGGTGCAAAAATACAACTTTTTTACAATATAACCAAATTTATTTGCATAATTCAAAAAAAAGCAGTACTTTTGCAGTCGATTTTGATAAAAACAACACGATATATGAAGAATTTTATTGCAGAATTACGTTGGCGCGGGATGTTACAGGACATGATTCCCGGCACAGAGGAACAACTAACCAAAGAGATTACGGCCGGTTACTTAGGCATTGACCCCACAGCAGACAGCCTCCACATCGGTCACTTATGCGGTATCATGATGCTACGCCACTTGCAGCGTTGCGGACATAAACCGATTGCCCTTATCGGTGGTGCCACCGGTATGATTGGCGACGCATCGGGTAAGAGTGCCGAGCGCAACCTGCTCAACGAGGAGACCCTCAATCACAACGTGGCTTGTATCCGCAAGCAGTTAGAGCGTTTTTTAGACTTCAATAGCACAGAGCCTAACGCTGCCGAACTGGTGAATAACTACGAGTGGATGAAGGACTTTACGTTCATCGACTTTGCCCGTAATATCGGTAAACTCATCACCGTCAACTACATGATGGCAAAAGACTCCGTCAAGAAACGCTTCAACGGCGAGTTCAACTGCGGTATGTCCTTCACCGAGTTCACGTATCAACTGCTGCAAGGTTACGATTTCTACTACCTCAACACCCATAAGAACTGCAAACTGCAAATGGGCGGAAGCGACCAATGGGGAAATATTACGACCGGTATGGAACTCATTAAGAAGATTACCGGTAACGACGCTTATGCTGTTACTTGTCCGCTGATAACGAAAGCCGATGGCGGTAAGTTCGGTAAGACGGAAAGCGGTAATATTTGGCTCGACCGCCGTTATACCTCGCCTTATAAGTTCTACCAGTTCTGGATGAACGTAGGGGACGATGACGCTAAACGGTATATCAAGATCTTCACATCCTTGGAGAAGGACGAGATCGACGCTCTCATCAAAGAGCAGGACGAGGCTCCGCACTTGCGTGCCTTACAAAAACGCCTTGCCAAGGAGGTAACCTGCATGGTTCACTCCGAGGCGGACTACAACGCCGCCGTAGAGGCAAGTAATATCTTCTTCGGCAACGGCACCTTGGACGCACTGAAGGGTATCTCGGAGGAGATGTTCCTGCAAGTGATGGAGGGTGTAGAGCAATATGAGATTAGCAAAGCGGAATTAGAGGCAGGTATCGCTCCGCTGGAGTTGCTGGCAGAAAAAACGCATATCTTCCCCTCTAAGGGTGAGGCTCGTAAGATGATACAGGCGAACGGGTTCAGTCTGAACAAGGAGAAACTGACGGACTTCCAAACGCCTATCACGTGCGCGTCCTTGTTAAATAATAAGTACCTTCTTTTCCAAAAGGGTAAAAAGAACTATTACCTCGTCATTGCGAAGTAATTGGAAGTATCCAACCTCCCCGCCTATGATTGACCGGCATCGGTCGAGATATTGAAAAACATGAACGAACAAAACGAAATAGTACTTTATCAGACGGAAGATGGAAAAGTGAAACTTGATGTGCAAATGCACGACGAGTCAATGTGGCTTAGCCAAGAACAGATGGCAGAATTATTTCAACGAGATAAATCTGTCATTACTAGGCATATAAATAACATATATGCGGAAGGTGAATTGGAGCCTAAAAGTACAAGTGCAAAAAATGCATTTGTACCTACTACTCGTTCGCGAGCGTACGAAATTACAACCTATAATCTTGATGTCATTATCTCCGTTGGTTACCGAGTTCATTCCATTCAAGGAACGCGTTTCCGCCAATGGGCGACACAACGGCTAAAGGAATATCTAGTACGAGGTTATTCCATAGATGTGGAACGACTTAAAGGCAATGGAGGAGGGACTTATTGGTATGACCTATTGAATACTATTAAAGATATTCGTTCGTCAGAAAAAGTGCTCTATCGTCAAGTGCTTGACTTGTACGCAACAAGTGTTGACTACAATGCTTCGGATGAAGAAACTCGTTTATTTTTCAAGATAGTGCAGAATAAGTTGCATTATGCCACCCATGGTCAAACGGCAGCAGAACTTATATACTCTCGTGCGGATAGTGAGAAAGAGTTTATGGGATTAACAACTTTTAGAGGTTCGCATCCAACATTGGCAGATGTGACAGTGGCTAAAAACTATCTAAGCGAAGAGGAATTAAGGAAACTAAATAATATGGTTTCGGGATTTTTTGATATTGCCGAAAACCAAGCCTTGGATCATATCCCAATGACTATGCATGACTATCGTGTACTTTTAGATGATATTTTGAAGGCTGGTCGTCGCCATATATTAGAAAATGCAGGCTCTGTTTCTGCAGAGCAGGCACGTGAAAAGGCTATTGCTGAATATCGCAAATATCAAGTGCGTGAGTTATCGCAAGTGGAGCGTGATTATATTGCTGCATTAGAGAAAGATACAAAACAAATCAAACCATAACTCAAAAAGAGGTTATCGTCCGGCAAACGTACTTGCCCGTCACCCACTGACGTAAAATAGGGGAACATAACGGAATCCACGCTGGGTGAGTGGGAGGGTGATGTCCCTCTCGTGATACTCGCCAAGGTGAGATTTCGGGACATATTTAGCGAAAGGTGCTTTGGCACTTATCGCAACGGCGTTTACTAACGCTTGTTATCGACTAGTTGAAACCTAGGAAACTTCAAATTTAGTCTTCGGAACAAGTAGGTGGTAGATGTCCATGGGTGTATTGTACACCTATGCTTTTCTGCATAGGCTGATATACACGGCGTGGATTTCTATATGCTTATCCGAGACTATAGGTTTTCCTAGGACCTCAACTAACGGATAAGTGAAGCAGAAATCCGCGTTTTTTATGAGAACACTTTGGTTAATTTTTTATTACGGCTTTGCAAGAAAGCTTCCTAAATCTACGATGCCTATATTGGGTAAGTGGGCACAACGATTACGAAATTTGTGCGCCCACCATTTGTTTGCAGAATGTACTTGTGATTTGAATCTTGAACAAGGAGCATATTTTGGAAATGGGCAAGATATTCATGTGCTTGGAGGTACTTCAATTGGAAAAGATTTTATATGTCATCAACGTATTGTAACATTTAAAGGTGGTCTAATGATGGGTGAGAATGTGCTTTTTCAAGGTGGGGGACATAGTTATAAGGACTCAAACAAACGTTTAGGGGATGGTCCTGGATTACCAAAAACGCCTCTTGTGATCGAAGATGATGTATGGATAGGTTCTCGCGTTATTATTGCTCCTGGTTGTAAGCATATTGGAACCCATAGTGTAATAGGAGTTGGTGCTGTTGTGACGCACGATGTGCCAGATTTTGTGGTTGTTGCAGGAAATCCAGCAAAAGTGATTCGTCAACTATAGTAGTTTCTTATTGCAAGAAAAGAAAAAGTTGACATCACTTACGAAGTTGGTCATGACCAAGTGACCAACTATGACCGTTTCCATCGTATCCTCTCGGGGTTGCGATGGTTTTTTAATAGGTGCCGCAAAGGTGTGGAAGGCGGAGGGGCGGAGGGACGGAAGAGAAGAGAGGTGGAAGGGACAAAGGGGTATCAGCGGAGGCGGTCGGCGGAACGGACGAGGGCTTCGTCCTTAAGAATACGGCGAACAGACATCAACGTG
>JAZLMS010000012.1:0-7301 GCA_045598805.1 Paludibacteraceae bacterium | reverse complement strand
TAAACACAAACAAAACTAATGAAACATTACAATCAACCGGAGACGAAGTTTCTCCAAGTCGTAAACAGCAGTATCATCTGCGCCAGCGGACCGGCTCCTGCTCCTAAAGGGCAACTCGGAACAATGAGCAATGAAACTCATGAGTGGTAAGTCGTTAACTTAATTGAAATTAAACAGTTATGAAGAAGTTTATGTATTTCGCAGCCGCGCTGTTAGTGCTCGTAGGCTGCAACAAGAATTCGCAGGAAAACAAAGAGAACGCTCCCGAGAATTATGGGACTATCATCGGAACGATTGAACTCCCCAAAACTCCAAATAAGATTGCCGCTCCCGATCGTTGGGAAGATAAAACAGAGGCTTTCACTATGCAATGGGAAGAGGGGGACGAAATCTATATCTATAACACTCAAGATTGCAAACTGCTCAAGAACCCGTCTATTGCAGAGAATATCGCCACTTTTGAAGGTGATTTATTACCCGATATGACCAAATATAAAGTGGCTTACGGCTATAACCCCAAAGCAACAGGTGTAACCACCTTTGACGTTCCGTATGTAAAAGATAACTACCGTCCTTTTGCTGATGGTACAGGTGAAGCTTACGACTTCACCATTGCCAATTTCGGTCCCGTTATCGGCTTACAACTTAAGGGAGATGGTGCTTTGACGAAGATTGAGGTTGTTTTGAAAGACGCAGACAAAAAGACATTGGCTACCTATACGATGACGTTTGACAAAGCACTTACTTTGGACGCTACCACAGCAACGAAAGTTTACTTCCCCATTCAATATAAGGAAGATGCAACCTTGGCTATCAGTTTCTATAAAACAGAGAATTCGGCAGATGTTTTGATTATGACCAAATCGACCGATATGCCGAAACCCGGTACAGTTACCACCTATCCCGAATTGACACTTCCTACTTATGTTGACCTTGGTTTGCCAAGCGGTCTTAAATGGGCAACCATCAATGTCGGTGCCACCGCTCCAGAATGTTACGGTGACTACTTCGCTTGGGGTGAGACGGAGCCCTATTACGTTACGCCTATCACCTATCCTATTTCTTGGAAAAAAGACAAGGGTTATGCTTTGGCTTCTTATTTTGATATGGAAGATGAAGGCTCTACTTTCATAAAATACAATCTCTCTAGAGGCAAGACCACTCTTGAACTTGAAGACGATGCCGCTCGTCAGAATTGGGGAGGCAATTGGCGCATGCCGACCAAGGCAGAACAAGATGAATTAATGAATACAGATAACTGCACTTGGGAGAAGAAAACGAATTACAATGGCACAAATGTGAGTGGTTATCTTGTTACGAGCACGAAGAACGGCAACTCAATCTTTTTGCCCGCTGCCGGCTGCTTCGTCCAAGGAACGTCGCTCGACTATGTCGGTTCCGACGGCCTCTACTGGTCCTCTTCGCTCTACGAGAACTACCTTGGGTACTGCGCGTACATCCTCAACTTCTATTCGGACGACGATTCGGACCACGTGGAGTGTTACTTCGGCAATCGCTACGGCGGGCTATCTGTACGGCCCGTCTTCCCTGCCAACTAATCGGTTAGGATAATCGCAATCGCTTAGGATAAATCGCAAAGTCCCGTTCACGATGGTGAGTGGGGCTTTTTGTTATGCCACCCCCTCTCGGGGTTGCGATGGTTGTTTTTGTAAATACCAAAATTGTAACCTTCTGAATTACAATCTAATAACACCTCGAACATAGACTGAGGATTTGAGGGAAGATGGGCGAACCCAAGAATAACCCAAGAATAACCCAATACCGAAAGTGTGTCTCTATTATACCCGCACAGAAGGGTTACCGAACGGTTACCGAAGAATAAGAAGAGAAAAAAGGTCAAAGGAGGGGGAGATATAAAAAATATTGTAAATAAATTTGCATATATGAGAAAAATTTACTACCTTTGCACGATTTTTTAGGAACCAATCATGAAAAAGCTTTGTTTTATACTCTTATCAGGATTTATGGCTTGCGCTCAGGCGTGGGCAGCGTATAACTTAACCGCCAGCAAGGTGGAGATTAATGACCTCACTGTAGATAAGCCAAACTACTACCTCAACATCACAGCTGCCACGACCAGCGCCACGTACAACGTGTTTATGGATGTTTGGCCTCAGACGGAGTCTATCATCGGTTCGTTCAGCGCCCAAGACGGAACTATCGATTACTACAATAGCGGACTGAACAAAGACAACGGCAATCAGTATTTCTGCGAAGAAGACTCCGAAATAAAGTTAACCATCACCAAGATTAACGAGGATAGCTGCGAACTGAGTGCTACTATCCAAGCGGCACGCAAGGGTACGAGTTACACGTACGTTATAGCTCCCTTCCGCTTTGAGTATAAGGCAGGCGGAACCGACCCTATCGAGGAAGACCCCTACCGCTTTGAACCGAAAGAGACGGTCAGTGAGGCGTTTAACGGTCAGATAGTGAACATAAGAGACAACCGCGAGAAGACGGGTTGGATAAACATCAACCTCGTTGATTCGCTGAATCAGAAATTAGACTGGGTGGAATTGGATTTAGTGGTGGACACGTTTGCAATGCCGTTGGGCACCTTCACTTTCTCGGTGGACAGTGCACAAGGCACTTTTATTGCTTCCCCCGGCTATCATAACCGCAACGATTATCCGTCATATATCGCCATTAGAGGGAAGGACTGGGGACAGTACACCCCCTATTATATACAGACGGGCAGTCTCACTTTCTCCCTTAACGAACAGGGTGACACCGTTTATGTAACAGGGTCGGTGACGACGCAGCACGGTTCGACGTTCAGTATTAACGTGACGAGTTATAACGAGTTCTACGTAGCTCCCTTCCCTCCTAAACCCCAAGAGGAGAAGGAACTGACGATGGACTCGGTGGTGATTACGTATGTGGGAGCCTTTGACTTAGAGAGTGTGCGTGTTTATGATTACGAGTTTAATTTCTCGTACAAGGAGGATTATCCCAACCTCATTTTCAATGTTATGTTGCCCTCGGAGAACAGATTAACCGAAGGCACTTATACGCTGACAAGCGGTCAGGTCTATTCGCCCCTGTTCTTCCAGAACCAGTCGGACTTCAACGACTATTTCTTCTACGGGGAGAACTACCATTTTGCCACCATCACATTGACGCTCACCTATTTAGGCAACGAGATTTGGCAATACGGAATAGATATGACGACCGATGTGGGTAGTCACTACTACTTTAAGTTGGCGCAGAAGCCGTATTTAGGAAATGACGAACCTTCCGCCTTGCCGGTTATCCATAACCATCACACCCCTATCAAGGTGCTTAAAGATGGTCATATAATCATCCTACGAGAAGGGGCTAACCCTTTATTTCTTTGGTAATAATATCACCGGCTTTGCATTGCGGGTCGTTTGGGACTAACACTCCTACGGATTCACCAAATTCGGCATAATTCCTTATTTCTCGGAAGATCTCAATCCCTGCGACTACTAATTCTGCTTGGGGATTGTTGTTTACGTATATCTTATCTCCCTTTGTGATATATCCTGCCTCGATTTTACCAAGCAGGACAGTGCCTCTTCCTTTGATATTAAAGGAGTCTGCCACTATCATTTGGAAAGGTTTTTTCCGTAACCCTTTCACATCTTCGTCAACAGAAACCTCTATTTTGTTACCATCACCACAGAGAACTTCAATTGTTTGCCTTTTCGGCTTAAAATTAAATAAATTAAACATAATCTTATCTTATTACTGATGCACTAATTTTTCCTTGTTTTTGTTTTTATCGGTGTCGCCGGAGCAACCTCCCGCTCACTCGCTTTGCTCTTTATTACGCCTATTTAGTATCTCTCGCAGAAATCGCAGAACTTTTTATCTCTCACAGATTATCACAGATTTTCTCAGATATACCGGTGTCGCCGGAGCGACTTTATTATTTTTTTATTTCTTTTTTTGTCAGTCGTAAGTAAACTTCCACTTCCAAAAAGAAAGAACTAAAAAAGCGGTACTCCTTCGTCGTACCTCGTGTTGCTTACACAACACAATAATAAATTATTCAAAGATCTATTCCACAGATGGATATAGTTGAGCGGGTTGAGCAAGTTTAGCAGGTTTAGCGCGCCCTGCGGGCTGTTTAGCGGGTGCAAAAGTACAAAAAATATATGACATACGCAAGTATAAATAGAAAAATTGAGGAAAAAACAATTTTTTTTTGCTTATGTCCTTTTTTTTTCGTACCTTTGCACGCTTTTTAGTACGAACTCAATTAACACACAAGTATGAATATATCTTATAAGTGGCTTAAACGGTACATCAACCTGACGGACGATGCACAAACCGTAGCAAAAATCCTCACTTCCATCGGTTTGGAAGTAGGTACAGTCGAAACAGTACAAACCATAAAAGGCGGCCTCGAGGGCTTAGTGGTAGGACAAGTGCTGACCTGCGTCCCCCACCCTAACAGCGACCATTTGCATATTACGACAGTGAGAGTGGAAAGTGAAAGTGAAAGTGAACCTTTGCAAATCGTTTGCGGAGCACCAAACGTAGCCGCCGGACAGAAAGTGATTGTGGCAACGGTCGGTACACGCCTTTATTCGGGCGACGAGAGTTTCGTTATCAAACGCGGTAAGATCCGTGGCGAGGAGAGTCTCGGTATGCTCTGCGCCGAAGACGAGATCGGTGTCGGCACCAGCCACGACGGTATCATCGTTCTGCCCGAAGACACACCCATCGGTATGCCCGCGAAAGAGTATTACCACATCGAGGACGACACCATCATCGAAGTGGATATAACCCCAAACCGCAGCGACGGCGCGAGCCACTACGGCGTAGCACGCGATTTGTATGCTTATTATCAGGCTACAGGCTACAGGCTACAGGCTACAGGCGGAGAGGCGGAAATTACATTAACGAAACCGGATGTTAGTGCGTTTAAGGTGGATAATCATGACCTCGAAATAAAGGTGACGGTGGAGAACACGGACGCTTGTCCACGCTATTCGGGTGTGAGCATACAGGGTGTGACCGTCAAAGAGTCACCCGACTGGCTGAAGAACGCCCTCACGAGCATAGGACTGCGCCCAATCAATAACATAGTGGATGTAACGAACTTCGTTCTCTTTGAGATGGGACAAGCCCTCCACGCTTTTGATGCGGACAAGATTGCAGGGAAACAAATCATCGTCAAGAACGCCACCCAAGGGCAGAAATTCATTACCCTTGACGGCGTAGAGCGCGAACTGGACGCTCGCGACCTGATGATATGCAATGCCAACGAACCGATGTGTATCGCCGGCGTGTTCGGAGGTTTAGACTCAGGCGTAACGGAAGCCACTACCAATGTCTTCCTTGAGAGCGCGTACTTCGACCCCGTCTCTATTCGTAAGACCGCTCGTCGCCACCAACTCCAAACGGACGCTTCGTTCCGCTACGAACGCGGTTGCGACCCCAATAACACGATGTACGTACTCCAACGCGCTGCCCTGCTGATGCAAGAAGTAGCAGGAGGTACGATAGCGATGGAACCCGTTGATGAGTGTAGAGAGCCCTTTGCACCGTTTGAGGTGGAGGTATCGCTCGATCGCGTGAATAAACTGATTGGTAAAGAACTCGGCAAGGAGATGATTGAGACCATCATGAGCGCATTGGAGATGCAGTTCACGTGGATGGTGGATAGTGGATTGTGGATGGTAAAGGTGCCTCGCTATCGCGTGGATGTACAGCGTGAGTGCGATGTAGTGGAGGATATACTGCGTATCTACGGATACAATAATATCGAGTTCCCAGAGAAAGTGAACACGAACTTGAGTTATTGCCCCAAACCGAACGTGGAGGCACTCCAAAAGAAAGTGTCCGAACAACTCACCGCCCAAGGGTTCAACGAGATAATGAATAACTCGCTGACGAAAATGAGTTATTATTCCAATAGTTGGCTTGATAGTTGCGTGAAGATTAAGAATCCGCTTAGTCAAGACTTAGGCGTGATGCGCCAAACGCTGCTCTTCGGCGGTTTGGAAAGCATCGCTCGCAACGTGAACCGCAAGAACAGCGACCTAAGGTTCTATGAGTTCGGAAATTGTTATCACTTTCGAAAGTTTAAAGTTGAAAGTTTAAAGTTGAAAGAAGTTGATAAGTTAGATAGTTTAAAGTTGGATAGTTTAAAGTTGGATAGTTTTGAGCCAATTGAGCAGTATTCGGAGGAGATGCACTTGGGACTGTGGTTGACAGGAAACAAGAGCAAACTCAGTTGGGTTCGCAAGGAAGAGAAATCGTCCTTCTATCAACTGCACGCTTATGTGAACGCTATCCTCACTCGCTTAGGAGTGAACATAGACAAATGTAGTCTCGAACCTGCTATCGACCCCAATGGCGACACGTCTTGCGGCATAGCTAACCTGTTTAGCGACGGCCTCGTTATCAAAGCACCGAACAAGAGCATTATCGGATTTATGGCGATTGTTAGTCCCGCTACCCGCAAGGGCTTTGATATAGACAACGACGTCTTCTACGCCGACCTTTATTGGGACGCGTTGGTTAAACTCAATAAGCAGTATAAGCCCGTCATCAGCGATCTGCCTAAGTTCCCCGAAGTGAAGCGCGATTTTGCTTTGCTGGTGAACAAAGAGGTTGAGTTTGCAGACTTGGCACGTGCTGCTTTTGAGACCGAACGTAAGTTGCTTAAAAACGTTTTCTTGTTTGATGTCTATGAGGGTAAGAACCTCGAAGAGGGTAAGAAATCGTATGCCCTGAGTTTCATCCTGCAAAACGAGGAAGACACGCTCAAGGATAAGCAGATTGAGAATATCATGGAGCGCCTCAAGAAGACGTTTGAGACGAAGTTCGAAGCAAAACTGCGTTGATAGAGTAACGGCTCTCGCAGATTTGCACGGAATTATAATCTCTCACAGATTTGCACAGATTGACACAGATTATATAATTTATTATCCCTTTTGGTTTTTCTATTGTCTAACCGAGTAAACTCTCTCATCCAATAACAAAACACAAAAGGAAATGGAAGGTTCCTTCGGTAGAACCGACATCACCTTCCGCACCGTGCCAAAGCACGTTGCCATAATAAATTATGTGGTAAAAATTCCGCAGATGCAAGAGAAAAGGTGCAGACGAAACATATATCATCTGTGGAATAAAACCACCAATAAGCCCTTATTGTGGATGCGGAACGCAGACACGACGGGTGAGCAAAGGTCGCTCCGGCGACACCGGTAAAAGTAAGAAGCGAGACCGTCCCTACTATTGATTTATTTGGAGGATGGGAGTTTACTCACAATCCGAGAATAAATAAATAGGAGGAATAA
>JAZLMS010000011.1:0-41326 GCA_045598805.1 Paludibacteraceae bacterium | reverse complement strand
CACCTCGTTTATATCGCTACTCCTCACTCCCACCACTACAACCACGCTCGCTTGGCGTTAATGCACGACAAACCCGTTTTAGTGGAGAAAGCCTTTACGGCCAACGCCCAACAGGCACAAGAACTCATCAATCTTGCCCGCCAACGGCACCTCTTTATCACAGAGGCTATCTGGACACGTTATATGCCCCTCTCCCACAAAGTGAGCGAACTTATGGCATCCGGCATCATCGGCGAACCTCGCGTACTGACCGCCACGCTATGTTATAACATGGAGTTTAAGGAGCGTATCCTTCGTCCCGAACTATGCGGGGGAGCGTTACTCGATTTAGGCGTTTATGTGCTTAATTTTGCACGTATGTACTTCGGAACGGACATTGTCAAGACCGTGACTAACTGCCATTTAGGTCCGACGCAAATGGATATGCAAGAGGCCATCTCCCTATCCTACAGAGACGGCAAAATGGCTAACCTCCAAGCCGGAGCTTTGACGCTCAATGACCGACAAGGAATCATTAGCGGCACGGAAGGATATATCCGTGTGGATAATGTCAATTGTCCCGAATGTATCGAGGTTTATCGCGATTATCAGTTAGTAGAACGAATCACTAAACCACAATCGATGGTGAATGGGTACGAGTACGAGGTGATTGAGTGTAAGCGTTGTATAGAAGCCGGTTTGATAGAGTCGCCGATGATGCCCCACTCGGAGACCGTTGCTATCATGCAGCAGATGGACGAACTCCGTGCGCAGTGGGGTGTCCGCTATCCGTGGGATAAAACCGTATAAGCGAAAACTTAGACGATGGTTCAGACGAGGGCTTAGACGAGGGTTTAGACGAGGGCGTGAATAAACTGCCAAGTCATTAGACCGCAGCAAACGAGTTTGAGTATCGTTCCTGTCAGCAAGCCGATAAACGAGCCAAAACCGGCACGGAAGGCTTCGTCTCTTCCTTTGCCGGCAATCAGTTCACCCACAACAGCGCCAACAAAAGGACCAAGGACGATTCCCCATGGACCAAGGAACATACCGATAATCAAACCCACTACACTACCCCACGTACCCCATTTGCTACCGCCAAATCGCTTCGTTCCCCAAATAGGAACGAGATAATCCAAAACAAGCGATACCACCGTGACAATGCCCCATAGGAGGAGTGTTTGCCACGTAAACTGCACCTTATCCGTAGCGTGCAAGAGCCAAAGAGCGACATAAGCTAATGGTACGCCGGGTAAGGCGGGTAATATACTGCCAATAAAAGCGATTAAGAGGCAAAGAGCACCAAGGATAATGAGAAAAATGTCCATAATTATAGTTGTTAGTTTATCGTTATTAGTCTTTAGTTGTTAGCCCTTCCTCTTTCCTTTTTCCTCGTTAGTGAGTGCAAAGATACGGAAAAATTTGCATATATCAAAATATTTTTGTACTTTTGCACCCGCAAACTAAAAAATTAAATACTATGGCAGAATCTTTAACATTTGACAAACGCGCTGAACGCTTGCGTGGAGCCGAGTACGACCTCATATCTGCTCGTACATTCAACCTCGTTATGATCCTTACTATCCTTTACGGATTACTACTTAATGTAGCTATTGTTTATTATGGTGCGTTACCTCTTTTACAATGGCTTGCCACCGCAACCAATCCCGATGCTGCTATGATTGGCTTGTTTGTTGGTTATTTTATTTGCTCAATCGTGGGCATTATTCTTTCCGCTAAGTCCTCTAATCCGTTGGTTAGTTTCATTGGCTTTAACTTAGTGGCTATTCCGTTTGGTGTACTTATGTGCTTTATCGTGCCTTTCTTTGATGGTGAAATCGTGCTTCGTGCCGTAGGCTTAACGGCTTGTGTAACGGCTGTTATTGCTGCCCTTGCACTAACGAACCCCAATATCTTCTTGAAGTTAGGTAGGGCTTTGTTTATCACAATCTTAGTAGGACTGATAGCCGAAGTGGTGGCAACCTTTGCCTTCCATTATGAGGGTACGGCATTTGATTGGCTGTTTGTTATTGTCTTCTCTGGTTATATAGGTTACGACGTATCTCGTTCGCAGCAGTATGCCAAGACGGTTGATAATGCCGTCGATTGTGCGGTTGACCTATACATGGATATCATCAACCTCTTCGTCCGCCTACTCTCTATCTTAGGAAAACGCAAATAAGAAAATAGTGCCCGTCACCCACTGAATTATGGCACAAGAAGAAATTATTAAACAATTTGAGACACAAAAAATTCGTACCTATTGGGACGATGAACAAGAGAAATGGTACTTCTGCATCAATGATGTGGTAGAAGTGTTAACAGAAACCATTGATATAAGACAGTATATAAAACGATTGCGTTCGCGTGATATGGAACTTAATTCCGTATGGGGTACAATTTGTACCCCTCACCAATTCCGTTCTACAGATGGGAAGATGCATGCTGTTAATTGTGCCTCCGTTGAAGGTGTTTTCCGCATTATCCAATCTATCCCAAGCAAAAAGGCAGAGCCTCTTAAGCAATGGATGGCATCTGTGGCAGCCGAGCGTTTGCGTCAAATGCAGGATCCGGAACGTGGCATACGCATGTCTCTTCTGGACTATAAGCGTTTAGGTCGTTCAGATAATTGGATTAATCAACGGCTCAAATCCATTGAAGTACGCAAAAACCTAACGGATCAATGGCAAGCACACGGGGTGGAGGACGAGCAACAATATGCCGCTCTAACGGATATTATTTATCAAGCTTGGTCAGGGTTTAATACTCGCGAGTATAAGCAATATAAAGGTTTGCATCAAGAGAATTTGCGCGACAATATGACGAACGAAGAGTTGGTGATTAATATGTTAGCAGAACTCGCCACTACAAATATTGAGAAGCAAGAGAATCCGCAATCGATGCCAGAGCACAAGAACGCGGCGGCTCGTGGAGGAGATGTGGCTCGTGTTGCACGCACTGCCTTTGAGCAACAAACGGGTCAAAAAGTAGTATCTCCCTTAAACGCCAAAGATCAGATTGCCGCCATTGAACCATCAATTGAGTTTGAGAAAGAGAAGAAATAAGGAATTATTAGAAAATCACAGATAAATTTGTGTGTTTCGGAAAAAAGTTGTACCTTTGCAAGCGAATTTGAAATACACGTCTGGCAGACGAATCTGCCCGTCATCCTCTGACGTTAAAGAGTGGCATCGCTCACGAGATGTAAAACAGTGAGGACATATTGTGCGAGAGGTGCCACAAGCACTAATCGCAACGGCGTTTACTAACGCTTGTTATCGACTCATTGAAACCTGAGAAATTTCAACTATAGTTTTCGAGAACAAGTAAGTAGTAGATGTCCATAGGTGTATTATACCTATGCCTTTGTGCATGGTTGATATACACTGCGTGGATTTCTATAAGCTTATTCGAAACTATGGGCAATCTCAGGGCCTCAATGAGCGGATAAGCAAGGAAGAAATCCGCGTTTTTTATATTATCACATAGACGCGTTTTTAGCACGTAAGCGACCGTAGCTTGCGTGCTAATTTTGGTTATACAAATATTAACCCATAAATGACCAAAGTATGAGTAAAATTCAAGACATTAGAGCCTTTGCCAACAGGATTGACGAGGCAGTGAATGAGTACTTGCAGTACCCAGAGAGTTATGAAAATCCCGTTTTGCACGTGTATTTAGACCGTGACGAGATGGAGTATAAGGCAGAAATTGCCGAGAACGTGCAAGGCACAGAGGATGATGGTGTTTATCCCATCGCTTCGGTGATAAGGAAAGATGAAAATGGGCAAGACGAGTCCGACTATGATCGCATAGATGAGATTGCGAATAGTTGGGTATTCTTGGATCATTAACGAAGGGCGGAAGTGACCGCCTATAAAAATTGAAACGATTTGGCTGCCACCCATAAACGACCAAAACGAGGTCAGCCAACTCGATTTGTACCGGGCAACAAATGCTTGGTTGTGTTGGGCTTTGGTCGGCCTTTGGGCGCTATCAGGCGTTGCCCTTTTGGAGAGAAAAACCAAAAGATTGAGATGTATGATAAAAAAGAAATTAAAAGTATTTGAAGGATTTGCAGGTTACGGAGGTGCTTCATTTGGACTTAAACGTTCTGGATTAAAGTATGAAGTAGTTGCAATGTCTGAATTTGACCCATTTGCAAGTGCTTTGCTCAATGCAAATTTTCCCCATATCCCTAATTTAGGTGATATAACAATATTAAGCGAACACCCAGAAAGAATTCCAAAATTTGATTTTTTCACAGGAGGTTTTCCTTGTCAACCATTTTCTTCCGCAGGTCTCCAAAAAGGAGAAGAGGATACTTATGGTAGAGGAACATTATTTTATCATATTTTCAAGATCTTAAGATATCATAAGCCAGAATATGTCTTATTAGAAAATGTAAAAGGATTGACTGCTGCAAAGTTTGTTCCTACTTTTAATCGCATTAAAGAGCTATTTCGAGAATTGGGTTATGGAGAAATGGCGTATGCTGTTTTAAATTCTAAAGATTATGGAGTGCCTCAAAATCGCGAACGTTTGTGGATGTTCGCTAGGCAAGGAGGACTCCCGAAGGACTTTTGTATTATTCCTCCTAAACGAGAACTAACGGCAACATTTGGCGATTTCCTCTACCCAGACTCTGTGCCAGAAGAACTTCGTTTGAGTGACGCACAAATTGCCCATTTGAAAGTTAAACATAATATTGCAAACTTCGATGTTGAGGTTCCTGCCTGTTTGGATATCTATAATAAAAAAATCAAGAAGGATAATTTATGCATAACTATTACTCAACCAGAACATAATAGTTTACGTGTAATTGAGCCTATGAAAAATGGGAAAGAGAGGGTTCGTAAAATGTCTGTGGAAGAACAATTCCATTTTATGGGCTTTGAAAGAGGAGAACTTAACTTTGCAGGGCAGTCTTATTCTCAACTTTCAAAACGTGCAGGTAATGGTTGGGATGTAAATTTAGTGGGAATTTTGTTAAATCACATATTTAAACAGCTATGAAACTTGATTTAGGATCTTTTGCTTTTGGAGCAGAAACACAAACTCCTGGTGGAAATCCATCTTGGGGTACGTCACTTGGACAAAGTAAACCGGAATTAAAATTAACATACCCGGGGTATGAATGTATAATTGAGGGCATGATATATAAGTCTATTCCAACTTCTAAAGTATTCATGCCGATAGGTAAAGGCGGTCATGTTTACAATGGGATAGAAGACGAAGGAATTCAGATTGCAGCTATGTTTGACAAGGTTTTCGTAAATGAAACCCGTATAAATGCTAACTATATTCTTGTTATCTATAAGGATAGTTCTAATAGTTGGGATGGTAGACGAACTCTCAAATATAGTGACAAAATTGAATATCGCGTTTCAGAAGAACAAAAATATTCTAACGCCAACTTTGTCGCAGCAGTTGAAGATGCTCTTCAGATGGAAGAAGGAGCAAGTTGGATTGTAAGCGATTTGTATGTCGCAAACCAAGATGAATTACACTTGTTAGTTGGAGTCGTAAATCCTAATGGTCCTGAAATATTCGCAGATAATGAGGCTCGAAAGAAGAGGTGGTTAGAGGTTATTCAGGCTAATTATGATGACAATCCAGACTATTTGGAAAAGTTAGAGTTGGGGTTTTATAAATATTCTCCTTTAGATTCTTCTATTCCTCTCCAACAAATCTTCTATGGTGCCCCTGGTACTGGTAAATCTCATCGTGTAAATCAAATAACCAATGAGCATCCTTCTGAAAATGTGTTCCGCACGACATTTCACCCAGATAGTGACTATTCAACTTTTGTTGGTTGCTATAAGCCTACAAAAACACAAAAACCAGTTCGTAATACATTAGGACAAATAGCATTAGATGCCAATAAACAAGAAATCTTTGAGTCTGTTATTACGTATAAATTTGTCCCTCAAACATTTCTTAAAGCATATTTGCGCGCATACCAAACAGATGAGCCGGTATTTCTGATTATAGAGGAAATAAATCGTGGTAATTGCGCTCAAATATTTGGCGACTTATTCCAACTCCTTGACCGCAAGAATGCAGTAAGTGAATATCCTATCAAGGCCGATGAGGATTTACGTCAGTTCATCATAGAAGAATTAGGAGAAGACTCTCCTGCTATTGCTAACGGAGAATTATGCTTGCCAAGCAACCTCTATATTTGGGCGACGATGAACACATCAGACCAAAGTTTGTTCCCGATAGATAGTGCCTTCAAACGCCGTTGGGAGTGGAAATACATGAAGATAGCCGACATGGAGAAGGGCTACAAGATAGAAGTTAACGGCAAACATTACGATTGGTGGAAATTCTTTGACAAGATGAACGACATCATCGGCACTGCCACATCGTCCGAAGATAAGAAATTGGGGTATTTCTTCTGTAAAGTGAAAGAGGGTACAACCAATATTACAACAGAGCAATTTGTTAGCAAAGTGCTGTTTTATATCTATGGCGATGCCCTAAAAGATTATGACATCAAAGACGATGCCTTCAAGAAGGAAGAAAAAGACGGCAAGAAGATTTACTATTCCTTCTCTGACTTCTACGATGCAAAAGGCAACGTGGATAAAGAGATGGTAGCCAAATTGTTAGATACCTTTGTCGGTGCTGACGAGAATACAACCGAATGAAGATAATCGTTGAGGAATATCCGTACACGCCCACAGACGAGGTGCGCTCCGTTCTGCGTGGGTTGGTGGAAGACCTTGAGAACGTGGAAGGTCGTCTGCGGGTGAACTATGTGGGTTACTACTACAATCCCACATTGCGCGACACCATCTTTTGCTTGCCAAAGGTGGTATTGCAAGAAGGCAAAGACGACAAGACCGAAAAAGTATTCGGACTCTATCGCCCCGAAGACCTACTTAAAAAGGACTTTTGGGAAAAAGAGGTAGATGAGCAATACAAGGACTTTCTCTTTGGTCTGTCCGTTTGGATATATCGTGCCGTTAATGTCTATCGGCAGCAGTTCCCCGAAAGCAGTATTGTGCTACATCGTCAGGTACAAATAGCGGGGCACGGCAAAAAGAGCATACCCGACACCTATTTGGATATTCTGCTGGCACTTATCCAATTCAATAGAGACAATAGCGATTTCCTGCTATTTACCATCAAAAATATCCATTCGGGCTGCAACAAAATCAATTGGACTAAAACCATCAGCCACTCGTCCGCCTTTATTCAAGATGACACACCCATCTACTTGGATATGGTGAATAAGCGCAAGCAAATCAATTTTGACGAGGAACTATTGGTTATCTATTATTCCATTTTGGAATACTTACATCGTCACTATGGGTTCCGAATACGGGTCAAGTATAACTTCAACACCTTGTCCGAAGGTCAGTTTGCGCAATATATGGATGGTTTGGGACGTACACGCCTTAAGCAAATCAAATACAAGTATTTCTCCGACAAAGCCATTGAACTTTGGCAACTATGCTATGCCTTCTTTGACCACAACTATGAATTAGCTATTGCATCTGACCAACGGCAATATATGTTGGTCAAGAACTTTAATATCGTCTTTGAGGCAATCATTGATAAATTGATTGGCACACCGATAGACGAACTGCCGGCAAAACTCAAAGAGCAGAAAGACGGAAAGATAGTGGACCACCTCTATACAGATACGGCACTATCATCACTCATTCACGCTTCGGAGGAACAGAAACAAGTGTATTATATCGGTGACAGCAAATACTACAAGATGCACCACGGAGTAGGCGAAAATTCCGAATACAAACAATACACCTATGCCAAGAATATCATCCACTACAATCTGGACTTGTTCTTGCGCAGTCAAAGAGGCGAATCGTTTGTGGAAGGTCGTGACTTCCTTACCTATCGTGATGACACCACAGAGGGTTATGAGATTACTCCTAATTTCTTTATTAGTGCGGACATAGACGGGGACTTGAGTTACAACGAACAACTGAAGCCCATGGGAGAACCCAAAATGACTTGCCAATTTGAGAACCGCCTATTTGATAGGGATACGTTGCTGCTCTCGCACTACGATGTCAATTTCCTGCATGTCTTGTCGCTCTATGCACGCGACAATGCCACCGAGCAAGAGACATGGAAAGCGTCTGTACGCGATAAATTCCGTGAACAGATACAAGGAATACTTAATGACAAGTTTGATTTCTTTGCAATAGCTCCTCACGCAAATGTCAATACTCAAGCATATATTCAAGAGCATTTCAAAGAAATTATAGGTCGCGTCTATACACCATATGAGAACAAGGAGATTTGTTCATTAGGCTTGGATAAAAAATATCCCGAAGAAAACGAGGCAATCCGCGCTAAACTTTCCGAGAGTTTTTATCTCATCCCTTGTCCTATCGGTGAAGATCCAACTCAAGATTTAGTTAATAAAGGTTATACCCATGGAGCAAGTCAGACTGAGAATGTTGACCCGCAATTACTCATGGTGATGATGGAAAACTTTGAAGTTAGGAGTGCTAAGTTCTTAACGAATGGTATCATCGCAGTTGCATTGAAGTCTAATGTTGAATCAAAATTGCTTGAACAACAAGCAAATGAGATACAATTTATTCTTTTCCATGCTTGGCAAGCTAATAATTACCACATATATCCTATTTCCAAAATTGAGATAGTTAGAAAAAACAAAGTAGATAAGTCTATCTATAAAAATATGACTACAGGGGTAAAATATATGTTGGTTAATTTTGATTCATCTAACGCTATTAAGATAGATGGAATAGCTCCGGAAAAGAAGACTCATACATCGTCCAACCGATATGATGCTCGTTTAGCAACTATTAATGAGTTGCGCATGTTAATTTCTTTCCCTGAATTAAAAAAGTGAAGAAACATACCTTGCCCTCATAACCATATTATCCAACTTTCACAAAATAACAGAATAACATAAAATTTCGTATCGGTAGGGTTTTCTGTGTCGATTTGGCAAAAATATATTATATTTTCACCCACCATTCAACTCACAAAGTTATGTTATAATGTGATAATGTGATTTTTCAACTTTCAACTTCAAATTCTCCTCCGTATCATCACTCACCCCTGTAGCCTACGATAAGCAAGGGATAAGCAAGGATTACTAATAGGTATATTGGTATAAAGTATAAAGTATAAAGTCTGCATGTGTAATCATACATCGCGCAGGTGCGAGATTTTTCTTTGACGGAATGATTGTAATTTAAAATCTGCATACTTTATACTTTATACTTTATACCTAAAAGACTATACACTTTCCTAAAAACATTGACATCAACTTCTAAGTTGGTCATGACCATTTCCATCGCAGCCTCTCTGGGGTTGCAATGATAGTATTTCGTAAAGTTGCGGAATAATATTCAATAAAGTTGCGGAAAAATATAGAATAAAATTGCGGAAAAGTTTGCATATGTCAGAAAAAAGTATTATCTTTGCAGCCAAATTCAACATATACAGATATGAAAACGTATAAACAGCGAATAGTTGATGACCTTCTTGACCGAAAAATGCAAGGGAAAGGAGCCGTCTTGTTAGAAGGTCCTAAATGGTGTGGTAAGACCACAACAGCCAAACAAATAGCTAAAAGTCTGCTTGACTTAGGGAATACCGCTATCTTGAGAGATGCACTTGAAACTTATCAAGTCAAGCCTATGTCATTGCTAATAGGCGAAACGCCAAAATTGATTGATGAGTGGCAAAGTATTCCTGAGTTGTGGGATATGGTTCGTTCGGAGGTGGATAATCGGGGAGATGTCGCACAATTTATTCTTACGGGCAGCAGCACACCTATAGAGCAAGATAAGCTACGACATAGTGGCAATGGACGCATAGGCAGATTAAGTATGCGCACCATGAGCCTTTGGGAATCGGGAGAATCCGTGGGAACAGTATGCCTTAATGATTTGTTTGAAGGTAAAGATTTTGAGCCGCAAGATAATCCGTTAGACTTGGATCAAATAGCATACTTGCTATGTCGCGGAGGATGGCCACAAGCGACATTTATGAAAGGCAATGTCGCTTTGGATCAGGCTTGCGATTACTATGATACCATTTATAAAGTAGATATTCAGCGTGTGGACAAAACGCGTCGCAATAGTGAACGAACAAGATTGTTACTTCGCTCTTATGCGCGAAATGTAGCCACTGCCATCAGTTTCAGTAAGATGGCGGCTGATATAAAAGAAAACGATAATGCGACTATTACCTACGAAACGATTTCAGACTATGTGGATGCGTTAAAAAAACTCTTCGTTTTGGAAGATGCACCTGCGTGGAATCCAAATCTGCGTAGCAAGACGGCAATTCAATCATCAGAGACACGCTATTTTAGTGATCCAAGTATTGCGGCAGCGGCATTAGGAATAAGCCCCAATGACTTAGTAAACGATTTACAAACCTTTGGGCACCTTTTTGAGAATATGGCAGTGCGAGACTTGCGTGTTTATGCAGATGCTTTGGACGGTAATATCTACCATTTCAGAGATGCAAGTGGATTAGAATGTGATGCCGTTTTACATCGCCGTGATGGCTCTTATGGATTGATAGAAATCAAGTTGGGCGGACCGGACAATATTGATAAAGCAGCAAACTCCTTACTCGCACTTGCGAGAAAAATTGATACCGATAAAATGAAAAAGCCGGCATTCCTTATGGTTTTGACGGCGGTTGGACAATATGCCTATCGAAGAAAAGATGGGGTCTATGTAGTTCCCATTGGATGCCTGAAGCCATAATGCCTTGCCTTCATAAAAAGACTATACACTTTCCTAAAAACGTTGACATCACTTTCGCGGACAACCGAATTCTGTCCGTGAAAATTCAGAGCAAAATTGTAACTTACTGATTTACAATCTAATAACAACCCCAACATAGACTGCGAATTTGCGAATTCATGCGAAATTCGCACAAGTTCGCACAAATTCGCGCCCTCGTTTTTTCGTTCTTTTAGCCCGGCATTTTATGCCGCACTCGATTATAGTGTTCCTTCGCAAAGATTCCCAATCTTTGCTTCCCCCTTTGGGGTTAGGTGGCTTCCAATGTCCCAACATTGTCCCAACATAGTCCCAACATAGTCACAACTTTTAAGACCTATACAAGCGTGCATCATTGCCTCCTCGATTATACCCGCGCCGAAGGGTTGCCGAACGGTTACCGAAGGAAGACCTGATAACCAATATCACAATTAAGGCATTGGTCGCTTAGGCAGAAATGCTGATAGAGGTGTATGAGCGACTGCGAATCCAGTGCAGAATGCACCTCTTGACCTAATAACTTCCACTGGCGGATAATACTATTATTCTCTGCCGGTATCGTCTCTAATAAGGTCAACGCCTTCTCCTTATGCCCGCGCGCATATAAATAAGGAATAGCCGTGTTGATAAGCAGAACATAAATCGAACTTAATCCCATCGAGGGAGCCGGAAGACGGAATAAATCCACCATTTCATCGATAGTTTCTGCACTCATCAGTTTGCTAAATAAGAACTCCGACTGGTGCAGCAACTGCGCAAACTGCCGTATCCTCACTTCGGGGAAGTTCTGCGGACGCAATCGTAATCGTTTCCATAAGCGTCCCGGAATAGGGTGCAAATCGAACTTGGCTTTCAAAAACAAATACTCCTTCCATAAGTTTTGCTCACCGTTCTTCTGTGCCGATTCGTCGGTTAGTAAACCGCTCTGCCCTAATAAGATAGCCTCCAGCTGAAAGAGGTTGTTTTTGTGTTTCTGCAAATAAACCAAGGGCGTAGCCAAAGCCAATTGTTCAAACGGAATACCGTTGATGTGAAAGCCGAAATTATGCGCCAAAGTGATATAAAAAGCGTTCTCCCAACTGTTATTGGTTATGGTTAGTAAGCGCTGAATAGCCTTCTCTTTATCCCCTAACCGCATCGTTATAAGGGCGCGCTTCCAGCCGTCTCGCAGCAATGCCGGATTGGTTAACAGCATTTGCGAACAATGAATATGCTGTGCCCACTGATCCATCTGTTGGGCATCGCGCACCATCATTTGGACATAATCACTATTCATCGGATAATTGAGTTCACATTGCTCTACCTCCACATTATGGGACGTATAAACACGTTGATCCGCCTTCCGAACAACGTGTAAAATAACATTATCGTACGCCTTGTCACGGTCGTGGTGGTGCCTGTACCAATCCGATGACTGTATATGAATCTCCACATTACCACGCCATTCTTGACCATCAATAAGCAAGTGCACATCCGAGAAGTCCGGTCCGGCATTGAGGTTATGCTGACCCAGCGAAAGAACTTTTATTCGCTTGCCCGAAACGGTGGTCTGCTCGTACGGCAAGAACAACCCTTGCTGCCAAATATAGTGAATTAAGATTTCCGGCATAACATAATAACAGAACCTACGACCATCGGTAGTAACGTGTTAATGACATATAAAACAACGACCGCTGCGGTGATAAGCGGAACCTCGGCATAACGACCAAAAACAACGACCGCCCAACTGCCCCGAATACCCACATCGGCTATCGGCATATTTGGTGTCAAAGTCACTAATAAATAATAAAAAGGTATGGCCGTCACCGCTTCCGTCAAACCCAACGGAACACCTACCCACCGAAGAACGAGGTAAAGCTGCAACCCAAAGACCAAATAGCGCAATAGGCTCCAGCCCATTGCGGCTATAAAGTTGAAAGTTGAAAGTTTAAAGTTTAATGAGTGTTTTTGAAGAAAATAAGGCGCAAGCAAACCAAAGGCGAGGCAACCAACTATTGCCAATAACACTTGCCACCAAGCCGGTGTTTGATTAAAATAAAAGACAGCAGGAAGAAGTCCTATTACCACGATGACGAGCGTGAGTGCTACACCCCCTACAAAACCCATTACGGTTGCCTCGCCCCAACGGGACTTATCCTTCAAACACATCGCCCTCGAAGGGAAATCCCCCACCCGATAAGGCGTTAAGAAAGCACCGATGAAACCGATATAAACTTGCCGTTGCGCCTCACGCAAAGACATCGTTTCCATATCCCCGCGTCCGCTATTAAGAAAACGCCACTTGACCGCTTCCAAAAAGATATTTAGAGGCATTAGTGCGATGGCTAACAAACAAGCGATGACCCGAAGCCTGTTGCCGGTTGCCTTAATCGCTCCCCACAACGACGCATAATCGTCGTACGTGGCGAGTTTATACGCCAAGTATCCGTAGGCGAGAAGGACAATGAACCACTTAACAACCTTCCACCACGGCTTGTCGAACGAGTTCGATGAAATCATTTTGTGCGTTAGGTGTCTGAATATCGGTATCCTGAGCCAAAATAGGTTTGCCAATCTTCATTGTAATCGGGTGATGAGTGACGTGCCAAGCGTCACGGCTCATTACTTCGTAACAACCTGTGAGGGAGATAGGAATAATCGGCAGATGTAGGTCTAAAGCTATTTGGAAAGCCCCCCGTTTGAAACGACCTATTTGTCCATCTTTGCTCCTCGTTCCTTCCGGGAAAATAACGGTACTAACCCCATTAACCAATGCCGCCTCCACTCGGCGAATACTATCCATGGCGGCCTGTGGGTTCTTGCGATCAATAAAGATATGTCCGGCTGCGGCACAAGCGGAACCTACAAAGGGAATCTTACGCAATTCCTGCTTCATGAGCCACTTGAAGATAACAGGCAAGTAGCCGTAAATGACAAAGATATCATATGACGATTGGTGATTGGAAACAAAGACATACGACTGCCCTTTCTGTATATTTTCTATTCCCTTTACTTCAACGGGAATAAACATCAACCAACAGAAACAGCGCGCCCAGAACATTTGTATCTTATGCACCCACTCGGCGTTCTTCCATGGCAGAGCGATAATCGTTATCAGTGCCGTGATGATGGTGACAACCAACAGTATAGGCAGCGCAATCAGGGCTTGATATATGATGTAGATATATTTCATTGTTGTCGAGTTTTCGATATTTCGAGTTTTCGAGTTTTCGGTATTTCGAGGCTTAACTTTTGATTTCGTATTTCATCATAAAGCCGCGATAGAGGGCGCAGATACGGCGTATCTCATCCCAGTTCTCTTCGCTGAGTTTAGTTCCTACAATCTCCACTACACGACCGGCAGCGATAGTACCTATCTCACCGCAGCGGCGTATATCAAAACCATCACTCAACGCATGCAAGAAGCCTCCGGCATAAAGGTCTCCGGCACCCGTAGAGTCCGTACACGAGGTGGTGATAGCACCAATATGATACCGCTGACTGCCTTGCTGAACATAACTGCCTCGTTTGCCCACCTTAACAACAGCAATGTCACATTGCTCGGCAATCTTAGCTACCGACTCCTCCGGATTGAGGTGGGTGTAAGCGAACGACTCATCCTCATTAGCAAAGACGATATCTACATATTGGCGAATAAGCTCCTTGAGCAAAGCGTGGTTTTCGTTAACGACATTATATGAAGCTAAATCGAGTGAAACCATGCAGCCACACTCTTTTGCCATCTTGATAGCCTTTTTAATCAATTCATGATTTTGAACGAGGTAGCCTTCTATGTGGAAGATATCATAACCATCAAATGCCTCTTTGCGTATATCCTCGGGTTGTAAATCCATAGCGGCTCCTAAATAAGTGGCGAATGTGCGTTCACCATCGGGCGTGATAAGAACGATACTGCAACCCGACATTTGTTTGTCCGATTGTAACAAAAGGGGTTTGACACCGTTCTTGCGCATGTCCTCGCGATAGAAATCGCCTACTTCATCATTGCCAATCTTACCAATAAAAGCCGCTTTACCTCCCAAAGAGGCTATGGTGGCAATCGCATTGGCGGCACTTCCTCCGGCAACCATACGTTTACGAACAGAAGCAAAACGCATTTGAATTTGTTCTGCCTGCTCCATCGTGATAAGATTCATGCTTCCTTTTGGCAATCCTAACTCTCGTAAATCGTCTTCTGAGACTTGGAGTAAGACATCCGTTAAGGCATTGCCCAGACCTAATACTTTTTTCATTTTATGGTGTTTTTTATGTTGATTTTCATCAAAAATGGCAGTTTTCACGAAAATTTTTGCAAAGATACGAATTTTTTTTCAAAAAAACTTGCACGAATAAAAAAAAAGTTGTAATTTTGCACCCGCTTTTGAAAAGGAACCACTTTTTTGAGGCAAAAATAGAATGCTTCCTTAGCTCAGTCGGTTAGAGCATCTGACTGTTAATCAGGGGGTCCTAGGTTCAAGTCCTAGAGGGAGCGCAGAGAAAGATGACGAAAAAGTCATCTTTCTTTTTTTTTGAAAAAAATTCATTTTCATTTGCATATATGCAAATAAAGTTGTATCTTTGCACAATTTTACGGAATTGTTCCTTTTTTGAAACGTTTCAAATGCTAAAGATATGAAATTCGGACTTTTTCAATTCACACAAGAGATTGCTATTGACCTTGGAACAGCGAACACAATTATCATTTATGAAGATCAGGTGGTGGTAGATGAACCTTCTGTGGTAGCAATCAGCGTTGCCGACAACCGAATGGTGGCTGTTGGACGTAAAGCGCAACAAATGATTGGTAAGGGCGGAAACCTTATTCGCACCGTTCGTCCCCTTCGCGATGGCGTTATCGCAGACTTTTACGCTTGCGAGATGATGATTCGTGGTATGATTCGCATGATTCCGCAACAGACACGCCTCTTTACGCCCAGTATTCGTATGGTTGTTTGTATTCCGTCGGGTAGTACGGAAGTGGAGATTCGCGCCGTGCGTGATAGTAGTGAACACGCGGGTGGGCGCGACGTGTATATGATATATGAGCCTATGGCTGCTGCTATTGGCATGGGCATTGATGTGGAAAGTCCCGAAGGATGTATGATAGTAGATATTGGTGGTGGTACAACCGAAATCGCTGTTATCTCTCTCGGTGGAATTGTTTCCAATAAGTCTATTAAGGTGGCAGGTGATGACCTTAATGCAGACATTATCGAGTATATGGGTCGTATGCATAACATCCGCATTGATGAACCGACGGCTGAGCGAATAAAGATACATGTTGGCTCCGCTTTGCCCGAACTGGAGGACGCTCCGGAAGATTACGTGGTTATTGGTCCTAACAAAGTGACCGCTCTTCCAATGCAAGTGCCCGTTTGCTATCAAGAGATTGCTCATTGCTTAGAAAAGAGCATCTCTAAGATAGAAGGTGCTATCCTTAATGCTTTGGAGTCCACCCCATCTGAGTTGTACGCGGATATTGTACGCCGCGGTATTTATTTGGCTGGTGGCGGTGCTTTATTGCATGGTTTGGCCAAGCGTCTTACCGACAAGATTACTATCCCCTTCCACGTGGCGGAAGATCCGTTGCACTCCGTAGCTCGTGGAACGGGTGTGGCTTTGAAGAACGTAGAGAACTTTGGCTTCCTCATTAGATAGTGAATAATCTACTTAGATTCATAGGGAAATACAGCAACTTCTTGGTATTCGTAATCCTGGAAGTTGTTGCTTTTTTGCTTATCGGAATGTGTAATGATTATCCCCATAGCAAATTCCTATCTACCTCTAATGCTATTGCCGGTTGGCAGTATGAACAAACAACAAATTTGCGTAATTTTTTTGCTTTACGCTCTATTAATAACAACCTTGCTGCCGAGAACGCTCGTTTACGTTCTCTCCTTTCGTCGGAGTATCAACACCACTTAGACACCCTACTTTCTTACTCCTCTACTCCCCCACTCCCCTACTCTTTTACCCCCAATTACCTCCCTGCCAAAGTGGTTCAACTAACCCTTTTTGAACCTCGTAATTGCGTAACCATCAATCGTGGAGAGGTGGATAGTGTCCATGTTGGTCAAGGAGTGCGCAACGAGCAAGGTGCTGTAGGAATAGTGAGTGTGGTCAATAAACATTATTCGATTGTTCTACCAATTATAAACGAGGAGTCGAACCTTAGTTGCCGATTCTTAAAGAACGACTATATAGGCACGCTTACATGGAATGGTAAGAACCCCGATTATGCCTCTTTGGAGGATGTGGCGACACATATACTCGTTTTAGAAGGGGATACTTTGGTAACCAGCGGATTGACTTCCGCCTTTCCGGAAGGAATACCCGTGGGCGTGGTGGATAAAGTAAATTTAGAAAAGGGAGATTCGTACTATACAATTCGTGTTAAGCTGGCAACTAATTTTCGCAAAATCAAATATGTAGAGGTAATACAACTACCCAATGATGTATTAACAAATGGAGTGGACTAAACAGCTCATACGACTGATAACCTTGATGCTCATCCAGGTGCTTATCCTCAATCAACTACAGTTCTTTGGGATATGTCACCCGTATGTGTTTATCCTCTTTATTCTCATGATGCCCACCTCCTTACCGCGACAAATAGAACTTTTGATAGCCGCATTGGTGGGATTGATGATGGATCTATTCTGCAACTCGTTAGGTGTTCATATGGCTGCGTGCGTACTAATAGCTTTTCTTCGTCGTGTGATGATTCGTAATATTGTTATGGATGAAACACGATTAATAGGCGAAATAAATAATATAAGTTTAGGACGTGTGGTTTTCTTTAAGTATGCAATGGTGTTGATTCTAATTTATCACATCATGGTCGTTATGCTCAATGCTTGGAGTTTTGCCCATATAGGTCTTAATCTATTACAGATTCTATTAAGTTCGTTCCTCAGCGGATTAATGATAATAGGTTACGATATCTTGCGAAGCAAATGATAATTGATAAGTTTTATAAGAGACGCTATGTGATTGGCGGACTTGCTGTTTTGGTGGTCGTAATCTACGTGATTCGGTTATTTGCTTTGCAAATAGTCGATCAATCAACGAAATCACAAGCCGACAGTAATGCCCTTGTTAAACAAACCATCTATCCTGCTCGCGGACTCATTTATGATCGCAATGGGGAACTACTCGTTTTCAACCAACCTATTTATGAGATTCAGCTTGTTCTCCACGAAATGGGAAAAGACTTTGATACCCTAACTTTCTGCCAAACCATAAATATGTCCCGTACTACCTTTGACGAAAGGATGAGTCAAATAAAAGATCGCAAACATAATCCCGGGTACTCAAGATATTCCCGCCAAACCTTTTTGGGACAATTAAGCAAGGAGCAAGTGGCGTCTTTACAGCAATCACTATACCGCTTTCCCGGTGTTTTTCTCACCAAACGTACCTTACGCGATTATACCTACGACGCAGCCTCTCATGTGTTAGGTAGCATAGGCGAAGTGAACCAAAAGGATATAGAAAAGGATGAGTATTACTCTGCCGGCGACTATTCCGGACGGGACGGCATAGAAAAAACCTATGAACAGCAATTACGAGGAGAGAAAGGGGTTGAAATTCTTATGCGCGATTCGCGAGGACGCCTTCAGGGCGCTTACTTAGAAGGAAAAATGGATCAACGCTCCCTTGCCGGTCAAGACCTAACTCTTACGCTTGATATACACCTTCAACTCCTTGCCGAACAACTGCTGCAAGGGAAGGTGGGAAGTGTGGTGGCTATTGAACCCGCAACAGGAGAGATTTTAGCATTGGCATCTTCGCCCAATTGGAATCCGAAACAATTGGTTGGAAGAGAACGATCGGAACATTATAATCAGTTACTCAACGACCCAACCAAACCTCTTTTGAATCGCGCCACACAAGCACTTTATCCTCCGGGATCAACGTTCAAAACTATTCAAGCGCTCGTGTGCTTACAAGAAGGAGGAATTACGCTGACTACGGAATATCCATGTTATGGACCCATATCCAATGCCGGTCAACCTATCAGATGTACCCACAATCATGGCACCCCCAATGACTTGACCACGGCGTTAGAGCAGAGTTGTAATCCTTATTTCTGGTGCGCATTTAGAGATGTGCTACAAAAAGAAGGATATGGGAAAGATAATGAGGACTTTAAACGTCGTTACGATCTATGGAGAAACGATGTTCTTTCTTTTGGTTTGGGGGCTCGCTTTGAGGATACAGATGTGAGCGAACAGGCAGCAGGATATATCCCCGATCGTAAATTCTATGACCGTATGTTTGGACCTAAGGGTTGGAAAGCGATTACGGTTAGATCCCTTAGTATTGGTCAAGGCGAGATATTGGTAACCCCTCTCCAACTTGCCAATCAAGCAGCCGCTATAGCAAACAAAGGTTATTATATTACACCCCACCTCGATAAAAGCGAAACGGCAGCCCATAAACACATAACGGTTATAGACTCTTCTTACTTTGATGTGGTACATAAGGGGATGCATGCTGTGATGACCAATGGTACAGGCCGGTGGTATAATATAGACTCGTTAGGCATGTGTGGCAAAACGGGTACTGCCCAAAATCCACATGGAGACGACCATGCTATTTTTATGGGGTTTGCCCCCATAAACAACCCCAAGATAGCTGTGGCGGTAGTTGTGGAGAATGCCGGTTTTGGAGCGACATGGGCTGCCCCAATAGCAAGTCTAATGATGGAACAGGCGTGTAACAACACCATTAAAAGGAAATATCTATTAGATCGAATAGCTAATGCAACAATAAATCCGGATGTTAAGAGGCGGTAACACATTATCCAATATCGATTGGCCTACGATTCTTATGTTCTTAGGTCTTGTTATCTTTGGGTGGCTGAATATCTATGCTGCCGGATATAACTATGACCAAACAAGTATCTTTGACTTCTCTAATCGTGCCGGTAAACAGTTTGTGTGGATATTAACGGCATTGTTCATGGGCGGAGCCATACTTATTATAGATGAGAAAATATACGATGTATTCGCCTATATCTTCTATGGCGCACTCATTATCCTACTGCTTATAACCCCCATCTTAGCGCATGATGTGAAAGGCTCGTTGAGTTGGATTACATTAGGATCGGTCAGTCTCCAACCCGCAGAGTTCGCTAAGGTTATTACGGCTTTAGCGGTGGCTAAATATATGGGACGTTATGAGTATTCCGTCCGCTCGTGGAGGGATATGGTCATTCCATTTGCCCTTATCGGCATACCGATGTTTATTATTATGATTCTGCAAAAGGAAACGGGTTCCGCGCTGGTGTTAGCATCATTCCTCTTAGTCTTCTATCGAAAAGGAATGTCCGGTTATGTGCTTTGGATATGTGCTTTAGCCGTTGCGTTGTTCATTATCGTTATTCGATTTGGTCAAACATCTCTGCCGATAGGAACGGGATCAGTAGGATTATTTGTGAGCTGGATGATGACTTTGGCTATCTTGCTCTTCATTGTACATAAACAACATCGCAATCCAAAACATACCTTAATTATCTTAGGTTTAATCGTAATAATATATGCCGTAAATCTAATCCTGTGTATTTGGTTTAAAATCAATTTTAATTGGGTTTCCTTTGGTGTGATTCTTGCCCTTATAGGTTATATGGTTTATTTAACCATTCGTTATCGTAGTTGGAGTCTTGGCTTGGTTATCCTCTTTGCGGTTTTGTGTATTGGTTATACGCAAGCATGCGATTTAGTCTTTCAAAAAGTACTGCAACCGCACCAGCGCACGCGTATTGAGGTGTTGTTAGGAATGAAAAATGATCCTTCTGGTGCGGGTTATAATGTAAATCAAGCTCGTATAGCGATAGGTTCCGGTCGTTTTTTAGGTAAAGGATACTTACAGGGGACGCAAACCAAACTCAAGTACGTTCCCGAACAAGATACAGACTTCATCTTCTGCACTATAGGCGAAGAATGGGGATTTGTAGGTTCTTTCGTGGTTTTAGTTGTATATTTGTGTTTTATCCTACGATTGATAAAGATTGCTGAACGCCAACGCACTCAGTTCAGCCGCATTTATGCTTATGCGGTGGTCGCTATTTTCCTTTTCCACCTAACAATCAATGTGGGTATGGTTTTAGGGCTTTTACCTGTTATAGGAATTCCTCTACCCTTCTTTAGTTATGGTGGTAGTTCGTTGTGGGGGTTTACCTTATTGCTATTTATACTCCTTAAACTTGACGCGGTACGCGTAAATCAATTGCAATAAAATGACACAGACGGATATACATAATTGGATCGGATACATAGGAGAAGAGAAAGCGGTTCAGATCATGAAGGATAAGGGCTATTCTATCCGCGATGTGAATTGGAAAATGGGACATTTAGAGATGGATATTATTGCCGAAAACAAAAAGGAAATCGTTTTTGTTGAGGTGAAAACAAGAACCACCACCTTTGGTGGTAAACTACCGGAAGAGAATGTGAATATAATTAAACAAAAACGACTGATTGCTGCCGGAAACGCTTATATCAAGATGTTCCATATAGAGAAATCTCCCCGTTTTGACATCATCGGTCTAATAGTAAACCGAGAGGGAGAGTTCTCTTATATAAACCATTTAGAGAATGCTTTTGTACCTCATGTAAGAACAATTAATAGCAATAGTTTCACTAAACGTTGGAGTTGGAAACATCGAGGGCATATCATTAAGTAGTTCAGAGTAGAGAGAAGTATGTTTATTTAAGAATATTTAATATAATTATGGACTTTAAATATGACGTTATAGTGGTTGGCGCGGGGCATGCCGGAAATGAAGCGGCGAGTGCTGCAGCGAGGATGGGAAGTAAGACACTGCTCATCACTATGGATATGAACAAGATTGGGCAAATGAGTTGCAATCCGGCTGTGGGTGGTATTGCTAAAGGTCAGATAGTTAGAGAGATAGACGCTCTTGGGGGCAAGATGGGTGTTGTTACGGACCGTTCTGCTATTCAATTCCGAATGCTTAATCGCAGCAAGGGACCTGCCATGTGGAGTCCTCGTAGCCAAAGCGATCGCAAACGCTTTATTGAGGCATGGATAGAGGAACTAACGCTTACGTCCAATCTCTATCTGTGGCAAGATGTAGTCACCGAACTGATAATCAAAAACAATACCGTTGTGGGTGTAAAAACCGCTTTAGGAATCGAAATGCAAGCCCAAGCAGTGATACTGACCAACGGAACTTTCCTTAATGGTTTGCTCCATTTTGGTAGAGCGCAAATTAAAGGTGGACGCATATCCGAACCTGCTTCTTATGGTCTTACGGAACAGTTGATAAACCTTGGCTTTGTTTCAGATCGTATGAAAACAGGTACGCCTGCGCGAATAGATAAACGAAGTATTGACTTCTCGGTGATGATCGAGCAACCGGGGGAAGACGATTTCCACCAATTTTCCTATTTACCAAAAGTACAACGCCAACTCAAACAAATGAGTTGCTGGATAACCTATACCAATCCGTTAACACATGAGCAATTACGTAAAGGCCTACCCGATTCTCCTCTCTATAACGGACAAATAAAGAGTATCGGTCCTCGTTATTGCCCGAGTATAGAGACTAAAATCATTACTTTTGCAGACAAAGATGCTCACCAGATCTTCCTTGAACCCGAAGGCGTTGATAGTAATGAGTATTATGTGAACGGCTTTAGTAGTAGTCTTCCATGGGAAGTTCAACTTGCTGCAATGAAAACAATCCCCGGTTTGGAAAACGTTATTATGTACCGCCCGGGTTACGCCATTGAATACGATTTCTTTGACCCCACCCAACTCTACCACACTTTGGAAACGAAACGTATTCACAACCTCTTCTTTGCCGGTCAAATAAACGGAACCACAGGGTATGAAGAGGCTGCCGGACAAGGACTTGTTGCGGGAATAAATGCTCATATTAACATTCACGGAGGAGCACCATTTACCTTAGGAAGGGACGACAGTTATATAGGTGTATTGATTGACGATTTAGTTAATAAGGGAGTAGATGAACCTTACCGTATGTTTACCTCTCGAGCCGAGCACCGGATCTTACTCCGTCAGGATAATGCCGATACGCGTTTAACAGAGAAAGGACGCCAAATAGGCGCTGTAGATACGGAGCGTTATTCTCTTTATAAATCCAAACAACAGGCGATAGAGGATCTGACGGCTTATCTTAAGTCATATCATATCAAACCCAATACCCTTAATACTTGGCTTTCTGAACAGGGATTTGGTGAATTACAACATGGATGCCAGGCAACAGACCTCCTACTCCGTCCGCAAATAACGATTGAGAATCTATGTTCTGTGCTGCCGGAGATTAAGAACAGGATAGAATCCATTACCGATAGACGAGAAGAAATAGTTGAGGCTACAGAAATCAATATTAAGTATGAGGGGTATATCCGTCGAGAAGAGTTGGCGGCCCAGAAACTACAACGATTGGAACAAATACATATATCTCCCGATTTTGACTTTAATAGTGTTCAGTCACTTTCTACCGAAGCAAGACAGAAACTGACCCGTATTCACCCCGCAACCATAGGCGATGCGGCTCGTATCCCGGGTGTCAGTCCAAATGATATAAGTGTACTTTTAGTACTTATAGGAAGGTAATGTTCCACGTGGAACAATAATGTAACTAACTAATAATTAATCATATGAATGCAGAACAAGTAAAACAGTCAATTCGTAACATTCCCGATTTTCCGGTTAAGGGAATACAGTTTAAGGATTTAACAACGGCTCTTAGAGAACCGCTCTGTTTGCAATGGATGCGCACAGAGATTGCGAAACAGTATCAATCAAAGGGTATAACCAAGGTTTTAGGTATTGAATCAAGGGGCTTTATTTTAGCTCCGGCAGTCGCCATGGATTTAGGTGCGGGTTTTGTGCCTATTCGTAAGCCCGGTAAGTTGCCCGCAGAAGTATTGGAGCAGACGTATCAAAAAGAATACGGTGTTGACCGTATTCAGATTCATAAAGATGCTCTTACTGCAGAGGATGTTGTGCTTCTTCATGATGATCTCTTGGCAACGGGAGGCACAATGGCAGCAGCCGTTGAGTTGGTGCGTCGCTTTGGGGTGAAGAAAATATATGTAAACTTTGTGGTTGAGTTAGATGGATTAGAGGGGCGCAAATTCCTTTCTGATGTTGAAGTAAGCAGTTTGATACATTTCCCCGACAAGTAATGGCGATTTCTCCCCACATAATGTCTATATTGCAACAACTTCCTGAAAAACCGGGTGTTTATCAACATCTGGATAAGGATGGTGTGATTATTTATGTGGGTAAAGCTAAGAATCTGAAGCGTCGCGTAAGCAGTTATTTCCAGAAAGATCACGAGAACTACAAAACGGCGCAATTAGTCAAGAAAATAACCGATATTAGGTATGTTGTGGTGGATAGCGAACAAGATGCTTTCTTGTTGGAAAACAATCTGATTAAGCAGTATCAACCTCATTATAATATATTGCTCAAAGATGGTAAGTCGTATCCGAGTATTTGTATAACAAAAGAACCTTATCCACGTATCTTTAAAACACGTCGCGTACAAAAAGGGGTGGGCGAATATTACGGACCGTATAGTTTCGGAAATACAGTTGATTTGGTTTTGGAACTAATACATAAACTTTATCCGATACGCACGTGTAATATGCCGCTTTCTTCCGATAAAATCGAGCAAAGTAAGTATAAGGTTTGCCTTAAGTATCACCTCAAGAACTGTTGTGGTGTGTGCCAGGCAATGCCTGAAAGTGAGAATTATCAAGATTGGATCTGTTCCGCTCGACAAATTATTAAAGGAGATGCACACGATATAAGCAAAGATTTACATCAGCAGATGATGACCTATTCGGATCAAATGCAGTACGAAGAAGCGCAGCGTGTGAAGGAAAAAATTGAACTCTTGGATAAGTTTATAAGCAAGAACATAATCACGAATTCATCGGTAAAAGATTTAGATGTCTTTGGTTACGATGAGCAGCAGGATAATGTATATATATCTATGCTTCATATTCACAACGGATGTATCGTGCAAGGGCAAATCATTGAGTATAAACGTCAACTTGACGAGACGAAAGAGCAGATGTTGGCTTATGGAATACACGAACTAAAGAGTCAATTGGCTTCGGAATGTAAAGATATACTCGTCCCGTTTTTGCCCGATGTAACCGAAGAAACTTTTCATATAAACATCGCTTTTAGTGGTGATAAAAAGAAACTATTAGATTTAGCGATGCAGAACGTTAAGCAGTATAAACAAGATCGTCTCAAACAAGCCGACAAATTAAATCCCGACCAGCGTGCTACGCGTATATTAAGTCAACTTAAGGACCTTTTGCACCTTGAAAGTTTGCCCGTATTTATCGATAGTTTTGATAACTCTAATATACAGGGTACGAATGCTGTTGGTGTATGTGTGAGGTTTGCTAAAGCCAAACCGTCTAAGTCCGACTATAAACGTTTTGCTATTCAAACAGTTGTAGGTGCTGACGATTATGCATCAATGAGAGAAATAGTGCGTCGCCGATATCAAGATATTATCGATGAAAACGGAGTTTTTCCTAATCTCATTATCGCTGATGGTGGTTTAGGTCAAATGAATGCTATTCGCGAGGTGATAGAGAATCAACTTAGTTTACGAATACCCATTGCAGGACTTAAAAAAGATAGTCATCACAGAACACAAACCCTACTCTATGGTTTCCCCCCGAATGAGTTTACGCTTCCTGTCACGAGTGATGTCTTTCGTCTATTGGTTGCTATTCAAGATGAAGTACATAGATTTGCGATAACTTATCATAAAAATAAACGTAGTAAAAGCCAAATATATAGCCAACTTGATGATTTACAGCGAGTTGGACCCAAACGTAAGCAAATAATATTAACCCACTTTGGGAGTTTTGCTGCTGCTAAAAGAGCAAGTTTAAAGGAGTGGCAGCAGTTGCTTGGAACTAACTGTGGAACAGATATTTATGAGCAAATACAGTATAATTTATCCCTTTGAGAATTGAATATTTATAACAAACATGAATACTTACACGTTAAAAAAAGATGAAAATGATGCTCTCTTTCTCCTGAATGAGAAGAACGAACGCCAATCGGTTCTTTCCCTGCTTGAACTAACGGGTGATAAGAAGGTCTTTGCTTTTTATGGTCAGATGGGAGCAGGTAAGACGACCTTCCTTAAACAACTCTGTTCCGAGATGGGAACTATAGATGTGGTGAATAGTCCTACGTTTGCTATCGTCAATGTGTATGAGTTAGAAGGAGTTAGTGCAACTCGCTTTGGCAATGAACTCTACCACTTTGATTGTTATCGTATTAAAGACATTCGCGAAGCGCAAGATTTTGGTGCAGAAGAGTATCTCTATTCGGGTAATTACTGTTTCATCGAGTGGCCGGAGATGATAGATGCTCTTTTGCCGGAAGACATAGTAAAAATAACAATTACTCCTCAAGATAATGGGGAGCGCCAATTAACTATAGAATGAAAAAAATACTTTATGTAATCTGTCTGCTCTCCCCTATCCTACTTCATGCGGAAGTGGTGGAGCATGAGAATATCCTCAAACTCAAATATGGGGGAGTTTGGCAAGTGGATCCTTATTTGAGTCCGCTTCGTTACAACGGGCAAGGGGTTGGTATTGGTAATGAGTGGTGGCAGGCTTTTAGCAAGCATGAACATTGGGCTCATGTGGGGACTCTCGACATAAGTGGTCAGTGGTCTAATAATGCTTCTATGTCCAATCGCCTTTGGGGACTGGGTGTTCAAACCGGTTGGGGTGCTTATCATCATTGGGATTGGCAAGATAAGGGTCTTCAGGTGCTTGTTGGACCTTATCTGGAGGCAGAATTGATGGCGCGTTATTTGACCGCTAATATCAACAAACCTTACTCGATGGATGCTGCCGTTCAAGCGCAAGCCATGGCAGGTGTGAGTTGGTCTTTTTGTGGTAAAAAGACGAGTTATCGTCTCCGTTATTTGGCGTATCTTAGTGTGATTGGAATAGATTTTGTACCCGATTATTTTGAGAGTTATTATGAAATAACAGAAGGGATTATTCGGGATAATATACGTTGTGTCGGTTTGTGGAATCACCAGTCTTTACGACATGAGATAACGCTTGACTTGCAGTTCCCCCACTCCACTTGGCGCGTGGGAGCAGAGCATAGGTTACTCCATTATGGTACTCAAACGATGCAGTTCCATCGACAACAAGTGAACCTTATTGTAGGTTGTGTCTTCCGATATAAAGTTAAACCCTCAGAGAGATTTAGATAAACATGAAACGTTCCTTACTTATATATTTATTGACAAGTCTCGTCGCTCTTTCTTCCTGTAAGAGCAAGAACGAGGTTGAAAGTACATGGAGTGCCGAGGCGAATATCGAGGCTTTGTGGCAGACGATTGATACTAAGTACTGTTTCGTAGAGGAAAAAGGAATCGATTGGGACGCTATTCATGAGGAGTATATCACTCATGCGTTGCTGTTTAATACTCAGATTCATCAGGATTATCAAGTTGACCTCTTTGACCTTTGTGCCTCTATGTTAGATAGCCTCAAAGACGGGCATGTCAATCTTTATTCGTGGTTTGATGTGTCGGCTTATTCGGGTTGGTATGATAGTGTCCCAATCAATTTTAACAGTTCATTAGTGTTCTCTAAATATGTGCCGTCTTACCGCGTAGCCGGAGGATTGTACTATGGCCGCTTGTCTTATGAACTGACCTCCGATACGATAGGGTACATCTATTACTCGTCTTTCAGTAATAGTTGTGCCAACATTGCCGGTGTGTTGTCTAAATTATCCGACTGCAAGGCGGTTATTATTGATGTCCGTAGTAACGGCGGAGGCGATTTGACCAATGCTTATGCTTTAGCAGCACCTTTCTTTGAGCGCGAAACGGTAGTGGGTTATTGGCAGCATAAGAATGGTCCCGGACACAACGACTTCTCCGATTTGGAGGAACTGAAAGTGACGCCGAATCAGTCTGTGCGTTGGCTTCGTCCTGTTTATGTTCTCACCAATCGTCGTTGCTTTTCTGCCACGAATACGTTTGTCAATTGTATGACCAATGCCGAGCACGCCACTATCATCGGTGACAGGACAGGAGGCGGAGGGGGTATGCCACTCAGTTATGAACTGCCATGCGGTTGGACGGTCCGTTTCTCCAGTGTTAAGATGTTTAATGTCAATAAAGAATCAATCGAACAAGGTATTCAACCGAATATCAAAATAGACATCGTCAACCCTTCTGAGAGGGACGATATGATAGAAAAAGTAATCTACTTCACCAAAAGACAAGCAAAATGATTGAAGTTAAAAACGTATCTAAATCCTTTGAGGATTTGGCGGTATTGCAAGGAGTTAACTTAACCGTAGAACAGGGTAAGATTGTGTGTATTATCGGTAAGAGCGGAGCCGGCAAAACGACTCTCTTACAGATTATCGGAACCCTTGACCGTCCCACGAGTGGACAAGTCATTATTGATGGGGTAGATGTGCTTGCGCTAAAGGACAAGGATCTAGCACATTTCCGTAATCATAAGATTGGTTTTATCTTTCAGTTCCACCAACTCTTACCTGAGTTTACGGCTTTAGAGAACACAATGATGCCAGGACTTATTGCCGGAGAAAAACGCGAAACCGTTCGTGTTCGTGCCCAGCAACTGCTTACTGATTTGGGGCTTGCTGAACGAATCAACCATAAACCCAACCAACTCTCAGGAGGTGAAAAACAGCGTGTCGCAGCTGCTCGTGCGATGATGATGAATCCGGCTATTATCTTGGCCGACGAACCTTCCGGCAGCTTGGATGAGGCGAATAAGAAAGAGCTGCACGAACTCTTACTACGCTTACGGCAACAGTTCGGTCAGACGATTCTTATCGTTACCCACGATAAGGATTTGGCTAAGATTAGTGACCAAGTAGTGGAACTCCGCGATGGGCGCATTATATAATGGTTAGAATCAAGAGAGTTAAATGAAGTGAATAAGTTTAGTGTTTATAGTTGTTTAGTACTGCTCCTATTGGTAACGGGATGTGGGAATAAATCGGCATATTTCCCCTCGAAATTAGAGCCGGTAGATGTTCGGATTGAACGTGTTGATAACGCCTTAGTGCAAGTCAAAGAGGAAACGGCATTAGAGGATATACGGGCATTATACGATTCGTTTCCTGACTTTATGTCCATTTTTGTAGAGGATATTTTAGGGGCTTCCACTACGGATACGGCATACCTCTGTCGTGTCTTGCCCGAGTTTGTTTTCGACACTGTTTATGGTTTTCATATAACCAACCAACGCGAACAATCCCTTTTCCAATCAACGGATGATATAAAGCAGTCGTTAGGCTCGGCTTTTGCGCGTGTGAACTACTTATATCCCGAGTGGACTATTCCAACCATCTATCTCTTCGTATCCGGTTTTAATGCTGCTATCCTTTGGGTTGGAGAGGACATCGCTGTGGGTGCAGACCTTTACTTAGGCTCCGATTATGAGTATTATCATAAGGTTGTACACCATTACCAAATGCTCAATATGCGCAAGGAGTGTATCCCTGCCGATGTGGTGAGCGCCTACCTCTTCCGCCATCTTCCTTATACGAGCAAACAGGCGCGTTTATTGGACCAGATGTTGTATCGGGGTAAGATTATGTACCTCCTCTCCCTTTGTTTCCCGGAGTTAGAGGAGTATGAGATAATGGGCTATTCTTATGAACAGTGGTCGTGGGCTAAACAACACGAGAAAGGCATTTGGAATATGCTAATGGATCGTAAAGAACTATTCAAGTATGACAACATAACCTTAGCCTCCTACCTCAATGACGGACCTTTTACGGCGGAGATTAGTCAGCAATGTCCGGCGCGTATTGCCACGTGGATAGGGTGGCATATTACTGAATCGTATATGCAAAATAATCCCTCCGCCACGTTGCAAGAACTGATGGTGGAGGGAGATAGTCAGTTTATACTGGAGAATAGTTTTTATAAACCTTAGTCGCGTGCTGCCACACCGGCACCCACCTCACGATAGGCGTGTATATCGAGGTTATCACTCACGTATTTGATTGAACATAAACGAGTGAAACCCTGTGCGGCAATGAAGGTTACTTCCATATCGAAAGCACAGTCGCGGAAACAACTCTCCGTCACAAAATCAACGCCCGAATAACAAACAGCTTGTTTCATCTTATCCATCGCTTCCTGTTTAATACCTAATTCTTGCGCACGAACGGAAAGGAGTAGGGTAGGCTCCGAGTAGGTCACTTTCGGGTGGTGCAGACGTGCTTCGGTCACGTCCACCCAGGTCCCGATTTCAAAATTACTGCTTCCTGCATAACCTACATTAACGACCAAGGCGTCTTTGGGAATAGAGCGTGTGGCATTCATAATATTAATCGCACCCACACCCGTGATAATAACTTTCCACTCATCGGGATTAAGTCCTAATTCGGGAAGTAACTTGAGTTCTTGTTCTTCGGCAATAAGTAAATATCCGTTCATAATATCTTTGGGTTTATTTTGCTTAACTATCTGTACAGCCACACCCGCAATGAGGATGAGACTGGCTAAAATAATCAGTGTCGTGTATTTTTTCATATCAAGCACATACAATAACGTCGAATCCTTCTTTTCGTAAGGGTTTGGCAATGGTTTCCATTTGTTCCTTACTTATCTTTTCCAATGTCTTTACAGGCGTGGCGCGGTCAATGACATAAATCATAATCTGCTTGGGCTTCAGTTGTTTAACTACCTTATACCACGCAGCCAACTCTTCTTCTGTCGTGTTATCTACTGCCACGTCTCCTACCTGTCCGCGGAGAAAACAGGTTTGTAACGTGAAATCTCCGTCAAAGAGACTCAACTGCTCCACAATCTGATTAACGGTCAGTTGTTTATTCACCGGAGCGTCTATGAGACGCATCGTTGCGTCTATTGCGGAGTCTAATTTCAGAATACGATTATCGCAAAGCCGTAGCGCTTGAACCACATCCGCTCTGCTTAACTGAGTGGAGTTGCTCAGTACACTCACCTTCGCTTGCGGACAATAGGTATCGCGCAACGCACAAGTGTCCTCCATTATCCCTAAGAAATCAGGATGTAAGGTCGGTTCACCGTTGCCCGAGAAAGTGATGACATCTATGGGGGGCAGGGGAATGGTGGCTTTGTCTCCGTTGTGGTGGAGTATGGCGTGTTCTAAGGCTTCACGAACCTGCTCCCGTGTAGGAAGGGTAGGGTGCGATACCGCTTGATTAAACCCGCATTCGCAGTAGATACAATCAAAGGTACACACCTTAACATCGGTGGGCATCAAATTTATTCCAAGCGATACTCCCAATCGCCGCGAATGAATAGGACCATAGACGATACTGTCAAATAACATAACTACTTATAGTGTGATAACCCTGTTTCCTAACTGTTTACAGAATTGATTTCTCAGCTCCGTTAACGGAGGAAGTTGTTTGAGTAATTCCAATTGCCGATCTACATCCTTAGCTTCTTGCGCTTGCTTAATCTCCTCCTCTAAAGTGTCTATGCGATGTAAAAGAATAGCGTACTTAAGTTCCATCAGCAATTGATAAATCATATTATTTAGTTGACCCACCTCATCCTCTTTGGTTATATCTCGAACCACATTCTCCGATATCGTTTGTTTTTGGAACATGCGGCTCAATTGGTAGCGGTCGGCTATCAGTTGCACCGCCAAGTGACTCACCTGTTCGTCCTCGTGGAACTTAAAGAAAGTCTCTGCCTTAAATCCAGGTTCATGACAATGAAGACTATACTCGTTGGCTATCTTTCGATAAACGGAATCGGGAATCTCTATATTATCTTGCTCTAACTGACTGAGTATATACTCGCCTGCCAAGATGAGCGTTCCGTCCGCACAAACATATAACGGCACCTCCCCTTTCTTGACAATGATTTGTATCAGATTGCGGAAATTCTCTATAAAAGGAGAAGACTTATCCGTTGGATTAGTCTGCGCTGTCGGAGTTGCTTGAACAGCCGTCTGTATATCCTCGCTACGCTGTTTCTCCTCTTGCTTTTTCGTCATCTCAAGATACTCTTCTCGGCGTAACCGTCCCACCTCGCGAAGCAGTATCTGCTCGGGCATTTGTAACCTATCCGACGAATCTTTGATATACACTTGACGGGTAATAGCGTCCGGAATCTTACTAATTGATAACGCTACTGATTTGACGAGTTCGGAGCGTTTAACGGGGTCGTTACCCGCCTCGGCGCCAAGGGCTTGTACTTTATACCGAATGAAATCTACTTGATTGGCTTGGATATATTCAATAAAGTCCGACGCATTATGACTGCGTGCAAACGAATCGGGGTCTTCTCCATCGGGTAATAACAGCACCTTCACGTTAAATCCTTCCTCGAGGAACATATCTATTCCGCGTAGTGCGGCATGAATACCTGCTGCGTCGCCATCGTAGATAACCGTTATGTTATTGGTAAAGCGCCTAATAAGCCTAATCTGTGGTGTGGTCAACGCAGTACCACCACTACAAACGACATTTTCTATACCTGCTTGGTGCATGGAAATAACGTCCATCTGCCCCTCCACCATATAGCATAGATTCTGCCTTACAATGGCTTGCTTGGCAAAGAAAAGCCCGAATAACTCATGCGTCTTGGAGTAGATGATACTGTCTGGCGAATTAACATACTTACCTATATGTATCTCCTCGCCGTTCTTATCGTATTTTTTCTTAAGTATGCGTCCCGCAAAAGCCACTGTCTTGCCGCTTACCGTATGAATAGGGAAGATAACGCGGTCGCGGAAACGGTCGTATAAACGCCCGTCTTCGGCTAACCCACTCAGTCCTGTACCTATTTGCGTATCTACGTTATTGGCAATATACTGCTCTTTGTATCCCCGCTTAACCAAGTATTGGGTCAACTGATTGCCCCTCTCCGGAGAGTAACCTAACTGGAACTTACGAATAGTGTCCTCTCTTAGTCCTCTCTCGCGGAAATAACTCAGTCCGATAGCTTGACCCTCTTGCGTGTTCCATAACTGGTCTTGAAACCATTGGTTAGCCACATCATTGACCACAAACATCGACTCGCGGTCGTCTTGTAACTGCTGTTCCTCGGCGGTCAGCTCGCGTTCTTCAATCTCAATATGATATTTCTTGGCAAGTTGTTTGACCGCTTCCATAAAGTTACACTGCTCTATGTCCATAATGAAAGCCACCGCATGACCCGCCTTGCCGCAACCAAAACACTTATATATCCCCTTTGATGGAGAAACGGTGAACGAACCCGTCTTCTCGTTGTGGAACGGACATAGACCAATCATATTAGCACCCCGTTTCTTTAGCGAAACGTAGTCACTCACCACCTCTTCTATCTTAGCCGCCTCAAAGACGCGATCGATGGTCTCTTTGGGAATCTTATATGCCATATTTATTTATCAGATTGCCACAAGAAGATGCCTAACTTAATGAACCATTGGTCCTCGCGACCACGAGTGGCTTGGTCTGCATAAAGAGACGCTCCTGACGAATTAACCACTTGATTGAAGTTGCGGATAGAGTAGGGATTAACCAGTCCAAAATCGTATCCTCCGCGAATGAAGTAGCGGTCGTATTGGAAACCAACACCCACACCCCACGTTACGTTGAAGCGGCGATAGGATTTGAACATCTCCGTATCGTCGTACTCACCAATGTGCTGTACCTTGGTTTGGGAACGTGTCGTTTGGTCAAAGTCCTTTTGAAACTCCGTCTCGTGCAGGGATAAGTTACACTGAATAGCCGGACCCGAATAAAGGAGGAAATAGAACTTTTGTGCTAACTTGAACTTATACTGCCAATCGCAAGCCAGTTCGAAGTTGTGCAGATCGTACCTCGAACGTGTCTGCGGATAGAGGGACACATCCGATATCTTTTGCCACTTGGTCGTTCCGCCTCCGTAGGTGTAGTTAAGGGAGATGAGTGCACCAAAACCGGCAACTATATTTCCCTCAAATACAGCACCAACCTTAAAACCGTTGAGGTTCGTGCCATTGAGCGTCTTTTGTTGAGCCACATCGTGAGTAGGACTATTAACGCGGTAGATGTTTTGACTAAATCCTAATTGTAAACCAACCGAACAAGCGGCATCTTCTGCCATCAAGGTTGTTCCCATTAGGACACATAGTAATGTTAAAATACTTTTCTTCATATATCTTTAAACTTTTAACTTTCAAATAATCGTGCCCCTTTGGGGCTAAGAACTTTTCATCAACGAGGTCTCGGTGTTCGTTCCGGATTAAGGAACACATCCCCGGGCACTCGCGGTCTCTCTTGTGTTGCCCAGAAGAAACCTCTCAAGCGGTCTGCTCCCGCCGGCACCTGGTCTAATGGATAAATCGTACCATTTGTCTCTGTGGTAAAGAGCACATGATCAACTTGTTGGTCAATAAGGTACATATTAATCGTACTACTCTCCGTCGTGTTCAAACCAATGAACTTACCCTTATCATCTCGGGGATAATAAACGGTCAGCGCATTACCTCTTACTTCTACCTCTTTCACCTTGCCATCCCTTATATAGGCATAGGCTTGTTTGCCCGACATCTGGTTGAAAAACGAATCCGTTACTTGCTGAATCATAACCGCCGAACCTACTCCGTGCAGATAATCCACCTCCTCGTTCTTGATGATGATATGAATCGTGTCCGCTGACACTTGGTTACTATCGCTCCAGCAAATGGGGTCTTCGTATAGGTGGGCTATTGAGTCTTTTCCGTTATACCACATCGAGTCACAAACAGCTTGCATATCCGTCTTGTAAATACGTACGTTATGCCGTGCCCGTATATGTTTAGCGGAATCAATCGTGAAGGTAAAGAGCGTGTCGGCGTGCATATACGTGTAGTCTAATGAGTCCGACCAGTCAACAATCAAGGCGCTGTCCGTCACGAAACCATGTTCGGGGTCCTCGTATATCTCGCAGTAATTGCCATAAAGCGTGATACTGTTCGTCGTATCACTGGCAATAACGTTATTCCATCCTATACCCAAGCCGGCTTGTTGGTCATAGAACAGACTATCGCCCGTCATCATCTGATGGTCGCTATGTAAGATAACGCTGCGGTTATATAGCTTAGACTGGTCATTAGCGGTGTTATATGTTCCAAGGGAGGATAAGATGGTGGTCTCTTCTTCGTATAATATAGTTGTAGGACCTACTATATCCGCCACATTAGTACCCGTGTTGTAATTGAGCGTATCCGAGTCTAAGATAAGGTTTTCGTTCGTTAGATGAACATTGTTTTGGAAGATGGCTTGCTCTGTTGAGGGATAATAGTAACCGCGAACAGAGGTTAGGGTGTTGAGACTATCTACTATCTTACCTCGCCATAAGTAATACGCCACGTCCTTTGCGCGGTCATAATTGAGGCTGTCTGTATAAAGCGTCGTGTTGCGGTGAATGAGTCTTACGTTTTTTCTAAAACGTGCCAATTTGGTATTTCCGTTGTAAAACAGCTTGTCTCCATAACCGGATAACGTGTCTCCTTGAACGATACGTACGTGCCCAAACGCGTCCAAGGAGTTTTGTTGGTCATAGAAATAGGCGGAGTCGCAGTACATCCACATCGAGTCGTGGCGGAACTGAACATCGCCGCGTAATATTTGTGCATCGGGCAACCGCGCTTGATCAAACTCAAGCGTATTCGAGTGCTCTAGATAAATCATATCCTCTGCCTGCATCCCGCAGCAGCTAATGACCAAGATACTGTAAAAAATAAATCTCTTCAACTTTCAACTATAAAACTAGACGGCTTCTTTCAACTTTAAACTTTCAACTTTCAACTAAAAGTCATGCACCCATCCTTCGTGTATAAACTCGCAGTTCTCCCACTCGGGGTCGATATGTATATATGTCTCCTTAATCTTCCTACTAATCCAGTTTTCGATATACTCTCCGCCTAACTTGGCTTCCAACATCTGCCGTATCGTTTGGAAGTCTTCCGTTAGGTTGGCTTTATGTACATCTACCTTACTGCGCACTTTAACGATAACGCACACCTCTTTGTTCTTCGTGGCGTCCATCATGACGAACGGAGCGGAAATATCCCCTACGCCCAAACTATATATCTGTCGAGCGATCTCGGGCGGCAAGTCTTGGTACTCAAACTTACTCGAACCCGTATTGGCATTCGTCATCAAACCGCCGTTCATATAGGTGTCTTTGTCTTGCGAGAAATGAATAACCGCCTGCTCAAACGTGAGGGTACTATCGCTTATCATCGTCTTGATGGAGTCCAATCGGCTGATGGCGTTAATCTTATCTGTAGCGGACGAACGCGGACGGAGCAGTATATGCCGGCAGTTGATGCGGTCACCTTTCTTCTCAATCAACTGAATGATGTGGTAACCGTACTCTGTCTGCACGATACGTGACACGCGTTTAGGGTCGTTGAGGTTGAAAGCCACATCGGCGAAAGCACTCACTAACTGTCCTTTACCTACAAAACCCAACTCGCCTCCGCGCTTGGCACTCTCCGTATCCTCTGAATAAAGACGTGCCAACATACCAAAGTCCGCCTGACCCGAGGTCACACGCTCCGTGAACTCTCTCAATCGCGCTTTCACGCGTTCGGTCTCTTCTATCGGTACTTGCGGTTCAAAACTCAATATCTGCACTTCCACTTGGGCAGGGATAACGGGTATCGAGTCTTCGGTGAGGGTGTTGTAATAGCGACGTATGTCGGCAGGAGTGGGTTTGATGTTCTCCGTCAACTTGGCCTGCATCTGCTGAATAATCATCTGGTTCTTCACGGTGGTCATCATCTCCTCCCGTATATCAACCGACGACTTGCGGAAGTACTCCTCCATTTTCTCTTTTGAACCAATCTGAGAGATATAGTAGTTCATGCGCATATCTACTTGGTGGTTCACCGTTGATTCGCTTACTTCGATGGAGTCTAAGTCTGCTTGGTGCAGAAAGAGTTTCTGTATTGCCAACTGCTCGGGAATGAAACAGTACGGATCGCCCATGATCTCTATTCCCTCGTACTGGGTACGCAGGCGTTCTTCTTCCACTTCGCTGCGCAAGATGGCTTCGTCACCAACTATCCACACCACTTCGTCAATGATATTATCCGCTTGGGAGCATATGCAGCCCATAAGCGCTATCCATATCAATCCTAATCGCTTAATTGTCTTTTGTCTTTTGTCCTTATTCCGTTTCATATATCTTTACTTTTTGTGACCTCACGCTTTCTTTGTATAAGCGTTCGTGTTCTTGTTTGATGAAGGCATTTTGTTTTTGACTGAGTATTATCTTTTGTATCTCATTTTTAGCGTAATCGAACGGCATCTCCTTTCCGCGCAAGCACTTATCCGTCACGTGCAGAATATACTTATTCAACGAGTCTTGCACTATCACTTGCTGTTTGTTTTTCAGTTCTGCAATTAAGTTGTTTTGCTCCAGCGGCATCCGCACAAAGAGTTGGTTGGCGGTCTTCCATTCGTCAAGGAAGAGTTCAAAACCGATGGCGTTCTGATAGGCATATTGCTCTAAATACTGCAAGTCTTCGTCGTCTAAATTTTTGAAACAGTTCATGAGTGCTTCTTGTTCGGGAGCGTCTTGGGGAATAACCAAGAGCAGACCTTTGAAGATGTCGTCTTGCAGCACAAATCGGTCTTGGTGACTCTCGTAAAAAAGCATAAGCACGCTGTCTTCTAAACTGCCTTCTACCCGTTGACTGATAATCTCTTTCTCATATTCATATACACAGAGCGAACGGCGGTAATCGGCTACCAATCGTTCGATGGCGGGGGATATATATTCGTTGGCTTTTTCTTGAATGAGTATATCGGTGGCCCATTGTTGTATATATTCGTTCCGAACGCGCACACTATCCTCGCCCGTTAAGTTTCCCACAACGGTTATCACGTCCGTTTCGTACAACTTCTGCCCATTCACTTCGGCGGCTATACCATCTTTCTGGTGTGCCCGGATATACTTACACCCCGTCAATCCGCACACCACACACCATACACTAAACACTATATATATTGTCTTCTTCATAATTCTTTTTATCTCCCTCTCAGCCTCTTCGCCTCTCCGCCTCTCAACCTCTCAGCCTATTATACAATCTGTTTCCTTCCACTTCTTCCCACTCTTCCGGCAACGCCACTTCGGGTGCTCTCACACCCTCTCCTATCTCTATGTCCGCCACTTCCACGTGTATCTCGTCGTATATCCCTGTGGCGAGTATATGACGGAGTAGGGTAGTACCTCCTTCCACGAGGATGGAGTGTATCCCTCTTTGGGCAAGGTCGCTCAATATATATTCCCAATCGGTATTCTCGCTATACACTATCGTAGGTGCCGACGCATCAAAAATCCTCCACTTCGTCTTTTCCCCCAACCTCCCGTGCCTATCTACGGTCACGCGTATCGGGTTTCTCCCCACCCACCGTGTCACGTTGAGTTTGGGGTTATCTTTAAGGACGGTGTTCGTTCCCACCATGATGGCCATATTCTCCGCCCGCATCTTATGCACCAACTGCTTCGTCACCGGATTAGATATCACTAATGGTCCTTGTTCCTTATTCCTTATTCCTTGCTCCTCCTGGCGCAGCCGATCTATAAACCCATCTTTGGTCTGTGCCCACTTGAGGATGACGTACGGTCGGTGGTGCTCATGGAGCATAAGGAAGCGTTTATTGAGTTGGCGACACTCGTCTTCCATTACACCTACTACAACTTCTATGCCGTTCTGTTTCAGTATCTCTATTCCTTTGCCTGCCACAAGGGGATTAGGGTCTTTCATACCTATCACCACGCGTTTGACGCCTTTCTCTACAATAAGGTTTGCACAAGGGGGTGTCTTGCCGTAGTGGCTGCAAGGCTCGAGGGAGACAAAGAGGGTGCAGTTGCTAAAATCATGTATTCCCCTTTCTTCGGCATCGCGAAAGCAGTTCACTTCTGCGTGGGGACCTCCAAACTCCTTATGCCACCCCTCTCCAATAATCTTCTCGTTTCTCGTTTCTTGTTTCTCGTTTATCTCTCCACTCTCCACTAATACAGCTCCCACCATCGGGTTGGGGGCTACGTAATACTGTCCCAATTTAGCCAATTGTAGGCATTTCTTCATATAAAAGTGCAGGTCCATTTGCGTATATCAAATATTTTTTGTACTTTTGCAGCATGATTGATTATATTGTTTCTCGTCTCACCCCCATTTACTCACCCGAAGAGGCACGTGAAATCGCCTTTTGGGTATTGGAAGAGTTGACCGGTCAAGACCGTTTCACGCTTTCAGCGTGCAAAGATACGAAAAATATTTCAAATATAGAAATAATTTTGCAAAGAATTATCAAAAAAGAGCCAATTCAGTATATTTTTGGTCATATTTTGTGGTCAGGACTGGATTTGAAGCTCACTTCCGCCACGCTTATCCCCCGTCCCGAAACCGCCGAACTCGTCGATTGGATCACTTCATCTTACAGCGCAGCGGTCTTACAGCGGAGCGGTCTTTCAGCCCAAGGCGGTCTAAAAATCTTAGACATCGGCACTGGTAGCGGCTGTATTGCCCTTTCTCTCAAGCAGCGTCACCCTGCTTGGCAGGTTACGGGTATAGATATCAGTCCCGAAGCGATAGCCGTTGCTCGTGATAACGCCCTCCGCAATCACCTCGACGTTCGTTTTATTGAACAAGACATTTTCTCTTGTAACTCTACACTTATAAACCAGCCGGCTTCTTTAAACTTTAAACTTTCAACTTTCAACTACGACATAGTGGTCAGCAACCCTCCCTACGTGTTGGAGTCCGAAAAAGTGTCGATGGAATCGAATGTTCTTGACTATGAACCGTCCTCTGCTTTATTCGTTCCTAACGATGATCCCTTGCTCTTTTATCGTAGGATAGCTGAGCTTCGTTTGGGGCGGTTTTTGTACTTTGAGATTAACGAACGCTTTGGGGCGGAGGTATGTGATTTATTGTCCTCTTTGGGTTATATAGATATTGAACTTAAACGCGATAGTTATGGTAAAGAACGATTTGTCAGAGCGCGACTTGCTCATTAAGGCGCAGAATTATTGTTCCTTGGCGGAGCATTGTGTCGCCGAGGTAAGGGATAAACTCTATCAATGGGGCGCTACAGCCGAGGTTCGGGATAGGGTTATTGACTCTCTTTTGGATAAGGGTTTTATTGATGAGTCGCGTTATGCTGCGGCTTTTGTGCATGATAAGGTGGCTTTTCAAGGCTGGGGTAGGGAGAAGATTCGCATGATGTTACTTATGAAACATATCGCCTCCCCTGTGGTTGAAGAGGCGATACGGGGTATTGATGAAGAGGTGTATCTGCGTCAACTCGACCATCTTATTGACAACTATCAACTTACAAACGAGACGGCCACTCTAAACCCTAAACTCTCCACTTTCAACTATAAAGCAAAGTTGGCTCGTTTCCTCGCCCAGCGTGGTTTCACCACCGCCGAAATAATGTCAAAAATCAACATCTAAATTTCCGTCTTCTTTATTTCGCAGAGTGAAAGGCAGAGTTCGATTCTCCTATTAAGCAACCAACTCTATCTCAAACTTTATGTTCCTTATGCGTGCATTGTATGCGCGCTTTCAGTACCGGGTTATTCTTGGGTTGTTCTTGGGTTATTCTTGGGTTATTCTTGGGTTCGCCTAAACCCGTGCCCGATGGGTACCCGTCCTGTACCGTAAGCATTCGCGAGGGTTTTTTCGTTTTTTTGTCCCCGCATTGTATGCGGGTTTCTTTGCGCTTTGCTGCGTTGTCCTTCTTGTCGCACTTTGCTGCGCTGCAGCGCTCCCTTTGGTCGCGCTTCTGCACCCTGTCTCTTCTCTGCAGTGCGTCCGCCCACACCGATATACCCACAAAAAAACCGCCTCGAATACTCGAAGCGGCTGATAGATTTAGACGATTAACTACGTCTTTCGTTACTCCCACAAATAGTTAAACAGGTTCCAGTCTGAGGGTTGCTGACCGGAGGGTATTTCTTCGGGATAATGGAAGTAGTCTACTAATTTTACTTTGTGATACCTACCACATCTACACCTCCAGAAATAATATACCTCATATAACTCAGTCTCATGATATGCGACGAATGGGTAATTTTCTTGACCATAATATAAAACATTATCAACCGACGAGCCGGACGCATAAACTTTATAATCCGATGGGGCCCCGAAATATATAATATCAAAACCCCATACCTCGAATTTATACTTTGAACCACAAGAGCATTCAATTTCAACCGACATTTCCAATTGTTTATGTGCGTTTTCAGGCGGAATCAGATCGTCGTCTAAGCGGTTCTTCTCGCACCCTGTAAGTGCGATGGCGGCAACAGCCATCAGTGCCAAAAATACTTTCTTCATAATGTTGTTTTTAAATGATTTGTACATATTCACGCTTCTATATAACTAACTTATGGTTGTTATTTTTTCATTTTGTTTTCGACACTTCGAAAAACTGGCTGCAAAATTACATAAAAAATTTGAATTATACAAAATCGCAATAAAAAAAAACCTTTTTTCGTATTTTTTTTGTATTTTTGCATCGAAAAAAGGTCAAGACCAACCCTGATTGCCTTATTTGACGCTTTTGAACGAATA
>JAZLMS010000010.1:0-31085 GCA_045598805.1 Paludibacteraceae bacterium | reverse complement strand
AACGGGGCAATCCTGTATTTCGTCCAGTATTACGAGTGTATCACCCGGAACGATATCTACTCCTGTGACAGCCGACAGTCCTCTTAGAATTTTCTCTGCGGATTTTTCGGTTGTCATCAACTGAACAGCGGCATCGTTTCGGTCGAAGCTAACAAATGCAACGTTCTTATATTTGCGACTTCCGAATTCCTTCAGCAGCCACGTCTTACCCACTTGTCTGGCTCCAAACAAGATTAATGGTCTTCTATTTTCCGAAGAACTCCATTCTTCTAATTCTTTATATAAGTATCTTTCCATCTGAATAACAGGAGATTATGTTTTGTATCTACATTTATTTAACTGAATAATCATTATTAAGTTACATTTTTTCAACTGAATAATCGTTATTAAGTTACATTTTTTTAACGGTCATTCTTCGTTTAGTTCATCACCCATGCGGTATTTGATGTCGTAGTTGATAATGAAATCCAATTCCTCCTCCGTAAAACCATAATGCTTGGCAAGAACTTTGTCGATTTCGTCAATGATGGGTTTGGATTTGGATATTTTGAAAGATTGAGTTTGTGTAGTTCCTTTATTTTTTTGCTCTCGGGTTAATAAAGTACTATTAAATTTTATATCATCTAATAATTTTGAACCTAACAGATGTAATTCATTGGATGTAATGGAAATTTCGGGTATATGAATTCCATAAAGATCCGAAGGATTTAAATCTCGAAGATTGGAGGTAATAGTATACCACCACCAAAATATATCGCTCGTAAAAAAAGCCACTAACGAGAGTGCGCTATCTTGATTTTCTATGTTTATTGATGTTTCTCTACTTGATTTTCCTTCAACACCATTGCTATAGAATTTTGGTGAGAAATTGGTAAATACTTTCCAATATAATCCTCCTGTTGTCCTATAGTATAATTTAGCATTACCTACCGACAATACATAACGATTCAATGTATGTTTTTGGTTTTGGATTTTACGAAGAATCTGAATTTCTATCTTTGAATGTAATTTGGGCATCCAAAATGAAGTTCGAATGTCATTGTATTCTAAATACGACAATTGGCACATTAATAGTACACGATTATCAGATATCCATTTTATATATTCAGTCGTAAAACACTTATTCTGTTCTTTGTTTTTTGTATTAGCAATAAAGATAGAAAGAGCTCTGTTGACTGCGTCAAATAATTTTGCCGGTCTCCAAGCATAGTTTGAATACCACACATTTCTATTTTGTTCTAGTATTTTTTGTACATTAACCATACGTTGGGTACATGTTAACGCAAGTGGTACAATCATACTAATATTTCCTTTTGAAATAGAAAGGGACCTTTCAATACAATATGCATGAACAGCATTGCTGTCTAGGGTTTTATATAATCTTCCAACATTGTAATTTATTTGATTTGCTTCGAGATACGGTGGATTACCGATAATGACATCAAACCCACCATTGCCGTGGATGATATTGTAATATTCCGCTAACCAGTGGAAGGGTTGCGTATCGGTCAGCCATTGCTCATACGTTTTGCCGCTACCGCCCGTAGAACTTTGATAGAGACGATGGTTGAGTAAATCGTTGAGTTTCCCTAATCTTTCCTCTAACTCCTTCTTTGCTGTCTTAAACGCCTGCATATCGGATGCGTCTTGAGAGAGTTGCAAGGCACGGAAACTATTGAAGGTACGAGCCACCTTATCCATCTCCATCTCAATCTTCTCCCTAAACTCCATATTGGCAAACATATCACCATACGACAGATCATCATTCAGTTGCTGCTCCGTCGCATATCCTACCAAGGTGTTGCCACAGCGGATATTGAAATCAATATCGGGCAACGGGTCAAGACCTAAGTTCTCTGCGGTCATATCTACATCCACCACAGCAACCATCTTGAGGAAGAGACGCAGTTTGGCTATCTCCGTAGCTTCATGCATGATATCTACCCCATAGAGGTTGTGAAGGATGATGTTCTTGTAGATATAGTACTGCACATTACTGCGATACTTGGTGTCTAAGTCCTTCAGTTCATCCACAAAGAGATTCTCATCTTGCTCATGGAACTCCCGCATACGATAGACGCAAGCCTCGTACAACGGCTCTAAGATATTCATGGCAGCAAAGAGGAATGCTCCCGAACCGCAAGTGGGGTCAAGAATAGTAACACTCTTCAAAGACTTAACGAAATGAAGTATAAACTTATGGTCTTCGGTTTTTTCAAGCAAATCTTGCACAAAGCGACGAATATCCAAGTTATAGGTGATAAAGTCGTTTATCTCCGTTATCTCGCCACTACTAATCTTTTGTTGTATATCTTGGCAGCGCTGGAGGCGTTCTATCGTCTCGCGCCAAATCTCCGTTGGTAATGCCCACTGTTCAGGTGTCTTATCATTCCAATGCGCACGACGCTCCAATAAGTTCGGTTGTGTGGTATCTAAACCAATCGCAACCTCTTGTGGGATGGACTCGAACTGGTCAGCACCTTTCTTCACGGCATCGTAGATATATTCGCTTCCACTACCTTGCAGCGTGGACCATACAAAGCCATCGGGTTGGAAGGCTGCCGCATCCGTCTCTTTCATTCGATCCATCAAGAAAGGAAGAATACAATTTTTGCCTATATATTCGGTGATGTCCTCCTTGGTGTAGTAAGCACCCATCTGCGCACGGTCGTTGATATATTGCTCAAAGATATATCCTAACACATCGGGGTTGATATCCCTTCCGCTTGCCGTTACACGCGTATCCAAATGCCACTCCCATTTGTCGAAGAAATCAAAGAGTTGCTTAAAGGCCTCGTCCTTAATATCGATATTGTCGTAATCTTTCTCCAGTTGATGCTTATCAAACATACCTCCATTGAGGTAAGGAATGCGCCCGAACTCGTTCTCAAACTCCGACGAGTGACGAGGGGTGTTGATACCGTCAAAGAACAGGCGGAGAAGGAACGAACGATAGAAATCGTAGAAATGATCTTGTCCCCGCTGCATTTGGCACCACGCGAGGCGACCTTGCAGATAGTCCTTATCGTTATTAAGAAAGCCTTTCTTCTGGATGAAATAGCAGAACATCAGGCGGTTAAGCATCACCGAAGTGTACCACTGCTTGTTCTTATTATCCTTATCCTTGATTTGGTCATCAATACCGGTAATAAAGGAGCAGAAGTTGGTGTGCTGCTTTTGGAAGCCGGTGTAGAAATCCTTAGTCAGCTTCTCGGAATTGACATCAAAGGCACTATAGACTTGGTCGCGAATATCCACGACATCAAGATTTAAAGCCAATGGGAAAGTAATCTTATCAATCTTTTGATATAGAAGTTCTGTTTGTCCGACATTATAATATTCCACCAAAACAATATCCCGCTTGTCCGTTTTGCGGATAGGAACTGCCCAAATATGATGGAGAGCATTGCCCTCTTTAGGCAAAGTGAAGATACAGATATAATCCTGCGCATTGGGGCGAATCTTATGGTCTAAACGCTTGCAGAAAGACGCACTTACCCTTTGTGCGTTATCGCACACAATCACTTGATAGCCCTGCTTTTTAGCAATGGTCCTAAACTGATAGGTGTAGCCGTCAATCTCTTCCTCGAACTCAGCATTACCCTTGAAATTATCCCATCCTAAGGAATTAAAAAGGGTCTTAAAATCAGCGTCCTTGATGTGCTGTTGAAACTGTTCTCTTGTCATGGTGGTTATTATATTAGCAAATAACTTTCAGTTAGTGCCCGGATTTCAATCTATTAAGCTCGTCTTTACTTTCTCTAATGATGCGCTCATATTTATTAACATCTTCAATCGCCTGTCTCAAAAAATTTGAGTGTTCTGCCTCGCATTTGCGTTTAAAGTCCTGTGCATCCCTCAAAAGTCCTTCGTATGTATGAATCTTGCGCTCCAATTCAAGAATGCGAGTGCTATTACCGGTTGTGGTTGCTTGGTTATAACTCTTCCCACTTTCGTTAGTTGATGTAGATGTTGTTGACGATGAACTTGTGGAGTAAGAATTAGAAGATGTTGAGACAGGTGTATATGTCGCTGACGATGATGTCCCACTGATTCTCCTATCAATTGCATCCACCGAGGCATCTATGAGACCCGAGAAGAATCCACCAATTAGATTCCCCCAGAATTCGGCTTGCTGACGTTGCCGTTCATAAATGGCAGAACGCGTAATATCACGGGCCTCATATTCCTGTAAAACAGCAGGCAATTGTTGTTCAACTTTTGTCAGATTACTTATTCCTTTATCGCAAATAGAAGTTAAAGAGGAATCTTGTTTTTTTGCATTTGTGAATAGAAACTTACCAAACAGAATAAATTCTTGCGTTTTTTCTATATTAGGTAAGCCTCCTGTCTGTAAGTCCGCGGTATGTGCAAGCAAGCTGTTTACATTTTTTATTTGAGCTAAATCCATTGTTACTGCAAGTTCACAACAAGTTGCCGCATAAATAATATCTTCTAATGTTTGTTGAGACTCAGGAATTTCACAAAATGCTTTTATTCCGTTTTCATATTCCATCTCTTTATAATATTTCGCGATTGGACTTTTGCTTTCTTTTACAACTAGGCTATAGTCTTTGTTATTGTCATATATCTCATAATCTGACGTCTGGCTACATTGTACCGCTAACTGATTATCTGGAGTAAAATTGGCATCTGCGAATATACATGGCATCCATGGCTCTTTTTGAGTTAACAGACCCGAACCACATTTAATATCCTTTGAAACATATTGAACACGTGTTTTGCGTTTGGGAGTCCAAGATTCGGTATGTATGACTATTGTCGATATATTTTGATTTTCTGAACAAATAGGCTGACCTGCGGCTGTGTACAAACAAGCATTATTAGTATGAGATTTGAGAAACAAATAGTGGTCTTCACTACCAGAACAAAACACTATAGCGTTTAACACTATCAATCCATTCACAAAGGATATTGAATTATCGTGTATTTTGGATAGTATCTGGTTGCACGTCATAGCACTCTTATAGCGATTCACGGGTAGGACGTGCGATGCACTATATATGTCCCATCTGCTAACATCTGGGGTAATAGACGCAAAAATCACAGTCTCTTCATGTTCGTGATGAAAATACACTTGTTTGGTAAAAGTTCGTTGAGCATTATAAGCGGTATATGGCTCTTTCCCTGTGGTGCGTGGCATAATCGCAAAACCATAGTATTGCATAGGTACTAATAATGTATCTTTTACCTCATTGTTAGGTGATATTGTGAAATATAACAAACCTTTTTTACCGTCACTATTGGTCACCTCATAATATAATTCTGTATTTGCACCAGGGTATAATAATCGGACAGATTTATATTGCTTAGAAGCCTTTAACTCTTTTAAATGCTGATTGAATAGACCTATTTCTTCTTTTAAATAGGCATTCTTAAATGCTTTAGCATCGTGTTTAGAAAACTGTATGGCACTTGCATATCCGCACGCCATAAAAATCATTAAAAATACTGATAAAATCTTTTTCATATATATGTAATTTTAGTTGTTTCTTATACCCATAGAACAAATAATTTGGGCATCACGATTGGCGTTATCTGAATCTTCTACAATGTGGCAGAAATTATTGTTTTTATGCGCCTCAATGATATAGTCAATAATATCGTCTTGACTGATGGTTCTGGTACGCAACATCTGCCCTAACGTAAACTTGGTTGACTCCAATAGCGGGAAACGGTAGATGTCATTCATCGCCAATTTAACACAATCTTTCTTCTCTTGAGAGAACAGTAAATCTACGGGATGATTCGTATAGTAGTCATCCAACAGCGACCATATACGGTAACGTGTACTGAAGCGCGTACCTAAGGTTCCTTCGGTGGTTGTATCCTCGATATGGATATTAGCAATAGCGTTCTTGACTATCTCATGATGGTTGTCCGATTTATCCAAAGCGGGAGCGTCATATTCACATTCCATCGCCATGAGTATGCGTTTCTGTGAGTTGCTAATCAATTGCCCTTGAGCATCAACCCATGTTAAAACATCAAAGTCGTTGTACGTGCGAGCATACGTTATTACGCCGTCCACTTGGTCAGTTTTAGCAGCCTTGGTAGAATAAACCACATTATTGAGGTCGGGTATCTGTTGTTTCAGTTCGGGATGTTTGTCCGTGGCATTCTTCCAAATTTGGTAGGCCATAGAGCAAAGGTCAACATCATCGTCCGCTGCATCGTCTAAGATACCGCTCTTCTCGTTGAACATATCGCGTAAGTTCTGTTCGTTGCCTTCAAAGAAGATTTCGTCTGAACCAAGCACACCGGCATTTTCATTGATACGTGCATTTAAGCGACCACGCAGGTTGATAACATCCTCAATACCTTTGGCAGGGAAGAAACTATAACAATAGATTTGCTCCGCCTCCTGACCAATACGATCCACACGACCGGCACGCTGGATAAGACGAATAATAGCCCATGGCAAATCGTAATTCACGATAACGTGAGCGTCTTGTAAGTTCTGACCTTCGGAGAGAACATCCGTAGCGATTAAAATACGGTATTGGTCTTCTGTCGCTATATTGACTTCATTGCTCTTAGGCGAGAACCTTTCAGCCATCTTGGTAGGATTCTCCGAATTGCCGGTCACCACACCGATATGTTTATATCCTCTTTGACGAAGGGTGTTATAGATATAATTCGCGGTATCAGCATATTGAGTAAAGACAAGCACCTTCTCGTCACGATGATACTTAGTGAGCACTTCCTCTAATTTAGCCATCTTCTGGTCTTCCATCGGATTCCATGCTTGACAATAGGCAACCATCTTCATTAGTGTGTCAAAGTCCTTCTTGAGGTGCGCTTGTAATCGAGATGTGAAGTATTTAGGTTCTATCCAATTGATGCCATTCTTTTGCTGGATATTGGCATAATACTCGATTGCTTGTGCTTCGTATACCTTTTTGTCAGTTGGTATTTTTATAGTTTCACCTACTTTGATTACAGAATCAGCGTCCTTGGGGAACAAAGTATTTGTTTCCGGCATATCCTCAATGTAATCTTCCGGCAAAGTATTTTCATCCGAGATAGGTAATGGCTGCCCCTTTTCAATGGCATATAAATACACCATATTACGTAAGGCATGGCGATATAGCGTAAGTAAGAACGATAGACCACAAGAGTCCATACGCTTATAGAAAGTACTACGGCAGAACCCCATCATCCTGCGCCCTGCTTGATTGAGATTCTCCAGTTGCTTCTTAATAGCAGGAGATGCTATTGACCTTTCTTGGTCGTTTATGTATTCGGACAAACCATAACGAGGCAATTGCAAGGAGGCAATCATGTCATCCATTTTCTTGGAATATAAACGACTATATTGGTCATCCGGGCAAGTGATAAACTTAAGCGCCTTAGGAATGCGGTCGGGGAAAGAAGCATGATGTCCATCCGTGAACTGCAAATATTTGCGACCATTCTCATCCGTTTGAGCGTAATTCTCCTTGATAAAAGTACGGGTACGGCGCACAAGGAATAATTTCATTAGTTCGTTCCAATCATCAGGATTGTCGCTCTTTTCAAAAGCACGAATACTACGAATAGGAATATCCGCGTGGGCGCGGGTAAAAGCACGATCGCCACCAAGTGACTCTATGTAATTCTCCGGACGGATGCCAAGGTCTGCATCTTCACTCAAAAATAGGCGTAACTGATTACTCAAATCAGAGAAATCTTTGTTATATGGCGTTGCTGATAATAAAAGAACCTTACAATCTTGATGCTCAATAAATTGCTTAATGTTTTGATAGCGCCTTCCTTCACGATTACGCAAGTTATGACTCTCATCAATAATAACCAATTTGAAATAAGGCATGTTCTCCACATCAATCTTTTGGTCTTTGGAAATAATCTCACATTTGAGGTCATATTTGATTTTGTACTTACGCCACATCTCCTGCAAATTGGCAGGGCAAATAATCAAAGTAGATGCAGCAAATGCCTGTTCGTAAATCTTAGCAACGGCACAAGCAGTAATCGTTTTACCTAATCCCACAACATCGCCAATCATAGCACCATTCAGTTTATCATTGCGCAAATGACGAACCGCAATCTTAACGGCTGTTTGCTGGAACTCAAACAGGTCATGTTGGAAAATTGGAGGTAAGGTATATTCCGCCATACCGGCACGAGCGTCTTGACTAAGGTGATACGCGGTTTTGATATAAATCATATAGGGAGACAAGTCCCGTTCGGCAGCCCAACTGCTTTCTATGATTTGCAATAGTTCTTCTGTGATGTCAATGCACTTTTCATCATTCCAATGTTCCTCAAACCACTTGGCTAATTTCTCGGTATTATCCTTATCCGGAATTTGCGTGTCTAATTCCCCTTGTCCCTTCATGCCCGCATACGTTAAGTTGCTACTACCCATTATCGTTGGTCGAGGACTCATATCATCATTGCGATAAGAGAGATATAATTTTGCATGCAATGGTTCTCGCAAGTATAGTTTAACGCATAAACGCCCCTCTTTGAGTTGCTTGGCCAAATGACGCAATGTTTGCTCGTCTTTGTTTGAGGGAACACCCAAAAGTAATTGTTGCTTAAATTCAGCAGCTATTTTCAGTTTGCAACGCAACATCTGCTCAGAGTCAATCAAATCGGGCTCATGGTAAGAATATAACTCACGAATCAAATCCTCATCAGGACGATGCATACCAATGAGAAGACGGCAATAACGTTTCTTTTGAATGGGTTGTTGAAACTCGTCTTTCTCCCAAACATTGTCTCCCTCTAATTGGTCAACTTGTTCGTCAATCTGATTCCAGCCTCTAAGATTGAAATAACCGACACAGAAATCAACCCGTTTTACACCGAGTGCAGTAATGTTCTTTCTCAGCCCATCAACAAACTTCCTTTTAGGACTATTATCATAAATGTCTGCCATATATCTATTATCTTCTATTTCTTCTATGGAATATAGCCTCCTCGTAATAATCGTGCGAGCGAATACCCCTCCTTGTTTATTCTTTTTTTACCACTTCCCAATGCCCGGTCTTGTCAGAACCAACTCGACGAATAAGTCCTATATCACGTAAGAAATAGATTTCTCGTCTAATAGTCTTTTCTGCGACTTGAAGTGCCGTTGCCAAATTAGCCACATTTACCATGCCATTTACCGTGCCATTTACTGGGACATTTACTTGGACATTTACTTGGACCTTCGAAGTGCTTGCCGCAATAGCATTATAAATATATTGCTGTCTTTCTGTTAGTTGTATTCCGTTAACGGCGGAGTTTACTTGGACATTTACCGTGCCATTTACCGGAACATCCTCTTCCAGATAGGTAGCGTAACGGAATGTAACGGTTACAAAATGAGGTGTAATCTCATAGATGTCCTTTGGATACTTTTCTAAAATGCGGTGCATTCCACTGCCCAAATGTTCTCCCCAATCCATATCTTTGAAGATACGCATCAGTTCTCTGTTACGAGGAACTGAGCGACCTTGGAAGAACTCTTCTTCCGTAAGCTCATTCACAAGACCACCATACGAGGTAATAGTCACTCTGTCTGAGAAGTATTCAATAACAGGACCTTCTTCCATTGTGTAGTCATTATGCAAAAGCGCGTTGAGCAAGGCTTCTCTAATGGCAATAGGATCCACTAAACGTTTTTCCAAACGACGCGATGGCGTGATTTTGGCTAATGTGCGGTTCTCGATATTAATCTTTTCTAAAAGCCGCTCCGTTATTCGTAGTAACGAGCAATAACCATATTCCTCATTCTCAATTAAATCGCACTTATCTTTACCGGCATATTTGGCAACGCGAACACTCAAGCTATTTTGATCGGCAAGCAGAAAGGCAACCATATTGAGTTTACCATCCGATGTATATAAATCCAAGTTTTGTAAGAAAGAATCATTTACATCAAAGCCGTGTTCTTGATAATATAATCGCAGTTGTAAAAAAGAGTGCTCTCCATATCGAATAGATGGGATATTACGCAACGATGTTCGGGTGCGCGAGGAGAACAATTCGCTAATCATAATCTCATCCATCTGCTTAAGACCAGCACCGACACGCAAATAGCAGCCATTAGGAGACATTCCATATTGGCGAATATAGTATGGCTTTTCTTGTCCGGCAGAAACATGTAGATGAATAATCTGTTTTCCTTCCTTTTCTTCAAGAAGGATATCAAACAACCCTAAACAAGAGGGAAGAATGTTATTCTTGAGACGATCGGCAACTGCCAACTGCGTGGCATCCGCGTTCTCTACACCAGCCACTTGCCCATTATCTGCGATACCAATATAAATATCTCCACCCAATTTAGAATTGAGAAAGCCAACTACTTCGCGCTCAAGTTTATCATTGAGACACAATTTGTATTCAATGTTTTGATTTTCAATATTCATAGTTCAACTATATCTTTCTTGCATTTCGGTGATTATCTTCTTTATTTCATCTCTTACCGATTGAGGCTGAAGCAGCGGTCGAGTGCTTGGTATCGTAATGTGGCTAAGCGTGTGTTTGGCATTTCAATATTTCCTTTGTGGTCACTTTGCGACCGCAAAGATACTACTTTTTTCTCATATATGCAAATAAAAAAGCACTTTTCTGCCAAATGGACAAAGAAAAGTGCTTTTAGAAGTGTCAGTCCCACTATTTAACGTCAGTGAGTGACGGGCAATTTACGTCTGCCGGACGGTATTATAAATGTTCAATAATCCTCTTTGCTGCCATCTCCATCTTCGAAAAAGCAAAGAGTTTCTTACCTAAATCCTTAATCGAAGCACCAATGTGATAGACCACCTCGTCAATAATCAAAAAACGGTCGAGGATGTTCTTGCTCTGCTTTACCTCTATCGGCTGATATTGGGCATTGTGCTTTTTTATATCCAGTTGTGTCGTCTTCCCAATAGATGTGTAGATTGTCGCTTGTACGCCTTGCGCGCGTTTATCTAATAAGGTGAAAACCGTTTCGTCAATATAGTTATCTATCAAAACGATCGACTTCGTGGCAGACTTGACCAAATCGGAAGCAAAGACGTATGCTTCAAAGATCTGACCATTGTAGAAGATGCCCTCAATAGGTTTTATGCTACCATCGTCTAAACGCGAGAGCAAATTGTCAAATTTATGCTCTACTAGGGCTAAATTCTGTTTTGTTTCTAAGCGGAATTGCTCTAACGAATCCAAGCGTTGAAAGATGCCTGCATGAGTTGCGATATAACGGCGCATCGCAACAAATGCGCGTATTATGCGAACACTCACTTCCTCAGCGGTTTCGCTATGTAACACTCCACTCAATTGAGAAACCCCCTCTTCTGTAAAGACATAAGGTAGGTATTTTACATTATGACCTCTTCCGTTCAAGGTACCAAATTGGAACCTTGAAGAAGTCCCATCAGTGTTCAAGGTGCCAAATTGGAACCTTAATGCTTCAACCTCTTCTTTTGTAAGTTGAAACATAAAGTCTTCCGGGAATCGATTAGGATTACGTTTGACTGCTCTGTTTAGGAATTTGGTTTCTATTCCATAAAAACGGGCAAGGTCGCTATCTAACATTACTTGCACACCGCGAATAGTGAAGATACAATTCTCCACGTCGTTTTGAGCATCCGTTTTGCGTGCTAATGTGTCACTATTTGTAACAATTGGTACTATTTCTTTTTTGTTAGCCATAGCTACATATTGGTTATTTTTCACCGTTTTACATCTCGTGAGCGATGGGCATTCCCGTCTGCCGGACGGTGGAGTGCCTCCACCGGCAAATATCTTTTACGACCGATGCCGGTCAATCATAGGCGGGTGTGTGTTATTTGTGTTTTGCAATTTGCGCTGCAAAAGTACAACTTTTTTTGATATATGCAAATAAAAATGCACTTTTATTGTCAAAAGCACTTATCCTCCACAGTTTTGACAAATGTCGATGGCATTCCCCTTGAGCACACGACGACGGAAAGACTGCGCCTTGTCGGAATGATAGATGGTTTGTATATCTTGCTGCAGTATATTGCCAAACGAATAGCGGCTCTGTTTATCATAACAACACGGCAGAACCTCCCCTGTGGTTGTGATGACACATCCCGTCCAGAGCCTGCGGCATAGTGTTTGGTGTTTGGTGTTTGGTGTTTGGTGTTTGGATTTGAGGTGATAGTGCCCATCCGCTTGCTGTTCGTAGCGGCAATACTTAGGATTAGAGGGCATAAGCGGATTACCGTTCTCAAAATCAATAAACTGCGCCGTCTTGAAAGTTAAACTATTGGCTCCCATAGAACGGTAATGACGGCGCACAAAGTCCCATTCGTTTTCGTTGGAACGCAAGCGCAGTACTTGCAGTTCAATCCAAGGCTGATGACCTCGTTGGGCATCGTGTAGGTACTGCAAGCCGTCTAAGGCTTTATGCAGATCTCCTCCTACACGGTACTGCTCATAGGACGCTTGACTAAAGCCGTCAATGGAAACGATAATGCGGTTAAGTCCCGCTTCGGTCAGTCGTTGCGCCAATAAAGGAGTGAGCGCTTGGGCATTGGTGCTGACGATAGTGTAAATATTGCGTTGGTGCGCCATGGCAATCATCTTAGTCAGGTCGGGATTAAGGAGCGGTTCTCCTTGGAAATAGAACTGTATCGTATGCACCGAAGGGGCGACTTGATTGAGGATGTGTTCAAACGTCTGAAGGGACATCAATCCGCCTTTGTTTGTTTGTCCGGCACTTAAGGCGCAGTCGGGACAACTCAGTTGACAAGTGTGCGCCGGTTCAATAGATACAAACGTAGGCAAATGTCGTACACGACAAATGCCCAACCGAGAAAGCAGAAACGAATATTCTGCTTGGATAATATTTCCAATCCTTCTCAACCCGTTAAACCCGTTAAACTTGTTAAACCTGTATAGCAATCTTGTTCACGCGACGCTCGTGACGACCGCCCTCAAAATCGGTAGCAAAAAAGGCCTTGACTATCTCCAAACCTAATTCGGGAGCAATAAAATTGGCAGGCAGTCCCAATACATTGGCGTTATTGTGCCGGCGAGCAAGGTCGGCTAAGGGTATGTCCCAACAGAGGGCGGCACGAATACCTTGGTGCTTATTGGCACTCATGCAGATGCCGTTGCCGGAGGAGCAAACGATAACACCATAATCGTATTCGCCCTTCTCTATCGCTTCGGCACAAGGGTGCGCAAAATCCGGATAGTCGCAACTATCCGAAGAGTAGCACCCAAAGTCGTGGGTGGTTGCTCCTTGTTCTTTTAGGAAGGCCTCTACTTGTTGCTTGAGGTTAAAACCGGCATGATCGGATGCCAAGGCAATTTTCAATTGATTAATATTCTTCATTGTGTTTGGTGTTTGGTGTTTGGTGTCAAGTGTTTGGTATTTATTAAAGGGACAACAAGTTTGACAGATTAAACAATGGTTCGTTTCGTAGGCTATACAGCGTGTCACATCCCAAGGTTCCACACCCAAAACGTGATTGGGGCAAGCGTCGATGCACTTAGTGCATCCTTTGCAAGGGTCTTTCAGCCCGAAGGGCGATCTTTCAGCGAACGCAGAGAGCGGTCTTTTAGGCGAAGCCGGTCTTTCAGCGCAGCGGTCTTGTAAAAACACCTCCCCAAGATGCACGAGTGAGCCGAGTGTGGGGTGAATGAACGCGTGGTTCTTACCGATAAAACCCAGTCCTGCTTTCTGAGCCCAACGGCGTTCGAGTACGGGAGCGGAGTCGCAGAATATATGTTGGTAGTCTGGATTGACTATGTCTTCCCCGTATTCGCTTTTAAGCGCGGCTTCCAGTGCGTAGAGTTTGGACTTGAGGGTGCGGTGATAGTCGTGTCCCGAATGCTCAAAAGTCGATACACCTACTATAATCGTTTGCGTGCCCGGAACCAATTGCCGTGGGTCATAGCGTTTGTCGCAGTTCTTGGCGAGGTAGTGAAGTTTGGGGTAGCGCCCGAAGGACTGCTGAATCCACTCTTCCATAAAGAGGGCATCGTCCTCTACATAGTCAGCTTCCGCACACCCCACATCGTCCAGTCCTACAGCCAATGCCAACTCCCGTATTTTATTCAACGTTAACATCAATCCACTATCCACACTTACAATTCACTACCGCTACAATCTTGAAAATCGTCGCCAGATTGCCAAACATCAGTTTACAAGCAATAGCGAGTACGATGATACCGAAGAACTTACGAATCATGTACAAGGACGTTTGTCCGAGGTATTTAGTGAGCCAGTGGGTTCCTCTAAGTACACCCCACAGAACGGTGGTACTGATGAGTACGGCTATGATAAGGTTGGTTGTGTTGTATTCGGCAGTAATGGAAAGCAAAGCGGTGAAAGCACCCGGACCGGCGTACATGGGGAAAGCGAGGGGAACGATCGAACCGTCACCACTCAAACCATCGCTCTTGAAAATAACGATATCAAGTATCATCTCCAATGCCATGAGGAAAATGACGAATCCACCGGCAACGGCGAAGAACTCAATCTGTACATTAAAGAGTTTGAGAACGAGTTCACCAAGTAGAAGAAATGTAATCAAGATAACAAACGAAGCGAGGCATACGCGTTCGCAATTGATTTTGGTTCCTTTTTCTTCCATGGAGATGGTAACGGGGATATTCCCGAACGGGTCCACGATAGCGATAAGGAAGATAAATGCACTAAGGACTTGCCAGATGTCAAAATGTCCCCAAGACTGGAAATAAGTAATGATTGCATCCATATAGTATTCGTTTTTTTAAGGTTATGTACGATTTTTGGTGCAAAGTTACGAATTTTTTTGCATATGTGCAAATATTTTTGTATCTTTGCACCGATTTAGAAAAAATATATCAAAATTATACAGCTATGATCAACTCACAAGACATTAAAAATGGTGTTTGCATCCGCATGGATGGACGTTTGTATTTTGTGATTGAGTTCCTACACGTTAAGCCGGGTAAGGGTAACACAATCATGCGTGTTAAATTCAAAGATGTAGTTGACGGTCGCGTTTTGGAGCGCCGCTTCAATATCGGTGAGAAGTTGGAGGATGTGCGCGTAGAGCGTCGTCCCTATCAGTTCCTCTACAAGGAGGGTGAAGATTATATCTTCATGAACCAAGAGACCTACGAGCAAGTGCCCATTGGCCATGAACTGATTACGGGTGTTGACTTCCTCAAGGAAGGTTTCGTTTGCGATGTAGTTAGCGATGCTTCTACGGATACGATTCTGTTTGCCGAACTGCCCACGAAGGTTGAGTTGGCTATCGCTTATACCGAGCCGGGTTTGAAGGGTGATACCGCCACGAACACGCTCAAGCCCGCTAAGCTTGAGACCGGTGCAGAGATTCGCGTTCCGTTGTTTATCAACGAAGGTGAGATCATTCGCGTAGATACGCGTGATGGTAGTTACTGCGAGCGCGTTCGCTAATTGCGACTATTTCGATTAGAACCTCCAATTAACGCCAACGAGGAAATTGATTCCTACCGTTTGGTAACCGTAATAGATTTCGTTCTTGCGGTTGATGAGGTTCATGAGGTCGAGATAAAGCGCCAAGCGATTATCAAACTCATATTGGCATCCTATATTGATATCAATGTAGGGTGCTAATTGTTTTTCCTCTATCGTTTGGTTTGCGGCATTATAAGCCATTGCCCATGTGCCCCCTTCAAAGCGGTTATGGGAATAGAGACTCCAGTGGCGATCAATACGGGCATCCACATCCAAACCTACTTTCCATATCGGACAATCATAGGCGCGGTTAGCGCTTATAGTGCTTAAATCAAAATCATAAAGCGAACTGGTCGTCTCTACCGCTTGATGGTCCGTGGGTAGGAAATCTCCCCACGCATGAATGGTCACAATATCTTGGTAGTGATAACTGATAGTGGCCCCAATCTTCGCCATGTTATAGTTGAGATAGACATAGTCTAAACTGGGAGAGTTGGGCACAAAGATAGCCGCTGTTTTATTCCATTGCATACCATATCCGCCATGAACCTCAAAGAGCAAGTCCTTCATCGGACGGAAGCGGAAACCGAGTTCGCCTTCTACGGGCGTGTAACCGCTGGTGTGTAAGGACGAAATAGAGCAAGCGAAATCACGGTAACGGTTGCCTAAGATGAACTCGTCACTATTGCCTTTGGCAAACTTACCCGTAGCTTGACCATATAGAACAATCCATTTTGGAGCCAGCTGGACTTCAAAGCGAACGTTCGGCGAGGGAGCAAATGCCAACATGTCAACTTTGGAGAACTGCTTTCCCTTGCCGTAGTTGAGGTCTATATTGACTCCCGCATGAACGAAGAACCGATAACCCACATACTCGTAGAAGGGCTCTACGCGGAAATTGTAGCGGTTATTATGGCGTAGGCTATCCTGTTTGGGTTGCATTTGGTAGAAATTGCCTTGGAAATGAACATTGCCTCCTACATGATGGTCGCCCGATGTCCATTGGATATTCAGTTTGGCTTTAGCATGATGTTCGGTAGCGAGGGTTGGCATATTAACTAAGTCGTAACCAAGGTTTACATCGTAGGTCAAGTCTTCCCTTGGGTCGGATTTGAACCCGAAAGAAACCCCTCCCCACCATACGTTTTGCTTGGTGGAGTCTTTCATTTGGGACATCTTACCAATGGTCAAGTCGTTGGTAGTGGGGTCGAAGTAATAACCATAGCGAGTGAAGAACTGATTCTGCCCAAAGAGATTGAGATAGAACGTTGCCCCATTATGGAAACCATGACGGAAGTTAATTCCTAATTTAGTATCAGCGAGTGTCTTAGGTCCCCAACCGCCACGATGATAGGCATTGATATTGAGGTCGTTCTTTTTGTCATCCGTGAAAGTGTAGTCAAACAAAAACTCACTATTGATAAATCCGCCCCCTCCGCGAAGAACTCCGTGTAAGGTGTCCGGATTAATGAACGTAACGGGTTGTGCGTGCAGCGAGGTGGGGGTGAATCCGGGATTCACTTCTTGTGCGAACTCCGAATAGTTAACCGAAACGGGAGCTACTGTTGTAGATTGAATAACGGGTTTGGTATTTACCTTACCTGCATCTTTAATAAGGGGTTGGAACTCTGTTTCTACCGTCACATTGCGGTCATAATCTTGCGCCAACATATTGCCTATGCTTGCTATTACCGCGATACAATATAATAATGCTTTTCTCATTTCTTGTTTCTTGTTTCTTGTTTCTCGCTTCTTATTCAATCTTCTCTAATTTCTCTGCTACGATAGTGAGTATGTCGTCTCCTGTACGTTTGTAGTTGTTTTGCAACGACAACAGATACTGTTGCGCTTGGAAAGTGTCACCTCGTTTGAGGTTGATATCGCTCAGCAAGATAAGTGCCTTGGCTAACCAGTATTGCTGTTGTGTTTTCTGTTGGGTGAAGGAGAAAATCTCGTTCTCGGCATTGTCCAAAGCCTCTAACTTATAGTAACACTCGGCGGTCAGGTATTTGGCTTCGGCACCGATAGCGGTTTCTACTTGTTTATTGATCTGACTTAAGTCGGCAATCGCCAGTCCGTATTGTTGCGTAGCGACATAGGCTTTGGCACGGAAGTAATACACATCGGTCATATCACTCTTATCTTCGGCATCATTCAGGATAAGAGACGCTGTCTCAATGATAGGCTGGTGTTGACTCAGCGCTTCCAAACAGCGTATCATACCCATTCGCGCCTCATAGGTTCGCTTTTGATCCAAACCTAACTGACTGAGTCTTTCGTAGGCGTCCTTCGCTAAAGCATACTCTTGTTTTCCGTAATAAATAGTAGCTATACGAGAATAAGCCTCTTCAAGGTACGTGTTTCCCTCTATCTGTGTCAAATCGATATACTTCTTCAGTGCTTCCTCTTCGTTCTTCAGTTGGTCATAAGCCGTGGCTGCATAATAGGTGGCAGTAGTGCAATAGCGTCCACCCGGGCAGTATTGGGTTAGATAGGTGTTGAGCGACTTAATCGCCTCGGTGTAGTTTCCTAACATATATTGCAACTCCGCTGCCGTATAGGTTAAGGAGTCGTCTTGTGTGGTGATGCTCATGTGCATTTGACTCAAGGTCTTGGTATAAGCCAAGTACTCGTCAATGCGGTTAATCTCCATATAAGTAGCTTCCAGTCCGGCTAAGGCGGCATAAGCTTCCTCTCCGGCAGGATAACTGGAGATGGTTTGTTTGTATGCGTCAATGGCGGTGTTGTATTGTCCCATGTTGCGGTATAACATGGCAATCTCAAGGTGCGTTTGGCGAGCCTTATCGCTCTTGGGGTATTGTGCCAATAGTTGTTGATAAGCCACAACGGCTGCGGCATTGTCTTTCTTTTGTAACTGAGCACGTGCTATCTCGTAGAGGGCATCGTCCGCATAGTCCGACTTAGGATAACGGGAGACTAAATTCTGTAGTGTTTCAATCTTTTTGTCATACTGATGCATCAATCCTTCCGCATACCCTTTCTGGAAGAGGGCATAGACACTGCCTGTGGCGTTGAGGTCTGCTACTTTGGTGTATGCCTCTATGGCGGCACTAAATTGACGAGCGTTAAAATAACAATCGCCTATACGGTTGTAAGCATCGGCATAGGTTGCGTCACCGGAAGAAACCAGTGTTACATAGGTCTTGAAGTCTTCTTGCGCTGCCGTGTAGTTATGTTGACTAAAAGCACAGTAAGCTTTCAGATAAACGGCTGCGGTATAGTTGCTCTGTTTATCGGCATGAGCTTGATGAAGATATTGCCCAATCTCTTCTGCTGCGGACGTATAATCTTTCAAGCGATAATGGGCTTCTGCCATGAAATAGTAGGCGTCCTTCTTATACTGTTCTCCACCGGAATGGGTAAGTAACATCTCCATCCAAGGAATGACCGTTGCCATCTTACCTTGTGTGAAAGCGTCCGTAGCCAACTGATAACGGAGGTATTGCTTGGTCTCTTGCATCTCGGGTGTAGGTTGATGAATGGAGTCCAGGGCGTTGAGTGCTGCTTGGTAATTCTTAGACTGCATAAAAGCCTGACTCATAAGACGGAAGATCTCGTTCACGTGTTTGGATTGAGGATAAGCCTTTAGGAAAGAGGTAAAAGCCTCAACCGATTCGCCCAGAGCCGTTGATGTGCGGTAGGTGGTGAGGGTGTAGTTAAACATAGCCTCCTCGCGTAGGGTGGGGTTGATGTTTATATCCAAGACGCCTTGATAACTGAGGCGAGCTTGCTCTATCTGATTGAGTTGCACATAGGCGTTACCCATCATGAAGAAAGCGCTTTCGGAGATAGTGTCTTTTAGGTTCTTGATTTGTTTGAGATGGGTGGTGGCATTGGTATAATCCTTGGTCAGATAGTACGAACGCCCTAAGAAATAAAGGTCATTGCGGTTCACTTCCACATCCTCAATCGGGTGGTCATAGTAGTATTTGAGGTGGTCAATAGCATCTCGATAAGATTGCTCTTGATAACTAATCTCACCTAAGATGCGGTGCATCTCGCTGACGTTCGTATTATCTTTATCTTGCCTATATTCATCTATAACGCGTTGCGCGTGCACGCGAGCCGAGTCCGTTTGACCTTGATAGTAATATATCTGCGCAATAAAATAGGGTATAGTCTTATTGTACTTTTTATCTTTCTCTAACGCTACGAATCCAGGCAAGGCTTTATCGTACTGTCCCAATCGATACTGACAGAAACTATAGTAATACAAATAGTCCTTAGGTCTATAGGATGCTTCTTGCTTGACAAGCATACCAAAGTAAACGCTTGCCTCGTCGAACTCCTGTTGCATCATATGGCAGTAGCCTAAGTAAAAGCGATTTAATTCTTGGTGTGGTCGGGTAAGTCGCTTTCCCTCTACCTTCTTCAGTTCCTTAAGTGCGTTTTTAAAGGCGTTTTTCTCTGCGTATAGAGCACCAATCATAAAATGTACTTCATCCGCATATGTGGTGTAAGGATACTCTTCCAGATAGGTCTTTAGGTCGTTGACTAACGCTTTATCTCGAACCTCAAAACGCTCAGCGAGGGCATTATATGTGCTCTCCATCTGGCTCACTTGGGCTTGTATTGCCAACGGCAATAATAGCAAAAATACTAAAATTTTCTTCATTCTTATTTACGCTTATTGCTCTTATGTCGCAAATTGCGTTGTTTCTTTTTACCTATAACTTGTGCTACTCCGAAACCGATGATAGCCAATACGATAACGGCGATAATAACCACCATCTTCGTGTCCAAACTATTACCTTTCACGCGATTCCACATATCCATCATCGCCTCTACTTGGTCGCCGGCGTCGTGCATAAGCGCGCAGCGGTCAATCACGCTCTTGTCGGGATAGAACACTTGATTGACATGAACGGAAGTGGCTTCGGGACCAAAGAAATATGAGAGGTCTGCCGTTTCTTCTATTTCCTCGTCATTAGCCCATTCCTCAATCTCGGGAGAGGCAATAACACTCACGTAACCTATTTCCTCCATATTACGGATAGCAATATCGGGACGGCACATAAAGTTGATGAAATAAGCTGCGGCTTTGGTATTAACAGCATATACGGGCACGCACCAACCGTCAAACCATACATTCGAACCTTCTTGAGGAACGATGTAACAAAGGTCTAAACCCACTTCGGAAGCCTCGTCAATAGCCCATTGAGCGTCACCCGACCAGAGCAAATCGACCCACGCTTTGCCTTGAGTCATCTGCTCCTTGCCGAAATCGACTTCCCATCCTGCATAAGAGGGTTTGCCGGCAATGAGAATCTCCTCTACGCGCTGAATGCGTTCAGCCGTGATATTGCGAACAAGGTCGTCACGCGTCACTTCGCCACGAGCAATCTCATCGCGATAAGCATAAAGAATAATGACAGAATAGATGTCGCGAACGGCATCCTTCATGAGGATATGTTTCTTGAAACGCTCGGTATTCAGAATAGCACCCCATGTCTGCATCTCCTCTTCCTCCACAAAAGCAGGGTTATAAAGGAAACCCGTCGTTCCCCACATATAACCAACAGCATAATCGGACACCGTGATATTATCCGTTGGAGCCATCTGCTGGAACTTCTCTGTGGCAAAAGGTGCCTGTAATTTCAAGTAGTTAATCTCGTTCGGAATAACGCTCTTATCAATTGGTTGTAAGAGGTTATGACGCAGCATGCGCTCAATGATATACTCGGAGGGACAAATAACATCGTAATCGTCTTTACCTACCTCTATATCGTTAAGCATGTTTTCATTGATTTGGAACGTGTTGTAGATAATTTCCACTTCCTCACCCGTTTGTTCGGTGTACCAAGTCTTAAACTCGTCTAATACGGTTTCGTCAATGTAGTCTGCCCAGTTGTAAATCTTAAGGGTGTGCTCACGATTGGCTGCGGTAGCGCTGAAAAGAGTAACAGCGGCTAAAAGAGATAATAGAATCTTTTTCATTTCTTAATTTGTTTAGATGCTCTCACATTACTGATGATAAGCAGGATTAATATAACAACGAAAATTAAAGTAAATAGCGGTCTTAGTTCGGGGGTCAAACCTCCCTTACGCGCGTCCGCGTATATATACGTAGATAAGGTGTGCAGTCCTTCGCTTCCTTTAGTAAAGAGCGTCACCCCAAAGTCGTCAATACTCAACGTTAAGGACAAGATAAATCCCGACAACATGCCCGGAGCTACCTCCGGAATAATAACCTTGCGCATTGCTTGCCCGGGCGTAGCTCCTAAGTCGAGAGCTGCCTCGTAGAGGTTGGGATTCATTCCTTTTAGACGGGGCATAACGCTCAGTATCACATAAGGAGTGCAGAAGGCTATATGGGCGGCAATGACTGTTCCTAATCCACGTCCGATACCCAATGCCACAAAGAGCAGGAAGAGCGATATACCCGTGATGATATCGGGGTTGATAATCGGTATCTGATTAAGGCGGAGCACAAGGTTCTGCCGCTTGGGGGGCAAATAGTGAATACCGAAGGCGGCTATCGTGCCCAATAAAGTGGAAATAGTTGCTGCCACAACGGCTATAACGCCTGTGTTGATAACCGCACTCGTTAGACTCGCTCCCGCCGTGCCGTTAAACAAATTCTTGTATAGTTGGACGGAAAAACCTGTCCAGTTACCTAATACTTTGCTTTCTGTGAATGAGCAGATTAAGATAACCGCAATGGGTGCGTAGAGAATCAGCAACAACAGCCAGAGGTACAAGTGGGCACCCAAACGCTGATGCCATAGTCGCCTATCAATGGATTGATGATTTATTATCTGCATGGTTGCCAATGAGGGTTGTGAGGTTAATAAATACGAGCAATATCAGACTTAGTGCCGCTCCGAAATTGAGCATATCACTCGTGTTGATAGCGTCTTGTATGATAGATCCGAAGAGGCGAATATTATTATTCGTCAGCAGTTCGGCGATAGCAAAGGTCGAAACGGTGGGCATAAACACCATGATGATACCCGACTGTATTCCCGGTAGGGAAAGTGGAAGAACCACTTTTCTGAATGTTTGGAAACGAGTAGCGCCCAAGTCTTGACTGGCTTCTAAAATAGAAGTGTCAATCTTTTGTATAGAACTGAAGATAGGTAAAATCATAAACGGCAGGAAGTCATAGCACATACCAAAGATCAAAGCCCCTTCGCCCAGTGGCAGACCGAATATACCAAATAGGTTCGCCGTAGCAATGGTACGAAGCAGGAAGTTTACCCACATCGGAAGAATGCACAGGATGACCATTACTGCCGGAACACGGTATGAACGAATAGCCATGAAGTACGCTGCGGGATAGCCTAATATCACGCATAAGGCGGTGGTTATCAAGGCAATACCAAAGGAGTAGATGAGGGTGTTTACCGCATTCGATTGCGAAAAGAACTTAGCGAAATTCCTCAACGAGAACGCACCACTTACATCCGTAAAGGCATAGATGGCCACCATAATAAGGGGTAGCACCACAAACAATAGGCAGAAAATCACATAGGGCCATGCCCATTTGCGCCGCTTATCAAAGTCCTTATTTTTCCAGAATAACTTCATAACCCTAAACTATTAAACTAGACGGCTTCTTTCCACTATAAACTTTCAACTTTCAACTTTATACAGCCTTATCCAACTCGGCGCAATCTTGATTCCCACGCGGTCGCCCTTATCCCAAATATCCTTCGTATCTACGTAGAAATCCACACCCTCGTCCGTTCTTACGGTCAGGTGGTAGTGGTCGCCCTTATACAGAATCGAGTGAACCTCACCGCAGAGGATACCATCTTCCTCGTCGTCTTGCAGGTTGATATGATTGAAATCAACCTCTATATCTACTTCTTCGCCCACATCGAAGCGGTCTGCTGTTCGTTCGCTTACCTCCCATTCTTCGTCCAAGAACTCAACACGATTATCCTCTTTCACCACTCCGTGGAAAGTGTTATAGAGACATTCCTTGTGCATGACTTGTATATCTTCGGGTTTGATGAGCAGTTGCACTTTCTCCCCCGGCTCAAAGCAGCGGTAGTCGCGCACTTCTAACTCGTACCCTTCTTCGGTCATAACCAGCATATGGTAGTGTACACCCTTGAAGATACAACTCGTCACCTCACCACGCAATTGCCATGGCGATTCGTCACTTTCGTTAGCCTTTTGGGCATCATTGTCCTCATTAGCCCGTTGGGCGCACTTCGAGATATAGAAGTCTTCCGGACGAATAACGACATCCACTTCTTGGTCTTCACCAAATCCGGCATCCGCACATTCAAAGTCGTGGTCGCAGAAGTGTACAAGCCAGTCTTTGACCATCACGGCATCAAGGATATTACTCTCGCCGATGAAGTCTGCCACAAAACTGTTTTGGGGTTCGTTGTATATCTCCGTAGGGGTGCCAATCTGCTGAATCTTACCCTCTTTCATCACCACGATGCGGTCACTTAACGTCAGTGCCTCTTCTTGGTCGTGGGTTACGTAGATGAACGTGATACCTAATTTCTTATGCATCTCCCTCAGTTCGAGCTGCATGTCGGCACGCATCTTGCGGTCGAGGGCACTGAGGGGTTCGTCCAATAGCAATACCTCGGGTTCATTGATGATAGCGCGAGCGATGGCAACGCGCTGTTGTTGTCCGCCACTGAGCGACTCAACATCGCGTTCCTCATAGTCGGACATAGATACAATCTTAAGTGCCTTGCGAACACGCTTCTCTATCTCGTTGCGATTGATCTTCTTCAGTTTAAGACCGAAAGCCACGTTATCAAACACATTTAGGTGCGGGAAGAGAGCGTATTTCTGGAATACCATGTTCACCGAACGCTTGTTCGGGGGGAGAGATGTTACATCCTCACCATTCAAAAGAATATCCCCCGACGATGCTACTTGGAAACCTGCTATACAACGAAGCAAGGTTGTTTTACCGCATCCGGAAGGACCTAATAATGTGACGAACTCACCTTTCTCTACTTTTAGGCTAACGTCATTCACCGCCATGGTGCCGTCTTCAAACTGTTTGGAGACGTGATTGACCTCAATAATGTACCGAGACATCTACTTAAATTTAATTGCTATGGAACACTAAAACTATACCTCATAAATTGATTTTTTCAATTCAGGCGACAAAGTTACACTTTTTTTTGGATATATGCAAATTTTTTTGTACTTTTGCACCCGAAAAACGAAATCTATACGCTAAACATCAATATCGGACACCAATATGAAACGCAAAACGCTCATTTTTATCAATGTTCTGTTAGGAACACTCGTCACTTTTTTGGTTGGGTGCAAGACCCATCGTGTTAACAAAGTAGAGTATGTTGTTGACCCTTCCGCTGCGGAGCAGGTGGAGCCTGAACCCGAGCGTATGATTTGCCTCTACGGTATCCCGCCGGAGGTTTATAAACGTCTCCACGAACAAGACTCGTTGCGCCAAGATAGTCTTCGTTTAGACTCTCTTCGTCAAGATAGTATCCTCAATGAGCAAGAGGAACCCCTCCAACAACTCTAATCATATCCGGTAACCGAATGAGACTTAGTCTCAAAATAGCCCTCGAACTGGAGCGGCTGCGCCGCAATAACTTGAAGCACCTGCACCCGCTGCAACAACTCTTTTGGGAATCTACCCTCCGCTGCAATGTGCATTGTCTCCATTGCGGTTCGGACTGTTCTACTCACCAAACACCAGACACCACACACCACACACCAGACATCATACCCGACATGCCCGCCGAGGACTTCCTTCGCGTCATTGACTCTATTTCTAAACACCAAACACTACACACCATACACCAAACCCTCATCATCATCTCCGGTGGTGAACCGCTCATGCGCAAAGACTTAGCCGACATAGGTCGCGCCCTCTATGAACGTGAGTATCCATGGGGCATGGTGACGAACGGTCTTGCTCTCACGGAGGCTAAGTTCAGCGAACTCCGTTCGGTCGGTTTGCGCTCTATGTCCATCAGCATGGACGGTCTCGAGCAGGACCATATATGGTTGCGTCAGCATCCGCTTGCTTTTGAAGGCGCTACCCGCGCTATCCGATTGGCGGCTACCGAACCCGACTTTACGTGGGATGTGGTGACCTGTGTTAACCAACGCAACATAGACCATTTAGACCAAATACGTGATCTCCTTTGGTCATTAGGTTGTCGCGATTGGCGCGTGGTAACTATCGACCCCATGGGGCGTGCTGCCACGAATCCCGAACTCCAACTCCGTCCCGAACAACTGCGTCAAGTGCTTGATTTTATTAAATCGGAACGCCAAGCCGATAGGCATGTCTCCTATGGTTGTGCAGGTTTCTTAGGTGCTTATGAAGGACAGGTGCGTGACCATCTGTATATGTGTGCTGCGGGCATAACGACAGCTTCGATTCTTATTGATGGCTCTATTTCCGCGTGTACGTCTATACGTGGACGCTATTACCAAGGTAATATCTACAAGGACGATTTCTGGACGGTTTGGGAAAATGGTTTTAAGCCCTATCGTGACCGCTCATGGATGAAAAAAAGAACACCTTGCAACGATTGCAAGATGTTCCGTTATTGTGAGGGTAATGGCATGCACCTCCGTCGCGAGGACGGTTCGCTCATGCTTTGCCATTTACATCAGCTTGACGATTCCAAGCGCGACGTTCGCGAACAATGAGTAATGCTTCTTCCCTAATGTCAAGGGGTAGTTCGATATGCCTCAATTGCAAACTACGGCACCAACCGGGGACATCTTTTTCCTGTAAGGTATGAAAAACTTCGGCTATTGCGTTGTACTGCTTATCTGTGTATTCTTCGGGAAGGATGCCCGCTAACTCGTCCAGTTCTTCATCATCGTAATAAACGATTTCTGCATTTGTCTGCAAAAGTGTTTCCCGCTCACAAACGAGGTGAGCGCCACAGCAACCGTCGGAGACAGCCTCTCTTATCTGTCCTTCCGCCTCTCTGCCTTTCTGCCCTTCTGCCTCTTTAGCCTGCTTGCGAGCACGGATTTCAAAGGCAACCAATATACCTACCCCTAATGCCACAAACAAAATCAATTCCACCATAAGTTCTAAACTAATCCTCTTCGGCTCTGTCCTCCTCAATACGGAGGTTGTCGATAATGAAGTTCTGACGTTCGTTGGTGTTCTTGCCCATATAGAAAGAGAGCAGTTTAGCCACCGAGTCTTCCTTACGAAGCATGACTTGGTCCAAACGTATTCCCTCGCCGATAAACTCCTTGAACTCCTCCGGAGAGATTTCGCCCAGTCCTTTAAAGCGGGTAATCTCGGGGTTTTTGATGGAAGCGATGGCTTTCTCCCGCTCCTCGTCCGAATAGCAGTACTTTGTCGTTTGCTTGTTCTTCACGCGGAAAAGGGGCGTTTGGAGGATATAGACATGTCCTTTCTTCACTAAGTCGGGGAAGAACTGCAAGAAGAACGTGAGCATAAGCAGACGGATATGCATGCCATCTACATCGGCATCGGTAGCGATGATGACTTTGTTATACCTCAGTTCGTCCAAACCATCCTCGATATTAAGTGCCGACTGAAGGCAATTGAATTCCTCGTTCTCATAAACGACGGTCTTACTCAGTCCGTAACTATTGAGCGGTTTACCGCGCAGCGAGAAGACGGCTTGGGTACGGACATCGCGGCTCTTGGTGATGGAGCCTGATGCTGACAGCCCCTCGGTAATAAAGATAGCACTCTCTTGCCGCAGATCGTCTTCCGCATCTTTACTCGAATGAACGGGTTTAGAGTCGTTGTAATGGACTTGGCAATCACGCAGTTTGGGATTATTAACGAGGTTTTTTTTGGCGCGTTCACGTGCGGCTTTCGTTACCCCCGCAATGGCTTTACGCTCCTTCTCCGACTCAAGAATCTTTTGGAGCATAATGTCCGTTATCTCGGGGTGCTTATGAAGGTAATTATCCAGTTGTTCCTTTACGAAATCGCCCACGAACTTATTGACACTCAGTCCGCCGGCAGGAGACATATCCTTGGAACCTAACTTAACCTTCGTTTGACTCTCGAAGACGGGTTCTTCCACGTTGATAGCAATAGCGCCCACAACGCCGTTACGTATATCCGACAGTTCGAGGTTCTTATTTGAATAGAACTCCTTGATGGTCCGTCCGATGGCTTCACGATAGGCTGCCTGATGGGTACCGCCTTGGATGGTGTGCTGACCGTTAACGAAGGAGTAATACTCATCGTTAGGTTGGTCGGTATGGGTGAGGGCAATCTCGATATCCTCGCCCACGATATGAATGATGGGGTAGAGCGGATTGACCGTCATATTCTCCGTGAGCAGGTCGAAGAGTCCGTTCTTAGACGTGAACTTCTGCCCGTTATAAACGAGCGTGAGACCGCTATTGAGGTACGCATAGTTGCGCAGCATGGTCTCGATATAATCGTCGCGGAAGTGGTAGTTTTCAAACAACCCTTTTGTATCATCCGGTTTGAACTCCACAACCGTTCCGCGTTTCTCGGAACCGGAATAGTCTATAACATCGGTATCGCAGACCAAGTGCCCCTGCTTGAACTCGGCACGACGCGTCTTGCCGTCACGGAAAGACTGAACGGCAAACTCCGAAGAAAGGGCATTGACGGCCTTAGTTCCGACACCATTCAGACCCACGGATTTCTTAAAGGCCTTGCTGTCGTATTTACCACCCGTATTGAGTATGGAGACTGCTTCTACCAGTTTACCTAACGGGATACCGCGTCCGTAGTCGCGTACGCGTACACGACCATCTTGGATAGTGACTTCAATGACCTTACCTTCACCCATGCGGAACTCGTCAATCGAGTTGTCGATGGTCTCTTTGATAAGGACATAGATACCGTCATCGGAGTGCGTTCCGTCTCCGAGTTTACCGATATACATACCCGGGCGACGACGGATATGCTCTCGGTCGTCCAGATGGACTATATTTTCTTCGTTATATTCAGGCATTCTCGATAGCTTGAGCAATTGAATTGGCTATTTCGCACATCTCGTCCGTAGGAAGAGAGAGCTTAGGATTGGTAAAGAGCATGTCTTTTTCGCTGTTCATAGGCACGAGGTGAATGTGCACGTGATTAACCTCCATGCCAAGTACAGCCACGCCGACGCGTTGGCAACCCGTGGCTTTCTTCAAACCAACGGCTACCATCTTAGCAAAGACCATCATGTCCGCCAGCAGTTGGTCGTCAAGGTCAAAGATATAGTCTGCCTCCGGTTCGGGCAGTTTGGGAATAACGAGGGTGTGACCCTTGGTTAATGGATTGATATCCAAGAAAGCATAAAAGCGGTCATCTTCCGCTACTTTGAAACTGGGTATATCCCCATTGATGATTTTAGTAAAGATAGTCATATAACTCTAAACTCTAAACTCTCCACTCTAAACTAAAGAGATATTTCCAATATCTCGAACTCCATAGTGCCTGCGGGAACAACGATTTGGGCTACGTCTCCCACTTTCTTGCCCATCAGACCTTTGGCAATAGGTGTAGTTACGGCAATCTTGCCCTCTGCCAGATTAGCCTCTCCTTCGGTGACGAGTTGGTATGTCTTCTCGGCTCCGTTGCGTTTATTGCGGATACGAACCTTGGTGAGGATTTGCACCTCATCGGTCTTAATGGAGGTCTCGTCAATGACGCGAGCGTCCATAATCTTACCTTTGAGCATAGCAATCTTGCTCTCTAATACTCCTTGTTCCTCCTTGGCGGCATCGTACTCAGCGTTCTCGCTTAAGTCGCCTTTGTCACGCGCTTCGGCAATAGCCGCAATAACGCGAGGACGTTCTGTCCCTTCTAAAAATTGTAATTCTTCTTTCAGTTTCTGCAATCCATCTGCAGTCATGTAAGTTGTTGCCATGATATATTAATTTTAGTATTTGCGATTAAAGATTTCGCTGGCGATAAAGGCCTTTTTTGCCTCTTCTACAGAAGAAAAATCAATGATTTTGTTCTCTTCTTGTTCCGTAATTTTGTTCTTGTTTTCCATAATATAATCCTAATTATAATAAAGTATGATTTTCCCCTTGCAAGGAGTTCTATTATCGGAGTTTGTTAAAAACAACAGGGGACTTCACAGCCACCTGTTGCCAAAAAACCTAAACCTTAACTATGAAAATTTATTTGTTTTCGAGTGCAAAAGTACTGCTTTTTTTTGACATGTGCAAATTTTTTTGCAAAAAAATACCAATTATTTGCAAATTTCCAGTATTTTTCCTCTCAAAGTGGCAGCAGAAGCCTCCAATATGAGCACTTTGACGAACTGACCTATACCGACTCCACCTCTTGGGAAGACTACCGTTTTGTATTGTTCGGTGCGTCCGAAGACCTCATTGGGGTCGCGTTTGGAAATCCCTTCTACCAGCACTTCCACCGTCTTGCCTATCTCGCGTTGGTTGGCATTAAGGCTCAGTTCGTTTTGGAGGGCAATAATCTCATTGAGACGTCTTATCTTCTCCTCCTCGGACACGTTGTCGGGAAGATGCTTTTGTGCAAAGGTTCCGGGGCGTTCGCTGTACTTGAACATAAAAGCGGTATCAAACCCAACCTCACGCATGAGACTGAGCGTTTGAGCGTGATCCTCTAAAGTCTCGTCATGGAAACCGCAGAACACATCGGTACCAATAGCGGCGGTGGGTAGGATACGACGAATAGCCTCTATCCTATCCATATATTGCGCGCGCGTATATTTGCGGTTCATCAGTTTGAGAATCTTATCACTGCCACTCTGAACAGGCAAGTGAATGAACTTACAGAGGTTATCGTGCTTGGCCATCACTTCGAGCGTCTTATCCACCATATCCTCGGGATTAGAGGTGGTGAAACGAACGCGCATGGCAGGAACGGCGGAGGCTACGATGTTGAGTAGGTCTGCAAAATCGGTAACGGAACCATCTTCTGCTTTGTAGCAGTAGGAGTTGACGTTCTGCCCAAGGAGGGTAACTTCCTTATAACCTTTGGACTCAAGGTCGTGCACCTCATTGAGAATGCTTTCTACATCGCGACTGCGTTCGCGTCCACGCGTGTAGGGCACTACGCAATAGGAGCAGAAATTATTGCACCCTCGCATGATACTGACAAATCCCGAAATGGACTTGCCAATGCGTGAGGGGAGGATATGGCTATAGGTCTCGGTTGTACTCAGTTCAATATTGATGGCCTTATGCCCGTTGAGGGCTTGCGCCAATAGGTTAGGGATGTCTAAATAGGCGTCCGGACCTGCCACAAAATCGACTTTCCACTTGTCGATTAACTCTTGTCCCATGCGCTCCGCCATACAACCAATCACTCCGTAAATGGGAGTATTCTGCCCTTTGTCCTTTGTCCTTTGTCCTTTATCCTTTATCCTTACCGCTTGTATCTCTTGGAGGCGGTGTTGAACGGTTTGTTCTGCTTTGTCGCGGATGGAGCAGGTGTTAAGGAGGATAACATCTGCTTCATGGAGGTTGTCGGTCAGTTCGGCATCGGTGGTTTGCATAATAGCAGCTACCACTTCCGAGTCTGCCACATTCATCTGGCAGCCGTATGTCTCGATATAGAATTTCATTGTTATGAGTCAGTTATTCTCAAATCGGCTGCAAAATTACATAAAAAATTTGAATTATACAAAATCGCAATAAAAAAAAACCTTTTTTCGTATTTTTTTTGTATTTTTGCATCGAAAAAAGGTCAAGACCAACCCTGATTGCCTTATTTGACGCTTTTGAACGAATA
>JAZLMS010000009.1:0-14369 GCA_045598805.1 Paludibacteraceae bacterium | reverse complement strand
CCGAGAAGGGCGCCGAGGTTACGTTCGACAAAGTGCTGTTCGTTGAGAACGAAGGCAAATTTAAAGTAGGTACCCCCGTCGTTAAGGGAGCAAAAGTCGTTTGCGAAGTGCTCGACAACGAGTGCCGCGGCGAGAAAGTTCTTGTCTTCCACAAGAAACGTCGTAAGGGTTATCGTAAACTCAATGGTCACCGTCAAGACTTGACGAACCTTATCGTTAAAGAAATCGTGCTGGCATAAGGGATTCACAATTCACAATGCACAATGCACAATTGTTTAATTTAAATTTGTAAAAATCTACACATTATGGCACATAAGAAAGGTGTCGGTAGTTCTAAGAACGGCCGTGAATCAGAAAGCAAACGTTTAGGTTTGAAACTCTTTGGTGGTCAATTCGCCAAAGCCGGTAACATTTTAGTTCGTCAACGTGGTACGCTACACAATCCCGGTGAGAACGTAGGTATAGGTTGCGATCATACCCTCTACGCCCTCGTGGACGGAATCGTTACCTTCCGCAAGAAACGCGATAACAAGTCCTACGTATCGGTAGAACCCGTTGTTGCTCAGGCTTAATAGCCCCTTGCAAAAAAGCAAAGTATGCTAACACTAAAACAGATTTATGACAATCGTGAGGCTATTGTCTCAGGATTGGAGAAGAAGCACTTTCTCGGCGCCCAAGAGGCGATCGAGAAAGTTGTGTCTTTAGACCAAGAGCGCAAAGTCGCGCAACAGAAGCGCGACGCTGCCAGTCAACAAATGAACGCCATCGCTAAGTCCATTGGACAACTCATGGCGCAAGGGAAACGCGAGGATGCCGAAGAGGCGAAGAAACAGACAGGTTCTCTCAAGCAGGATATTGCTACCTACGAAGCCCAAATGGTTCAAGCAGAAGAGGCGCAAACAGCCGTTCTGCTCACTATCCCCAATGTTCCTTACGACCTCGTTCCTCAAGGTAAGTCCGCCGAGGATAATATCGCAGTCAAGATCGGTAATTTTAATGGACAAAAGAGCAAGGAACAAGGACAAAGGACGGAGGATAATCGTTTCGACGATTTATACAGCCTAGGTTCGATAGGCTCTGCCTATCAAGGCAACCCCAATTGCGGCATAGCCCTACGCGATTGGAAAGAGGAGTGGAACCCCGAAACGAACGAGGCTCGCCTACCCCACTGGGAGTTGGCAAAGAAATACAACCTCATTGACTTCGACCTCGGTGTGAAGATTTCCGGTGCGGGTTTCCCTGTCTATATTGGACAAGGAGCACGCCTCCAACGCGCCCTTATCAATTTCTTCTTGGCAGAAGCCAACAAGGCGGGTTATACCGAGATTATGCCACCTACTGTAGTCAACCAAGCCTCCGGTTACGGAACGGGACAACTGCCCGACAAAGAGGGTCAGATGTACCACTGCGAGGTAGATGACCTTTACCTTATCCCTACCGCCGAAGTGCCCGTAACGAATATCTACCGCGACGTTATCATTGACGAGGCACAACTGCCCATCAAGAACTGCGCCTATACGGAGTGTTTCCGTCGTGAAGCAGGTAGTTACGGTAAGGACGTACGCGGACTGAACCGCTTGCTCGAGTTCTCGAAGATTGAGATTGTACGTATTGACAGTCCCGAACACTCGGAAACCAGTCATCGCGAGATGCTCGACCATGTGGAGGGACTACTCAAGAAGTTAGAACTGCCCTATCGTATCCTCCGTCTCTGCGGTGGCGATATGAGTTTCACCGCCGCCATATGCTACGACTTTGAGGTTTATTCGGAGGCACAGCACCGCTGGCTCGAAGTTAGTTCAACGTCTAATTTCGACACCTACCAAGCTAACCGTCTCCATTGCCGTTACCGCAAAGCGGACGACAAGAAAGTGGCACTCTGCCACACCCTTAATGGTTCGGCATTGGCTTTGCCCCGTATCGTAGCCGCCTTGCTCGAGAATAACCAATGCGAAGAAGGTATCCGTATTCCAAAGGCGTTGCAGCCCTATTTCGGAGACGATATGATTAGGTAGGCGCTATGCTTTAGGCTTTTTTATTAAAAAAATCACGTATGGATTTGCATATGTGATTTTTTTTTTGTAATTTTGCACGCAAAATTAGAAATTCGCGTGTAATATGCGTGTACGTAGTATCATTATTTTGCTTATCGCATGCCTCTGTGCGTGCGTGAGCGCGAAGGCGCAAGACACCTTACGCGTGCTCTGTATCGGGAACTCGTTTACCTATGTAGATAGTACCCAAGCCAAACTGCGCTCCCTCGCTGCCGCAGAGGGACACACCCTTATCATCAACACCCAAACACAAGGCGGTTACACTTTCCAGAAACATCTGAGACGAGACCAAACCCTCTCGGCTATTATCTACTACACCTACGATATTGCTTTCCTGCAAGACCAGAGTTTTACGCCTGCCTTATACGCCCAGAACCCTCGTAACGGGCGCGTCATCTTAGACGATGCTCAAGAAATAGCTGCTCGTATCCGTTTCTACTCCCCTTCGGTTAGGCTTATTTTAGAGCAGACTTGGGCATATGAGTCCAAAGACTACGCCCATTTCGGTAGTTACGAAGCGTTTGATAGCCTCCTTCGAAAAGGAACGAAACAAATAGCTCAAGGCATTAAAGCCGATGTTAGTCCTATCGGAGAGGCATTCCGCCTTTGCCGCGAACGCTATCCGGAGATAGACCTATACCAAAAGGACAGACAACACCAGTCGGCTTATGGCGCATACCTCAAGGCGTGCGTCAATTACCAAATGCTTTATCGCACTCCCTTCACCGCCGAAGAGAACTGCGGTTTAGAGGCAGATAAATGCGCCCAACTCCGCCAAGTGGCAGAAACGCTATTTACCAAATAACACCCAACACCAAACACTAAACACCAAACACCAACATGGAACAAGTATTGACTTACACATTACCGGTAGTACTCATCATCCTCGCTTGCGGGGTTGTGATGCACGTTTACTACAAGAACCAAGAGAAGAAACGTCTCTTCGAACTGCGCAAACTGAGTCAGAAAGAGATATCTCCTATTCGCATGCAAGCCTACGAAAGGTTAGTCTTGTTACTCGAGCGCACCACGCCCGAGCATATGCTGCTCCAAGTGAACCTCAACGAGATGAGCGTTTCGCAACTGCAACAGCACTTACTCCAAACCATACGGAATGAGTTTGACTTCAATTTGAGTCAACAGATATACGTTAGCGAAACCGTTTGGTCTAAGTTAATGCTTGCCCGTAACGAGATGATGGCTTTCGTCAATGGCGTTAAGATGCAACTGCGCGATGGTAGCAGCACCCTAACCTACGCCAAGAACCTGATTGAAGCTTATGCCAATAACGGTGCTACACCCCATGAAGGAGCGATGGAGGCGCTGAAAGCAGAGGCAGCGGAATTATTATAGTGGATAGTGAAAGTGAGAGTGAGAGTGAGAGTGAAAGTGAGAGTGAAAGTCATATTAGGATTGGCAATAGCGTTGCTGGTAGCGAGTTGCACAGTGGATACGGTTTGTCACGACACGACGAAAGTTCAAGTCGGCGTGGCGTTGGACGCTGAATTGGTGTGGGACACCCTCACCGTCCGCGGTATCGGTTCCGACTCCCTGATTTACGACCATGCCAAAAACGTGAAGACGTTCTACGTCGCCCTCCGTGCGGACACGAACATCACCCAATTCGAGATAGAGTGGAAACATCAGTTAGATACCCTCTCTATTCGACACATAAGGGACTTCCAATACGTGTCCCTCGCATGCGGGTGCAACATCTATCACGTTATTGATAGCGTGTGGAGCGCACAACACTTCATCAAAGAAACAATTATCGAAGATAGCGATGTACAAGCTACCGTTTCAGGGCACGAAGTAACACATATAAAACTTATTATACAAGAACCATAAGTTTATTTACGATTGAACGATTTACGATTTATTGAAAAATTTAAGTATTTATATTATTGGCTTGTTCTTGCTGATTAGTTCCGTGGCAACAGCGCAGGAAAAAGGTAGAGACGGAACACGTATCTACTCCGACTCGGCTATCTACCAAGGAATGAACATTAAGTTTGACCTCTTCACGCCTATCCTTGAGGCCGTTCGCTCTAAAGGTAAGGTGCAGAGTTACGAAATAGGAATGAGCTGGCGTCTCAAACTCCGTTACTACCCCACATTAGAACTCGGTTACGCAATGGCAGACATAGCTGCCGAAGGTGGTCATCATATGGGTAAAGGTGCTTTTGCACGCGTAGGTGTGGACCTCAACGGACTGAAGAAACATCCGGAAAAACTGAATGCCCTGCTTGTGGGAATACGTATAGGTACTGCCTTGCAGCAGTTCTCCATCACGGATGTAGAGGTACATAACCCCTATTGGGAAGGCACTCAACCTTACTTATACACGTATGACCCACGGTTCAGAGCGGACGTCTGGGGCGAAGTGGGTGTCGGCGCACAAGTGCAAGTGTGGGAAGGACTCCAAATGGGTTGGAGTCTAAGAATGAAGATACTCATGACCCGCAAGGATAAGCATAACGGTTCTTTACCCGCTTATATACCCGGCTTTGGGTATAGAGACGATACTAACTGGGGTATCAATTACTATATTGGATACCATTTTTAATTTACGATTGGACGATTTACTATTTACAATTTAATTATATATGAAAAACGAAAAAGAGTTAATGACGAGAGCAGCCAACAATATCCGCATCTTGGCGGCAGCTGCAGTAGAAAAAGCAAAAAGTGGTCACCCGGGTGGTGCTATGGGAGGTTCGGACTTTGTTAATGTCCTCTTCTCCGAGTTCTTGGAATACGACCCACAGAACCCCCATTGGGAGGCACGCGACCGTTTCTTCCTTGACCCTGGACATATGGCTCCCATGCTCTACTCTACCCTCTGCCTTGCCGGTAAGTACAGCCTTGAGGACTTACAGAACCTCCGTCAATGGGGTTCGGTTACGCCCGGTCACCCCGAACGTGAGATAGAGCGTGGCATCGAGAACACGTCCGGTCCACTCGGTCAGGGTCACACCTTCGCCGTAGGTGCTGCTATTGCAGCCAAGTGGATGAACGCCCGCTTTGGCGAGGTACATAATCCGACGATCTACGCTTTCATCTCTGATGGCGGTATCCAAGAAGAGATAAGCCAAGGTGCAGGCCGCATAGCCGGTCACCTCGGACTGAGTAATCTCATTATGTTCTACGATAGTAACGATGTCCAACTCTCTACTCTGTGCAACGCCGTTGATACCGAAGATGTAGCCAAGAAATACGAGGCGTGGAATTGGTTCGTGCAGACCATTGACGGTAACGACCCCGACGCTATTCGCGCTGCTTTGGTTGCTGCCAAAGCCGAGACCAAACGTCCGTCACTCATCATCGGTAAAACGATCATGGGACTGGGTTGTGTCACTGCCGAAGGTGAGAACTGGGAAGGCAAGTGCTCCACCCACGGTAATCCGCTGTCTAAGTCGGGTGCCGATTATGCTAAGACCCTTGCTAACTTAGGCGGCAATCCGGACGACCCGTTCGTTATCTTCCCCGAAGTGAAGAAACTGTACGACAACCGCGCTGCCGAACTGTGTGCGTTGGCTAACGAACGTTATGCCGCATTCTACGAGTGGCAACAAGCCAACCCCACCCTCGCACGCGAATATGAGGCTTTCTTCAGTGGCGAGACACCCTGCATTGATTGGAGTAAGATTGTGCAGAAAGCCGGTGCGGCTACCCGTGCAGCCAGTGCTACGGTACTGAGTTACCTTGCCGAGAACGTAGGCAATATGATTGTAGCCAGTGCTGACCTGAGCAATTCCGATAAGACGGACGGTTTCCTCAAGAAGACGCACGCCCTCACCAAGGACGACTTCAGTGGTCAGTTCTTACAAGCGGGCGTTAGCGAACTGACGATGGCTTGTCTCTGTATGGGTATGTCCCTCCACGGCGGTATTATCCCCGCTTGCGGTACGTTCTTTGTCTTCAGCGATTATATGAAACCTGCCGTTCGTCTGGCAGCCCTCATGGAACTGCCCGTTATCTTCATTTGGAGTCATGACGCTTTCCGCGTAGGCGAAGATGGTCCTACCCACGAACCCGTTGAGCAGGAGGCACAGATTCGTCTGATGGAGAAACTGAAGAACCATAGCGGTTGCAACTCCATGCTCGTTCTGCGTCCTGCCGATGCCGAAGAGACGACCCTCGCTTGGCGTTTGGCAATGGAGAACACCACCTCTCCAACCGGACTCATCCTTAGCCGTCAAGACATAGCCGCTGTACCTAATGTCAACCTCGAAGGAGTGAGCAAAGGTGCTTATATCGTTAGCAAAGACGAGAACCCGCAAGTCGTTATGCTCGCCAGCGGTAGTGAAGTTTCAACGCTGATGGCCGGTGCCGAACTGCTGCGTAAGGACGGTATCCGTCTGCAAGTGGTAAGCGTTCCGTCGGAGGGGCTGTTCCGCAATCAGGATAAGGCATACCAAGAGCAAGTGCTGCCCAAGGGTGTGGTTCGTTTTGGTCTGACTGCCGGACTGCCTTGCACGTTAGAAGGACTCGTTGGTGAGAACGGCAAAGTGTGGGGACTGGAGAGTTTCGGTTTCTCCGCGCCCTATAAGGTGCTTGACGAGAAACTCGGTTTTACTGCCGAAAATGTCTATAACCAAGTCAAAGTTCTCCTCTAACCGCTAATCACTAACCACTAATCACTACATAACAATGGACTACAACTTTCAAGCAATAGAGAAGCATTGGCAAGAAGAGTGGAACAAAGCTAATGCATACAAAGTGAACAACCAAAGTGACAAGAAACCTTTCTATGTCCTTGATATGTTCCCCTACCCTAGTGGCGCCGGTCTTCATGTTGGTCACCCACTTGGTTACATCGCCAGCGATATATACTCGCGCTATAAACGTTTGCAGGGCTTTAATGTGCTGCACCCCATGGGTTTTGACTCCTATGGTCTGCCTGCTGAGCAGTACGCTATCCAAACGGGGCAACACCCTGAGATAACAACCGAACAGAACATCGCTCGCTATATCTCCCAACTCAAGAAGATTGGTTTCTGCTATGACTGGGATCGCCAAGTCAAGACCTGTGACCCCGCTTTCTATCATTGGACGCAGTGGGCTTTTGTACAGATGTTCAACTCCTACTACGATACCACCTTGCAGAAAGCGCAACCTATTTCCCAACTCATTGCCCAATGGGAGGAGAACGACCCTACTTGGAAGACCCTTACGGAAAAGGAGCAACAGGAACGCCTCATGAACTACCGTATCGCCTACTTGGCAGACACGAAAGTTAACTGGTGTCCCAAACTCGGTACCGTTTTAGCAAACGACGAGGTCAGCGAAGGGCTGTCCGTTCGTGGTGGTTATCCCGTAGAGCAACGCGTGATGAGGCAGTGGTGCCTCCGTATCAGCGCTTATGCCGGACGTCTGCTGGAAGGACTCGACCGTATCGACTGGACCGACTCCCTCAAAGAGACCCAACGGAACTGGATTGGTCGTAGTGAAGGAACGGAGATGCAGTTCAGTATCAAGGGACAGGACGAGCCCTTCACTATCTTCACGACCCGTGCCGACACCGTGTTTGGTGTGACGTTCATGGTGCTGGCTCCCGAGAGCGAGTATGTGAGTCGCGTAGTGACTGAAGCGCAAAAGGCGGAAGTGGAGGCTTATCTCGATATGGTTAAGCACCGCACCGAGCGTGAACGTATAGCCGACCGCCGCGTGAGTGGCGTTTTCACCGGCTCCTATGCTATCAATCCGCTGACCAAAGCCGAGATACCTATTTATATCAGCGATTATGTCCTCTCCGGTTACGGAACAGGCGCTATCATGGCAGTTCCGGCTCATGACAGTCGCGACTATGCCTTCGCTAAGCATTTCAACTTGCCGATTATTCCGCTGATTGAGGGTGCAGACGTGAGCGAAGCCAGTTTCGATGCCAAGGAAGGCAAGATGATGAACTCCGGATTCCTCAACGGACTCGAAGTGAAGGACGCTATCGCTAAGATGAAAGAGTATGTCACCAACACGGGTATAGGTAAAGTTAAAGTGAACTACCGCCTACGTGACGCAATCTTCTCTCGTCAGCGTTATTGGGGCGAACCCTTCCCTATCTACTATAAAGATGGAATGCCTTATACCTTACCCGAGACGGCGCTGCCGCTGCAATTGCCCGAAGTAGATAAGTTCCTCCCCACCGAGACAGGCGAACCGCCCTTAGGCAATGCAGAATTATGGGCGTGGGACGAGAAGAACGAGAAGGTCGTTAGTAAGTCACTCATCGATAATCAGACCGTCTTCCCGCTTGAACTATGCACTATGCCCGGCTTCGCCGGCAGTAGCGCGTACTACTTGCGTTACATGGACAACCATAACGATAAAGCCTTGGTCGATAAAGACGTTAATGCTTATTGGCAGAACGTGAACCTCTATATCGGCGGCACTGAGCACGCTACGGGTCACTTGATCTATAGTCGTTTCTGGAATAAGTTCCTCTTTGACTTAGGCTATATCAGCAAGGACGAACCCTTCCAAAAACTGATTAATCAAGGCATGATTCAGGGGCGCAGTAATTTCGTTTATCGCTATGTCGGTGAAGGAGCAACGGGCAACCTCTATGTGTCCTTTAACCTCATCGATAACCCGCAATACAAGGGCAAGGTGCAACCTATTCATGTCAACGTGAACATCGTTCACAACGATATATTGGATATCAACGCCTTCCGCGCGTGGATGCCCGAATATAAGGATGCTGAGTTCGTTTATTCGGACGGTTCCACAGATGTAGATAACCCCTATATCGGAACGGCAACCGATAAGCAGTATATCTGCGGTTGGGCAGTGGAGAAGATGTCTAAGTCGATGTTCAATGTCGTTAATCCCGATGATGTGGTAGAGAAGTACGGTGCAGACACGCTCCGTTTGTACGAGATGTTCCTCGGTCCTTTGGAGGTTTCCAAACCGTGGGACACGAACGGTATTGACGGCGTTCATCGTTTCCTCCGTAAGTTATGGAATATGTACGAGAATATCGTGGACGCAGAGCCAACGGCAGACGAACTGCGTTCGTTGCATAAACTGATTAAGAAGATCACGTGGGATATAGAGAACTTCTCGTTCAACACCTCTATCCCTGCCTTCATGATTGCGCAGAACGAGTTAGGTGCGCTCAAGTGCAATAAGAGAGCCATCCTGACTCCCATTGCTATTCTGATGGCTCCTTATGCTCCTCATATCGCCGAAGCTATGTGGGAACGCTGCCAAATGGTAAATAGTAAATCGTCCAATAGTCAATTTGTTATTGATGCCGAATGGCCTACTTGGAACGAGGAATACCTGGTAGAGGCTTCGCAGAAGTATCCGGTTCAGTTCAATGGTAAGGTTCGTTTCACGATTGAGGTGCCGAAGGATATGCCCAAGGAGGAAGTCGAGAAAGTGGTTCTGGCGAATGAGCAGACGGCTGCTGTGTTGAATGGCGCCACGCCCAAGCGTGTCATCGTCGTTCCCAACCGCATTGTCAATGTAGTGATGTAGCGATTTTAATCTCTCACAGATTTCACAGATTTGCACGGATTAGTTGATAATTTATTATCCCTTTTGGTTTTTCTATTGTCTGACCGAATAAACTCTCTCATCCAATAACAAGACACAAAAGGAAAGGGAAGGTTCCCTCGGTAGAACCAACATCACCTTCCACGCTGTACTACCGTACATCGTCATAATAAATTATGGGATAGAAATTCCACAGATGCGAGAGAAGGGGTTCAGACGAAACATATATTATCTGTGGAATAAAACCACCAATAAGCCCTTATTGTGGATGCGTTAGCAGACACGATGGGTGAGCGAAGGTCGCTCCTGCGACACCGGTAAAACGTAAGAAGCGAGACCGTCCCTACTATTGATTTATTTGGAGGATGGGAGTTTACTCACAATCCGAGAATAAATAAATAGGAGGAATAATAAGACAAATCAGTGAAATCTGTGATAATCTGTGAGAGATATAAAAATTCAAGCGGCTAAGCGAGCACAGCCGTCACCCGCGAAAGCGGGGCACCTATCAACACGACACAACAAGACGAAACACAACAAGACAAAAAAAAGAGACCGACATGGTCTCTGAGTGATCCAGCTGGGGCTCGAACCCAGGACCCCATCCTTAAAAGGGATGTGCTCTACCTGCTGAGCTACTGAATCATGCTTTTCACGAAAGCGGCTGCAAAGGTACTACTTTTTTTTGAAACTACCAAATATATTTGCGTTTTTTTGCAAAAAAAGTCAATTTTTATCAGTAAACATGGCAAAATTCGAAGAATATCAGCGTCGAAAGACCTCAACCACCCATGTTGGTGCCCTCTGTATAGGTAGTGACTACCCTATTCGTATTCAGTCGATGGCTAATACTTCAACCAACGATATCGAGGCATCAGTAGCGCAAACGCGTCGTGTAGCACAAGCCGGAGCCGACCTCTTCCGCTTCACGACTCAAGGTCTCCGCGAAGTTGAGTCCTTAAAAACCATTCATTCTCAACTCTCAACTTATAAAATAGGCGGCAGTTTGCCGCTTGTGGCAGATGTCCACTTCCGTTCGGACGTAGCGGATGCCGCCGCCATGGTGGTAGAGAAAGTGCGTATCAATCCGGGTAATTACGCCAACGACCCGGCTACTATAAGGGAGCGTTTCACGCACTTACTCGCTATCTGTAAGCAGCACCACACTGCCCTTCGTATCGGTGTTAACCATGGTTCGCTCTCCAAGCGGATGATGGACCTTTACGGCGACACGCCCAAGGGTATGGTCGAGAGCGCGATGGAGTTCCTTCGTATTGCGGTAGAAGAAGATTTTCACGATATTGTCTTGTCTATCAAGTCGTCTAATACGGCTGTGATGGTAGAGACGGTCTTGCTACTCGTTGAGACGATGGATAAGGAGGACATGCACTTCCCCTTACATTTGGGTGTTACCGAGGCAGGAGAAGGTCAAGACGGACGCATCAAGTCGGCAGTGGGTATAGGTGCTCTCTTGGCTGCCGGTATAGGAGATACGATACGAGTGTCTCTGTCCGAAGAGCCCGAAGCCGAAGTGCCCGTTGCGCAAGCCTTAGTCGATTATTTCACTAATCCCGATAGTCCCCGCTATGCCCAGGACCAGACACCGGACACCCTACACCAAACACCGGAGTTAAGTAAACTCTACATCGCCGCTGAGGCGGGTTATACGATTTTGGTTAAGCACGAGGATTGGTCTTATCCTGATGACGAGGCGTTACAGAACGACATATTGCAAGCGGCAGGTAAGTTACGCTATAAGATTGAGTTTGTGTCTTGCCCGGGTTGTGGTCGCACGATGTTCGACCTCCAAAAAACGGTCAAGGACATCAAAGCCACGTTTACCAATGAAATGGTAAATGGTAAATCGTTCAATGGTACATCCGGCTATTTCCCAAAAATAGCCATTATGGGTTGTATCGTCAACGGTCCCGGTGAGATGGCGGATGCCGATTACGGTTATGTGGGTGCAGGTAAAGACCGTGTGAGTCTTTACCGCAAGAAAGAGTGCGTCCTCAAGAACATTCCGCAGGAAGAGGCAGTGGAAAAACTAATTGAGTTAATTAAAACCACTAACCCATATAGTCGCTCATAATAAGTAAAACGATGAGAAGCCGCTTCTAAAGTAGTAATTTTGCAGCCGTGAACTGCAAAACACAAATAACACACACCCGCCTATGATTGACCGGCATCGGTTATAAAATGAAAAGATATGAACGAACAAAACGAGATAGTACTTTATCAGCCGAATGAGAACTTGCAATTACAAGTGCGTTTGGAGAATGATACCGTTTGGTTGAATCGCAATCAAATTGCTCAACTATTTGGTCGCGATGTAAAAACAATTGGTAAACATATTGCAAATGCTTTGCATGAAGAATTATCAGTCGTCGCAAAAAATGCGCCAACTCCAATAGTCGCAAAAAATGCGATAGTTCAACATCATCCAACTATCGCAAAATTTGCGACTGTTCAACAAGAAGGCAATCGTACTGTGTTGCGTCAAGTAGAATATTATAGTCTTGATGTCGTTCTTTCCGTAGGTTATCGCGTTAAATCAAGCCAAGGTATTGCTTTCCGTTGGTGGGCAAATAATGTTCTCATAGACTATATGCTCCGTGGCTATGCTATTAATCAGCGGCTACTTCATATCGAATCCGAGTTAGCGGAGCATAAAACCGTTTTGCAAGAGCATGATAAAAAGATTGACTTCTTTGTTCGCACGTCCTTGCCTCCAATAGAGGGGGTATTCTACAACGGTCAGATTTTTGACGCTTATGTTTTTGTAGCGGATTTGATTAAGTCAGCTACCAAGTCAATTGTTTTGATAGACAACTATATTGACGAGACTGTCTTCACCTTATTGGATAAACGCGCACAAGGCGTACAAGCAACTATCTATACCTCTATTGGAAAGACGACGCAATTAGATATAGACAAACACAATGCCCAATATCGTCCAATAGAAGTGAAGCAGAGCCAGAACATCCACGACCGATTCTTGATTGTAGATGAGGTGGTGTATCATATAGGAGCTTCGATTAAGGATTTAGGCAGAAAAGTGCATTTTAATTTGCATATATGAGAAAAAAGTTGTAATTTTGCAGTCGCAAACTCATGCTGAGGGTGTCTGCGCGTATGCGGAGCAGTCCCATCGGAGTGGGTGAGCAGACATAAAAGCGTTTACTGACGCTTGTTCTTGGGTTTCTGAAATCTAGCAGTTTCATACTCCATCCAAGACAAGACAGATGTAGATGCTCATGGGTGTATATTTTTCCCACGTTGCGACCTTAAATTGTCTCGCGTTGTGGTTCATATACACAGCGTGAGATTCTGCGTTGTCATTCTATGGAGTAAGGTTTTGCTAGAACCTCAGAAACAGAATGGCAAAGGTAAGAGTTCCACGCTTTTCTTTTTGTATCACCGCTTGGCGGAATTCACAGGCAAAATAAAAGTTAAACTATCATGAAACAATTAGAAAAAGGTTGTATTTTAAGTGCTTTAAAAGAACACAAGAAAAACAATTGTGTTCATTATGTGATCTTTTTGGAAATGTGTGCTGATGAAAATTCGTTTATTGGTGCTTGTCTTAGTAGTAAAGAGACAAAACCAGAAGATATCATTTCAAATGAAGAGTTAGAGGAAATTCATTTTTATCCTTGTACAAAAGAAAATGGATATACTGTGACTTATGGCAATTGTAAAGATGGTAGCGACAAGAGTTACTTATGTAAATGTCCTTTTGAAAAGGATTTGAGGTGGTTTGTAGATGAAAAGACGAATCAAGTTAAGATTGTAGGGAAGTTGAGGGAAAAAGGAGTTCTATTCGTAGAAGATCAACTCAAAGGAAAGACGCCAATCCGATTCAATCACCCAATCAAGAAAATCAACAAATATCCATCTTTAATAGCAAAACTATGAAAACAAAACTTTTAACTCTGTTCTTGACTCTTGTCACCACTACCGCCCTTTGGGCAAGTAATGCGATTACTTACACTGCAATGGAGAAATTAACAGAATCAACTTTGGAAGAGGGTGCAACAACCTTTGGTCCAAGTATCACATCACACACTTTTAGTAATGGTACGGGTAAGATTACCTGTAATGGAGAGATTACAACGATTGGAGAGTGGGCTTTCTATTATTGCACTGGTTTGACTTCAATCACCATTCCCAATTCCGTCACAACGATTGGAGATGAGGCTTTCTTTTATTGCAGAGGTTTGACCTCTATCACCATCCCTAATTCCGTCACAACGATTGGAGATTGGGCTTTCAGAGGTTGCGGAGGATTGACCTCTGTAACCATCCCTAATTCCGTCACTACGATTGGATATTATGCTTTCTCAGGTTGTTCATCGCTTCCGGTAATTGATAACCTTCGTTATGCAGATACTTATTTAGTAGGAGCCGTAGATAGAACCTTATCAACTTATACTATTAAAGATGAAACTAAATGGATTGGAGATCGGGCTTTCTCTGAATGCTATAGTTTGACCTCCATCACCATTCCTAATTCCGTCACAACAATTGGAGATTATGCTTTCTATGATTGCTACGGTTTGACCTCGGTAACCATTCCTAATTCCGTCACGACGATTGGAGATCGGGCTTTCTGTGGTTGCATCGGATTGACTTCGGTAACGATTGGCAATTCTGTCACGACGATTGGAGATGTGACTTTTCCCGTTTTGGGTTTACACTTTTAGGGGTTATTTATACTGAAAGAGTTTACTTCAATCTTAAAATATTGACTATTTTCTATATCTGTTTACTCTTTACTATTAGTGTTGATTTCTTCCTATGGAGGTTGACGCG
>JAZLMS010000008.1:0-19033 GCA_045598805.1 Paludibacteraceae bacterium | reverse complement strand
GTCGGCATTACCAAACGGTTCGTTGGGTCTTGCTCGTTGGTCGTCCAAACGGGAGATATGACAATGTCTGTATCTTCTTCTTGTACCGATAGAACTAAACTCTCCAAAAGCGTGGGAGCGCATACGTCATCATGATCGACAAAAAGTATATATTCACCTTTAGCCTCTTGCAAACCCCTATTACGACTTTTACCAATATGAAGGTTTGTTTGATTGCAGATGATATGAATACGTTTATCTTTAGTTGCGTATTGTTCAAGTATCCTATCACTTCCGTCCGTTGGACAATCCAACACGGCAATGAGTTCAAAGTCCGTATAGGTCTGATGAAGGATGCTTTCGATACAGGGACATAGGTGTTCTCCGGCATTCCAAACAGGTACTATGATACTAATTAGCGGTTGCATACGTGTTCATAAATAGATTTGAGTTCCTTGCCAACGGCTTCAAAAGAATATGTTTTTCCTTGCTCTCGAATAGTATCCTTATCAAAAGAGAGTTGTCCGTTGACAAATAATCGCATTTGTTCGATTAATGCTTCTTCATCTTCGGGAGGAACGATAATAGCACATGATGAGGGCAATTGTAGCCCGCAAGTGTGGGTTTCAATAGACGGAATACCGACGGCTGTGGCTTCTGCCAAAACAATACCGTAGGTCTCGTAACGCGAATTGAGAATAAGCATATGGGATTGGGCGAGTTCTTCTGCTACTTGTTCGGGGGACAACTCTCCCGTGAACGAAACGAGGTTGGGAACCAACTCTAACGATTCGGCATAGGCTTTATTTACTGCAAAATCAACGCCCGTTCCCACTAAGGTGAGATGAAAATCCTGTCGCTCTTGAGCCAATCTATGAACGGATCGAAGCAGACCTTGGATGTTCTTGGCTCGCTCGTCAAAACAACTGATGTGAATGAAGTGTTTGGTGTTTGGTGTTTGGTGTTTGGTGTCTGGAGTTTTGTGTCTGGTGTAGAAGAAGTCGTCCACGACGTTGTTGATTAGTTGCCAACGACGGCATGTTATTCCACACTCTTTCATGGAGTTCATCAGTGCTTGACTGACCGATAATACGGCTTGTGCATTGCGAGAAATCAAACGCGCAAAGAAACGACGTTTCCGATTCATACTTTGTGCACGATTCATAGGTAAATAACCACTCCAATGCTCTATTATTACATAAGGAATAGAGAACACTTTCCATAGATAAAGGGGCAATAAACCATTCTTGGTTATGACATTAAGTTGGCATAAGTCAGGACGACCCCATGTGCGTTTGATATGCTGATACCCGTGTCTGAATGCTCTCAAATAACCCCACTTACAAGGATAATAAACATATACCTCTTTCACCCCATCGGAGACTTGCTCTATGAGTTCTTCTCGGTGAATATGCTTGTCTAAATGAAGGTACAAAACAGTTACCTCCACACCTTGACGGGCGACCGCTTGAGCGTGCTTGCGAACAAACAGACCTGCCATCGCGTCGTAGCGATGCGGGTACCATTCACTGAGGTAGAGGACTTTCATTAAATGCGATAACGTAGGTTACGAATCTTATTAATCAGTAGAGCAATCCAGAAGAGTGGGCGATAGTATTTCTCTACACTATAATAGATTTTTTTTATAGACCCAAACTGTTTATAGTGCGACGCCGTTCCTCGACGCATACTCCCTTCAAAGTCAAAGATAACGCCTTTTTCACGTGCTAACTTAATGGCTTCCACCACGAGTAGGGCATTAGCGCCCGACTCTTTGTAAAGCGGGTTAAAGCACGGAATAAGGTAGTACATCCGTTGCTTATCCCACACTAAAAAAGCGGCCGCACATAACTCGCCGTCAGCATTACGAATAGCGATAATCTGCGATTGCTGTTCACGTTCCGTCTTGCGATGGAGCACCAAGAAAAACTCACGTGAGTAACTGATCTGTTTCCTTTGCAGTGCCATGCATTGGCGATGGAAAGCGTAGAACTGCTCGGGAGCGAGCGATTTATCCACATTAAGCGTCACCGCTTTTTGTAATTGGCGTTTCTTGTTCTTTGAGAATTTATCAACCACCTTATCGAGGTCGTGTAGGTCTTCCAACTGATAGGTCACTCGTTCGCATACCTTGAAACGAAGAGTTTGTAGAGGCTCTACCATGCGTGACCCGATAGGGAATTGCTGGTAATAATAATGAATCTTCAGTGCTTCCAATTGAGCAGCAAAGTCTTCGGCTATACGAGGCAGATCAATGAGTTCGTTTTGCGCATCAAAACCTCCGTTGCGTGTGAGCCAGATACCTCCTATTTGCGTTTGCTGCGGCATAGCAATCCAACGCATCCAAAGACGCTTGCAAAGCAAGTAGGGCATGGCGGCTTCGATGTCTTCCGCCTTGCGGTTCTGAGGATTGGACGCAGCACTAAAACGAAGGAGTACGTCCCAATTCTTACCTGCAGAGACGGCGTCCATCCACCAAGGCTGCATAAAAATGGGCAGTTCGTCTTGCTGCTTAGCCCACTGAATATAAAGTTCTTTGTTGGTCATTAGAATATATTTTGTTCTTGTTGTTCTTCCGGTTCAGTGGACGTGGTGGTCTTTGTGTCTCGACCAAGGTCGCGATACTCGTCCGGACGATAAAGGATTTGTACGTTTTCGGCTATAATCTCCGTCTTGTGACGAATCTGTCCCTCTTTCTCCCACGAGCGTGTTTGAAGTTTACCCTCAATATACAATTTCATACCCTTGCGGACATATTTCTCTGCCCATTCAGCAAGATTACGGAAGAGCACGATCGGGTGCCATTCGGTTCGATCCGGCACTTGCGTTCCGTTTTGCATAATATACCCTCTTTCGGTGGTAGCAAGATTAAAATTTGCAATGGCAACACCACGATCTAAATACCTTACTTCGGGGTCACTACCTACGTTGCCAATCAAGATTACTTTGTTTACAGATGACATAATAACTAATTTTTACGAAATTCTTCCGCAAAGGTACAAAAATATTTGCACATATGCAAAAAAAATCGTAACTTTGCAGCCTAAAATAAAAAATATATAGAATTTTCTATGAAAAAACATTCTTTTTCTCCATTTATGGTGGCTTTAATCGCCTGTTTAATGCTCTTTAATTGGTCTGCGTCGGCACAGACAGAGACCCTTGTTCGATGCATTGCGTTCTATAATTTAGAGAACCTCTTTGATACGATTCATGACGAGGGGAAGAACGATTACGAATACCTCCCGGACGGCGGCATGAAGTGGACGTCGCTTAAGTATGAGCATAAGATTCATAATATGGCATACGCTATCTCTCGCATAGGGGAAGATGTGGATAGCCGCGGTCCTATCTGTTTGGGCGTTGCCGAAGTGGAGAATATCCGTTGCTTAGAGGATTTATGTGCCGACCCGCAATTGGAGGGTAAGTATAAGCCGATTCTCTTGGAGGGTCCTGACCGCCGTGGTGTGGATGTGGGTTTCCTTTATCAGCCGGAGTTCTTTAAGTCGGTTAATATCAAAGGGCATGAACTGAACGGACATTATGCTGACGGAGGTGTGCTGCGCACCCGTTTGCAGTTGCTCATCTCCGGTTATTTGTTAGGTTCAGATCGTCCGGAGAAGATACATATTATAGTCAATCACTGGCCTTCTCGTTATGGCGGTGAGTTGACATCGCGTCCCACGCGTGACACGGCGGCTATGCTGACCAAGTCTATTTGTGATTCTATCTATCAAAAAGAACCGCGTGCTAAGATTATTATTATGGGTGACCTCAATGATGATCCTTTCAATCACAGTTGTAAAGAAGTTCTCGGTGCACGCAAGACTCGTGAGGAGGTAGAGGAACAGGGTTACTTCAATACGATGTGGCAGAAACTGGACCGCGGTATAGGCACGTTAGCTTATCAAGGTTCGTGGAATTTATTTGATCAGATTATTATCTCTGAACCCTTAATGAATGAATCTTTGGAGTCCGGCAAATGGACCTATTGGAAATCGGAGATATTTAACAAAGACTTCTTAACCGTTCAAGAGGGTAAGGAGAAGGGAACTCCTCTTCGCACTCATAAGTCCGGTGTTTGGCAGGACGGCTACGGAGATCACTATCCCACAATGATTTATTTAATTAAACAACAATAATGGAACCCCTACGTAAAGAAATGACCCCTATTAAGATGCGTAATTATGGACGTATCTTGCAAGATGTGGTGGCGTATGTTTGCAGTTTAGAAGACGGACCTGAGCGTCGTGCGCTCACCGTTTATGTGGCGCAATGCATGCGACAAAAGAACATGATTTGGAACAAGGATCAAGAGTCCGGTGTGGATCGAATAAAAGCCGATATTGTCAAGATGTCTGATGGCAAATTAAATTGTGACTTCCCCGGTTTCGAGGCAGCGTTTAATGATATTTCGAAGAAGCAAGATAATCAACAGAAAAAGAAAGATAAAAATAAAAAATAATATGGTACTCGAAGTAAGTCCTTTTAAAGTTTTTGCCGGAAGTCAAGGGCAAGCCATTGCCCAACGTATCTGCGATAAGTTGGGCTGTAAACTTGGGAAAATCAATATTGACCGTTTTTCTGATGGTGAGTTTGCTGTATCTTTCGATGAGTCTGTTCGAGGTCAATCAGTTTATTTAGTACAATCGACGCGTCCTAATTGCGATAATCTGATGGAGCTTCTCCTTATGATTGATGCCGCTAAACGTGCCAGTGCGTACAAGGTGATAGCGGTTATTCCGTATTTTGGTTTTGCTCGTCAAGACCGTAAGGACAAACCTCGTGTATCAATTGGAGCAAAACTCATTGCTAATATGTTACAAGTAGCGGGAGCCGACCGAATTATCACGGTTGACCTTCATGCCGATCAGATACAAGGGTTCTTTGATATCCCTGTAGATCACCTCTTTGGCACCAATGTCTTGGTTCCTTATGTGGTTAACTTAGGTCTTAACTTAGACAATATCATCATAGCTTCTCCTGATGTAGGTGGTTCCAAGCGTGCCGCTATTTTTGTAAAGAAGTTACACGCTATTACCGGTGTGGAGGTCCCGATGGTTATTTGCTATAAGAATCGCCCGGGTTTCAACCAAATAAGCGAGATACGCGTTTTAGGTGAAGTGAAAGGTAAAGATGTTATCATTGTAGATGACATTGTTGATACGGCAGGTACGTTGTGTAAGTCTGCCCAAGTGATTAAGGAGGCGGGAGCTAACTCCGTTCGCGCTATTTTGTCCCATGGCGTTATGTCGGGACCGGCAGATGCCCGTGTAACGGATAGTTTATTGGAAGAATTAGTCTTTACCGATTCTATTCAGTATGATACTAATCGTTGCCCGAAGGTGAAAGTTGTTAGTTTGGCAGACCCCTTGGCAGAGACGATTTTGGCTATTCAAGAGCATCGTTCTATCAGTGAGGTTAATGTAGGTTAGTTTAGAGTGTAGAGTTTAAAGTTTAAAGTAAGTGAAAAGTTTTAAGTTGAAAGTCTTTTTAGGCTTGGTAGCCGCAGTACTATTGGTAGGTTGTAAATCGAAGGTACAGGAGGTGAATCGTCCTTCTTTCTGCGCTGATTCGGCATATCAATATACAGTAAATCAAATGGCGTTTGGTCCTCGTGTGCCGAATAGTAAAGCACATACGGACTGCGCTGTGTACCTAATGAACCAATTACGCCGCTTTGGCTGTGAGGTGGAACTACAGAAAGGACTAATGCCGGATTATAGTGGTCGTCCGCAGGCGATTTTCAATATTATAAGTCATGTTCCGGGTAACAGGAGTGCAAAGAAAGTGCTCTTATGTGCTCACTACGACACGCGTCCTTGGTGTGATCAAGAAGAAGATTATGATCTCAAGCGGTTGAATGTTCCCGGAGCCAATGATGGAGCTACCGGCGTAGCCGTTTTACTTGAAGTGGCACGTCAGTTACAGATATTATCGCAAGATACAACCCTCAAACTGCGTCCCGTTGATATTGTTTTCTTTGATGTTGAGGACATGGGAACGCCTTCTACTTATACCGGTTTTGAGCGCGAGAACACGTGGTGTTTAGGAAGTCAGTATTGGGCAAAAGAATTGTCGGACGAACAAGTTAACCAATACGTATATGGTATCCTATTGGATATGGTAGGAGCTCCGGATGCGGTTTTTCCTAAGGAGATGAACTCCACACGCTTTGCTGAGAATTATGTAGAGAAGGTTTGGCGTCAAGCCCGCAAATTAGGTTATGGTAAGTTTTTTGCCGAACAAGCTGCTTATCCTATTGTGGATGACCACTATTACGTTTCCGTATATGGTGGTATTCCGTGTATTGATATTATTCATTATGATGCTCGAACCAGTAGCGGTTTCCCTTCTTGGTGGCATACCCGTCAAGACGATATGCGTAATGTTCATCCCGCTACCTTACAAGCCGTTGGAGAAGTAGTCTTAGCTACGATTTTAGATTAATCATGAGTCTATTAGAGATACGTAATTTGCACGCGTCTATTGCGGGCAAAGAGATTTTGAAGGGTATTAACCTTACCATTAACGAGGGTGAGATTCATGCTATTATGGGACCTAACGGTGCCGGTAAATCGACGTTATCCGCCGTCCTTACTGGTCATCCTGCCTATACTGTGACGGAGGGACAGGTCTTGCTGCATGGGAAAGACCTCTTGTCTATGCCTCCTGAACAGAGGGCGCGTGAAGGTGTGTTCCTTAGTTTCCAATATCCCGTAGAGATACCCGGAGTGTCGATGGTTAATTTCCTTCGCACTGCCGTTAATGAGAAACGCCAATATGAGGGCAAAGAACCGTTGAAAGCAACCGAGTTCTTGAAACTGATGCGAGAGAAACGGGCTTTGTTGGAAATGGCGGATAAACTCAATAACCGTGCGGTTAATGAGGGTTTCTCCGGCGGCGAGAAGAAGAAAAACGAGATCTTCCAAATGGCCATGCTCGAACCTTGCCTCAGTATCTTGGACGAGACCGATTCGGGACTGGATATAGATGCCTTACGCATAGTGGCAGCGGGTGTGAATAAACTCAAGACGCCCAATAACGCTTCTATTGTTATTACTCACTACCAACGCTTGCTCGATTATATTGTTCCCGACTTTGTTCATGTGCTGGCTGATGGTCAAATCGTTAAAACCGGTACTAAGGAATTAGCGCTCGAATTAGAAGAGAAAGGTTACGAATGGCTGAACCAATAATCATATCTCAATCGGGCACGTATCGCTATGTCCAAGATAAGGCAGGCGAACTGACTATCAATGTTCTTCTTTTATCTTCGGAAGATGTGGATATAGAAGTGACTCAAACCGCTCCCGACTGCTCGGTAGTAATCAAAGGTTTGTGCTATATAAATAGTAAGGATGGCGCGCGTGTGCACACGCACGTGAAGCATTTATCTAATCGAGGTCAGTCGCAACAAGTGGTTAAGTTTGTGCTCAATGATGAGGCTAAAGGGGAGTTCTTTGGTGAACTCTATATCGCAAAGGATGCGCAACAGATAAATGCCCAACAAACGAATCGTAATATCCTTCTCTCGCGTCAATCGTCTATGCGAACACGTCCTCAACTTATCATCTATGCTGATGATGTGAAAGCCTCCCATGGTGCAACGACGGGTCAGTTGGACGAGAATGCTCTCTTCTATATGCAGCAACGCGGTATCTCGAAATCAACCGCGCAACAACTCTTATTACAAGCTTTCGTGAAGGATGTTCTACCGCTCTCGTTGGATGGCGTAAGTGAGCATATCCAAGAGCGCTTGCTTCGTCTCGGAATCGGGGAAGAAGTCTAATGCCTGAACCGCTTTCTTGCGGTGCTCCTCAATTTTCTTGTACGCATATCTAACTCCTTGATAGCGCATAACAAAGGCTTTGATATCTTCTTCGGCTTCATGCTGATCAATATGAGGCGCATGTTTAGCTAAGTCTTCTGCTAACTGGCGAATCGTTTCTGCTTCCTCAGGAACGGCGCGCTCCAAAGCAATAAGGAGAGGTAGGGTTGCTTTGCCGTCTCGTATATCGTTCATGGTTGGTTTGCCTAATTCCTCTGAATCGGAATAGTCGAGGATATCGTCCTTGAGTTGGAAACACATACCTAAATGTAAACCGAAGTTCTTGATTGCCGTCACTTGCTTAGGCGTTGCCATAGAAGAAAAGGCTCCCGCTTGAGCACAAGAGGCAAATAGTTCTGCGGTTTTTAACCGAATAATCTCGTAATACTGTTTCTCGCTAATCCACATACTATGTCCTGCGTGCAGTTGGGCGAGTTCACCTGAACTGAGATTCTTACCCATTTGAGCTACGACATGAGTGATAGGCGCGCAACGAAGGTCGTCTATAATATTGATGACCTGTGCCAAGATATAGTCCCCAACTAAAATAGCTACTTTATTGGACCACCGCTCTTGAACAGCGGCTTTGCCACGTCGGGTAGGGGAGTTATCGACTACATCGTCATGTATGAGTGTTGCTGTGTGCAGCAACTCTAAGGCGACTGCCGTGTTAATGGTCTTATCCGTGATGCCGTGTGTTAACGCTGCCGATAAGAGTACCAACTGAGGACGCAGTTGTTTGCCCCGCTGGAGGTGGATATAAGTCAGAACCTCCTGCAAAGTGGCATTGTCACTTTGGATGGCGACCTCAAAAGCTTTCTCGTACTGATCAAATGCGCGAGCTATAATCGTATTCATTGTTTTCTAAGCAATGCTCTCAAATCAAAACGATAGAAGAGAGCAATATAAATCAATATTAAAATCGTTCCTAAAGAGTAATGGACTATCGTATTCCAAAGCTGTGGTAACATTTGTACGTAGTAATCGCCACCATAATACAATGCTAACAGACCAAGCGTGAGCACCGTATAGGCACCAATCGACTTGAGGTCGTACGGAATATTCAAGCGCTTGCGTCCCATAAAGTAAGAGAGCAACATAATGACTAAGAAACAAACTAAACTACTGCCGCACGAAGCCCAATAACCAATGAGCGGCACTCCTATCAGTTGCAGAACGAGCGTGATAACGAGACCTATCAAACTGAAATACGCACCCCATTTGGTCTCGTCCGTTAGTTTGTACCAAAAGGAGAGGTTGAAATAAATGCCTTGGAACACGTATGTCCAAAGTACCACGGGTACGATTTTGAGTCCACTCCAGTAACTGCTTGGAATGATATACTTGAAGATATCCAGATAGAAGATAACACCTAACAGAATCATCAGCGAGAAGATGATATAGTATTTCATCGCATCGGCATACGCCTCAACGGAGTTGCGGTCCTTATGCTTAGCGAACACAAACGGCTCATAGGCATATCGGAACGCTTGCGTGAACATCATCATCACCATGGCTACCTTAAAGCACGCCCCGTAAATACCCAATTGCGCCTGCGCGTCAGCACCCGTGTACAGGTAGGGGAAGAGGATGCGGTCAAGGGTTTGATTCATGATACCTGCCACGCCCAAGATGAGTAACGGCAACGAGTAACGAAGTACCTCTTTGAGTGTAGTCCAACTATATTGTCCGCCCTTAGGCAGGGTAAACGGAATAAGTATCAGCGTCTGAATGGCCGTGGCAAGTATATTGCTCACAAAGACGTAAGTCACATCATGCCATTTGAGAATAAGCAGGAACAGAATATTAAACCCAATGTTTAGAGCTACAAATAGTAATTTCAGACACGCAAACACGATAGGGCGTTTTTGGTACCTTAGGTACGCAAACGGAATACACGCAAAAGCGTCCATGGCTACTGTTATCGCCATCATCGCTATGAAGTTCGAGTGGTTCTCGTAACCCATCGCGTTGGCAATGGGCTGCTGAAACACAACGCACAGCACAGCAAAAATCACACTCGTTGTGAAAACCGTATAAAGCGTAGTCTTATAAACCGATTTTGTGTCGTATCCTTCTTTGTTGGCAAAGCGGAAGAACCCCGTCTCCGTACCATAGGTTAAGATAATCAGCAACAACGCCGTCCACGCATAGAGGTTGGTTACAATGCCGTAATCGGCTGTGTTCTCCAAAACACGCGTGTAAAACGGAACGAGTAAGAAGTTGAGAAACTTGCCTACTATCGAACTGACTCCGTAAATGGAGGTTTCTTTAGCTAAACCTTTTATACTATTCATTGTTTCCTTCAACTATAATAACAATTTCCCCTTTCGGCGGAAATTGTTTGAAATGTTCCGCCAACTCCGCGAGTGTTCCTCGTTGCGTATCTTCGTGTACTTTGCTAATCTCGCGGCTCACACTCGCTCTGCGCTCAGAACCTAAGAACTGCGCGAGTTCGGTTAGGGTCTTAACCAAGCGGAAGGGCGATTCGTAAATAATCATCGTATGCGTCTGTTCCGCCAAGGCTTTGTAGCGCGTCTGCCGCCCTTTCTTTTGGGGTAGGAACCCTTCAAAATAGAAACGGTCACAAGGTAGTCCCGAATCGATGAGTGCCGGCACAAAAGCCGTGGCACCCGGCAGACATTGCACTTCTACACCTCTTTCTACGCATGCTCTGACAAGCATAAACCCGGGGTCGGATATTCCCGGTGTTCCTGCATCCGAAACAAGGGCAACGTTCTTACCGGCGACTATCTCGTCCGCCACGCGATTACATGTCTCGTGTTCGTTGAACTTATGGTGCGAACGCAAGGGTGTGTGGATATCGTAATGATGCAATAGCACAGACGAAGTCCGTGTGTCTTCGGCAAGAACAAGGTCCGCTTCTTTGAGAACGCGGATAGCACGCAACGTTATGTCCTCCAGATTACCGACCGGAGTAGGTACGATGTACAGCATTTATAAATAGTTCGTAAGTCGGGGACTTCTTGTCCCATTCAAAGTTCTGCTCTATATAGTCGAAGACCTCTTGCTCTGAACTACAATGATTGATAATATCCAACGTGCGTTGCATTGTCTCGCCGTTCTGACCAAACAATTCGCGTTGGAAGAGGAAACGGTCACCCAACGATATCGCTTTACGTATATCCGTTACGAAGAGCTCTTGCTGCTCCGGTTTAACAACAGCCTCCGGCTCTGGTTCCACAATCGGTTCGGGTTCAGCCTCCGTCTCCGGCTCTGCAACCGGCTCTGGCTCCACAACCGGTTCGGGTTGAGGAGTCTCTTGCGGTTCTAGGTCTTCTAGAACTTCTAGTTTGCCTAGATGTCCTAGATCTTCGAGTTTGTTCTCCAATAGCGAGAGTTGCTCTTCGAGCGCAGCGACTTTCTCTTCGTAGCCGCTGATGCGCTCTTCAAGCACAGTTATTTTTTGTTCGAGTGCCTCGGTATAGTTATCGAAAGCCTCGGCTATTTTGAGCATCTCTTCTTTTATCATAGTGATTAATAGTATTAGCGAGTCATTTCATTTAGTTTCTTAAGGAGTGCAAACATAACGAAAGCACTGATTAAGCATAAAGCAATCAGAATAGCCCAGTTATACATCAACGGAATCTTATCCCAAAGCATGGAAGGAATAGAACTCAAGTAGTTGCCTATTGCTGTTGCAACAAACCAACCGCCCATCATCATTCCTTTGAATTTGGGAGGTGCCACTTTACTAACAAAACTGATTCCCATTGGACTGAGTAACAACTCGGCTATCGTTAAAGTGAAATAGGTGCTCATTAACCAACCCGGGGATAAGATACTTTGGGTTCCTGTCTCGCCTAATGTGCTTGGGGATACTAATCCAATGGAAGCAATAGTGATAACTCCAAAACCTAAAGCGGCAACCAACATACCCCATGCGATACGGGCAGGAGCACTGACTGCTTTTCCTTTCTTCTCTAAGGCTCCGAAAATAGCCATGCTAAAGGGTGTTAAAGCCACCACAAAGAAAGGATTGAAATGTTGGAAATCGGAAGGCTGCGCCATCGTGGGATTAGCGGTATTGAGGAATAAGGCAATGGCTCCTCCCCAAAGTACGAGAGTGGAAAAGAGACTGATAAAACGCGCCTTACGGGTGTCCGATTGGAAGGTTGCGAAACTCGTGTAAATAGAAGCGGCAATGAGTGCCATACCAAATATATTAAAACCAAAACGTAAAGGACCACCAACGGTTAGGTTCGTGTAACGTTTAGCAAAGAACGTAAGAGCAGAACCATTCTGGTGGAAGGCCATCCAGAAGAAGATGACAACACCAAATACTAACAACAAAGCTTTAATGCGGTCTTTGGTTTGTTTGGGTGTAAGTTCTTGTATTTCTGTGTTGTTGGCTTTCTGTTGTTTTACCGTTACATCAGCGTGCTTGAACCAGTTACGGCAAGCAAAATAAATAATGGCAGATATTATCAAGGATACACAAGCCACGCCAAAGCATAACCCATAACCACCATATAAAGCCTCTAAATAGGCTCCTGCCTGCTCTCCGTAAACGGAAGCATCGGCAGCGTAAGTAAATCCGAAAGATTGAAGATGTTGATTGGTAATCCACTTAGCCATTGAGGGTGCAAACATGGCTCCAATATTGATTGCCATGTAGAAAAGCGAGAAAGCCGAGTCTCGACGGTCTGCGTATTTGGGATCGTCATAAAGGTTTCCTACCAATACTTGCAGGTTACCCTTAAACAAACCTGTTCCGAGGGATACTCCTAATAAACCTGCAAACATAGCTAACTGCCCCATTATGTTGGCTGGTGTCGGAATAGCCAAACCGAGGTAACCGAGGAACATAACACATAGGCCGATAACAACACATTTACCATAACCGATTTTATCGGCAATTATACCACCGAACAGGGGTGCAAAATATACAACAGCTAAGAAAATAGCATTTACTTGTCCTGCATGAGCTTCGTTCCACCCGAATTTAGCCTGCATAAACAAGGTAAAAATGGCTAACATCGTGTAGTAGCCAAATCGTTCGCCTGTATTGGCGAGTGCAAGGGCAAATAACCCCTTTGGTTGATTTTTAAACATAGTACTAAATTTTTTTTGTTAATATACTTTCAACTTTTAACTTTCAACTTTCAACTTCTTAACTAGACGGCTACTTTCAACTTTCAACTATAAACTCTAAACTATCGTACACCATTGGTGTACGTCTTCCGCTCTGCCGTACTGCACATCCTGCAACGCCCGATAGAGCGCTGTCAGTTTGGGTCCGGGTTCGCCGTTACCAAAAGTATAGATGGTGTCGTTATCGGGGTCAATCACCTTGCCTATCGGACTAATCACACACGCCGTTCCGCAACAACCCGCCTCTTCAAACTCACTCAGTTCGCTCACCGGTATCTCGCGACGGATAACCTTATATCCCATAGTGCGAGCCAATGTCATCAGACTGTCGTTCGTGATACTCGGCAGAATCGAACTGCTCTTAGGCGTGATATATTGATTGCCCCGTATGCCGATGAAATTAGAGGCACTGCATTCGTCTATCAGTGTGTGCGTCTTTGCGTCCGTAAACATGCAGTCGTACCCGTGCAAATGCGCTGCCTCTGTGGCACGGAAGGAGGAGGCATAATTGCCGCCTATCTTAAACTGACCCGTACCTAAGGGTGCTGCGCGATCAACGTGGTTATTGATGATGAACGTTGAGCAATGGAACTTACCCGAGTAGTACGGACCGACAGGGGAGGGGATAACCACAAACTCAAAATCTACTCCCGGACCTACACCCAGACGAGGGGTTGTTCCTATCAACAGCGGACGGAAATAGAGCGTTGCGCCCGTCTCGTAAGGAGGTAAGTAGTCGATGTTCTTTACCAAGGCTAACCGAATTGCTTTGCAGAATAAATCCGTTGGAACGGGAGCCATATACAGCCCCTCGGCACTGCGTTGCATTCGTTCGGCATTGGCTTCCATGCGGAAGATACGCGCTTTACCATCTACTCCGCGGAAGGCTTTGAGACCCTCAAAAGCCTCTTGACCGTATTGTAGGGCAGTGGCACTGACGTGCAAGTGCAAGTATTTATCTTTCGTAGCCTCAGGTTCGGACCATTGACCAATCAGTTGCCCCTTTTCGTCACGATGACCATGAAAAGCGGAACGAACAATATAGTCCGTTTCGGTGTAATGAAATCCTAAACTACTCCAATCTATATTCATCTTATTACTCTAAACTTTCAACTATATAACCAGACGACTTCTTTCAACTTTCAACTCTAAACTCTAAACTATACGGTCCTTCATTAAAGAGCACATCCAAGGCGTGCGGGTGGCAAATGGGAACAAAGTCCTCGTTGTAAGCCTCGGGTCGCTCGTTATGAAACAAACGGTACAGTATATAAGCCGTTTCATTGTTGAGATCTACCAAAAAAGTTGGTTGCTTCTCGTACACGGCGTGTATATAATCGGCATAGTAATCAAAGTACGGTGTCTTTCCATAAGCGGAGAACAATGCACTCCAGTGTTGCCGTTGCCAACTGTGCATATAGCAGATACGTATATCCTCTATGGGTTGCTGTTTGCGCGAGTCATAAACAGGAATACTCAACTGCTGTATGCCGTTTGGTGTTCTTATCTCGCATCGATTACGCTCCCCTCCCCAATATGTGGTTGGCAATATCATTGTTTTGCTTTCTTGCCAATCCTATTCCACCGTATATGCCCTTGGAACCACGGTTTATCCTTCTCTATACTGAGCCACACAAACACGGGTCGTCCTACGATATGGTCTTCCGGCACAAATCCCCAATAACGACTATCGGCGGAGTTATGGCGGTTATCGCCTTGCATCCAATAGTAGTCCATCGCAAAAGTATAATCTTGACCGATGGCTATGGGCTGATGTTCGTAAGCGTCAGCGATGCGCTTGTATATCCAGTAGTTCTCTTCGGTGATAGTAATGGTCTCGCCCTTGCGCGGGATATAGATAGGTCCGTAATTATCGCGCGTCCAGTCGTTATGCCCTAACGGATAAACGGCTCCTCCTGCGCGCTCGTCCTCTATCTCAATAGACAGCACGTGCGGGTTCTTACTCAGTTGTTCCTTCATCTCTTGTGTTAGAGGGAAGATATACTGATTAGCTTGTATTTGGTGACGGTCATCTTTATTGATACCCATCTTCTCCAAGTAACTGCTCGTTAGTCGATAGCCATCGGTAACAACAACATAATTGTATTGCACTCCCGGGGCTTGTGTCTCTGCCTGACCATTGATATAAACGACATTATCTATTATCTGCAAACTGTCTCCCGGCGTACCAACACAACGTTTGACGTAGTTCTCGCGGCGGTCAACCGGACGATAAACGATTTCTCCGAAAATATCTTTCCGCTGCTCAACCGTCTGTTTGCCGTAGTAATGGCAGAGTGTGTAGTAATCGGGGTTCTGCATCTTGAGACACACCGTATCGCCTGTCGGGAAGTTAAAGACTACTATGTCGCCCTTTTGCGGACTGCTCCAACCCAGTAGGCGTTTGTATTCCCATTGTGGATTCTCTATATACGACTTACCTCCACCGAGCCACGCGGGCATTGTGTGTTGCACTAAGGGCATAGAGAGGGGGGTGTTCGGTACGCGAGCACCATAAGCCATCTTGCTCACGAAAAGGAAGTCGCCTACACGCAGACTCTTTTCGAGTGACGAAGAGGGTATTTGATAGTTTTGGAAGATATAGACGTTAATGAAATACACGGCTACGAGGGCAAACACAATCGCATCTACCCACGAGCAGATGGTATAAATAACCTTGTTGGCATGTGGGTTTTCCGGCTCTCCGTCAGCCGCTGGCTTGTATTTGCGCCACCAACTCCAGTTAATTACTTTGGTAGTAAAGGCGTCCATAATGACGGGTAGTAACGCTAACCAACCGAGTGAAGCCCAGTCACCCCACGCTACCCACACAACGAATATCACATAGACCAAGCCCCAGCATCCGGCTTTAATCCAATCTTTACGTTCAATATCCTTAATATTCTTCATAAAAACATATAAACTTTTACAATCCACTATCCACTAATAACTCACTCTCACTTTCACTCTCACTTTCACTTTCACTTTCAACTCTCCACTAAGCAAAGTTGCTCCGCAGCGAGTACGGCTCCTAATGCAAACCCTCTGCGGCTCTTGGCGGAGTGGGTGATGGTTATTGTATCTTCCTCACTATCCCATGTCACGGTATGTATCCCTGCCACTTCCCCTTCTCTTATACTCTCAATGAGGGGTAGGGGGGTAGAGGAGTAGGGGAGTAGGGAATGTATCCCTTCCGCTAAGGTCACCGCCGTGCCGGAAGGTTTATCGAGTTTGTGTATATGGTGTGTTTCGGTGATAGAGGGGGTATATTGTTTGTATTGTGCCAAAGCCTGTGCGAGCATCTTATTGAGTTCAAAGAACACGTTCACACCCACCGAGAAATTACTCTTCCAAATCAACCACACCTTGCCCTTTTCATCCACTAATCGTATGCCGTTTTCTTTTGGACAGCCAGCATCATTAGAGCGGACGTAAAAACGGCTGTCCGAAAGCAACTTCTCTAAGGGCCACCCTGTGGTCCCTGACACCACGGGCACACCTTGCGCCCATGCTTGGCGTATATTATCCGCTGCGGTAGCGGGTGTAGTGAACTCGATAGCCACATCAGCGCTTCTGAACTCGTCACTATCAAAGGTGACGAAAGGTATTGACTCGCCGGCAGAGGCTCTCTGCTCAATGATGCACACTATTTCGTGTCCTCTTTCGGTCGCAATCTCACGAATGAGGTGTCCCATTTTGCCATATCCAATTAGTGCAATTTTCACTCTTTTCTCAAATTAATGCGCAAAGGTAGTAAATTTTTCTCATATATGCAAATTTATTTGCAATATTTTTTATATCTCCCCCTCCTTTGACCTTTTTTCTCTTCTTATTCTTCGGCGACCGTTCGGTAACCCTTCGGCGACCCTTCGGTGAGGTTTCGGTACAGTCATACCGAAGGCACGCTACAAGCAGTACTATCGCTCTGTTTCAAATTCGGGTTTTTATCGGGTTTCTACAGAGCCCTGCGAGTGCAAGTAATGCCCTTGCATAGGCCTTAAAAGTTGTGGGAATGTTGTGACAATGTTGTGACAATGTTGTGACATTGATTCGGTGATGATAGCGGGAGCCCCCTAACTCCCTATGGGGGAAGCAAAGATTGCGAATCTTTGCGAAAGAACACGGTAATAAAGAGCGCAAGGGGATAGACGACCTAGAGACGGCTGGCGCCTACTAGACAATCTAAGCCGCATAAGATGCAGATCAATGGACAAAAGATATAGGCGGGAAATTCCGGGAATTTCCGGGAAGTTCCCGACTTTTTCCAAGTTCCCGATACTATTGTCGAGTAATTATAATCCTATAAATCAGCAAGTTACAATTTTGCTCCGAATTTTCACGGACAGATATAGGTTGTTCGGGAAAGTGATGTCAACGTATTTAGGAAAGTGTCAACTATATACAACCATCGCAACCCCGAGAGGCTGCGATGGGAGAGAGTTTATATGATTAACTTTAAAGTTAACAATATAGGAATATAAGTAACTAAACCTGTTCAACTTGTTAAACTTGCTAAACCCGTTTTACTTCACCTTTTGCCCCGTAAGGGTGTAGGTGGCGTTATTGCGCTCAAGTAGGATTTGACCATTGCGAAGCACTTTGTGCATTGTGCATTGTGAACCGTGCACCGACTCAAAGCCTGTTCCGCCGGTGGTGCTGAAGTTGCCCTTATGTTCGGCAATCGTCTTGCCTCCGGCATCGGTAGCAGTCACGCTATAGTTGTAGGCAGTACCGGGAGTAAGACCCGTAACCGTAAACTGATAACCCTGAGCAGTAAGCGTCGCTGCTGGTGCTTGGTGAGCGCCATCGCGTCCCGGAGCTGCAAAGGCGATATTTGTCAGTTGTCCTTGTGCGTTGAAGGTCAATACACAAACCGTCTCGCCATTCTTGGTGATGGTTAGTGTGTAGGTGTCTGTCCCTTCGGTAATCGGCCAAGTGATGGTTACGTCTTGATCTGTTGGAGTAATAACAGGATTATCTCCGTCTATCGGCTTCTTGTCAGCAGATTTAGTGCGAATATCAAATCCGTTCCAGTTGGGGTCAACTTGGTAGCCACGAATACTATTCTCGGGTACGTAGAGGTAGATATATTGCTTGCTTAATCCATCAAAGGTTGAGGAGCAAACATTAGGCGTAACCTCTGCGTAAGAAGTTATTTCTTCTATACGGAAGTCTCCTTTGAACACCTTACAACCAATGTCGGTTAATGACTTGCCTAAAGTAATTGTTTTGAGGTAAGTACAGTTCTCAAAAGCCGATTCGCCAATCGTTGTAACGGAATTCGGAATGATGATGGAGGTCAATTTTGAGAAACTGTAGAAAGCATACTTGCCAACCGAAGTCATGTTAGATGGGAATACAATATTTGTTACACTATCTTTCAAATCTAACCACGGAGATACTGTTTGTGTAAAATCATACATTTCACCCGTTCCTGAAATAAATAGTGTTCCTTTCTCATATTTCCAACGCAAATCTTCGCCACAAGCATCAAAATATTTAGTGATGATATTGGTAAAATCTTTCCATCCTTCAGCCGATTGATAAGCACTCAAAGAAGTATATGGAATATATGGAATGTATAATGGTATATTTTTAGGCACATTGTAGAAACAAAAGCTTCCGCATTTCGGAGGATTCTTGGCATAGCAAGTGACCGAGGTCAAACCGCTGCAATATTCGAAAGCCTGCTCTCCAATCGTTGTGACGGAATTGCCAATGGTGACTGAGGCCAAACCGGAGCAATGAGAGAAAGCATCCTCTCCAATCGTTGTGACGGAATTGGGAATAGTGATGGAAGTTAAATTGCGGCAAAGAAAGAAAGCAGAACTTCCAATCGTTTTGACGGAATTGGGAATAGTGACAGAAGTCAAACCACTGCAACCATAGAAAGCATGCTTTCCAATCGTTGTGACGGAATTGGGAATAGTGATGGAAGTTAAACCACTGCAACCATAGAAAGCCTCATTGTCTTATCCTGAAATAGGTTTACACATTTAGGAACAAGTAAAATGTTCAATTATTAAGATTTGTGTAAACATTATGAGTTTAAAAAAGTTTCAAATGTATCACTCCAAAGAGGAGCGGATGCAAGTAGTAATGGACTAC
>JAZLMS010000007.1:0-21333 GCA_045598805.1 Paludibacteraceae bacterium | reverse complement strand
CATCCCAAATAATGCCATATTTAACACATCTGCCTCGTTAGCATATATCAGCGATATTTGATAGGGCGTCAATTCTTGGGGAACAAGATTCTGCTTGATGGCATCTGTGTGTATGTGATAATTTATCTTGGATAATTCTCGTTTGGCCGTCCAGCCTAACTGCTGTTGCTCTTCTTCTTTTAGGCGTTGATATTCCTTAACCAGTAACAATTGAAATCTGGGGCTAATCCACATGCCGAAATTATAAGCAATGTCTCGATGCGCATAAGTACCTCCATAGCGACCGGTTCTTGCTAAAATCCCTATTGCATTTGTCCTTTCTATCCACTGCTTGACGGAAAGAACAAAGTTATTGCTTCCAGCCATGTTTCTAATTATACCGAATTCGGTACAATTAAAATTTGGATTATATAGCATTTCCCATTCCCCAAGATACTCTATCGTACTTTTCAAACTCATCCACTTGAAAATGATATGCTCCTGCATTTGGCTGAGAGCCATATCGGTCAAGGAAATATAATCCTGATTTTCCACATTTACCACCGTTATCTCGGTGTCTTGCACAGTAATCTTTGCCATACTTCTTTGTTATTGAATTATGGTGCAAAGTTACGAAAAAATAATGACATGTGCAAATATTGCAGCAATAAAATGCTGAAAAATCTACTTTTTCTCACAAACTAATCATTTCAAAGATCATTTGCATTATTTATAGTCTCATGCCTGACTTTCACTATTCCCTCCCTCATCGAGAGGTTAAAAGGTAATTCGATGCAAAAGTTACTTATTACCAGTTACCAGTTACTTTTTATAAACAATCCACCCTCCACACTCCACACTCCACAAATCATAATAATCGTACTCTTACATCCTACGTACATCCTACGAAGTGCTACGTTAATATCTACGCAACGCAAGCACGCAAGCTTGGCGCTTACGTGCTACGTTTTTTGGTTTACATAATAAATAAAAAAACGCGGACTTCTTCCTTGCTTATCCGTCTTTTGAGGTCCTAGGAAAACCTATACTATCGAATAAGCATTAGAAATCCACGCCGTGTATATCAGCCTATGCAAGAACGCATAGGTGTACAATACACCCATGGACATCTACCACTTACTTGTTTTCGAATAGTACCTTTGAAATTTCCTAGGTTCCAAAAGATCGATAACAAGCGTTAGTAAACGCCGTTTCGCGAATAGTTTTAGGATTGTTGAGGTACAAATCCAACTTTTTCGCGAGTATATATGTCCCGAAATCTCGCTTGGCGAGTATCACGAGCGAGACACTTCTCTGCCCTGAAGGGCGCGATCGGCAAAGCCGTTGCCCTCCCCTCACCCTGCGTGGATTCCGATATTTCCCCTGTTTAACGTCAAGGGCTGACGAGATTATTTAGAAGTTACTTAGCTACGTTGACAGCACGGACTTCGCGGATGACAGTGACCTTCACTTGACCCGGATAAGTCATCTCATCCTGAATCTTCTTGGCAAGGTCAAAGCTTAATAACTCCGTATCCTTATCCGAAATCTTATCAGCACCAACGATGACACGCAGTTCGCGTCCGGCTTGCAAAGCATAGGTCTTGATAACACCCGGGAAGGACATAGCCATATTCTCGAGGTCATTAAGACGCTTAACATATGTCTCTACAATCTCGCGACGCGCACCCGGGCGTGCACCCGAGATAGCGTCACACGCTTGTACGATAGGTGCTATGAGGGTAGTCATCTCACATTCCTCATGGTGAGCGCCAACGGCGTTGCAGATATCGGGTTTCTCACCGTACTTCTCGCACAGTTTCATACCTAATTCGGCGTGCGGCAGTTCCTCCTCGTTCTCAGCCACCTTACCTATATCGTGCAACAGACCGGCACGACGAGCAGCCTTCGGGTTAATACCTAACTCCGCTGCCATAACAGCACAGAGGTTAGCCGTTTCACGCGAGTGTTGCAAAAGGTTCTGACCATACGAAGAACGATACTTCATCCTACCGATGAGACGAATCAGTTCGGGGTGCAGACCATGAATACCGAGGTCAATCGTGGTACGCTTACCCGTTTCAATCATCTCATCCTCCACCTGTTTCTCCACCTTAGCCACCACTTCCTCAATACGAGCGGGGTGGATACGGCCGTCTTGTACCAGTTGGTGCAAGCTGAGACGTGCTATCTCACGACGGATAGGATCATAACCGGAGATAGTGATGGCTTCCGGCGTATCATCCACCACGAACTCAACGCCCGTAGCTGCCTCCAAAGCGCGGATATTACGTCCCTCACGACCGATAATACGTCCCTTCACTTCCTCGTTGTCAATATGGAAGACGGAAACAGCATTCTCAGCAGTCGTCTCCGAAGCCACACGCTGAATGGTTTGGATAACGATTTTCTTAGCCTCATTATTAGCATTGAGACGAGCCTCGTCCATGATCTCGTTGATATACGCCATGGCGTTGGTCTTAGCCTCATCCTTGAGAGCCTCGATGAGTTGTTTCTTAGCCTCCTCAGCGGACATGCCGGACAATTGCTCCAATTGTTGCTGAGCTTGCTTATGCAGTTTCTCGGTCTCGGCTTGTTTGTACTCGATGGCTTTTTCACGGTTCTCGAGTTGCTGCAACGATTGGTTCAGTTCGTTCTGCTGACGTTGCAAGTCGCCTTGACGCTGATTGAGGTTTTGCTCACGCTGATTAAGCGATTGCTCACGTGCTTGTTTACGTTGTTCGTCAGCCCGAACGGCATTATCATGTTCTAACTTGAGGGCAATAAATTTCTCCTTCGCCTCGATGATTTTTTGGTTCTTGATTACTTCCGCCTCTTTCTCAGCCTTACGAATCATACCTGCTGATGTATAGCGGAAAATCAAGAAACAGATAACGGCACCTAAGACGAGAGCCGCCACTGCGATGATGATGGTTGTTAATGTCATACTCATTTACGATTTAGTTATTTACGATTTACGATTTATTGAACTATTTTATTGAACTATTTACTGAACTATTTACTGAACTATTTATTAGTTCATTGATGGCTTGTATTTTCTCATTTACAGATTTGAGACTCTTTTCACGTTCGTCATTCTTCAGGTTCACCGCTGCCTCCAATGCCACATATAGCCATAGTTCTCCTACAGTCTTAGAGGGATTGCGACGCTGATAAACATGATAACGCTCATTGAGCAATTCCGCCGCCTCACGGTAAATAGGCTCCTTATCCGCAGGCACGTTCAGTGCCACGTTGTGGGTGTCAAACTTCAGGACGATATGTTGTTGTCTTTCAGACATGTGGATGGTGGATGGTGGATGGTGGATGGTGGATTGTGGATGGTTAATGCTTAAGGACGTCGATGGCTTGGTCCACGCGGGCAATGAGAGCAGAAATCTGCTGTTTGGCTTTTTCCCTATTCTCGGGCGTGGTGGTTAATGTATGAGCCGTTCGGAGTTGACGTAACTCTTGCTGTAGGCCGTTCAACTCACTGTGCGAACGAACAATCTCTTGCCGCTGCTCCTCATTGGTAGTAAGTAACACCTTATTGGCTTGCTCCAATTCAGCGCAACGAGCAATGAGTGCCCGCACGTTTTGCTCCAGTTGATCCAAAGAAGTCATGTTTAGCGGGCTTAGCGGGTTTAGAAACTATAGCCTACACCAATACCGAGGTTGCCGAGGAACTGAACGCGTTCGTGAGCGTTATTGCCGTCCTTATCTGCAATCATTTGACCATTAACATACTTGAGGTCGGTATAAAGGGTCACATTGAGCACCTTCAAGAACTGATAACTCAGCGTTACGTTCCAATCAACATCGAAATTACCGAAGCGACGGCCGTTATCACGATAACCGGAAGCCGCGTAGAAAGCTTTGGTATCCGCGTCTAAAGACTGGTAAGTAGCCTCTGTTATATAGGTGTCTAAATCTTCATGATCTCCTGAGATTTGGTACATTTGTACCTTATCCCACTGATAGGGAGTGAAGATAGAGAGATTAGACATCAACGTCAAATCTTTATACTTGTAGTTCAAAGCCGCCTTGATATTGAGACCTAACTCAGCACGATAATTACGATACACTTTGTTGTTTTCCTTATCGAAATACCAGGTACCGTAAGACTCTTGGAGTTGTTGACGCAGGTCAACAGCATCCGTTGCTTGCGTATATTTTTCGTTCACCTTGTCGCTAACATAAGCCGTCGAGATACGACCGGAAACGGGCGACATATAAAGGGAGAAGAAGTCCACGGGTTTGTAGTCAAAACCGACTGAGATGTCCGTGTAAGACGGAGCTAAGATATTACTGATAATCGGGTCGAAATTATCATCACCGCTGTAGTTGCGACCGAGGTCAAACTGCGTGTGGAAACCGGCATTAACGGTCAGATACCACTTGGGTTGGAATGCCCAACCAAACTTAGTATCAAAATTGAGGTGGTCGGACGTTTTTTGTGTTTTGTCGTACTTTTGGTCGATGAAGGTCAGTCCGTAGTCGATATCCAAAACAGCGTCCCAACTGAGGTTATTCTTCTCATAACCCACGTTGAACTTACCAAAAATATCTCCTGCGATATTGTTATTACCACCGGCTGCCCAGTTAATCATACCCGTTCCGTTAGCGTTCAAACCGATAACACCGGAGTATTTCCAATTCTTGGGTTGTTCTGCTTCGTCTTGTGCAAAAGCCATAGTGAAAGTAGCTAAAGCGGCTACTATGAATAAAGTTTTTTTCATAATTGTTATTGTTTTTTAAGAATTTATAGTTTATCTAGTTAGTCTAGTTAATCTAGTTCTTCTAGTATTGTGCTTTGTCATAAACTTCGTCGGCTATTTCGCTACCGGCTAACTTCTCAATGATACAGAAAGCGAAGTCGGAACTCAATCCGGGTCCTTTCGCCGTGATGATATTATGTGATTCAACCACTAAACCGCCAAGATAACTCTCACCCAAGTAGTTCTCAAAACCCGGGTAGCAAGTAGCTTGTTTGCCCTCTAAGATACCTAATTTACCTAACACAGAGGGGGCATAGCAGATAGCGGCAATAAGTTTATTCTCCGCATTATGCTTAACGAGCAAGTCGGTCAGTGCCTTGCAGTCTTCCAAATGACTGGCACCACCCGGCAGAATCAGCATATTAGCATCGGAGAAATCAATATCTTCCATCAATCTATCCGCCTGCACAGCAACCTTATGTGCGCCAAGAACCATCGGTTGACCGGTGATACTGACGGTGGTGAGTTCAATGTTAGCGCGACGCAATAAATCAATCGTCGTAATGGCCTCTATTTCTTCAAAGCCATTGTCAAGAAACAAATAGTTCATTCTTACTTTAATTTAAAATAATATGTAATCTTACCCATCTGCAATGTAGGTTTATCAGTTGGGTTAAATTTAGCTTTATAAGCGGCAGCAACAGCAGCTTGTTGTAGGGCATATTCTCCTGTATCCGTACCCGTTCCCACTTTAGCCGAAACAACCTTACCGTCCTTATCCACCATTATATCTACAACCACCTTTCCTTCTTTTTGTATTCCACTGGCAGGAGCAGGCAGTTTTCCCACAATTTTGCGTCCGGCTAAAGAGTAATAATTCTCGCCTATCGGGGTCGTACCCAATGTTGGGTTTCCTTGATGCTGTTCTCCCGTACCCGAACCACTACCTGTGGTTGGTTCTGACGAGGAACCAAAGAGTGAACCCAGTTCATTAGCGCGGGCAATGGCTTGTTCACGACGTTCCCGTTCGGCTGCCTCTTCTGCCTCTTTCCTCTTACGTTCCGCTTCTGCTTGGTCTATCTTAGGGGTTTCTTCTTTACGTTGCTCTGGCACCTGAAGCGACTCTTCGTCCTCTTGCGTTATCATATCGTTATTCGAAGGACGAGAGGGAGCAGAAGGTTGATAGAGGTCCTGCTCTTCTTGCGGAGCGGGCTCTTGCAATGGCTGATAGCCACCGCCATCTTCCACCACACCAAAGGCAACTTCAATACCTTCGTCTTCCTGCACTTGAGGAGCTGTTATCTGCACGTAGAAAAGAAGCAAGAGCAGCAACACGATAGCGACGATAGTACCAACGGTAGCGTAAATATGTGATTTAACTTCGATAGTCATCGTTTCGTAGCCAATACAACTTTCATTTTATACTCATTCGCGATATCCAGCACCTTCACCACCTCTTTGTAAGCAATGTCTTGATCCGCATGCAAAGCCACATACATGGTGGAGTCTTGCTGCTGAATGCTGCAAAGATATGCCTCCAGGTCTTCCTGATTGATAGCGATTGGTTTTTCTTTTCCCAAAGCCACGAAGTAATTGCCCACATTGTCAATACTTACTTTAGCCACCACTTGACGGGTAGTTGTTTTAGCACGTGCTTGCGGCAGATTGATCTTCATATCGTTGGGTGAGGACATGGTGCTTGCCATTACGAAAAACAGCAAGAGCAGGAAGATAAGGTCCGTCATAGATGACATGGCGAACATAGCTTCCACTTTATTTCTACGTTTAAACATATTAAGCAGGTTCGTTCATTAAGTCCATAAACTCCATTGTCTTCGCCTCCAAACGACGAACAACGCGGTCGATACGAGCAACCAAGAAATTGTAAGCAAACATAGCCAATATACCAACAATCAAACCACCGATGGTAGTTACCATAGCTTGGTACATACCTTCACTAAGGGCACTCATCTCAATGATACCGCTTGCGTTCTGCGCCATGTTGTAGAAGGTCTGAACCATACCGATTACGGTACCTAAGAAACCGAGCATCGGAGCTCCGGCTGCGATAGTAGCCATGATAACGAGGTTCTTCTCCAAGTTGGCTACCTCAAGGTTTCCTACATTTTCTACAGCCACTTGTACATCCTGCATCGGGCGACCGATACGGGTGATACCTTTTTCTACCAAACGGGCAGAGGGGGTATTAACGGTCTTACACAGTTTCTGTGCTGACTCGATATTGCCATCGTGAATAAAATCACGAATCTTGTTCATAAACGTCTTGTCATCCTTACCGGCAGCGGAAATAACCACCATACGCTCAATAAAGATATACAGCGCTCCAATGAGCAGAACGCCCAGCACAATCATAATCCAGCCACCATAATGGGCCATAGTAAAGAGGTTCATAGACTCTTGAACGGGTTCCTCGATAACTTCAGAGGGTAACATCTCGAGGGTGTCAACAATTTGTAATAGCATATAAATAACGTTTAATAGTTTGTTCTATTCCTAAATAAAGGGCATCTGCAATAACGGCATGACCGATACTCACTTCGTCCACCCACGGGAAGGCGGCGATGAAAGCATTCAGGTTACGCAGGTTAAGGTCATGACCGGCATTAAGCCCTAATCCGACTTCTTTAGCTTTCTCAGCCGCAGGACGATACATAGCGATAGCCGCCTCGGGGTCTTGGTCATACAACTCAGCATACGGACCGGTGTACAACTCTACCCTATCCGCGCCCGTCTTAGCCGCAGCCTCCACCATAAGGGGGTCGGCGTCCACAAAAATGCTCACGCGTATTCCGCGCGTATGAAAAAAGGAAACAATAGAGCGCAACTCATCCTCATGCGCCACGGTGTTCCAACCATGGTTAGAAGTAAGCTGCGACGGATCGTCAGGAACGAGCGTTACCTGTGTAGGTTGCACCTCGCTCACCAATTGCATAAACGCTTCTGTCGGATTACCCTCGATATTAAACTCGGTGGAAACCAACTTTTTCAACGCATAGACATCCGCTCTACGTATATGACGCTCATCGGGACGAGGGTGAACGGTAATCCCTTGCGCACCAAAGCGTTCGCAATCCACTGCGAACTGCTCCACATCGGGCAGATTACCCCCACGCGCATTGCGCAAAGTCGCCACTTTATTGATATTAATACTGAGTCTGGTCATAAAACGCGGCAAAATTACAAAATTTTTTGGATATATGCAAATTTTTTTGTACTTTTGCAGCCGAATTATTAAAAATAAGAGTATGACTGTTGCTGTTTTTGGAAATTCGATGAAAGCAAACATGTTTGACGAAGTCAGTCATGTGCTTGATTTTCTGCTACGCAGAGGAGTAGATGTAAGGCTTTCTCAAGAGCTTCGTCAGGAACTAAACTTACGCGATTATGCTCCCTTCCCTGAGGAATGGGTGTTAGATAATGGAGAATGGCGTCCTACACAAGGAGAGCCCATCGACTTTGCCTTATCTATTGGAGGCGATGGTACGTTCCTCACTACGGCTGCTGCTATCGGCAATAAGAACATCCCGATTATTGGCGTGAACATGGGGCATTTGGGTTTCTTGGCTGATGTACAGACTAAGAACGTGGATATCATCATGGAGCAACTTGTTGCGGGCAAATACACCATTGAGCAACGCGCACTCTTACAAGTGACATGTACTGAAGGCGGACACATCACCTACCCCTATGCCCTCAATGAAGTAGCCGTTTTGAAACAAGGACTAAGTTCTATGATCATCGTGATGGCTAAACTCAACGGAGAAGAAATGATTAATATGGAAGCCGATGGTTTAGTCATTTCCACCGCTACAGGAAGTACAGCGTATAACCTATCGGTTGGCGGTCCGATAATGGTGCCGCAAGCACGTGGCATTATCCTTTCTCCTGTGTCCAGCCATAGTCTTTCGGTACGACCGCTCGTTATTCCCGATGATTGGAAGATAGACCTCAAAGTCTATTCGCGTAACGCCAGTTATATGCTTAGTATTGACGGTCGGTCACAAATCATATCCGATGAGGTGGATATACATATCGAAAAAGCCCCTTATACGATTAAGGTTGTACAAGTGGGTGAAAACAGTTTTATGAACTCTTTAAAATCCAAGATGTTGTGGGGAGCCAATTAAGAATCGTCTATATGGGAACGCCCGATTTTGCAGTAGCAGGATTGAAGGCGTTAGTAGAGAATAAATACAACGTGGTAGCCGTTATCACGATGCCCGATAAACCTGCCGGTAGAGGGCACCAGATTCAATATTCTCCCGTTAAGCAGTACGCCTTGGAACAAGGTATTGACGTACTTCAACCGGAGAAACTCAAAGACCCCGATTTTGTAGAGCAACTACGCTCCTATCACGCTGATTTACAGATTGTTGTGGCGTTCCGTATGCTGCCGGAAGTAGTTTGGACGATGCCCCGTTTGGGTACTTTTAATCTACACGCTTCTCTGCTGCCGCAGTACCGAGGTGCAGCCCCCATCAATTGGGCTGTGATGAATGGAGATAGTCAAACCGGTGTCACCACTTTTATGCTCAAGCATGAGATTGATACCGGAGATATGATTCTGCAAGAAAAGATTGCTATCGGAGAAGACGAGAACGTTGGTTCTGTACATGACCGGCTGATGGAAGTGGGTACGGGTCTTATTCTTAAAACGGTTGACTTAATAGAAACGTCCGACCGAGAGGGAACACCTCTTCCAACTACTCCGCAACCCGTTATGGAAGACTTACGTCCTGCTCCTAAGATTTTTAAGGAAACGTGTGAGATTGATTTCACCAAGACTGCCAACGAGATACATAATTTTGTTCGCGGACTCAGTCCCTACCCTTGCGCATGGGCCAATCTCACGATTAACGGCGTAGAGTATGCTAACGTAAAAATATTTCACGTTACTCCTTACCCTACTCTCAACTCTAAACTTTCTAACCAGACGGCTTCTCTACACTCTAAACTCTCAACTCTAAACTTTCCTTGTGCGGACGGCTACATCAGCATAGATGAACTGCAATTACCCGGCAAGAAAAGGATGGACGCTAAAGCATTACTGAATGGTTTACGAGCTCATTGATAAATATTATGGAGATAACCCCGAACTGAGGCGAATACTTGTCACTCATAGTGAGCAAGTAAGGGATCGTGCGCTCGCCATCATTGATGCTCACCCCAAGTGGAAGGTAGATCGTCAGTTCGTAGCCGAAGCCGCTATGCTGCACGATATAGGTATATTTCTATGCAACGCACCTAAAATATATTGCACGGGCACGCACGCGTATATAGAGCATGGTTATTTAGGGGCGGAATTGCTTCGTAGTGAAGGTCTACCACGTCATGCACTCGTAGCCGAGCGGCACACAGGAACGGGTATATCATTAGACCAAGTATTGCGTGAAGAACTACCTATTCCCGCACAAGACTACTTACCCGTTAGTTTGGAAGAAAAGATTATTTGCTATGCGGATAAATTCTACTCCAAATCGTATTTAGGCGAAGAAGTAGCGTTGAGTAAGATTAGGCACAACATCTGGAAATATGGTCATGATGCCATCGTCCGTTGGGATGAATTAACGGAACTGATGGGAGAAACCAATCGAGAGTAATTCCTTAAACTGAACTTTTGCTTTTGCGTCACCCTCAAGGATGACGGTGTTGTCATATCTCGGGTGTAAAGAAACACGTGCGGAGAGGAAGCGGTTGATAATGAAGTTGCCGGTAATCTCCAAGTCAATCTCCACGCGAGCGTAGTTCGTGTACATATAGAAACGAGTATCCATCGTAAACTCACGAACAGGTTTCCATAAATAATCCACACGTACAGACGAACCAAACTCACTGAGTTTATTTTGCCCTTGCTCAATACCAAAATCATTCGGGTTGGTCTTTGTCGTATTCATAACATAGACCAGTTTATACGCTATCGGGTTGAAGATAACACTCAATCCCTTTACCGGACGGAAATCGATACCGGCAGCCAGATTAAAACGTATTGGCGAAGCAAAACCGGTTTTGAGATTTGTTGAGTTCTCTTGGTACGTGGGCAATAAGTTCATCATATATTCTGCCGAAATGATAGAGTGCATATCCTTATAAAACTCGTAACCGGCTTTGGAATAGAGGCGGAAATAATCTTCCGAGGTGTTCACTTTATGACACGTGTCACCGCTAACAGTAGAGAACCCACCACGCCATTCACCCGTATTTTGCCATGAGAATTTATTTGATTGATAATTGATATATCCCTGTGCGATAGCGAGCATCGAGAAACTGGTATTACCTCCTTGGTACCAATTCTTCGTGACGTAGTTTTGGGTGAGTTGAACCATCACATTAGCCCCCTTACGCCATGGAGATTTATAATCGCGAATAGCGACGAACACATCTTGTCTATCCGCCTCGGCATCCTTAATCCACGATTTCTTTATTGCCAATTTAGCCACCGTAGGAGGAAGAATAACGATATCCTTATTGATTGTTTTTAGCGAATCAAGGATAATCGAGTCCTGACGAAGGGAGTCTATTCGACGTTGCTCAGCCAATGCCAAGACAAAAAGCGAATCGTTCTCATGCAGTTGGCGTGACTGTTCGGCAACGAGTTCTAATAAGTAGTCATCCGTACTAATCGTTCCCTTTAAGTCCTTTGTATAGATAGTGTCGGGAAGGGTATATACGTTTTGTGCTGTCGCAATAACAGCACAAAACATCAATACTATTACCCCTTTCGCTCTCACTTTCCTCTTTCACTTTTCAGACTCTTTACCACGAGGTAAACACCCCAAACGATAAGGGGTATAGAGAGCATTTGTCCTTGATTGAGAAGGAAATTATCCTCAAAGGCTTCTTGGTTAAACTTAATAAACTCGAGGCAGAAGCGAGTAACAAAAACAATGAGCAAGAACACTCCCAATAACAATCCCTTACGCTTATACGCGTCATACTTCCAATAGAGAATCCACGTCACCACAAAAGCCACGATACAATAAAGCATTTCGTATATCTGTGTCGGATGACACGGGACTGTTTGACCGTCACGAACAAAGATAAATCCCCAAGGCAAAGAGGTAGGTTCTCCGTATATCTCCGAATTCATAAGGTTGCCAAAGCGAATAAGCGTAGCTGTGATGCACACACCTATCACCAGTCGGTCAAGTATCCACACCATGGAGGTCTTAAATTCCGGTTTCTTACTGAAATGTTTCTTATTGAGTAACCACGAAGCAATGATGAGTCCTATGGCTCCACCATGACTAGATAGTCCTCCTTCCCAAATCCGAAGTAGAGCTAAAGGGTTCTCAATATATGGGTTTCGGTAATGTATGTTCCACGCAAAGATCTGAATTGGGTCGTTGGTATAATGCCATTCATAGAACCAGCAATGCCCTATGCGAGCACCTACGATAACGCCAATGGTCATCCACCAAAAGATTTTCTCTGCCCAATCCTTAGGGCAACCCTCGTGAGCATAAAGTTTGACTTGAACCAGATAGCACAAGTAGATACCCAACGCCCAGCATAAGCCGTACCAACGCGGACCTCCGTTACCTATATGAAAGATAACGGGATCCACATTCCATATAATAGATAACAAATTATGCATAATTTGTAAGTTTAGTGTTGACACCACTCTAAACTACTCTTCCGTGGCATTGTTTGTATTTCTTACCCGAACCGCAGGGACACGGGTCATTCGGACGCGGTTTCTTATCTACACGTATTGGCTCCGAACGCTGTTGCTCACGCGTGTCTCGACTCGCCGCAGCGGCTTGACCACTGGCTTGGGCTGCACGTTGAACGGCATCCTTCTGTGTACGATAACGGCTGTAGTCCGAACGCTGTTGAGCAGCGGCTTGCTGTACACCTTGCGGCGACTGAACGGGTATCTGTCCACGAAGTAAGATAGCCAACGCACGGCGATTGTAACTATCCAGCATTTGTTGGAAGATATTAAACGACTCCAGTTTATAAATCAACAGCGGATCTTTCTGCTCATAAGACGCATTTTGTACGCTCTGCTTGAGGTCATCTAATTGACGGAGATGCTCCTTCCACTCGTCATCAATAACGTAAAGAAGCATTCGTTTCTCAAACTCCTTAACAACCTCTTTACTCTCTGATTCAGCGGCATTACGCAGGTTGACGGAGATATTATACACTTTCTTTCCGTCCGTAATCGGGATAAGGATATTCTCGTACATTGCTCCTTTCTCCTTATATACGTTTTGGATAACCGGATTGGCAACGGTCATGAGTTTGTCCATACGACGCTTGAAGGACTCAATCGCAGCTACAGCCAACTCTTCACTCAGTTTCTCGGCTTTCGTTCCACGGAAATGTTCTTCGTCGAAAGGCATTTCCATAGCAAAGACTTGCAGTACATCGAAACTCAATGCCTCATAGTCAAGACTATTACGTGCTTGGTCTAAGATAGACTCTGCCACGTCATAAATCATATTCGTGATATCCACTCCGATGCGTTCACCCATCAAAGCGTGACGACGTTTGCCATAAACGAGGTTACGCTGTTGGTTCATCACATCATCATATTCAATCAAGCGTTTACGAATACCGAAGTTATTCTCCTCCACTTTCTTTTGAGCACGCTCAATGGAGTTCGATATCATGTTATGTTCTATCATCTCGCCCTCTTGGAAGCCCATGCGGTCCATCACACCGGCTATACGTTCGGAACCGAACATACGCATCAAGTCATCTTCCAGACTGACATAGAACACACTGCTACCCGGGTCTCCTTGACGTCCCGAACGACCACGTAACTGTCTATCTACACGGCGGCTCTCGTGACGCTCCGTACCGATGATAGCCAAACCACCAGCCTCTTTCACTTCAGCTGTTAGTTTAATATCCGTACCACGACCTGCCATGTTAGTGGCAATCGTCACCATTCCCTTGCGTCCTGCCTCTGCCACAACCTCTGCCTCATGCTGGTGTAACTTGGCATTAAGCACTTGACACGGTATATGACGTAGGTTGAGCATGCGACTCAGCAGTTCGCTTATCTCTACGGAAGTGGTACCTACCAAGACGGGACGACCTTGCTCGCGCAAAGCCACTATCTCGTCAATGACGGCATTGTACTTCTCGCGTTTGGTGCGGAAAATACGGTCGTTCATATCCTCACGCGCAATCGGGCGGTTGGTCGGAATAACGACTACATCCAACTTGTATATATTCCAGAACTCACCTGCCTCGGTCTCTGCCGTACCGGTCATACCCGAAAGTTTATTGTACATACGGAAGTAATTCTGAAGAGTGATGGTAGCAAACGTTTGGGTAGCCCCTTCCACTTTCACGTTCTCCTTAGCTTCCACCGCTTGGTGCAAACCATCGGACCAACGACGGCCTTCCATAATACGACCCGTCTGCTCGTCCACAATCTTGACTTCGTTATTGTCAATGATATAATCGACATCTTTCTCAAACAGCGTATATGCCTTGAGCAACTGGTGTACCGTGTGCACACGTTCAGACTTAATGGCGTAGTTCGTCAACGCTTCGTCTTTCTTCTGCTGCTTTTGTTCGGCATTGAGGGCGGCGTCGTTCTCTATCTCGGCTATCTCGCTTCCCACATCAGGCAGAACGAAGAACTGCGGGTCTTCGGAATTACCGGTGAGGGTGTCAATACCCTTGTCTGTCAGTTCAATCGTTTTGTTCTTCTCATCAATAACGAAATAAAGCGGATCGGTAGCGATATGCATGTTCTTCTCATTCTCCTGAAGGTAGAACTCCTCTGTTTTTTGGAGACGAACCTTATTTCCCGTTTCACTAAGGAACTTAATGAGGGCTTTGTTCTTAGGCATACCCTTGAAAGAGCGGAAGAGAGCTAACTCACCGGCTTCACGCTCTTTCTCGTCCGCACTACTCATCTTAGCTTTCGCTTCGGTTAAGTACTGTGTCGTTAAACTCTGTTGTGTACGAACGAGTAACTCCACACGATGTTTGTACTCATCGTAGAACTGCTCCTCATCTTTCGGCACAGGACCGGAGATGATAAGTGGCGTACGGGCATCGTCAATAAGCACCGAGTCCACCTCATCCACAATAGCGAAGTTATGTCCACGCTGAACGAGGTCAAGCGGAGAAATCGCCATGTTATCACGCAGGTAGTCAAAACCGAACTCGTTGTTCGTACCGAACGTTATATCACAAGCATACGCCTTACGACGCTCATCGGAATTGGGTTTATGCTTATCGATACAGTCAACGGTCAAACCGTGGAACATGTAGATAGGTCCCATCCACTCGGAGTCACGTTTCGCCAAATAGTCATTGACCGTCACCACGTGCACGCCTTCATGCGTCAGAGCATTGAGGAAGACGGGTAAAGTAGCCACTAAGGTCTTACCTTCACCGGTAGCCATTTCCGCAATCTTACCTTGGTGCAGAACAACACCACCTATCAGTTGCACATCGTAATGCACCATATCCCATGTCACTTCGTTGCCTCCTGCTGTCCAGTGATTGCAGTAAACGGCCTTATCACCTTTTATCTCCACAAAGTCATAACGGGAATCGGCTGCTATATCCTTATCGCGGTCGGTGGCGGTCACCTCAATGAACTCGTTTTGGGCAAAACGGCGAGCAGTGGATTTGACAATAGCAAACGCCTGGGGCAGAATCTCCATCAACGTGTCTTGGTAGATATCCTTGATCTCTTTCTCCAGTTTATCTATCTCGTTATATACTTTCTCGCGTTTATCTATCTCCAATTCCTCAATACCGTTTTTGAGTTCGGCAATGCGGTTCTTTTGGGAGGACACTCTCTCTTGAATGAGGTTCATCAGGTCTTTTGAACGCTGACGAAGACTATCATTATCAAGGGTATCTATTTCGGCATAGGCAGATAGAATCTTATCTACATAAGGTTTAATCTCACGCATATCGCGTTGAGACTTATTGCCGAAGATCTTACTAATTAATTCAATAAAAGACATTTATATTTACTATTTACGATTTACGATTTACGATTTACGATTTACGATTTACGATTTTTTCTTGGCACTGGCTTTCTTCGCCGGCGTTTTTTTCTTTACCACAGGTGCTTCGGCTTGTTCCAGCCAAGCGATGGCTTGACCCTTGGCAATCATCTTACCTTGTTGAGCAGCTATTCCGGCAATCTTACAGTTCATCGGAGCCACTACCGATTCAACGCCGTGGGTCGTTTGCAGATAAGCCATCACGCTACCCTCTGCAAAGAACGTGCCAAGAGCAGGAGCCTTACTCTCTTCATCGAAGTCCAGTTCCCACATCACGCGACCATTGGCAGGTGCTTCCAGCGGTTCGGTATTGGGGTGAAGAATGGCTTGTTTATCTTCAGCCGACAGGAAGACAATCTGTTTGCCCGTCTGAGCGGCTTTCTCCATGCGCTCAAGGAGGTCTTTGTTGAATTGGTCTTTCGCTTGACCCGACTTATACTCGCGGTACTGTTTCTCGTGCATAGCGAACTCGAACAACTCTTCGTTGTCTTGTCCATACTCCCAGCCCAGTTCGTTCATCTCTTTCTTGAAGCGGTCCAACTCGTTCGGGTAGAGTTTCTGCGGGTCGCCCTTGTAGAACTCCAGCCCTTTCTCTTTGGCAAGAGCAATAATCTCCGGAGCCAACTTGCCGGGCAGTTTACCGGACTTACCTAAAATCATTCCCCACATAGCAGGATCCATACGCGTAAACGGTTTCTCGTCCATAGACTTACTATAGAGGTTCATCAAAGCAGCGTTCTTCACGTATTGCGAGAACGGCGTTACGAGGCACGGCGTACCGAGCATAGGCCATATGCGTTGTACTTCGTTGAACAACTCAACGAGCAGTTCGTCTTCGCTCAGTTCGTGAGCACCTTTCTTACGCAGGTTAGCGTTGATAGCCGCGTGCATGCCTTTTAGGTCTGCCATTAGACTACCCATCATGCCACCGGGCAAACCGCAACCGACGAGCAACGAACTCATCAGGCTGTTCTTCGGGTCAATCCAGTAACCCAAGAAATCGTCCATGAAGGACTGCGTGAGAGCACGAGCTTGCATATAAGCGTTCATATTGATGTCCTTAACGAGGAATCCTGCATCACGCAGCATAGCCTGAATCGTGATCACATCGGGATGTACCTTACCCCAAGAGAGCGGTTCCATCGCTACGTCGAGCACGTCGCCACCGGCTTTGGCTACTTCGAGCATCGAAGCTACCGAGAATCCGGGACCTGTATGGCCGTGGTATTGGATGATGATATCGGGGTGTTTCTCTTTGATGGCACGAACGATGATACCCAACATCTCGGGACGACCGATACCTGCCATGTCCTTAAGGCATATCTCCTGTGCACCTCCGGCAATCAGTTTCTCTGCCAAATCAACGTAATAAGCAGCCGTGTGAACAGCCGAATAGGTGATACACATCGTGGCTTGAGCGGTCATACCGGCTTTCTTTGCCCATTTGATAGAAGGGATGATATTACGGGGGTCATTCAAACCGCAGAAGATACGGGTTATATCCGTTCCTTGCGCATGCTTAACCTTGTACATAAGTTCGCGCACATCGGCAGGAACGGGGTTCATGCGAAGAGCGTTCAGACCACGATCCAACATATGGGTCTTGATACCTACCTCGTTGAACGGCTTAGTGAACGTACGGACGGCTTGGTTCGGGTTCTCACCATAGAGGAGGTTGACTTGCTCCATCGCGCCGCCGTTAGTCTCTACGCGGTCAAAACATCCCATGTCAATGATGACGGGAGCGATTTTTGCTAACTGGTCCTTACGCGGGACGTACTTACCGCTGGATTGCCACATGTCGCGATACACCAGCGAGAACTGAATTTCTTTCTTTGTTTCAATTTTCTTTGCCATGATATTATATATTTAGAATTGGTATGCAAAACCGACGGCTACGCACTGCAGGTGCGGATCATACCACCGCATGAGATTCGTCTCTCCGTCCTTGCCGTAGTCGGTGGATATATAGTCAAACACATCGTTGATATCAGCATGTACGAGCCACTGTCCCCACCGCTTGGCGAGTCTTATATTCGCCATAAAGCAATCGCCCGTAATCATATCCATCGCCCACGTCTCCGAGTTATAGATAAGCTTGACGGATAATGCCCAATCTTTAGCGAAATTGAAGTTGTTGGCTATAGCCACATTATAGCTTAGGCGTGACTTGATAGCTTCGCCTTGGTGCTGCATTTTATAAAACGTATTACCCGTAAAGAAGAGCGAATACACACCCACCTTGTAGCATAGTAGCAGGTTGAGGTTAAGGACGTTATTCTTTTCATTAGCATTATTCTCGTACGTAGTGTAGATGAGTTGATCTTCCTTGTTCTCACGCATGACTTGTGTAATCGAATTAAGCGAGTGCAGATAACTCAGTCCTACATCTAAGAGCAGATCATGCTTTTCGTTTTGGAAGTCGAAACTATAATCGAGGTCTGCATTATAGACTTGCATCGGATGCAGTTCCGGATTACCCCTCATATATGTTTTTTGCCCTTGGTTGTAATACACCACAGGACTGAGCTGCTGTACTGACGGACGAATGAGGTTACGAGACGCAAGGGCACGCAGATTATGGTGAGGCGCTACTGCCCAATTGATATTCATATTCCCCGTCCAATCATGGGAAGGAATAGCGGCACCATCTATCGTTTGATGTTGATACTGATAACGACCGCCTAACTCCATGGTCAACGTCTTGTAAAAATAGGAGAACTTAACGAACGGAGACAGATAATGCGACTGATTCGAATAATCCACCGATGTCTCCGTTGGACGGGGCAGAGCCTCCCGTTGGGTGGATGCCGACTCATTGATGCGCGAAAGAGCCAACTGATAATTAGCACCTGCTTCCAAATCGAGCGAGTGGTTCTCGCTCCAACGACCAATCGTATGTTTCGTTTTTATTTCCGCATTCAGCTGGTGCGGCTGATTATAAGTCTGATAACGGTAGTTCGTCCTTACGTTGAGTACATCCGATAAGGCGCGGTAGTAGGCAGGGTCATACGACGTGTTATCTACATTATTCCGTGGCGAATAGTCATAGTGCAAGGACGTTTCTATAGTTCCTTTGTTGCTAAAAGTATGCTTATAACTCATATCCGCCACCACGTTCAGTGCATGATTGAACATCGACACGGTGTCCGTTCCTATTATTTGCTCTATGATTCGCTTTCCGCTGCCAACACCATTTCTGCTCTCTACACTAACCCCATTAAACTTCTGATTCTGAACCATACTATTAAGAGACATTCGGTTTGTGTAAGCATAACTCTCCCACACGTGTATCTTCAGTTCATCTTGCTCCGTTTTGTAGATTGCGCTGAACTTTGCCGTCTCCTGCGTGAAGTTGCCGGTGAGCGTATCCATGGATGTAAAGAACGAAGTAGGAGAGGTACGTTCCGAATAAGCTACGGTCGAAGGATGATAGTACTCCATCATGAGACTGCCCCGTAGTGACCAATTGTTTTTCCTGTAACTCAACAGCACGGAGGGCATAACGTCCCATTCGGTGGAAGCGTCTAAAAGGACATCTCCGTGGAAACCCTCTTGCGCTTCCTTCATTTTTATGTTTATCACCCCACCCTGACCGTTCTGTTGGTCACTGACGGAAGGAGAAGTGGATATTTCGATTACGTCCACCTCGGCTAAGATAGTCTGAACCAACACCACGTCGGTACTGCTTCCCACGTCTTTGCCGTCTATTTGGACAGAGAAATTATCGATTATACTCTCCGAATTACGGTTCAGTAGGTCGGGCATGATAGCCAAGGCGTCAAGCACAGACGCTCCGCTGTTCAGTCCCAACTGCTCAACGTGTACCACCTTTTTATCGGGCTTAATCTCAACGATATTTTGCGCTTGCGCGCACACGAAAAGCGCGCTCACGAACGTTAATATGGTTATTGCTTTTTTCATCAAATCCTGTATCTTTTTATTTTAGCGTGCAAATATACAACAAAAATTTGGTATGAGCAAATAAATTTTCTATTTTTAGGCAAAAAAGATATAATCTAACCATATAAAGTACAAAAATCACTACGGGAGCTTGCTCATGGTAGTGATTTGTGGACTTTGGATGGGAGAGCATTGCCCTTGCCTAAAAATAGAATTATCTATTTTGCTCATATTCATTTAGTTATAAAATTACGCATTTTGCGTAACGCATTTTGCATAATTGAATTCGGCTACAAAATTACAACATCTTTTTTCATATATGCAAGAAAAAAGGCAACCTACCTTTTGAAGTAGATTGCCTTGAAGATGCGGAACGCTATGCGTCCGAGCGTGTCGCAGAAGTAAGTGCCGTCAATGTATAGGCTTCGCCCGTAGGCGCTTGGCATTGAAGTCGTAATAACATGATTTTTGGTGTTTGGATATATGGTCTTTGTTCCTTGCTCCATACTCCTACGTTTTTGTGTGGCCAATTCGGGTGTACGTTGCGGAATGGCTACTACATTGCTATATTGAAGTATCGCCATATTGATATACTTCCTTATCCACCAAGAAGCGTAGGACGCAAACTGTACACCCATATTGGGGTCATACCGTTTGGCGGCTTCGATAAGACCGATACGCCCCTCTTGCATAAGATCCTCCGGATCGACGTTGGCGACTTTGTATTGATTGACTATGACGCGCACAAGGCGGTCGTGTTGTGCGGAAACAATTAAACGAAAAGATAGAATCGTTGATGCGATCAACGATAGTTTGACACTGTTTATGGTGCTGTTAATGGTCTGTAGGGGAGAGGGTTAGGCTATGGTGCTATGTGGGTGCTATGTTAGTGGTATGTGTACCGAAGCACCGATGTGCTTGTGCTGAAGAAGAACACGGCCATTGAGAACACGTGTATAGAGTTTATCTCGCTTGGAGATAGAGCCATGTACCGTGGCATATGGTTCAATTAATGTAACAATCATAATGAGAATTATGAATTATGAATTATGAATTTTGAGGGTAGGGAGGGTGAGATATTCTTAACATGTACTCGCACGCGCATATGTGTGTATAAGTTTTGAAAACAACTCTCCCTACCCTCCCTCCTATCTCTATAAGTTAACGGCAGCACGAGCATCTATTTTACGTTGGCTATCGATATCCGTCTTTTGTATTACTACATAACCCAACCGTCCATTTGATTTTCTCCCTACATAACCTTTGTTTTGCAATAATTTACCAAAACTACTAACAGGTGTACGGGTTTACCTTTCATAAACCGGTTGCAAAAGTATAGAAAATTAGTTAAAAACGAAAAGACACACTTTTTCTCTTTTCTATGGGCAATCAAGATGTTGGATAGGGGTTAGTCTTCATACTCATTCTCTGCCCATTGGTTGCATTGGTCCATAACGGTTTGGAGGGCTGCCTCTTGACCTTCGGGTGGGTAGTTGTATTTCTTCAGTAGGTGCTTAACCATACGACGCATCTGCGCACGGGAGGATTCCTTTTGGTTCCAGTCAATCGTGCGGTTCTTACGCAAGGTCTCCGTCAGTTCCTTCGTCAGTTCAACAAACTGCTCATCCGTATAGGCAGCCTTCACCATCTCGGGTTCGGTCAATGCGTCATAGAACGCTTTTTCTTCTTTGGTCAGTCCTAACTCATTACCTTCTTCTTCA
>JAZLMS010000006.1:0-42268 GCA_045598805.1 Paludibacteraceae bacterium | reverse complement strand
TCCGGTATAATCACCGGCAACCACCTCCACGGTGTTGGTCTCGTCGGTAGCGGTAACCTCAAACAGCAAGCCGGAGTTTGCGTCCTCGAATTGGTCACCCTTTGCAGGATTAGGAATCTTGAAATAACCGCCACACCACTTGCCGTCTGGGTCAGGCTTGGTACCATTCCAGTAGTCAGGCAGATGCAACGTAGCAGGCATGTCGGCTCTACCAACACCGTCAAAAGCATCCGGGGTGACAGTGCAATAAATGCCTAAGAAAGTAACAGACTGCAGACCGTCGCACATCTCGAAAGTCTTACTTCCAATCCTTGATACAGTGACAGGAATCGTGATAGATTGCAAAGAGGAGCAATTAGCAAAAGCATAATCGTCAATCGTGCCTACCTCGGAAAGGATGGTAATGGATAGCAATTTGAAGCAATTAGCAAAAGCACACTCTCCAATCGTGGTTACATCGGAAAGGATGGTAATGGTTTGCAAAGAGGAGTAAGCGAAAGCATACTCTCCAATCGTCTTTACCGGACCGTTATAGGTGACTACACCCATGCCATCAATAAAATTGTGAGAGATAGTATCTCCCAGTTTGTTGAATTCAGTTTCTAACTTATCTGGTGCCGTGTAAACAAAGATAGAGTTGACAGCCCACAGTCCTGCGCTCAGCGTCAGGGCTGCAATAATTGTAAAAATCTTTTTCATAAAAAATTTGTTTTAAAGCCTACCCCCATCCCCTCCCTAAAGGGAAGGAGGATTGGCGAGTTAATAAATGTTGTTAATTATACATTGTTATATAAGTGTCTTATTATCAACGAATTACCCCCCCCATTTCTGGGGAGGGTAATTGCTTTTACTCAGTATATATATTTATCAAGTGGCATTTATTCGATTGACGGTTGGCAATGCACAATGCAGGGTTGGGTTATTGGGTTCTTAATTGCTCAAATCGAAAAACATAAAATAGCATCAATTATACATTGTCCGCCAGTCAACGGATACGCCAACAGACACGGGACGTATATCACGTCGCATTGGGCGGGTAAAGTTAACTCTAACATAATCGTGTTCTTTTCCTGTGTTAATACTTTGTGCTTGTTGCCTTGGTCTATCACCAATTGGCAAACTGAATCCCATAAAATGTGTCATAATTTTCAGATTTAGAGTAGATACCTTGTGATAGTTTTCCATTTTCGTTGCAAATATACAACAAAAATTTGGTATGAGCAAATTTTTTGGGCTCAAAATTGATTTTTTAATCAATTAATAGTCCTTTTGAGAAATATTTTGTGTAAAAATGGATTTTTGATATTAAAAATACACACTTTTAAAATGTACCTCTCTGAACGATTACACCTTCACGAAAAGTGACGAAGAACCGTTTAGAGTTGATCGCTTAATGGGAGAATGCGCATTTGGTAGTTCCAAGTGCGCATTTTTTGTGCAAAAGCATACATCAAACATAGCCGGAACGGCGATACATCACACATAAAAAAGTGCGAAAAGTCACTTTTTTCTTGCATATATCGGAAATTTTTATTACTTTTGCAGCCAGTTTTTTCGAAAAACGGAGTTAATCGTATGAGTGTAACGAATAGGATAGCCCTTTGGGGTTAATCGTATGAGTGTAACGGATAGAATAGCCCTATCGGCTGAGCGGGAAAAAAGAAGCAACAACACCAAACATATATGGACACAAAACGTTTACAAACCCTCATTGCCCTCTGGTTTGACGAGGACATTCGCGACGGGGATCACACCTCGCTCAGTTGTATTCCTCCTACCCAGATGGGTTGCCAACAACTCATCGTCAAAGGCACCGGTATCATCGCCGGTATCGAAGTAGCCAAGGAGATTATCCGTTATTTCGACCCCGAATGTCGTTTCGAGCAGTTCCTTCACGATGGGGATGCCGTACAGCCGGGGGACATTGCCTTCAAGGTTTATGGCAAGGAACTCTCGCTCTTGCAGATTGAGCGCACGATGCTCAATATCATGCAACGTATGTCGGGCATTGCCACCACGACCCACGAGTATCAGAGTCTCATTGCCGATACGGCTTGCCATGTCTTAGACACCCGCAAGACAACCCCGGGACTGCGTTACTTGGAGAAAGAGGCGGTTAAGATAGGTGGCGGCATGAACCACCGTATCGGGTTATTCGATATGATATTGCTTAAGGACAACCATGTCGATTTCTCGGGCGGTATCACCGCAGCCCTTACGCGTGCGCGCGACTATATTAAGGAGAAGGGCAAGGATCTCCGCATTGAGATTGAGACCCGCAACGAGGACGAGATACGCGAAGCCCTCGCCACCGATATACCCGACCGTATCATGCTGGATAACTTCACGCCCGAGCGCACCAAGCAAGCGGTGGAACTGATTCGCGAGTGGGAACAGACGCACCGTAAGATGGAGATTGAGAGTAGTGGCGGCATAACGAAGGAGAGTTTGCACGACTATGCCGTTTGTGGTGTTGATTTCGTGTCTGTCGGTGCACTCACCCACTCTGTCAAGAGCCTCGACATGAGTTTCAAAGCCGTCAAATAAAAAGGTCAAAAGACAGTTTTTTGTAGAAAAATGTAAAAATATTTGCATATATCAAAAAAAAGCAGTACTTTTGCAGCCGCTTTCGATGGAAAGCGCTAAATGCAACGATGTTGCTATCGTAGATGCTGCATGGTTGTTATCGTTTAACCAATTTAATTTTTCTACTATGTATTTAACATCTGAGAAAAAAGAAGAACTCTTTGCACAGTATGGTAAGGACGCAAAGAACACGGGTTCGGCTGAGAGCCAAATTGCCCTCTTCACCTTCCGTATCAATCACCTCACTGAGCACCTCAAAGTTAACCGTAAGGACTTCGGTACCGAGCGCGCTTTGACTAACCTCGTAGGTAAACGTCGTCGTATGCTGGATTATTTGAAGGCTAAAGACATTGAGCGTTATCGTGCTATCATCAAAGAGTTGAACATCCGTAAGTAATTACGCTTATTCACCCATCAAGAAGCTATCCCATTTCGGATGGCTTCTTTTTTTGACATATCGGTCATTTTTACACCGACTTTCAAATAAAAAGTCAAATTCTTTACCAAAAATTTGCATATATCAAAAAAAAGTATTACCTTTGCACCCGATTTCCCAAAGTGGTCTAAGCGGGGTCCTCGAAAAAGCCTGCTATTTGGGAGAGATTGGTCGGTTGCCCGAGTGGTTAGGGACCGGTCTGCAAAACCGGGGACAGCGGTTCGAATCTGCTACCGACCTCACGAAATGCCGCCTAATAGGGCGGCGTTTTTTAATTTTGAGTTATGAATTTTGAATTATGAGTTAAGAGATGGCAAACATAGTTGAAGATATTACCACGCAAGAGTATAAGTACGGTTTCACGACAGACGTGGATACAGACATCCTTGCACACGGCCTCAACGAGGACGTTATTCGTACTATATCCGCCAAGAAAGGAGAACCTCAATGGCTCCTTGACTTCCGCCTCAAAGCCTACCGCAAATGGCTCACCATGCCCGTTCCCACATGGGCACACCTCGATATTCCCGAGGTAGACTTCCAAGCCATCTCTTACTACGCTGCACCTAAGAAACAAAAGGAGCAGACGGGCGAGATAGACCCCGAGATACAAAAGACTTTTGATAAACTCGGTATTCCCTTAGAGGAGCGTGCGGCGTTAGCCGGAAATATGGCAGTAGATGCTGTGATGGACTCCGTCAGCGTCAAAACAACCTTCAGGGAGACCCTCGCCAAACAAGGTATCATCTTCTGCTCTATCTCCGAAGCGGTACGTGAACACGAAGACCTCGTAAAACAGTACCTCGGTTCGGTGGTTCCCTATAGCGACAATTTCTATGCGGCTCTTAATTCTGCTGTCTTCTCCGATGGCAGTTTCGTCTATATCCCCAAAGGCGTTCGCTGCCCGATGGAACTGAGCACTTACTTCCGTATCAATGCCGGTAACACGGGTCAGTTCGAGCGCACACTCCTCATTGCTGACGAAGGAGCTTACCTCAGTTATTTGGAGGGCTGCACAGCCCCGATGCGAGATGAGAACCAGTTGCACGCGGCTATTGTGGAGATTATTGTACACAAAGATGGAGAGGTCAAGTACTCCACCGTTCAGAACTGGTACCCCGGCGACAAAGAGGGACGCGGAGGAATATATAATTTCGTAACCAAACGCGGTATCACGTACGAGAATGCGCGTCTAAGTTGGACGCAAGTCGAGACGGGAAGTGCCATCACGTGGAAATATCCGTCTTGTATCTTGAGAGGGGATAATAGTAGTGCCGAGTTCTACTCGGTAGCCGTAACGAATAACTACCAGCAAGCAGACACGGGCACGAAGATGATTCACTTGGGCAAGAACACCCGTTCGAAGATCATATCGAAAGGTATCAGTGCCGGACATAGTCAAAACGCCTACCGCGGACTGGTCAAAGTGGCTTCGGGTGCGGATAATGCCCGTAACTACAGCCAGTGTGACTCGTTGTTATTAGGTTCGTTATGCGGAGCACACACGTTCCCTGATATGCAGATAGCCAATCCAACGGCGGTGGTGGAGCATGAGGCTACCACGTCTAAGATTTCCGAAGACCAACTCTTTTACTGCCAGCAGAGAGGCATAGGCATAGAAGATGCTGTAGGACTGATAGTGAACGGCTATGCCAAAGAAGTGATGGACAAACTGCCGATGGGGTTTGCCGTAGAAGCACAAAAACTGTTACAAGTAAGCTTAGAAGGCACAATTGGCTAACAAAAACACTTTTTTTTGCAAAAAAATTTGCATATATCAAAAAAAAGCAGTACCTTTGCACCCGATTTCGCAAATAAGCGATTTATTTATCGCGGAGTAGAGCAGTGGTAGCTCGTCAGGCTCATAACCTGAAGGTCGGTGGTTCGATCCCATCCTCCGCAACTAACTCGGGAATAATTCGGAGTTACGGGATGTGGCGCAGTCCGGTAGCGCAACGGTCTGGGGGACCGGAGGTCGCAAGTTCAAATCTTGTCATCCCGACAACCAAAAAGAACGCTTGTCATCCCGACAAAAACGAAGAGCTTATGCTCTTTTTTTTATTCCCCTGTTTCCAACTTATTCTCTAATAGCGGATAGTTCTCCTCCGTAACGGATATCAGTTTTGCCCCTTGGGAAATAAGTGCTTTATTGAACGATTCGTTCTTCTTGGCTAAATCGATATACCAATCAGCCTCTTTGATATTCTCGAAAATAGAGATACGCAGAGCGCAACCTCCTGCATAAGCAGGCAAAGTCTGTATATCAAAGTCACGAATAAGGAACTGCGAGAAGTTAAACAACGCCACCTCATAGAGCATCTTATTGAGTACTTGTTCCTCCTCCGTGGGTAAGGTGATAATCACATAAGAAGCGACTTCGGTATTATCCGACCACTGTTTGGTAGTGGATTCGTCTTCGATACTAACGGTTGACTGTTCGCGCTTATTCTCCAGCGACGAGAGTGCTCCACCGCGTTTAGCTTCCATACCTTGATTCATCATAGCGAGCATGTCCTTGGCTTTAGCACTGAGTTCGGAAGAGGGATACTTCTCCACCATAGCTTCTAATTCGGCAATAAAGGCTGTTTGCCCCTCCGAACGGGCTACCGCCACGGCGTTAAGGAAGAGGAAACGCGGCAGTAAATCGCTTTCGGGATAGAGTTGCTCGGCAGATTGTTTATTCGCCTCAACGGTTTTGAACTTTCCTTGCTTGAAGGCATAATAAGTCTGCTCATAGAGAGAATCCTGCGCTTTACGCTCCGCAATCATGGCTTCCACCTGTTCGGCAGTGAGTTGCTGCACTTGCATCTGCGGTGTAGGATAAGCGGGATAACGACGATGAAGGTCAGCGAGCGTTTCGTTTGCCAATTCGGCATCCCCTAAACGAATAGCATAAATCTCCACCATATTATATAACGCGCGCGCAAGGAGCGTATCCGACTCATTGAGGTCTTCCTGCGTCTTGGGTATCTGTTGGAAATAATAGAGCGGATTATGCAAATCGTCCACCTGTTGGGTCGTTGGGCTATTCGTTTGCGTTGAGTCGGCGTTGAGAGAAGTAGAGTCATTGGTCATCGACCCATCGTCCATATTCATAGAGGACATACCCGCTTTACTCATACGGCGCCAGTTATCTTCGAGCGGGCGGTTATTCCAACGGCGATTAAACTCTTGTTTACCCGAGCGCAGCAGGGAAGCGTTATAGAAATACCAATCGGCAGAAGCTCCGGCACCGCCTAACATATTAAGCGTATTAACGCTATTCAGGCCTCCCTGTTGGGCTTCGCGTTCTGCTAAAGCAGCCGCTTCAGCGGCTTTCTTTTCGGCATCAATGAGGTCGGCTACGATTTGTTCACATACTTTCATCTGCTCCTCCTCCGTCATGCGGCTGAGACGCTGGAGCGAGTCTTGTAGCGTAACCGTATTCACCTCTTGTATGAGTGCGTCCAACACCTCGGCTCTACGACTGAGACGGACATAATCCTCGTTGTCTGAAGTTAAGATAGTTACCACCTCGTTATAACACGGTTGTGCCTTCGTGTAATTACGTAAGTCGAAATATAAATCGCCTGCCGTAACCAGTACTTGGGCTTTAGCCAACCCCGCTTGGGTACTCTTCTCGATAGCTAAATCGAGATATTCTAATGCCTTGGCGGTATCTTTGGCATTAAGGTATATGCGTCCTGCCGCTCCGTAAATAACGTCCAGACGGTCTTTGTTCTTCTCCAGTTTAGCCATCTTTAGCAGTCCCTTCACTCCGTCCGGACCTTGCTGCTGTGCCATGTGGATACGGGCGTTGATGTCCATTTCAACAGGCGGGGTCATGCGAATGACCTTCTTATAACACGAAGCCGCCGCCGAGGCGTTACCTTCTAATTCGTATAGTTGGGCAAGCACGAACTCAAAACGCGGACGATACATCTTACGTTTCTCTTCCGGAAGAGCAATCTTGACATACGGAATAGCGGCGTGGTATTGCTTGGTTTTCAGTAGATAATCCGCCATATGCGCCGAATAGAGGGGAGCGTTCTTCCGACTGAGGTCGTCCACCTTAATGCGGCGGAGCAAGTCTTCGGCTTCGTAGTACCAACCCATCTCGGCATAAGCGCGAGCAATCCATAATTGGCAGCAAGCCTGTATGTTCGGGTCGTTTTGATAATGTTTGAGTACGTAGGTGAAAGTACCTATACTTCCTAAGAAATCGCCTTTATGGAACTCCGCTTGTCCCAAACGAAGCCAAGCATTACTCATCTCGTTATTAAACTCCTCAGACTCGAGCCAGAGTTTATACTTAGGGTCATTGCGTTTCTTGGGGTCGGGTTTGGGTCTTGCTTTGATAGAGTGCAGTTTAATGCACTTACGGCATTTCTCTATCGTCACTTCCATTTGGGATGTTGCCGCTTGGGCGGCATTGTGATTAGAGACGGGATAGAGGTTGATGACTTGGGTGAAGTCATCTTCGTTGGCATTATTGATGGCTTGTAAGCCTTCTATATAGGAGTTATTCCCATTATAGAGGATGTTATAACGCACCTTCATTTGGTGAAAAGCCCGTGTCGCCGGCGTATTCTTCGTCGTCGAACAAGCGGTCATCACTACTGCCAATAAAACAATATAAACTCTATAACTTTTCAACTTTCAACTCTAAAACTTCATTCAACTCTACACTCTAAATTAATCCTTTCACGTGGCTGGGCGCGGGCACAAACTCCTTCACATATAGCGGATTGAAGTACGCTAATGCTTTGCCCTCCACATACGCTTGCCGCGGGAGCGCTTCGGCAATGCCACCCATATACTGTGCCTCGGGTACGATGTCGGGTACAAAATGAGCATGCTCAGACACTACGGTGGAGGCGCACTTCATCGCACCATCCCCAAAGAAATATACCTCATGTTCGTCTAACTCCGCTTGCCACGACGCGCTATCCACTATCTTAGCCTCTACAGCCCCTATCTGTCCTAATTCGGGGGTATAAAGAGCTGTGTAAACCTCCATTCGACGCGCATCAATCATAGGGCAGAGGATTGTGGATTGTGGATGGTGGATGGTGGATGGTGGATGGTGGATGGTGCGGCTATCGCCTATTGTTGGATGGTGGATGGTGGATTGTGATATGTAGGAGGCGGCAAGGACTTGGGTGGTGGGAAGAGGTAGGAGGGGGATAGAAAGACCATAACAAATGCCTTTTGCCAGACTGGCACCGATACGCAACCCCGTATAACTACCCGGTCCCTCAGAGAGGGCTACGCCGTCCAATGTCCATTGCTGTTCTTTAGCTTGGGCGAGCAGTTCATCTACAAAACAGGGCAATAACTGCGCATGATTCCCTCCCGAACGAGAGATACGTGCGGCAACGGGTTGACCATTGATTACGATGGCTGCCGAACAAACGGAAGTACTGGTTTCTATACAAAGAAGGGTCATATTCATCCAAAATAATGTGCAAAGATAAAGATTTATTTGCATATATGCAAATTTTTCCTTACTTTTGCAACAAAATTCACGACTATGAGCAAGCATATTGTTGTTTTTACCGGTGCCGGAGTGAGCGCCGAGAGCGGATTAGGTACTTTCCGCGATAGTGACGGACTGTGGGAGAAATACCGCATTGAGGATGTATGTACCCACGATGCGTGGTTGCGTAACCCGCAACTCTGTGTTGATTTTTACAATGCCCGACGCAAAGACACCTTAGCGGCGCAACCCAATGCCGCGCATTATGCTATTACGCGTTTGCAAGAGGCTTTACCCGACACGCAGATCATCACGCAGAACATTGACGACCTCCACGAGCGGGCGGGGAGTAAGCATATTACGCACTTGCATGGTGAGATAACCAAACTGCGTAGTGAGGACGATGAATTAGCGACGGTACCTTTGGTAGGTTGGGAGCAGCATTATGGCGACCGCCATCCGAACGGGTCGTTACTTCGGCCGTATATCGTTTTCTTTGGAGAGGGTGTGCCCTATTTCCCACAAGCGTGTAATATCGTTTCTGAGGCAGATATACTAATCGTAGTTGGAACGAGTCTTAATGTCTATCCAGCAGCCTCGCTGTTGCAGTACGCTCCAACGCATGCCACTATCTACGTAGTGGATCCGGGCATGCCCGAATTTGGTCCCTATCGAGACAAAATACAACACCTCCGGAAGAGAGCTTCCGAAGGTGTGCCTGAATTAGTGGGTATGTTAATTAAGCGCTACGTTGGTAACTTATAGCTTCTTAAATCTTCTTCTTAGCAATAGCGGTGGCTATTTCGGGGTCAACGAGGATACGTCCGCAGAACTCACAAACGATGATTTTCTTGCGCAGACGAATATCCAACTGACGCTGTGCCGGAATCTTAGCGTGACAACCGGCGCATGAGTCGCGCTCTACGGTAACCACTGCCAAACCGTTATGAGCGTTCTTACGAATACGTTTGAAGGCTGCCAAGAGGCGGTCGTCCACTTTCTTCTCCAACTCTCCCGAGCGAATCATCAAAGCTTCCGTTTGTTCCTTCGTTTCCGCTAAGATGGAATCCAATTCGCCCTTCTTTTGTTGCAAATCAACGGTGCGTTCCTCGATGGTAGCACGCGTCGTTTCCTTCTCGGCTTGGCGTTGCTCCAAGTCGGCGGTGTAGTTCTTAATCTTCTTCTGACTGAGTTCGATATCAAGCGTTTGATACTCGATTTCTTTACTTAGATTGTCGTACTCTCGGTTATTACGGACATTGTCTTGTTGCTCCTTATAACGAGTGATGCTGGCGTTCGCGTTCTCAATCTTAACGCGGTGATCAGAGATTTGCGTTTCGCAATTCTTAATCTCACTCTCGATGTTCGTCAAGCGAGTTTTGAGACCCTCAATTTCGTCACTCATATCCTTTACCTCTTGGGGCAGTTCGCCGGCGAGGATACGTAAATCGTCCACTTTCGAATCCACTTGTTGGAGTTCGTAAAGGGTTTTCAGCTTTTCTTCAACTGTTAATTCTCGTGCCATAGTATAATGTATGTTTAATGTCTTATGTTTGATGTTTACTTATCCTTTCTTTGCGCCTACGCCGGTTTTGGTAGCCGTAGTAGCGGCTTTTTGCGTCTTGACTTGCGTTTTAGCAGCAGGTTTGGCTGCTTTGGTGTCTGGTGTTTGGTGTTTAGTATTGGGTGCTTCGCTTGTGGCCTCGTCTTCCTCCACAGCGAAATCGGTTATGCCGGCTGTGATAAGAATATTATACCACTGAATGAGTTTGCGGATATCAGACGGATAGACGCGGTCGCGGTCATAATTAGGAAGCACGACAGCGAAATACTCGCGTAGGGCATCGTTAGAAGCGTTCTTAAGGTCTAACGTAACGGTCTTTAGACTCTCTTTTGCACCGAGTTTAGTGAGCACTTCGCTCAACGATATGTCCTCATCCAAGGTGAACATCGACACATCGGCTAAAGAAATAATCTTATCCCTTGCAAAAGTGGGAATACGTTTACCATCGACTAAACTCTCGACAATGAGAGTATTATTTCCGTGAGAAACCAGTTTGTACAGACCGGGTTTACCGGTGATTGCAAGAATATTCTTAAGCATAATACTAAAAATTAGAGCCTATTTATCAAAATCGGCTGCAAATATACAACAAATATTTGGTATGAGCAAATATATTTTCAATTTTTAGGCAAAATAGATAAAATCTAACCATATAAAGAACAAAAATCACTACGGAAGTTTACTTATGGTCATGATTTGTGGTTTTCTCCCCCTAATCGTTCGGTGACAGTTCGGTGACAGTTCGGTGAGGTTTCGGTAATGATACACTGAAGGCACACATTGACCATCCGTGGATGGGGGATGGTGGAGACACAAAAAGGACCTCCGGAGAGGTCCCTTTTCGTGAAATATATAGGATATCTAGGGATTCTAGAGTATCTATGGATTCTAGAGTATCTAGGAAATCTAGAGTATCTAGGAAATCTAGTAAACAATCACCTTGGCGGCATAAACGCCGTTCGCTGAGGTTACGTTAACCACATAAACGCCGGTAGCGGGTAAGCCCGGAACGAGAACAGGTGTCTCGATAGGAGTAGCCGTATAAACGGTTTGTCCGTTGGCGTTAATAATGGTCATCGTAGCATCGGAAGCGAAGTTACCCGACACATAGAAGGACTCGCCTACTTGAACGGGATTAGGACTAACCATAAGGTCACCCATCGTTACTTGTGGCAGAGCCGAAACATCGCCCACAATAATGGTCAGCGTAGCCGTACCGCAGTTGAGTTCGATGGTACGTTGGTACGTTCCCTCAGCCGTAGTAACAGGCAGAATCTCCTCGCCGTTGATAACGTAAGGCAGATCCTTTGTTTCGATACGGTCGGTCATCGTTAAGTCAGCACCGGCAACGAGCAAGTGCAAGGTAACGACGCTGTCGCAGCCATAGATGGTCTTTTGTTCCGACGGATAATCACCGGCTTCGCCGAGACCTTGGAAGACGTCGTCGCTATACTTCTCACCTTGGCAGATAGCTGCACGAGTAGTAGTAGCGTAGTTCTCTCGCAAGGTTACTACGAGGGTGGCTACAGAGTCGCAACCAAGAGCGTTCTTGAGTGTATCAACGTAGGTTCCACCTTCGGTAATGGTATATTTACCAAAGACGATGGTGTCACCTTGGCAGAGGTCTGCCTCAGTAGTACCCGCAAGGATAGCGTTCACGGTGAGGTATAGGGTCGTGATACTATCACAGCCCGTAACTAATGACGGAACGGTATCCGAAACGATGGTGGAGGTGTAATACTTAACGCCGCCAAACTCGAAGAAGTCACCTTGGCAGATGGTCTTTTCGAGGATATTATAGATACGTGGGATAACGGTAATCACAACCTCGGATATACTATCGCAACCGGTAGAAGCTTCCAGTTTCTGTCTGTAGGTATTCGACTCGACTACATCGTAGATAGCGAAGTTACCCTCCAAGTAGTTCTCGCCCTCGCAGAGGGTAACGGACTTGGATTCGGTAACGGCACAGTTCACGGAGAGACTGAGTTGTGTATAGGTATCGTTCACACCGTCCTTTGTAGCAGCCTCATACTTGGTGTACAAGGTTGTCTTACCGATGATGAGGTCGTTAGCGTCGATAAAGAAGTTATCATCCTCGTAGTCGTTGTACTGGCAGATGGATGCACTATACTCTGCTACATTGCAGCCGTTGATTTGAACGTTATCCAAGTGGATATTGTTCTTGGAGCAAGCAACATCCTGTTCGCTATGAGCGTCCGAAACGAAAGCAAGGATAATGTCTTGACCGATATAGTTCGAGAGGTCGATTATCTGCTTGGTTGGAACGCCGGAGATGGTGCTATAATCGTAGTTACCGCCATTGGCGTTCCAGACGGTAGCGTTAGCACGCGGATAGGTGACACCTCCATCGGTGCTTACAACAACGATGAACTGGTCAAACTCAGACGGTTTGTTGAACGGTTGAGAGCCATCGGAAGCGGAGAGCGAGAGGTCGAAGGAAAGCATAAGCTTATCTGCCTCAGGCACATCTTTGAGACTGATGGTCGGCGTCAAGAGCCAGTAGTTGTAGTAGGTAGCAGAAGACGAGCTGCCGGTAGCACTACCAGTCGTAGCGGTGATATCTTGCGTACCCGGGTCACGAACCCAATTGGAAGCCGTCTCCGAGGTGATAGGAGCGGGTGTAGTGCCATTGTCCAATACATCTACGACCTTGGCATTGCAACGTGTCCAGTTAACAGGATAGGTACGAACCTCGTCAAAGCCCTCAAAGAAGCGAACGTCATACAAGGTGAAGAAGGAAGATACCACCGACCAGTCGGAGGCTTCATCTTCTCCGCAGAGGTGCATCATACGGGCGTAGTAGGTAGTGCCGGAGTTAAGACCAGTCAGTTCGTACTTGCCGTCATGATTAACCAAGGTGTCGTTGACGATGAGGTTCTTTTCTTCGAAGTCGTCGGCGGTAGCTACTTGCAGAATCACACTATCTTTACCGGCTACACTCCAAACGATGTCAGCACTGTTGGCGGTGATATTGGTGCCACGTACGCCGGTAGGAGCGGTGCAGAAGGAAGCGTCAACTATTTCAAGGTCGTCCACATACATGTACGAAGTCTTATCGTTGCCCTCGTACAGCAGCACGATACGGCCTTTGTTTTTGTACTTCTTGAGCGGGAGGATAACCTCAACCCAATAGTCGTTGCCACTTTCGTCGTTGTAGGTAAAGACATTCGTGGTAGCAGACCAACTGTACGGATAAGTAACCTTGTCAATAGCCTCGAAGGTAGTGATATCCGTTTCGTCTGCAATCACACCGATTGTCAACTCTTTGTTGTAGTTGTTATTGGCAGAGTACAGTTTGTTGCGGCTGGCGCTTGACGAATACGTAGCGGTATAGAAGTACGCGGCACGCATCCAGAAGCGGAGACAAGTGCTGTCCATATCTACATCCAAATCGGGCAGGATAACGTACGAATCGGCATAGGTAGTGGAGTAGTTATAGAACTGCAACGCGCGGTCATGTACCGTAGCCTTAGCGTCATACGCCTCACGGCTGTACTGATAAGTAGCGGTATTGACTTTTGCTTGCGGGGTGTAGGTATATGTGGTAGCCGACGATTTAACGGCTTGACCGCCATCCCAGCAAGTAGGAATGAGGTAGGAAGTGCTGCCTGTGTAAGCGTAATCGGCATCCTTGAAGTCCCAATGCGCTTGTTCTTTAGTGTAAGGAACGCAAGGCGTAGTGAACGACTTCTTGGCAGCAGCACTCTTGTTCTGTTCGTCATCGGAGAGCGCATAAACCTCAACGGTGTAAGTCTTGGTCGGAGTCAATCCTTCGACGGAGCTGTAAGGTGTAGTAACCACTTTATTAGCCATTTCTTTTCCGTCAGCGTCTTTGACAATGACTTGGAACTTGGAAGCGCGTGATTTCCAAGTGAACTCAGCCGAATAGCCGCCCAACTTGTCTTCCGGAACGCGGAGACAGGTCGGCATATTCAGACCGGTTTCTTTCTCCACTTTGACATTATCTACCCAAGCGTAGTTGGAACCATCGTACTCAGCCAAGAAGGCAATATACTTACCCGTTGCGCCATAGAGTGAAACGGTAACAGGCTCCCAGTAGTCACCCTCAACCTTTGTTGAGCAGTTGGCATTCGTTACTTCAGCGAACTGATAGTCAACCAATTCCTCGAAGGTGGACATATCATACGGATCGGTAACCGTACCGATCTTGAGCGTACGACCGTAACTTCCGGTAGCATAGGTATTGTAGTACTTGGTGAATTGACCGGCAGTACCCTTGGATGTGCTATAACTTTCATAAACGGAACGACCGACGAAGGATATTTGCAATTCGTCTAATCCGCCCACTATTTCCGGCAAAACAGCAATCGCCGGTGCAGTGGCAGTAGAATAGAACTTCAAAGCAAACGTATCGGTACAAGCATACTTGGAAGATACATATTCGACATCGCTATTAGAGGAAGAATAGGCGTTCTTGTTCAAGTACGGTTGACTCGATGCCGTCGTAGAAGTGGACTGCGATAACCAGCATTGTTCAATGGGGTAAGAAGTGCTATTACCGGCATTCGGGTTAAGAACACGTGTTGTATAATCGTCAAAGTTCCAAGCAGCTTCTGCCAAAGGCACAATGCACAGCGTCTTACCGGAAACGACAGTTGACCATTCGGAGAAGTCACCTTCGCCGCAGTTAGCGCGAACGTAGAAGTTATACTCGGTAGCGTCCGTCAAACCGGTAACCGTACCCTTCGGTCCTTCACCGGAAACGGTGGTGATGGTGGCTTTCGTCATATCCTCTTCCCCTGCAGGCAGACAAGCGATGTCCCAAGCGGTTTCGTTACCTTGCGGTGTCCAAGTGAGTGTGATGGACGAAGCGGTTGCGCTGGCAAAGGCAGGTTCGATAGGACGGAAGCAAGTCGGAGTCTTGGATACATAGACATTATCCAAGTAAGCATAACCGTTGGTAGTGGAAGAAGCAGCAATCGGAGAGATGAAGACGATACGTCCGGTCTCAGCGGTATAAGCCTCTAACGGCTTAGCATAGTGGTACCAAACATTATTGGGCGCACTGTACTTCTCTGCCTTGATGGTATCTATCATCACGATGGTGGAGTCGATACCTTCTACGGAAGTGATGTCGGTAGCAATACCGATATACATCTCCATCGGGTACGAGGTAGAATTGTTACGATAATCCAACTCAAGCATCAAACTTCCGGGTTTGCCCTCGAAGTTAGGCAGAACAGCGTAAGAGTAGTACGAGGTGGTGCGGTACATATACAGACCGTTCTTACCATCCTTCTTAGCCGATGAATAAACATACGGATAGGTGGTAGAAGAGTTGCTGAAACGCTCCCAGCACTCCGGATAATTAGTTGCACCGGAAGCATAGTCGTCAAAGTTCTGCTCGTAGGGAACAGGATAAGCAACAGGACACTCGGTTGTGAAGTTACCCATGGGTGACCAAGCAGAGGTGTCTCCTACACCACAGATGGTACGTACTTGAACGTAGTACTTGGTGAGCATGGTCAGACCTTCGAACTTCATCTGTTGTTTGTTGGTAAGGCTATCGACGAGAACGGTCTTTTTGTCGTCAGCAAAGAGTTGAACCTGATAGTTGGTACCCACTTCTTCCCAACCGACAATAGCGTCGTAGGTATTTACCTCAACGGCCTTCACCTTGATAGGCTCCAAGCAAGAAGGAATAGTATCCACTTGCATACTGTATATATATACATAGTTGGCTACGCCGCCGTTCTCGGACAAGAACATGATTTGCTTACCAAAGTTACCTTCGTAGTCGCCTGCATACTTATCAAAGCGAACGATAAAGGTTTCAGCCTCGTCGAGGTTTTGGGCGTGATTGGCTTTACTGATAGAAGTCGTTGCCATCGGCAAGTCAATCGTCTCGATAGCTTCAAAGGTCGAGAGGTCACTGGGGTTAGAGATGATACCCACGGTGAGTTGACGCAGATAAGCAACACCCGTACCGCCGGAAGCGGTGAATTTAACTTGCAAGCGACTAATGCTATCCACGTCAATAGGAGGCATAATAGCGTATGCACCTTCGGAAGAGGTGGAGTTGAACATATACAAGTTGCTACCCGCCGTAACGGAAGGAACGGCCGTTGTACCTTCGCGACGACCCACAGTCCAGCAGGGGAACTCGGACGTACCGAAGCCGTCCTTAGCAAAGTCAATGAAGCCATAGCCTTCGGTAGTCTTTGCCACACAAGTGGTCTTGAAGGTCATGACGTTGGACCAATCGCCCTTGTTGTCCTCGCCGCAGAGAGCGCGAACATAGACATAATATGCCTTGTTGTTTTCCGTGCAGAAATCTATCACGAACGGATTCTGAGTAGTGATGGAGTCCTTGACGATGGCTTTATCTCCTGCAGCAATTTTCTCCGGGGAGAGTGTATCGTTGGCTACAACGATTTCCCATTGAGTAGCGTTACCTTTATTCCAAGAGACGGTAGCACCCACTTCGTTGGCATTGGTAGCGGTTACGCCTTGTACTTTCTCGCAATCGGACAAGTAATCCACCTTGACATCGTCAATATAAACGCTGCGGGTTACCTCGCGCGGAGTCTTCATAAGAGCGATGTATTTGCCATTACCCTTGTAGTTGTCCAGACGGATAATATACTCGGAATAGTTCGTTGTGGTCTTAATCAGCTGCAAGGTATCGAAGGTAGCAAGATCGGTCGGGTCGGACATGACACCTACATATACGGAGTCACCCACATAAGACGTACCGCCTGCCTTCATCCAGAAAGAGAATTGCAGTTTGTTCAAGTCCTCACTCATCATCGGCAGGGTTACCCATTGCGGTTTGCCGGTGAAGACGATATCACCCGTGGAAGAGTAGTAGAAATACAGGCACTTGGTTCCGGCATGTGCGGACGTAGCTGATGTGTATATATACGGATAGTAACTTGTGGTTGGTGGTGCACTACTGCTACCAGAAGAGGTGTATTTCTGCTGAATAATATTCCAGCAAGCAGGCAAGTCCTGCGTACTGCTACCGCCGGTATAACCCTCAAAGTTCTCTATATACGGAATAGCTTCGCCATTTACAGCGCAATCGGTTTTGAAGCTACCGAGGATAGATGCCAACTTTTCTTCCCCGCACAGGGTCTCCACATTATAATAATATAAGGTGTGGGGCATCAGACCTTCAAACTTATAAGCCGTGGTATCCTCTACGATAGCCTTCATCACGGTATCCTTCATCTCCTCATCACTGAAGATATTAACGGCGAATTTCTTCATGCCGTTACCTTCCCAAGAAACAATCACCGTAGTGTCGGCTTGTGCAGCAGCCAAATCGGTCGGCATGATGCAACCTTCCATCGAGCGCAATTTGATATCATCGACATACTGATAGGACAGTTTGTAGGTAGTATAACTACCGCCGCTACCGCTGGTGGAGGAGTATTTATATTTATTCTTCGCCACGTCTGCCATAATAGCAGGGAAATGTCCGTTGCCTTGATATTTGTTGAAAGCAACAACACACGGAACCCACACTTTCGCCTTGGGGCTTTCGCAATAAGCAATCGGCTCAAAAGTAGAGGGATCAAACGGATCGGTCATCACACCTACTGCTACACGGGAAATCTCCGTATAGGAATCAGAATAGCCACGGAGGAAGAACTCAATCATCAAGTTGCTCATATCTTCCACTTCGGGGAAAGCTACATAGTCACCATAGACTTGGTAATACTTGATGTCGTTTTCCGCCCATTCCTGTTGCTCTTTACCTAAATAAACGGAAGTCTGGCTTTCATGACCGTAGCCGGAACCGCTCAGACTGCTCGGCCAAGCAGGAACGGTAGAACCGAAGTTCTGCGGGGTAGTCATGATGGTGTACGGATACTTGATTGTAGCCGATACATAACCGAAGTTGGTCGTACGTTTTACTTCCCATTTGTTGGTTTCCTCAAAAGTAATGGTATGCTCTTCGCCGTTCCATAACTGCGGGATCAAAGCAACGACAGGCAGGGACATTTCGCCCTTATCCTCACCCTTGACAGGTTGAACAAACACTTGCAAGAACTTGCTGCGCATAGAGGAATCCAACTCTACCGTCAAAGGCATAGTGGGGTTATCATAGACCTTATCCAACAGATGGTATTGTGCAGGCAGGGAATCAGGGTTGAGGAAGATCTTACCGGTCTTCGTATCAAGTGTATCCTGCATCAATACCAAACGCATAGCGCTGTTGCCGTTCAATTTAGCGTTGATGGTCATGGATTTAGAGGTAATGTTGGAAAGGGTAACATCGGTAATGGCTTTCAATGCCGGTGCTTCCTTAATCTCCAAATCATCCATAAAGAACGCATTGGGTTTATCCACGAAGTTGCTGGCAAAAGCGATATATTTGCCTTCGCCCTCATACGAATCGAAGAAGACCGTATAGCGAGCGAAGCCGCGACTCTCGGTGCTATAAACAGTATCAATAGCCACGAAGGTAGCCCAATCGGCAGGGTCGGTCATCACGCCGACAACCAGTCCGTTGGCATTTGCCTCGTCAAAATTAGTGTAGCACGTTCCCCAGAAGGTAGCTTGCAGGTTCTTGACGTTGTCCACATTGAGTTCGGGAGTAGCTGCATATACATACTCGCCGGCAGGGATGTTAGTGGAAGTGCTGCGCGCGCCCGTAAATACCAAGCAGGTAGTCTTGGAATAGGAATAGTTTCCCCAACTGCTTTCAGCGGTATTCTGGTTAATAAACGGCATAAACTCCATCGAACCGTCATCCTTCTTGATGCTGGTGCCATGAGTCCAATAATCTACATGCGAAACCGTACCGGAAGCATAGGTCTTGTTAAAGTCCTGTACATAGGGTACTTCAGCCAAGTTCTTTGTGGTGAAGGTAAACGAACTCCACTCGGAATTCTCCATACCACATTGAGCTTGGATATATACATAATACTTCGTATTACGATTGAGTTCGTCTATCGTTACCGAGAAATCGCTAATCAGATTGTCATAAACGATTCCCTCCGGCTGCGCCATGTCCGTTATCTCTTTCTTACTCAGCACAACGCGGAAGGTCTCCGTATCCAACGAACCGTTCCAAAGCAAGGTCACGCTGTTCGTAGATAGACCATCTACCGAGATATTAAACGGATCCTCGCACGTAGGTTCGGGACGAACGATAACGTCATCCAACACAATACCACGTCCGAAATTATCCGTTCCCTCAAAAGCGAGTTGATACGTCTCGCAAGCACCGGGGAGTTGAATGGTCTCTTGTGTCCAATTGGTGATTTTGTTCTCGAAGGAAGCAATCTCAATCCAACGGTCGGTAGCGGACTGACGGTAATAAACCTTCAGTTGATCCACATCGCCCGTGCGCTGCGCTTGCGCATGCGAAAAAATGAGAATCGGGTGAACCGTCTTCGAGATGTCGAAAACCGGGGTCACCAGTTTAGTTACAAAGTGTTGTGTTTGGGTAGTCGTGTTGCGTAATGCGGCACGATACTCACCTTCTACAACACCCGCAGGGTACAGGGCATCCGTAGCGGATTCGGTAATCCACTGTTGTTGACCTGCTTCGTTAATCTGCGACCACGTGGCAGGGATGCCGTTTTCAAAGCCTTCATACAGGACATAGAGTTCCTCTTTGCCTGCATACAGTGCTGTCGTCATTAAGACAAGCAGCAGAGAAAGAAAAGTTTTTCTCATAAGCTGTAAATTTTAGGGGTTAATAAATAAGTTTTTTGTACCTAAGTATATATCAATCAATATATACGGTGGCTATTTCGTTTTTGTTTCTTTATTTGTTCGCATAACAAGCATTTCTCCTTGCTAATCGTCACATCCACGAGCCACGTTAATCGTAAACCTACCTCCAAGGTCTTGGGCAGACTCGTATATTTATTCGACGCCAAGAGCGCATTAAAACGTATCCGCTCCGCCAACTGCGACTGATTCGTGATGAACGGCACCGATGCCACTTGCGTATAATCGACTAACTCCGCCGACTTAACCTCTCCTACTCTCCAACCTCCCTCTACATAACAACCAAAACGCAACCGGTGTCGGTCGTTCTTTAGCGGGAAGAAAGCACCTATCTCCAGATCCACATTAGCCCGAGCACGCTCTGTATAAGCCGTTCCTTTTTGTTCATACGTCGCCCTCGGGAATAGACTATAAGACGTTAGGTTAGTGTACTGAGAGGACACAAACGTCTCCTCCGCCCAAGGATAGAAACCCGATGTGAACATATCCGTTTGTACCGAATAAGAGGCTTTCACAGGTATGGTGACTTTAACTCCTACCAGAAAATAACCATACGTGGCGAAATTATATCCCAACGACAACGGCACTTCTACGTTCAGTAACGAGGAACGCTGATGATACGTCTCATAGTTATAGGAGTACAGATACTCTTCTCCCTCTTTATCTGCTCGCGAGAACTCGTCCGCAAAAGCGTCTTGACGGTCGTTCAGACCTTGGTACTGAGCACCTACCCCAAGCCCTATCAGGACATGGTGATAGTCTATCTCATACCGTAACCCTATGCCGGCACCATAACCAGGGAGCATCGTCACACTATTCTGCGTCAGGTTATTCGCCTCGCCTCCGCTCAAAGTCACACCTATATAATGCCGGGCACGATCAGTGACAGGATTAAAATACTCCGCATGCAGACTCTGTAAACAACCTAACAAGAGCAGACTAATAAACCATTTTGATTGTCGTTTTTCCATTGGTTATAATATATATTCCTTTAGGTAAGGAGGTTAATTGATTCATATAAGCATATCTCACCATCTGTCCGAGGGGGGTATAAACCGCCACATAATCGGAGGGCTGAATAACGGGCAGGTCGGTGCGGTTATCATACACAATAGGGCAGGACGATATACGCAGTCCGTCTTCCGGACGAATAGCCACTACCGTAAACACATGCCCTTTATCCTCTTCTGTCAACGAGAGATACGATTGCTCCGAACCTCTTATCAACTCTCCGTCACGGTACCATTGGTAACCGGAGAATAGCAACTCGCCGTTATAATCGCTGTTCATGATGGCTATCAGTCCGTCCTTTACCCGAAGGGCTGTCGTCGGTATATTAACCTCAAAGACCATATAACTATCCGGTATCGGGCACGAAGGAGAACGGAAGGACAACACACCGTCAAAGCGCGTTGGAGGGATAGACTCGGGAATCTCTACCCTCACCACTTGTCCCGAATCAAAGACATAAACCGTCTCTAAACCATAGCGTAGCACCACCGAGTCTAAGGTCAACACTACACTATCTAAGAAACCTGTATCCACTACATACGGTATCTCTAACCAACGCGTCTCTTGCTCCGGCGCACGGCAGATAGAGATTGAGTCCGCGTGCTGTACTTGTAGTTTAGGCACTACGTAAAGCATCAAGTCAACTATACTGTCACACCCTGCCCAATCGGGGAACGTGTCGCGGTATAAACCCTCTTCCCTCAGAGTTCGGTCGCCGAATCGATACACATAACCTTCACACATCCTTGCCGTGTCCTTATATCCTTCCGTGGGCTTATCCAAGTCGGGTACACCGTTATGCCAATGCAACACCAAATGAACGATACTGTCGCAACCCGTTTGCTTACTGATGAACGTGAAGTTCGTGTCTATATCCGTTGGGTAGAAATGTCCGTCGTAACCATATCCAAACGGCCAATCGTTACGGCATAGTTCCTCTACTATCAAGGTTGTGTCGGTGGTCAAGTCCGGCAGCACAATGTCGTAATACTTCGTCTCGTAGCACTTATGTCCGCTCACATAGGCGGTCAGACCCACCGTGTAAGTCCCTCCCTGACGAGGATAAACGTGCACCACCGTGTCTTGCAACTGGTCTAATCGTTCGCCGTCACCAAAGTCCCAACTCAGGTCGGACACCGACTCTTTACTCTTCGTTCGGGTGTTGTCGAACATATTCTGCAATTCTACGTACGAATGGTTATAGAACGTCACTACGTTCTCGCACCGCTCGGCACGTACATCATAGGTCAGCATCGGTTTGGGAATACGTGGCATACCGCAGGCGTCCAGTTCGTAGTAGCATTGTCCGTTGGTTTTGCTAATGACGCGAACGACATAGATAGCCGTATCCATCGGATCTATGGTGAACGTCTGATTTGTACCTAATACGCGTTGCGTGGGGTCTGCTTTCTTATACCATTCGTAGTCGAAACCATCGGGAGCGGTAAAAGTGGTCGTTGGGTTATCCTCGCCGCAGTTAAGGTCGGACATCTCGCCCGATTCGCAGCCAAGGACGAAATAGGCATAACCATAGTGTCCGCTTTGGCTACAATCGTAGGTAGTGAGTTTGATGGTTATTGTTTCGCCTATATAGTCGCGCAAGTTAACGGAGACGGTCGTCCACTCTTTCCAATAGACGGGGGTCGCACCGCCGGAGGCTATATGCCAACCGTCACGCTCGTCGAGGTTACCGCCCGACACGAAATTAGCTTCGCCGCAGTCACCCGGCAGTTTCTTTCCGTTATGCAAAATAGACAAGGTGAATTTAGGTTGAGCCGACAGGTCGTGCGCGGGGTCTTCCATAACGACGGCGTATTGGAGTTTAAGAATAGCGTTATGGTCGTCATCTACCTTATGGGTGTAGGTTATCTGCTCTGCCTCTGAGCCTATGTTCCAGTTACCTAAACGAACGGAAGCCAAAGCCCCATCGGGCTTAGTGCGCAGTCCTAAGGCAGGGTCTCCTTCTTCCATCGTGCGTGGATCTACCTCGTTCGGGACATAATGCAAGGTGTGGCGGCTCATTATATCGGCATAACCATAGTCAATCACCCCTTTCTGCCCCGCCGGAGAGGCAAACGAACCATAAGCGCAGTTGGTGCGATTGAGATCCATGTAATCAATACAACGAACCCCTTTATGGAAGATGAACTTCTCATACTTAACCCACTCCGATGCCTTATCTCCACAATGAGAACGGAGGTAGAAGATACCGATACCCTCTTCTACATTAGGGACTAAGAAAGCCAAGGAGTCGGTGGTAAACTCTTGCCATGTGCCAGTTTCGTAACTATAGGTGCGTATATCGTAGTAGTCAGCATTGCCTTGCCATTGCAGATTCACATCTTTACCGGAGATAGAATGATTAATACCCGTAGGCGCAGCACATTGGTCTGCATAAAAGAGGGAGATATTATCTATAGCCGCAGAAGGAGCATTGACCGCTCCCTTAACGGAATAGAAAAGGATGACAAGTTTATACTCTGTTTCCACCTCCTCTGGGATAGTGAATGTAAACGTACGCACATCCCATGTAGAGGTATTATGCAAGACGGTATCTGCGGATAAAGGAAGGACATAAGACTTGAACCACTCCATAGTGAGAGCTGTTCCCCCCGACCTCGTATTGATGTCCTTTGGCACTAAGCAGGCATATAGTCCTTCTTTTCCACTCTTGCCATTAAAGAGCCAATCGAAAGAGAGTGTATATTTACCCGGTTCAAGGTGTGGCAGATTGCGATAAGCGACATTAACAATAGATTTAGACGCGCTATAGGCACTTTCCGTTGCATTTTCAGAGGTACCGATAAACAAGCCGTTCTCGCCCGTTGGCGCGAAATGTCCTGCCTTACCGATATTCCAGAAATTGATAAGTCTTCCTTTTACATCTTCGTTAGCGCAATCGTTTAGAACCCATTGAGCACATTCGTTAGGGTCTTCAAAGTCACACTGATAAACGACCTGAGCCGTTAGTCCCAAGTTACAAACAAGTAAAGATACTATGTATATCAGTCGCTTCATCGTTACAATACAACAAACTCTACACGGCGGTTATTAGCACGTCCTTCTTCGGTATCGTTGGTATCAATAGGCTGGGTCATACCACGCCCTTCGGCTTCGATACGAGAGGGCTCAATGCCGCGTTGAATCATATCATCACGCACGCTATTGGCACGTCCTTCGGACAAGATTTGGTTAGCGTTTGCCTTACCCACATTATCCGTGTGACCGATAATGAGAATACGTATCTTCGGGTTATCCGAAAGCAAGTCGTAGAGGTCTTGCAGACTGGGTTCGGATTCGGGCAGGATTGTGGTCTCGTTGGTAGCGAAATAGAGGTTCTTGAGAACAATAGCCTTTTTCTTCTCGATAGGCTGCAACTTAAACTCATCGGTAGCGTTCAAAGCAAGGATGTTCTCGGTAAGGGTGAAGTGCTCTTGTGCTTCTATACGAACTTTATATTGTCCTCCATAAGGAAGTTTAATAGAGGCCGCAGGAGCAGAGGGAGAGACGTTGGCAATCTGAACGAGTTCATTCGTGCTCGCGTTCACGAAACGAAGCGTGGCGGAGAGATAGTTATTGGTCTTAGCATCACGAACGGAACAAGAATAGACTAAGTCGGGAATAAGTCCGATAGCGAGGGTGTCGTTATCATAACCATGGTAGAAGGATATTTTCTCCTTCGGCAGGTAACCGCTGTGGGAAGCAGAAATGGTATAATTACCCTCCGGCATGCGGGAAGAATAGAGACCGTTGTTCTTGGTCGTTTTCTTTTGCGGTTTGGCTCCGTTAGCGGCGATGGTCAAGGTTGTGTTATTAAGGGCATTATTGGTTTGTTGGTCATACGTATAAATAGCCAGATAACCCTCGTTCTTCATAACAGGTCTCACATGGTTCATCTGGAGCAGGAAGGTAAACTTAACGCCCACCATGAGGCTGTTGAGTTTGGTTGCACCCCATTGGGAATTGAGCCATGAAAGGGTTTGAATATCCTCAGGTGTAACCGATGCCATAGCCAAATCGAGATTAGAACAGGACATGTTCGGAATACCATAATCCACAAAAGCAGCAAGACGCATTCGTAGTGGGCGGTCACGCTGCTCGTTCGCTTTCTGCCAAGCAGGACTCAGCAGTTTGTCGATATTAACACCTACTTCAGCAGAAGCGGTGACATCCAATCCCAAGGAGTTCTTATCCTTAATCGAATAGTCTCCTGTAGCCGAGAGGTTATGCCCGGGGATATCCGTCCAAGCATTATCGTAAGCGAGCGGATCGGTGATAGACGTATGAAGGACAGATTGCTGCTTGGCCGAACTAAAGAGATTATACCCCACCTTGACACCGGCTTTGAAGTAAACCTTATCCCATTGTCCACCAGCCATGATGGGGAGCATGATTTGACCGACATTGCGTTTCTCTACCATGTCAAGGAACTGATAATGCTTGGTTTGGTTATACTCCGACAAGCCAATATGATAGGCGTCCGAGAAGGAAACATTATCTTTCACAGAGAGTAAACGGAACTCGGGTCCTACGGAGACAATAAGGTGTTTCCAATTATATTCATAACCTAAGCCGAGGATAAAACCATTACCGCCCACGGTCTTAGCCGTGAAGTCACCCGTATAGTTTGGAGCGGTAACGACATTTGCCCCATTGGAGAGCAACGAGCCGTAACCGTCCCCAACCCAAACTTGGATATTGTGGACATTAAAACGGGTAAAGGTATTATACTTGCGTATCTGTTGAGCCGACCAACCCTTAGGCGGATTGATTGAGGTCTGCGTCGGTGCACCGAAACAGAAAACAGTAAAACTCAGTACACTTATTAACAAAGCAATCTTATTCCAATTCTTCATCTCACTTCCTCCCAATTAATATTTAATTCCTTGTGCATTATACTCGTTGTCACCCACTACAATATAGAGGTGGTGATTGCGCAACACCTTCTGCGGGACAACTTCTTGTTTGTGAGGAACATAAGGCGCAGGCATAAACTCACACGATAGTGTCTCCGTTCCATCAGAAGATACGATACGCACTTGATACGCCGCTTTCAAATCCAAGCCTCCTTCTTCGAAGTAATAGGTCATGGTGGCTCCGGGAATATCGGAGCCGTCCTTTATCCATTGACAGGTTACCACATCTATTGGTTCCCTGCCGGGCGTAGCAAGTGACTGACTTTGAGGATTATAGACGCTCAGCACATCGCCCCAACGCTGGAAAATCATATTACGGCAAGGATATTGCATAAATAGGGTCGTATCTACCGAGCATTGCCAATCATTATAGAAGACCAATTCCATAGGTCCTCCGTTCAAACCATTTAATTCCGTCTCCGTTGCCTCGTGACGATCACCGTTCAATGTATAATACGAATAGCCCGTTCCCGAGGTGTAGATAGCCCCCGAATACTCTTCGGCGGTGGTGATATCCTTCATACTAACAATAGGTTTGAGGCTATCCAGTATCGTTACGTCCATCCACACCGTAGAGTCACAACCACAGGTGTTCTTAAAGTAACGCACAAACGAACCGGACTGATGGTGCTTATAGCAATCACCGTCTATGCAAAGCGGTTCTTCGGCACAAACAACCGTGTCCGGCAGGATTGTTTTGCTCACGGGATTGACCTTGAGGTTAAGAACTAACACGCTATCACAACCAGCTTGGCTGGTAAGCACATTCTCGTACTCGCCCGTTTGACCGGCATAATACTTACCAAAGACCACATAACCGCCGTCGCAAATAGTGGTGTCAATGATTTGACGGGAATCCCCAATGGCAGGAATAATAATGTTAACCGTTGTATCATGGAAACAAACCCCTTCGGCAATGCTGGCGCGTAAGGTAACAGGGAAAGTGCCACCCTCTTGCGGGAAGATATGAACGGGGTTCTTATCCGATGCCACTAATCCTTCTCCGAATTCCCACTCATACTCGTCGCATTTCTCATCATAGTGGTGCTCCTCCACGTTATTATAAAGGGTCATGATATGACTGCGATTAGTAAAACGCACTTTGTTTTGGCAATCAGACGGAGTATATTCATACGTAAACTCCGCTATTGGGAAACGAGGACGAGCCGACGAATAAAGGTCAAAACCGCACTCGGGATTATCCTTATAACTGAGATGACAACGATAGGTCGTTGTATCAGAGGGCTCAATATACAATTTTTGTTCATTCGAAACGGAATCGCCTTTGTAATTATACCAAGTGTAGTCAAAACCCAAGGGAGCAGCGACACTCAATTGACTCTCCGTGCCACAAGATGTTCCGTATAGTTCAGCCGAAGCACAGCCTAACGTAAAGTATGCGTAACCAAAGTGAGCACTATATGCACAGTCTTTCGTGGTAAGGCGGATAATAATCGTTTCTCCGTCCTGGACACCCACTTCTTTGAGATTAACACCCATCGTCGTCCATTCTTTCCATGAAACAGGACTGGACGCACCGGGGGCTTTGCCGCAGACATGCCAGCCTTCGGTTCGGCGCTTGGCATCTGCCGCAAAATTAACTTTTCCACAAGTGGGATCGAGTAACTCACCGGACTCGCCTATTATCTCCAATTCAAAACGCGGGTTATCTTTTTCTCCATGATCAGGATCCTCCAAAACAACGGCATACTTAAGCAACAAGATGGCTGCCGTTTCTAAATCAACCGTATAGCGATATTCTATCAGTTCTCCTTGTCCGCCGGCATTCCAGTTGCCTAAACGAACAGATGCCAACTCACCCTCGGGAATAGTGGGAAGTTCATTACACGTACGAGGGTCATACATATCCGGTTCCCAATTTACCGTGTGACGGGAGAACTTATCCTCCGAACCAAAATTGATGACTCCTTGACTGATACCCGGGTCCTTATAGGTTCCGTAACCACAAATGACATTTTCCTCATCATCCAAACTGATATAATTGATGCAGTGGCGCTCCGGACAGAACAGAATATAAGAGTTTAGATAAGCATAGGCACTGGTATCCGACGAACAAACACCACGAATACGGAAATCATATAATCCCTCATCCAACCCCTCCAAGAGGTAGTTCTCCGCTTGAATACCCGTAGTCACAGACCAACGCTTAGCACCACGACGGCGGTACTCAAAGCAATAAGACGTACTCGTGCCTTTCCACGACACCCAAATAGAATCACAATTGGAAGTAGCGGTTATGTCGTAGGGCTTATAGCAACGATCGGACGTTATTTGGATATTATCAATACAAGCACCTAACGGCATAGCTACACTATCCGTGGTGCTATTCGACCAAACAAAGAACAAGCGATAGGTCGTTGTACCATTGGAATTAATATGGATAGACGAATTCTTCCAAAGAGACGAACCGTTCAACGGACCTAACGTCTTGCACCAACTGGCTATCGAATTAGGCACAATACCATGCTGATAATCCGCATTCATATCCTTGGACACCGAGGAGGCGGGGGCAACACCAGCATAAAGAGAGGTGGCATTGCTCAACGTTACGCCCAAACAACGCCAATCGAAGCAGATATCATAACCTCCAGCAGCAATCGTAAAATCACGATAAGCATACTGCACATTCTTCTGATAACCGAACTGCGCATCGGCTCCTCCGTTATTACTGATATACAACGCATAGTGTCCGTCGTTGTGAGTTGCCTCGCCCACCTCCCATTGATCCATACATTGAGAGGCTTGAGGTCCCGGATTAAAAAACCAATTAACAAACTCAGCAGCCTCCTCTTCCTCAAAACCAAATTGGTAAGGTACCTTTATTTCTTGTTGAGCCGATAGCAATGACGCAACAACAATAAAAAGACCAATCCATACGAAACGTTTCATAATTCAATCTATATACAAAAGTTGATAATCCTTATTTACGCGCACAACATCCACTCGCGTTGACGCGACTTTTGGCGACAAAGGTAGCAAAAAGTTTTTACATATACAAATTTTAGGTTAATATTTTTTACTTTTTTCCTAATTTTATAACAATTTGCGTAATAATCGCCCTATTTAAGGCACAAAAAAAGACCCATCTGCCGTTAAATGACAGATGAGTCTGTATAAGTACTAAAATTAAGATTTACAGTTTTCTAGCACCATCGCCAATTTCGGCAATATAGAAGTCTGCCTTTAGACCCGTCTTGGCGGTATATTCGGCTCCAACTCGCTCAATGAAGGTATCAATTGCCTCGTCCTTCACAATGCTGACTGTACAACCGCCAAAGCCGCCTCCTGTCATACGGCTACCTAACACGCCCTCTATTTTCCATGCGGCTTCTGCCAACGCGTCCAATTCAGGACCCGTTACCTCATAATCGTCACGGAGGGACACATGAGAACCGTTCATGAGTTGACCAAACGTAACGATATCTCCTTGTTTTAAGGCGGCAATAGCATCGTTCGTACGCTTTACCTCCCCGACAACGTGGCGGGCGCGTTTCTTTGCCACCGGATCCGTAATCTTATCGGCAATGGCATCAAACTGCTCTTGGGTCAGTTGAGCCAAGTTATCAATCTCTATCCCTAAGGTTTTGATTTGCTTGAGCGCTTCTTGGCATTGAGCAACACGCGCATTATAAGCTCCCGAATCTAACTTATGAGGCGAGTGTGTGTTAGCAATCACCACCTTCATGCCCTTTAGCTCTACGGGCACCAACTCAAAGTCCAACGTGGCGCAGTCTAAGTTAATGGCCATATTAGCCTTTCCCTGAGCGGAAGCGAACTGATCCATTATACCGCAATTCACTCCGGCATACTCATGCTCGGCAGCCTGACCGTAAAGAGCCATCTCCGTGCGCGTGAGGTTCGTGCCCAATTGGTCATTCATCGCAAAAGCAGTAACCACCTCTAAGGCTGCCGAAGAGGACAGACCGGCTCCGGCAGGTACATTTCCCCAAATAAGGAAATCATATCCGGACTCAATCTTAGTCCCGTTCTTAAGGAATTGGGCTAATACACCCAATACGTAATTCGCCCACGCGTTATTAGGAAGGATAGTCGGTGCAGGAGTGACATCCACCTCAATGATTTCGGGTAGGTTAAGCGATTTGAAACGCCATTTATTGAGATTGTTCTTAGCCAACAGCAGATACGTTCCAAAACTCAAGGCGCACGGGAAGACGTGTCCACCATTATAATCGGTGTGTTCACCGATAAGATTTACTCGACCCGGAGAAAAATAAACTCCGGAAGCCTCTTGACCATAGGCTTTTGCAAAAGCCACTTTCAGTTCGTTTAGTTCCATAGTGTTAAATTTGATGTTAATATGTTCGTAATTGTCAACGCAAATCGTTAAGAAAAGCATTCGGTTTATCCAAGTTGTACATATTAGAAGAAGGAGCGGAAGATAAGGTCGGTCCTATGAACGTTAGGCGCGAAGTCTTGTCCGCCTCTTTAATCTCAATGGATACCGGCACCTTTCCCTCTTTATCCAATGTAAGCACAACACGCACAATACCGACACTAAGGTCGTTAGGATAAAGCGTTATTATTTGATTCCCATTGGCAGATGTCTTTTCTTCCACACGAGAGACTTCGGCTAATGCCTTAGCAAAACGTAAGGGATTGGTCTGCAGCAGTTCTTCCTGTGTAGGATTAGAAAGCGTCAATTCCTCCGTATCTTCCGAGTAAACGTATAAAGTAGTGCCATCATAAGCCGCTTCTATATCCAACATAGACATGAGAAACTTATCCCCCTCTAAAACCACCGAACCCGGGTATGAGAAAGGCTGAGATTGTTCCGATGAAATCGATAAAACACACTCACTCGACAACACATTTTGTTCGAGCGACAAGAGGAAAGATGTGAGTACACTTAAAAGGAGAGTCATCATTTGTTCGTTTTTAGTATAAAACCACTTATTCGTTACGTCTAAACCACTTTTCTATCTCTTTTCCGAAGAGTTTGAGCAGTATATAGTAAACACCCACAAAGCACAACGCAATCGTACCCACCAAAGGCTCACTATCTAACCTACCATTAAGCACAACCACAACCCCTATCAGCACTACGAACGGCACAATATATGCCAACACCACCGCCGTCCACGACTTACGAGGAGACACACACTCCTCACGTTCTGCCGGACTACATACGTCCTTCAACTTACACGCCTCACAAGAGGCAGAAAACTTGTCCAATGTTGCGTTCTCTTTCATTTCTATCTAAAAATCGGCTACAAAGGTAGTACTTTTTTTTGAATTACGCAAATTTTATTAAATATATTTGCACATATCGCTTTTTTTTTGTACCTTTGCAGCCTAATTTACAAAAAGTATGCCACAACGACCTACACACACCACCCCGTCTTCCTCGCGAAGCGCTAAAATACAAGTAGAGAAATTCTCTCTCTTCAAACAACTGAAGTCTTTCTTCTTAGACTCCCGCACACACTTCGTTTGCGGCATAATACTATTAGCCCTCACCCTCTTCACCCTGATTGCGTATATCAGTTATTTCTTCACAGGTGGGGACGATCAGTCTATCTTACAACTCCCTCATACGCAGTGTATCGCCGAACGTGGCAAGATTGATAATATTCTTGGTCTCCCCGGTGCCAAAATGGCAAATTGGCTCATCAACGACACGTTCGGACTCTTCTCTATCCTCTTTATCATCATGGGCGCACTATACGGATTAGTACTCATGGGTTGGATACATATCAAACGCCTCAAACTCTTTGTTTGTAGCGCCTTCCTCATCTTTTGGGGTTCAATAACTCTCGCTTTCCTCGAACAAACGTTCGGTTTAGACACCTTCTTTAACTTAGGTGGAGCACACGGCGCTTGGCTTGCTACATGGCTAACCAGTTATATCAAACCTCTCGGCACGACTATCGTAGTCGTAGCCACACTCATCATCTTCTGCTTCCTTGCCGACCACCACTTTATTGAACACATCAAACAAATCATCGCGAAAGCCAAAGAGTTAGGCAACCGAGCAAAGAAAAACGCAGAACCGCAACAACCCGAAACAACAGAAGAGAAGGCTCCCGAACTAATCCTTAATTTAGACGAACCCGAAATAGAAATACTTGAACCGGAAAACGAAACACAAACCCAAACACAAGGTGATATAACATTAGAGATTGAGCAGAGCGACTCTGCCGGCGAGCAGAGTGTTTCTGCGGACAATGATGAGAGAGCCTCTGTGGACGACTCACCGGCTATCGGCGTTAATATAGAGGAAACAGAGGAGGTCGAGTTGAGCGAACAACTCGAACCCTACGACCCACGGAAAGACCTTGAGAATTACAAGTTCCCCTCTCTGGACTTACTGAAGGTGTACGACAACGAAACGGCTCCCGTCATCAACCCCGAGGAGCAACAGGCTAATGCTAACCGCATTGTCACTACTTTACGCAATTATGGTATTGAGATTGAGTCCATCAAAGCAACCGTCGGTCCTACCGTCACTCTGTACGAGGTCGTACCCAAAGCCGGTATCCGTATTGCTAAGATCCAGTCGTTAGAGAACGACATTATGCTATCCCTCTCGGCTATCGGTATCCGTATCATCGCCCCTATGCCGGGTAAAGGAACAGTAGGTATAGAAGTGCCTAACGAGAAGCCACAGACGGTTTCGATGCACTCAGTCATTGCCTCCAAGCGTTTCCAAGAAGAACAGAAAATGCGCTTACCCGTAGCCATTGGTCGCACTATCACGAACGAAGTCTTTATGTTCGACCTCGCTAAGACACCACACCTACTCGTAGCCGGTGCCACAGGTCAAGGTAAGTCCGTCGGCCTAAATGCGATTATCACTTCTCTGCTTTATAAGAAGCACCCCGCCGAATTGAAGTTCGTGCTGGTTGACCCAAAGATGGTTGAGTTCTCTATCTATAAGCCTCTACTGCGTCACTATATGGCGGCTATGCCCGACCAAGAAGACCGCGATATCATTATCACCGATTGCCAAAAGGTAATCAACACCCTCAACTCACTGGTCATCGAAATGGAAGACCGTTACACCCTTCTTGCGGAAGCCAACGTGCGTAATTTAGAGGACTATAACGATAAATTTAATAGCCGTCGCCTCAATCCCGAAAAACCGGTTGAGAACCTACAAACACATAAGATTCTGCACCATCACTTCATGCCTTACTTAGTCGTAGTCATCGACGAGTACGGAGACTTCATCATGCAAGCCGGTAAAGAGGTAGAGCGTCCTATTCAACGCCTCGCCCAAAAAGCGCGTGCCGTAGGCATGCATATGATTCTTGCCACCCAACGTCCGGATGTGAAGATTGTGACGGGTACTATTAAAGCCAATATACCTACTCGTATTGCATTCCGCACGCAGTCTGTTGTAGATAGTCGCACCGTACTCGACTCCAAGGGCGCAGACCAACTCATCGGTAAGGGTGATATGCTCTACTCAGGAGGAGGCAACCTGACCCGTATCCAATGTGCCTTTGTAGATACACCAGAGGTGGAAGCTATTGTAGAACACGTAAGCGAACAACAGCACTACCTACAACCTTATCAGTTGCCCGAATATGTACCCGAAGGAGCAGATGAACAGCAAGCCGGTAGTGTGGACTTACATCGTCTTGACCCGATGTTTGACGATGTGGCACGGTTTGTGGTAAGCAAGCAAGAAGGTTCGACATCGCGCTTACAACGCGCCTTTGAGATAGGTTATAACCGCGCCGGCAAACTGAGTGACCAACTGGAAACAGCAGGTATTGTTGGTCCCAACAAAGGACCGAAGGGACGCGATGTGCTTATCTCCGACATGGCACAACTCGAGGCATTGTTAGAGCAACTGCACGGAGAAAATTAGTTTAGAGTGGAGAGTTTAGAGTAGCCGAATGGTTTTAGAGTTTAGAGTGAACGTAATTTAATTTTTATACAAAAATATTATGAACGTAATTGTAATTTCTTTACTCGTTTTGGGAGTGACAGGATTAGTAGCCGCTGTGCTGCTGTTCTTCATTGCCCAGAAATTCAAAGTAGAGGAGAATCCACGCATCGACGAGGTGCAAGACGCTCTGCCCGGTGCTAACTGTGGCGGTTGTGGTTTTGCCGGTTGTCGCGCCATGGCAGAAGCCTGCGTCAAAGCGGACAGCCTTGACGGACTACTCTGTCCTGTAGGCGGTGCTGAAACAATGAAGAAAGTGGGGTCAATCCTCGGTAAGGAGGCTGCTGCGGTAGCCCCTAAAGTAGCCGTTGTTCGCTGCAACGGAACCTGCGAAGCACGCCCACGCACGAGTGTGTACGACGGCACTCGCTCTTGCCAAATAGAGAACGCTCTCTATGTCGGCGAGACAGCTTGTGCCTTCGGTTGCTTAGGATGTGGCGACTGCGTGAACGCCTGTCAGTTCGGAGCACTCAGTATGGATCCTAAGACGGGTCTGCCCGTAGTAGATGAGGACAAGTGCACGGCTTGTGGTCAATGCGTCAAGACCTGTCCACGTCACATCATCGAACTGCGCAATAAAGGACCTAAGTCCCGTCGCATGGTTGTACTATGTGTAAATAAGGATAAGGGCGCGCCCGCGCGCAAGGCATGCTTAAGCGCGTGCATAGGTTGTGGCAAATGCGAGAAGGAATGTAGCTTCGAAGCTATTACGGTAGAAAATAACTTAGCTTACATTGATTTTGAGAAATGTCGTCTCTGCCGCAAGTGCGAAGCCGCTTGCCCGACGGGAGCTATTCACGCCATCAATTTTCCACCACGACAGAGTGCCTCTGCCGGCATTAAGCAGGAAAATGAAAGTGAAAGTAAGAAGGAGGTAAAAAATGAAAACGTTTAAGATTGGCGGAGTACATCCGCAGGACAATAAAGAGTTCTCTGCCCACAGACCCATCATCGAGTGTGGTCTGCCTGCCAAAGCCATTATACCGCTTGTTCAACACATCGGCGCTCCGGCACAAGCCGTAGTCGAGAAAGGGCAGAAAGTTAAAGTTGGCGAACTAATCGCGAAAGCCGGAGGCTTCGTTAGTGCTAATATCCACTCGCCTTATAGTGGCACGATCAATAAGATTGACAGTTATGTCGATGGTTGGGGTATGCGCCAACAAGCCATTTTTATTGACGTAGAGGGTGATGAGTGGTTACCCGATATTGACCGTACACCCACGGTAGTACGCGAGTGCAACCTCGAACCGAAGGCCATTATTGACAAAATTGCCGCAGCAGGAATAGTAGGTTTAGGTGGCGCTTGCTTCCCCACGCAAGTTAAGCTTATGCCCCCTCCCGGCAAGAAAGCCGAGGTGCTGGTTATCAATGGCGTAGAGTGCGAACCCTACCTCACATGTGACCACCAACTCATGCTCGAACACGGAGAAGAGATTGTGATCGGTATTCAGTTACTGCTCAAAGCATTAGGTATCAACAAAGCTGTCATTGGTATAGAAGCCAATAAGCCCGATGCTATTGCTCGAATGAAAGAACTAACCAATCGTACTCTCGGCATTTCTGTTCAGCCGCTCAAACTCAAATACCCGCAAGGCGGTGAAAAACAACTTATCGACGCTTGCATCAGTCGTCAAGTGCCTTCGGGCGCGCTGCCTATTGAGGTAGGAGCCGTTGTAGATAATGTGGCTACTGTTTATGCCGTTTATCAAGCGGTTCAAAAGAACATGCCATTGATTAGTCGCGTGATGACCGTAACGGGTAAGCACTTAGCTAACCCCGGCAATTATCAAGTTCGTTTCGGCACTCCGCTGACCGACGTGGTAGCACTTGCGGGGGGGATTCCCGAGGATACGGGTAAGATTATCGGTGGTGGTCCAATGATGGGACGTGCTATGGTAAGCATAGATATGCCTGCCAATAAGCGCGTGAGCGGTCTGCTCTTCCTGCCCGAGGATGAGAGCCGTCGCGTCGAACCCGAGAACTGTATCCGCTGCGGTAAGTGTTTGGATGCTTGCCCAATGGGGATTGAACCCTATCTGCTCGCTAAACTGAGTGAACATGAGCTATGGGACGAGTTGGAGGATCACAATGTGATGGATTGCATCGACTGCGGTTGCTGTCTATTCACTTGTCCTTCCCATAGGCCGTTATTAGATTATATTCGTTTAGGTAAAGGTAAGGTCGGAGGTATTATCCGTGCCCGCCAAGCCGCTAAAAAATAAGAAGTATGAAACCATTTATTGTTTCTCCTGCGCCACACGCTCATAGCGGAGATAGTGTGCGTCGCAATATGTTATTGGTGATTATCGCCTTGTTACCGGCTTTTGCCGTGTCTGTTTGCTCCTTTGGTTGGAGCACGGTTATCACCACCGCTATCAGTATCGCCGCTTGTGTACTTACCGAGTGGGTGATCAGTAAGTTTGTTCTGAAAATCAAACCCACCCTATGCGATTGTTCGGCTATCTTAACGGGTATATTACTCGCCTTCAACTTGCCGGCTAATCTGCCTTGGTGGATTGTTGTTATTGGTGCTATCGTGGCTATTGGTGTGGGTAAGATGACCTTTGGAGGATTGGGGCAAAACCCATTCAACCCCGCCTTGGTAGGTCGTGTGTTCTTACTTATCTCCTTCCCTGTACAGATGACCACGTGGCCTCGCCCCTTAGGTTTTGCAACACAATATGTTGATACCGTAACGGGTGCAACGCCCCTATCTGCTTTGAAGGTGGCTATCAAGGGGCATGACGGCAGTGTACTCAGTCAGTTACCCGATTTATGGCATATGTTTATCGGTTATACGGGTGGTTCGCTTGGGGAGATATGCGCCTTTGCCCTTATTATTGGCGGACTCGTTCTCATCCTTACTCGCGTTATCACGTGGCATATCCCCGTTAGCATCATCGCTACCGTCGCTGCTTTTGCAGCTATCTCGAGTTGGTGTGGATTAGTACCTGAAGGGTTAGACACGTGCCATTATATGGCTGTAAGCCTTCTCTCCGGAGGTCTGATGTTGGGTGCTTTCTTTATGGCAACCGACTATGTCACCTCGCCTATGACGGGTTGGGGTAAGATTATCTTTGGTATCGGCATTGGTTTGATAACGATGGTTATTCGTACTTGGGGTGCTTATCCCGAAGGCGTATCGTTCGCTATTCTCATTATGAATGCCACCGTTCCATTGCTCAATAAGATAAGACCCAAACGCTTCGGCGAAGCCAAAGCTTAGTTGAAAGTTAATAGTTGAAAGTTGAAAGAAGTTTATAAGTTACAGTTATGAGCAAATTAGCAAGTACATTTCCCAATATGGTAATTAGCCTAACAGCTATCACCATTGTCGCTGCCACCGCATTGGCAGGCGTATATATGCTGACCCAAACACAGATTGCGAATCAAAAAGAGCAAGCTAAAATGACCGCACAAGCAGCCGTTCTAAACGGACAAGAGGGTCAGGCGATTGAAGTAGAAGCCGATGGTTTTGGCGGCAAAATGAAAGTTATGGTTGGACTCGCAGCCGACGGCACTATCTTAGGTTACGAGATTCTGGAGCATAGCGAGACCCCCGGGTTAGGAGACAAGGCCGCTGAATGGTTTAAGGATACCAAAAAACCCGGACAAAACATCATCGGTCGTAAAGCAGGTCATTTAACCGTAAGCAAAGACGGAGGCGAGGTAGATGCCATCACGGCAGCCACTATCTCTTCTCGCGCATTCCTAAAAGCCATCAATAGCGCCGCGCCCCAAGTAGAAGGTTGTAGCGGAGCCACCCAAGTAGATGGCTATAGCAGTGCCACAACCATAGTAGAAAAGGAGGATAATCATGAATAATGCATTAAAGACATTGACCAACGGTATTCTCAAGGAGAATCCAACGTTTGGTTTGGTATTGGGCATGTGCCCCACATTGGCAACCACCACAAGTGCCATTAACGGTATGTCAATGGGTTTAGCCACTATGTTCGTGCTTATCTGCTCGAATGTGGTTATCTCGTTGCTCAAGAACCTCATTCCTGATAAGGTGCGTATCCCTGCTTTCATCGTGGTGATTGCTACCTTTGTGACCATTGTTCAACTCGTAATGCAAGCTTATGTACCACCTATTTATGCTACCTTAGGTTTGTTTATTCCGCTGATTGTGGTGAACTGTATCGTCCTTGGGCGCGCAGAGGCTTTTGCAGCCAAGAACAGCGTTGGCATGAGTGCCTTAGACGGCATCGGCATGGGACTGGGCTTTACCTTGTCACTGACCCTTATTGGTGCTGTGCGCGAATTCCTCGGAACAGGACATATGTTTAACTTGCCTATCGTCAACGAGAACTACGGAATGTTAATCTTCGTTCTCGCTCCGGGTGCATTTATTGTTCTCGCTTATCTGATGGCTCTTATACAGAAAGGAATGAAAAAATGATTTACTTCTTGATTTTTATATCGGCTATTTTAGTCAATAATATCGTCCTCAGCCAGTTCTTAGGAATCTGCCCCTTCTTAGGTGTAAGTAAGAAGATTGACACCGCTTTAGGTATGGGTGCTGCTGTTACCTTCGTTCTCACCTTAGCTACGGTAGTAACGTACTTACTCAACCTCCTTCTCGTCAAATGGGGAGTGGAGTTCTTGCAAACTATTCTCTTTATCCTCGTCATTGCCGCTTTGGTTCAGATGATTGAGATTGTGCTCAAAAAGATTAGTCCGTCGCTTTATCAAGCCTTAGGTGTTTTCCTGCCGTTGATTACCACTAACTGCTGCCTTTTGGGTGTTGCCATCTTGGTGGCTAACGGGACATACAAACTGCCTATCGTTAATGGTGTAGTAACCGAACCGACCTTGCTCACGGGCGTACTCTTTGCTTTGGCAACGGCAATCGGTTTCTCGTTGGCACTCATTTTGTTTGCCGGTTTGCGCGAACAATTATCGCTCAATAAGATTCCAAAGGCAATGCAAGGAACACCTATTGCGCTGCTTACTGCCGGCTTATTAGCTATGGCGTTCATGGGATTTAGCGGTGTTGTAGGATAAAAAATGCTTTTTTTGACACTTTTTTGCCAAAATATTTGCGTATATCAGAAAAAAGCAGTACTTTTGCATGCTCATTTGAAAGAATGAGGTCGTAATGGGGGCGGATAAGTCCACTTCTCCGCCCAACGCCCAGGTGGCGGAATAGGTAGACGCGCTGGTCTCAAACACCAGTGGGAAACCGTGCCGGTTCGACCCCGGCCCTGGGTACAAGAGAGAATCTTCGGGTTCTCTCTTTGAGCGAAAAGACCCTTAATCTAATTTTTTCTAACCATAAAAAATTATGCAAAAACAAAACGTAGTTATTAAGTTTTGCGGAGATTCCGGAGACGGTATGCAATTGACGGGAAATATGTTCTCGTCCCTTAGCGCCATCTTAGGTAATGAGATTTCTACTCTCCCCGACTTCCCCGCTGAGATTCGCGCACCGCAAGGAACATTAGGTGGTGTCAGCGGTTTCCAAGTTAATTTAGGTGCCGGCGTTTATACCCCGGGTGACAAAGCCGACGTGTTAGTTGCCATGAACGCAGCAGCGCTCAAAGTCTGCACCTTAGGTAGTAAATTCAACCAAGCAGGAGCCAAGTACAACGAGCAAGACTGCACGTTCAAGAAAAACGCCGTTGTGATTATTGACACGGACGCCTTCACAGACAAAGACCTCGAGAAAGCGCTCTATCAAACGCGCAAGATGGAGGAAGTGTTCGTAGAGTTAGGTTTGCCCGAATCAGTACAGATTGTACCCGTGGCATTGACCCAACTAACCAAAGAAGCCCTCAAGGATAGTGGTTTGGATAATAAATCCATTCTTAAGAGCCGTAATATGTTTGCCCTCGGTATCGTTTGCTGGTTATTTGACCGTCCAATGGATAAAGCCATTCATTTCCTCGAGGGTAAGTTTGCCAAGAAACCCGCTCTTATTGCTCCTAACGTTAAGGTGCTCACCGACGGTTTTAACTATGGTAATAACCTCGCTCTCAATATACAGACGATTCACGTGGATTCATCGGAAGATTTAGAGCACGGAAACTATACCTCTATTGCCGGTAATAAAGCTACCGCTTGGGGTCTTATCGCCGCTGCCGAGAAATGCGGCAAGCGTCTCTTCTTGGGTTCCTATCCTATCACACCCGCTACCGACATTATGCACGAACTCGCCGGTCGTAAAGACCAGAACGTAATGGTTGTACAAGCCGAAGACGAGATTGCCGGTGTTTGTACTGCTATTGGTGCTTCCTTTGCCGGTGACCTTGCTGCTACTACCACTTCCGGTCCCGGTTTGAGTCTTAAGTCGGAGGCTATCGGTCTGGCTGTGATGGCAGAACTGCCGCTCGTAGTGGTTGACGTACAACGTGGCGGCCCCTCCACCGGTCTTCCTACCAAGACGGAGCAAACGGACTTACTACAAGCTGTTTATGGACGTAACGGAGAATGCCCTGCGGTTGTTATTGCCGCTTCCACCAGTGCTAACTGCTTCCATTTCGCTTATGAGGCTGCTAAGATTGCTCTGGAGAACATGACTCCCGTCATCCTTATGACTGATACTTATTTGGCTAATGGTACCGCTCTTTGGCGTATTCCTAAACTGAGCGAACTGCCGGCTATCAAACCGCAATCCGTTCCCGAAGAACTGAAGGGTAAATATAGCGTTGCCCTCCGCGATGAGAACAATATCCGTTACTGGGCAACTCCGGGAATGGAGGGCTATGAGCACCGTAATATCGGTTTGGAGCGCGACAGCGTGAAGGGTAGTATCTCCACCAACCCCGAGAACCATGAGAAAATGACTTTGGCTCGCCAAGCTAAGGTTAACCAAGTGGCTAATAAGATTCCCGAACTCAAGGTTATTGGTAACGTTCAGAGCGACACCCTACTCGTAGGTTGGGGTTCAACCGAAGGACATATCCATGCCGCAGCCAACGAGTTAGGTTGCGCTATGGCTCACTTCAACTACATTAACCCGCTGCCCAAGAACACCGCCGAGGTGCTCAGGAGTTACAAGCGTGTTATTGTATGCGAGTTGAACAATGGTCAGTTTGCTTCGTTGCTGCGCTCTAAAGTGAGTGGTGTGGACTTCCTACAAGTCAACAGCATGAAGGGACAACCGTTCCAAGTAGAAGATATTGTTAAATCTGTTAAAGCCTTATAAGTCATGGAAGCAAGTCAATTTAAGAGTGATCAATATGTACGTTTCTGTCCTGGTTGCGGTGACCACGCTATCTGCATGGCTCTCCAAAAAGCAATGGCAGAAGTAGGAGTAGAAACATATAACACTGTCGTTATTTCGGGTATCGGTTGTTCTTCTCGTATGCCCCACTACCTCAACACGTATGGTTTTAACACAATTCATGGCCGTGGTGGCGCTATCGCTACGGGTGTCAAGACTTCTCATCCCGAACTGACCGTTTGGCAGATGACCGGTGACGGCGACTGCTTAGCTATCGGTGGTAACCATTTTATTCATGAGATTCGTCGTAATGTGGACCTTAATATCTGCCTCTTCAATAACCGTATTTATGGTTTGACCAAGGGACAATATTCCCCGACTTCACCGAAAGGATTCATCAGTAAGTCGTCTCCTTTTGGAACGGTTGAGCGTCCCTTTATTCCGGCTGAATTAGTACTTGGAGCACGCGGCACTTTCTTTGCTCGTACATTGGATGTGGATATGCCCACCACGGTGAACTGCATGGTTCAAGCCAACAAGCACAAAGGAGCCAGCGTCATTGAGTGCCTTGTTAACTGCGTTATCTTCAATAACGGCACGCACAGTTGGATTGCAGACCGCGAGACACGTGCCGAGCGCAGTATCGTCCTCAAGCATGGTGAGAAGATGATCTTCGGAGCCAATAAGGACAAGGGTATTGCGTTGGATTATTCGATGGTTATTCCTCACCTTATTGTTGTGCCTGCTGATGACAAGCGCGTACTCGTACATGACGCACACATGGAGGATTCAACCTTGCATCGCATGCTTGCTCTTATGGGACAAGAGAAGTTTACGGATGTTGCTAATGCCGAGACTCAACCTGAGTTACCGATTGCTTTAGGTGTTATTCGCGACGTAGAGGCAGAGACCTATAATGAGGCTGTCAACAAGCAGATTGATAACATCCACGCTACAGCTAAAGCCAAGACGTTTGACGAACTGACGCAAACGTTGGAGCATTGGGATATGTAATTCAAACTGAATCTCAAGTAATCAATAGCATATTCTTTACTAAAAAAGAAAAAGAATCCCGCCTATGATTGACCGGCATCGTAAAGGCGATGCATGACATATAAAATATAGCGTTTAGCTCACTTGGACCCTTGAAAACTGGACTCTTTCAAAAGGTTTATAATGTACCAAGAACAAAGCAAGACGAACTCACGTTGACGCGTGGGCTTTGTTCGTAGATATTTGGTACATTAGGTAGTCCAGAATCCTCAGGGTCCAGATTGAAGCAAAACATTGCTCCACGCTTTTTTATGCCCATAACTAAACAATAATATTAACCACGGAGTTCGCCGAAAATCCGATGAAGAGTAGGCAAAATTAAACACAAACAAAACTAATGAAACATTACAATCAACCGGAGACGAAGTTTCTCCAAGTCGTAAACAGCAGTATCATCTGCGC
>JAZLMS010000005.1:0-19816 GCA_045598805.1 Paludibacteraceae bacterium | reverse complement strand
TGACTCCGCAAGTAATGTATTCTACGAATATACTTTCCTCAAGTCCGGTGAAGAGATTGGTCCCGACATCCATTTCTTAGCCCCGACCGAGAATGTGACTACCTCCGACTCTATTCGTATTCAGTGGTTTGCTTTCAATCCCACAAAGGACGCTAAGATTGCCCTTTACTACACCGAGAGCAACGAACCTATAAACGGCACGCTGATTAAGGATAACATCGAAGCACTGCCTAAGTCTCAACGTTATATCTATTGGCAAACCCGCAAATTGGATAAAAAGACCTATCATATCTATGCCACCATTGCCAATAAAACGGCTTCCAAAACTGTTATGTTGCCATACACCATCACCTTGGAAACGGACACAACGGCTCCTGCCGCACCGCGCTTGACAGGAGATATACGTAATAATCAGTATTTCCTCGCTTGGCAAAACCCTAATAAACCGATTTACACAACACTGCCGTTGACGAACCTAAAAGAGACGACTGTCCCTTTTGAGGTCAATAATGAGGAGGGTGCAACGTCCACTATATCTCTTGATAACGGGTTGCTCAAAGTCGATGTTGATTTTACTCGGGAATGGGCTACCACCTCTGTGGATATCGTTTTTGACGAACCAACCGATTTGTCCCAAACGCCGACCCTTAATTTTGCTATCAAAGGAACCGGACAATCGCTCGACTTCCGTATCGAAGCCAAAAACATGGCTAACGGACACGAGGACTGGTGGTATCTTGAGGATAGTAAGTTCCTTAAAACCACCTCGCTCACCAATTTCTCCGTGGACCTTCGTTCGCTCCTTGCTTATGATTGGTATGCCAATGCCGATGATAAGAACCGTTTAGACCAAGTAGTGCGTATCTGCTTTACCATCTCCTTCGGTTCGGCTTGGCAAAACACCTATTACTTAGGCGATTGCTATATGAGTGGACAAACCACTGCCGCACCCGACTTTGCGGGTACGGTTATTGTGCGTAATGAAGACCATTTCCCTATGGACCGTTTCGATGGCGTGAAAATATATGAGGGTACCGATGTCGAAACCTATTTCGACACCTCTGCCGATGTGACAAAGGTCTATTATTATGGTGCTTTTGCGTATGATGATGCGGGAAATATCTCCACCCCTACGGAGGACAGTCAGTGGCTTAGTTCCAACCTCGACCCCTATGCCGATCTATCCATTACCAAACACCAAACACCAAACACCCAAAAGGTTATCAAGGGAGGACAAGTGCTTATCAAACAAGAAAATAAAACTTTCAATCTTTTAGGGATTGAAGTTTGTAAATAACTTATTTTATTAACTTTTTAATCATTTACTACAATGAAAAAATTATTTCTTTTTGTGGCAGCTCTTTGCGCAACCGTCGCATTGAATGCAACTGTTTTTGAGGTGAAATCAGACGCACCGAATGAGTCTGATAACATCCGTCGTACTGTCCGTGGTGATTATGGCACCTTGGTTGATGGTGACACTATCTTGCTTGTTGACCCGGCTTATACCGAGAACGATGAGATTCTTACCGGTGTTAAAGTCGTTTTCTTGGCAAAAGAGGGCGTTCGTCCCGTTATCACGTTAGGTAATCCGTTAAAGATTACCGGTGCCGGTTTGACTGCTAAAGGTATCACTTTCTCAGGCGAGCGTGTTCGTATTTATGGTGGTGCTTCCGGTGATGTGACTTTTGAAGACTGCGAATTTACGAATGCTGACTACGGCTTCTTTGATGATAAACCCGAGAACCATATGGGTAACATCACCATCAATAACTGTATCTTCAAAAACATCACGAAGTACGCTATCTACACTTCCGGAGGAACGATTACCCCCGGTCCTGCTGATGCGTTCACCATTACCAACTGCACATTCTTTAATGTTGCAACAGATGAGGGTTATGGTATTATTATCCATGATCACGATGACAATGTTAGCACCCCCGGTCCGGCTACTCTTATTGACCACTGCACATTCTATAATGCATGTCTGAATGACGAGACGGCTGTTAAAGTTCACAAGATGGGACCTGAGGCTCAATTTACTAACAATGTAGTTGCTTATACCGAGGACGTTTCATCTTCGAGATATTTCTTCTATGCTTATGAAGGTGCTGTAGCAGACCACTGCGTTTATTACAATGCTAAGCATGCTGCTAACATCTCAGAGACGAACTGCACCGTTGCCGATCCTAAATTCGTGGATCCTGCTACCGGTAACCTCAACTGGACATCTGAGTCTCCTTTGAAGGGTACTGCTACCGACGGTTCGAACATCGGTGACCCGCGTTGGAAAGAGGCAAAAGCCGAGATGGTGTTCTCTTTCACGGCTCCTGCTAAAGACGAAGAGGCTATGAACGACTATACGATTAAGTTCTCTGCCGTTGTTCCGGAAGGAACGGCCACCTATGCTATCGCTTACTCCTATGATGGCGAGACGTGGAAGGACATCGTTGCTGAAACAGCTTATACCAACCAAAACGAAGCCACTTTCGCTACCCGTGGTTTAGAAGAAGGTGAAGTTACGTTGCGTGGTATTCTTGCAACCGAAAAAGATACGGTTGAGACCATTTGCGATTATACCCTCTCCATTGTGAAGGATACCGAAGCTCCGCGTGCTATTGCAAACTTCGATGTTAATGTGGACGGCACGAATGCTACTTTGACTTGGAAAAACCCAACCTACGAGATTCCGGTAGGTGGTGCACTATTGGGGGAAGAAAATATACTCGAATTGGCTAAAGCATTTGTTCCTAATGGTGACGAGGCAATTCTGGAAGTGGAAGATAATACGCTCAAAATGACCATCACTACTTCTACCGCTTGGCATCAAACGGGTGTTGAGTTTGATGTAACGAGTTTTGAGAATGTACAAAACGTAGCCTTCAAAGTAAAGGGCGACGGCGCTACTCAAATCGAAGTTATGCTTATCCAAGATGGTTCGTACTGGTGGGCAAGCTCTGCTTTCGTTCCCGGTACCGAATGGGAGACGCATAAGATTTCTGAGTTCAAACACGTAGATTGGCATGACCAATGCCCTTATAAGACTCTCGACGGCAACCACGTTACCGGCGTGGCTATCGAGGTTAATAATGGTGCGGCTGTTGAAGGTGCTGTCTTCTACTTGGATAGCGTAATGGTAGAGGGTGTGATTGCTCCGAGCAAGTACTATGCTAAGACCATCATCCGTCGTTCGACCGAAGACTATCCGGAAACCATCGCAGATGGTGATTCCGTTTACGAGGGTACAGCAGAAACCACTGTTGACGAGATCGATCTTACCAAGACCTATTACTACGCTGCTTTCGCTGTAGATGATATTGCTAATGTCTCTGCTCCGGCTAATGTGTTTGTGGAGGGGCAACAAGTAACCCACACTCTCTTCAACGTTACCGTTCCTGCTGGTACAGACGCTTGCTACCTCGTTGGTTCGATGAATAGCTGGGCTGTGGATGATCCTATTGAGATGACGATGGTGGATGCTACTCACTATACTTATCAGGCTGGGACCGACCTCACCGGTGCTGAGTATAAATATGTTCATGGTGACGATTGGGCATACGTTGAGAAAAAGGCTGATGGTGGCGAAATGAGTAATCGTGTTGTCAATGCTGCCGTGATGAATGACGAAGTAGTTCGTTGGGCTGATGACGATCCTTCAGGTTTACACAATGCAAAGGCTGCAAAGGTTTGCGTGAAAGCGATCAGCAATGGTCAATTCGTAATCCTCAAGAACAATGTTCGCTATAATATCTTAGGCGCAGAGTTCTAAATCCTCGGATAGGGGCGGCTGATTACCGCCTCTATTCTCTAATACAACAATACTAGTGTTGTTTCCGCTCGCGGACAGTGGTCCGCTATTACGCTAAATTACGCGGGATTATAGCTCGCGCAGATTGCGCGGAGGTATAAACTCTCACAGATTTGCACGGATTGACACAGATATATCGGTGTGCGCGGACGCACTATCGGTGTCGCTGGAGCGACTTTATTATTCCTTTTGGTTTTTCTATTGTCTGACCGAGTAAACTCTCTCATCCAATAACAAAACACAAAAGGAAAGGGAAGGTTTCTCGGCAGAACCGACATCACCTTCCACGCTGTACTACCGTACATCGTCATAATAAATTATTGGATAGAAATTCCGCAGATTGGCGAGAGCAGAGGAACCCGCAAAACTTGCTAAACCCGCTCAACCTGTTAAACCCGCTCAACCTGTTAACCCCGCTCAACCTGTTAAACCCGCTCAACTATATCCATCTGTGGAATAAAACCATAAATAATTTTTATTATTAAGTGTGCATTAAAGCACACCGCAGTGGAACAAGGTGGAACTGCGCCTACTATTGATTTATTTATTGGACATGGAAGTTTACTTACAGGGACAAAAATAAATAAATAGGAAGAATAATAAAAAGATAATCTGAGAAAATCTGTGATAATCTGTGAGAGATACAAAATACCTCATAATAGCGTAGCGAGCGTAATAACGAGCAAAGCGAGTGAGCGGGAGAGAAATAAGCAAAACCAAAGAAACAAAATAACACAACAGTACAACAACAAAAAAATACTGAGTATGAAAACGTTCCTCTCATCGTGCATTAGCCGTACCGGCGTGTATCGAGCATCGTACATCCTTTTAACGCTGTCCTTCTTGGCTGCTTGCCAACCGCAACCTTCTGAGCCGCAACCGAAACCTCAAGACACGACCGTCACTCCGACCCCGCAACCCGACCCCGATCCGGTCCTCGACTCTACCCTTCAACCTTTCAGCCTCTCCGCCTGTCAGCCTATCGATCGCGTTCAACCGATGACCGGTCTCGTCCTTTGGCCTTCACACGGTTCAATCAATAAATACAAGGACGTTATTACCCTCGAATACTCTTACTGCCTCCCCTGCCGCGTGGTTACCGGCAAAGAGGGGGACGCTATCCAATACGACTGGACTTATCTTGAAAATATCCTCAACGACATCGCTTCCCGTAATCACCAAGCCGTTATCCGTTTTCGCTACGAGTACCCGGGCAGCCGTGAGGCAGGAGGCGAACGAGGTTCAACCGCTGTGCCCCAATATATCAAGGACTTAGAGGACTATAACGAGACTTACTATAAATGTGAAGACGGTCCAACTTACTATGCCGATTGGTCCAACAAAGAGCTGCAATGGTTCACCAAACAGTTCTATACCGACTTTGCCGCCAAGTATGGCAACGACCCCCGTATCGCCTTCCTCGAAGTGGGTTTTGGGCATTGGTCGGAATATCATATCTATGGTACCCCTCTCAAACTCGGAATCAACTTCCCTACCAAAGAGTACCAAAACGAGTTCCTACTGCACGTAGGTTCCATCATGCCTATTCCATGGCTTATCTCCATTGACGCTGCCGACGGTTCCTATACCTCTATCGTCAAGACCCCAGAGGTGATGGCTCTTGACTTTGGTAATTTCGACGATTCCTTTATGCATAAGGGCCACGAGATAGGTTCGGGTGACGGCTATAACGAAGAATCGTGGAATAAGATAGGACAAAAGACCCGTTGGCAACGCGGACCTTCGGGCGGTGAGATTAGTTATTATACCTCTGCCGACCAACGCGGTTTCCTCAATCCTGCCGGCCTCTATGGCGTCACGTGGGAAGACGCTTCTGCAAAGTATCATATTACGTTTATGATTTCCAACGATGCCCCGGGATCCACTTATGGTACCACGCAACGTTTCCAAGAAGCCGGTATGGCTGTAGGCTATCGTTTTGCTGTGTTAGAATGCCGGACAGGGGAGGGTAGAACACAACTACTCGTCACCAATAAGGGTGTTGCCCCTATCTATCGTGATGCCTATTTCGCTATTGGAGACACCCGCTGCCCGCAATCCCTCAAGGGGCTGCTACCTGACGAAAAAGTCGTTATGGAAATTCCCGTTGAACTCACAGACCCGAAAGACCTGCATATCGTAAGCGACTATATATTACAAAACCAAACCATCCAATTTAACGCCAACATAAAATGAAACACTTCCTTACAATAGCCTTTTTAGCGTGCATCGTGTATTGTTCACCATGCACCTCTGCTAACTGGTTTGGCGGAGCGGTAGGATTAGGACACGAGCAGCCTTATACCAATTTCCGTCCTTTCAATATGAGCGTGGAGGACGCTAATAATCAATTATGTCCTTTATTTCTTAACGATGAGGGAGAGTACATCTGGACAGAATATCCCGTCATCTTCTCCTTCGAAAACGGCGAACCCCAATTCCAAACACCAAACACCAAACACCAATCAAAGCCGGCACCACCCTCCGTGACGCTTATCTTGCCGCTATGCGCTTGTATTTCCCGCCTTCGGGCATATTACCGGATACGCTCTTCTTCGTGCGACCACAGTACAACACATGGATTGAACTTATGTATAATCAGAACCAAACGGATATACTCCGCTATGCCCACGCTATTGTGGATAACGGTTTCGACCCAGGTATTCTTATGATTGACGATAACTGGCAACGCTATTACGGCAATTTTGACTTCAAGGCGGAGCGGTTCGCCGACCCCAAGGGTATGATGGACGAACTACACGCACTCGGTTTTACCGTCATGGTGTGGATATGTCCCTTCGTTAGTGCTGATAGTCCCGAGTTCCGAGACTTGCAAGACAAAGGCTTTTTACTCAAGAACCCTAACGGCGGCACGGCTATCCTTAATTGGTGGAACGGCTATTCGGCTTGCTATGACCTGACTAACCCCGACGCTTTGGCACACTTCGTTGCCGTCCTCAAAGATGCGCAAGCACGCTATGGTATAGATGGCTTTAAGTTCGATGCCGGTGACAATAACTGCTATGCTTCTACTCCTATCAAAGCCTATGACTCTACCGCCACTACGGTGAACCACACTACCTCATGGGCAAAAGTGGGACTGCAATTCCCCGTTAACGAATATCGCGCTTGCTGGAAAATGGGCGGTCAAGCCCTCGTTCAACGCTTGGGTGATAAGGACTACTCATGGGAGGCGGTTCAGTCGCTTATCCCACAGATGACGACGGCTGGTCTGCTCGGCTATGCTTATGCCTGCCCCGACATGATTGGGGGTGGACAATGGAACTCCTTCCTCGGGGTGGAGTCGGGCGATTTTGATGAGGAACTGATTGTGTGCTCCGCGCAGGTTCATGCTCTCATGCCCATGATGCAGTTCTCCGTAGCACCTTGGCGTATCCTCTCGGAGGAGAACTTGGCTATCGTCAAGAAGGCAGCGGCATTGCATTCGCAGTTTGGTGATTATATATTGGCTTGCGCTCGTCAATCGGCTCAAACCGGCGAACCTATCGTGCGCTCAATGGAATATGCATATCCTCACCAAGGCTTGGTTAATTGTAAAGACCAGTTTATGTTAGGGGATAAATATCTTGTGGCACCCGTAGTAGAGCAGGGAGCTACTTCTCGTACCGTCTATCTGCCTAAGGGTCAATGGCGTGACGAGTTAGGTAAACGCTACCGTGGTGGTAAAACCTACACCATCTCCGCTCCCCTCCATCGCTTACCCTACTTCGAAAATCTAACCACCAAACACTAGACACCAAACACCAATTCTTCCTGCTGCTCAAGCAGGCGGTAAGTCGTATTTCTTGCAACGTATCAACCACCACATCTTCACTAATGTGGATGCCTTGCAGGATAACATACTGAAAGTGACTAATCATATCCGAGCTAAACTCCTTACTTCCGGTGTGCAGGACGTAGAGCGCCGCGTGCTCGAACTCGTGCCGACCAAGTCCGGCAAACTATACTACAAACCCCCGAGGGCGACTATTGGCGCGTGTGTGCCATGATAAGTCTCAATTTTGACTGCAAAAATACAAAGAATTTTTGGAATATGCAAGAAAAAAAATAAATAAATTTGTGTAAATCAAATTTTGTTTTGCCAAAATGAGCAAAAATTATTCTAAATAGTTTTGCATATATGCGCAAAATGTTGTAATTTTGCACCGATTTTAAAATCTAATATGTATGAAACGCATACTTTCTCTATTTGTAACAGCCGTTGTGGTGCTGTTTGTTTTAGGTGGTTGCAAGAAAACGAAGGAGGATTATCCGCTCTCTAATTTAAGGGCGATATCTTCGTTCGTGTTTGAGTATTACCACAATGCGGAATCGAATGTTCCTTTAACTTGTGAGGGTGAGATTGATGAAACGAATCGTTACATCACTGTCAGTGTGCCGCACGATGCTGACTTGACCCGTTTGTGTCCAACCATTAAGTTGTCCCCTTGGACAACCTGTAACCCTGCTTCGTTAGTGGTTCGCGATTTCTCTCAAGGTCCGGTGGAGTATGAGGTTACGGCTCAGAGTGGTAAAAAGGCATATTATATCGTGGAGGTAAAAGCGGATTTGCAATACACGGATGCCTCCTTAGTTCGGCTTTATCTGGCGGATATTCCTTCCAGTCCTGAGAGTACGACATTTAATCCTACTGATCCGCTTTCCGGCTTATCGGGAACCCCCGAGAGTTATGAGGATCGCGCTTTGTTGCCGTTAAAGTTTAAGTATGGCACACCTCAATTGTATGACTTTACGGCTCAGCGTGTTTATGTTGACCTTAGCCCTCTGTCAACTCATGCTGCCATAGAGGTTTCCGAGCAAAGCCTTGATGGCGATTATCGCTCATTCACCCAATTGGATAAGGTGAATTTTACTGACACTGTTTATTTCCGTATCACTTCCGAAACGGGCAAGGTTGTTCGTTACCAAGCCTTTGTAAAGGAAAATGCCCCTGTTGAAGAATTATGAAAAATGTATTAACTCTATTACTTCTCGGCATTAGTATGCTGGGAGTAGCACAAACGATTGAGGTTACAGGTGTTGTTTCTGATGTATCCGGTGCTGGTCCAATTATAGGTGCCACCGTGATGGAGAAAGGAACAAACAACGGAACGATAACCGATTTTGATGGCTATTTTGTTATTTCGGTTCCGAAAAACGCCGTTTTGGAGATATCTTTCATGGGATATAACAAAAAGAGTATCAATGTGAATGGTAAAACCTCTTTGAAGGTTGATTTAGAGGAAGATACCAAACAATTAGAGGAAGTGGTAGTGGTAGGTTACGGAACGATGAAGAAGCGTGATATAACCGGAGCTATCTCGTCTTTAGGTACAACCCAGTTAATGGAAAACAAACCTGTAGATATTGCTAACGCTCTTCAAGGTAAGGTTTCCGGTTTGGAAATTGTCACCTCCAGTGAGCCGGGTTCTACGGGTGATTTCCGTATTCGTGGTGCCAGTACGCTGAGTAGCGAAGGTTCTACTCCTCTATTCATTGTGGACGGTTTAGAAGTAGATAATATCTCTAATATAGCTCCTGCGGATATAGCTTCCATTGAGGTGCTTAAGGATGCTGCCAGTGCAGCTATCTATGGTAGTAAGTCTGCTAATGGTGTGATTATCGTTACCACCAAACAAGGTACCACCTCTAAACCTACTATCAATGTGGGCTACTCGCTCAAGGTGGCTAATCTGGCTCGTACTCTGCCGCAGATGAACCGCCGTGAGTGTATTGATTTTGATATTTTGCGCTCGTATATGGCTGGAAGTGATGGTTATTCGGTTTATGTGACGGACTCACTAAATCCTTCCTTCAAACACGACTACTACTACCAAGAAGAACTCTTCCAAACGGGTCTAACTCATCAAGTAGATTTCAGTATTAGCGGTAAGACCGAGAAGGTGAATTACTTCTCGTCCATCAACTTCATGAACGACGATGGTATCGCTATCAATACTTGGAATAGACGTGGAACGCTGCGTCTCAACCTTGACTATAAACCTCATGAGAAAGTAACCATTGGTAGCCGTATCTCAATCGGTTTAGGTGCTAATCGTAAGACCCCGGGTGGTGCTCGTCAGCGTATCTTGGAGCGTCCGGCGAATATGGCAATGATTTTTGATGACGGTACCTATGCTCCGGTTATCGCTTCTCGCAATAACCCATTGGCGTGGAGTGAGATTTGCACCAACAACAATAAATACTATGAACTCAATTTTAATGAGTTTATTGAGTGGCAGATAGTTAAGGACTTGACTTTCAAGGCATCTATTGCCGGCACGTTTAACCAGAATAACTACCGCTATTTCCAACCGGCTATCTTGTCACAAACGCAGATTCCTTCTTCGCAGAATAAGAATACCACCTCGCTCCGTTGGACGCATGAAGATGTGCTCACGTATAATCACACGTTTGCTAAGGATCATAATTTGTTGGCGATGGCAGGCTTCAGTCTGCAAGGTTATCAAAGCGAATACATCCAGTTGTCGGTATCGGATAATATATCGGAGGCTATTCCTACTTCCTATGCGTTTAATGAGGTGAATATGAACTCCACGTTCCATTATCAAACGGAGAATCGCTTAGCCTCTTTCTTTGCGCGTGTGGGTTATTCATATAAAGGTCGCTATATTATTAACGCGAACGTGCGCGCGGATGGTTCGTCTCGTTTCGGTTCTCACAAGAAATGGGGTGTCTTCCCGTCCGTGAGTGCCGGTTGGCGCTTAAGTGACGAGCGCTGGATGCAATGGGCTCAACCCGTTTTGACAGATTTTAAGATTCGTTATAGTTTCGGTATGACGGGTAACCAAACAGCCTCTGATTATGCTGCTCTTTCTCGTTATTCAACTATTGCCTATGGAGCAGATTTCATTGGCATTTATCCTTCTGCGTTGGAGAACGATCAACTCGGTTGGGAAACAACCCAACAACATAACTTAGGTGTTGACTGGTCGATGTTCAATAACCGCTTGAGTATTATATTCGATATTTATCAAAAAGATACACGCGATGTCTTATTCTCGATGAAGTTACCCGGAACAACAGGTTTTGCATCCAGCTATACCAATGTGGGTAACATCTCGAATAAGGGATTGGAGTTTACCATTGCCGGACATATGATTAAGACGCGCGATTTCGATTGGTCGGCTAATATCAACCTTGCCTTCAACCGTAATAAACTATATAACATCCCTAAGGAGAATGTTACTATTCAGAACGACCTCTATATCATTGATAACGGTTACACCTTGGGTACCATGTATGGGTATCGCGCCTTGCAGATTTTCCAATATGATCAGTCCAACGCCTTTACACCGGATTGGCAACAACTGACACCTATCTTCGACGACAAGGATCGCTTTGTGGAATATCAACTCAATGGTAGTACTTATGATGGCGAGATTAAGAAGTTGCGCTATGCAACAAATACTGGTGAAATTTTCCGGGGCGGTGATGTGATGTGGGAGGATATCAACCATGATGGCGTTATCAATGCCGATGACCGACAAGTGATTGGTTGTGGTCAGCCTGACTTTACGGGTGGTTTCTCTACCGAGTTCCGCTGGAAAGGATTGCGTATCAGTGCCTTCTTTAACTTCTCGGTAGGAGGCGACGTGATCAATGTGTATGAGGCTAATCGTAATGCCCATATTTATGGTACGTTGACACAAGCCAGTCCTGTTTATTTGGCGCAGTCTTGGTTGGCGCCGGGTGATGTGGCTAAGTATCCTGTACCCAATTTAGGACGCGCTCTTGTACAAAACACACGCCTTAATAGCTCGTTATGGATTGAAGATGGTAGCTATATCCGTCTTAAAAACCTCAAAGTCAGCTACTCGCTACCGAAAAAAGCACTTACTAAGTTGCACATGCAGGATTGGACCTTTAGTGTGATGATGCAAGACTTCTTCACATGGACGAACTACGATGGCTTCGATCCGGAAATACCTTCGTCGGGATTTGCTGTTGGATATGATAATAACTCGTATCCCCATGCCAAATCAATTCTATGCAGTATGAACGTAACATTCTAAGGAAAGGAACAAGATTATGAAAAAACATATCATTATCATTAGTTTAGTTGTTTTCTGCGCCACGTGCCTTACCTCGTGTTTGAACGATTGGTTAACCGTGGAGCCGCTGGCAGATATAACCAATACCAACTTCTGGAAGTCGGAGTCCGATGCGCGTGCCGAACTTAATGCCGGTTATGCTCATATTAGAAAAGCCTATCAAACCGGTTACCTAAGCTGGACGGAGGTACGCAGTGATAACTTCCTTGGAAATATCACGGGTGGTCAACCAGTTCAGAACGTGTCACTCAATCGACTCAGTTCCAATCTCTCGTCTTGTAACTGGAATAATTGGTATAATTTGGTCAGTGTTGCCAATTATGCCATTCATTTCTTACCGAACATCAAGGATAATGCCGATGAGTCAAACTATAATCACATGACGGCAGAGGCTCACTTCCTTCGTGCGTATGCGTATTTCTTCTTATATAGGGTATGGGGCGATGTTCCGTTAATAACCGAACCTGTACTATCCAAGAGTGAAGTAACCAAACCCGGCGTGACGGGTAAGGATACTATCTTTGCTTTGGTTGTGCGCGATCTGGAGATTGCAGATTCGTTAGTTGACGTGACTAAGGATAATTCTCTTTTCCGCTTCTCGGCAGGGGCTTTATATGCCCTAACAACCGATGTGGCAATGTGGCAAAAGGATTATCAGAAAGCGGTTGATTTTGCCGATAAGTTATATGCTCTCAATAAGTACTCTATTGAAGGCGTTGATTTCGCTGATGTATGCCGCGATGCTATGACCACGGACAATATCTGGACATTGGATTGGAATTATACCACCGATGGCGATAATAATATCACCGTCGGTTTGGCGAATAGTTCAAATCCTCATGTGCCAACATTTGAAATCTTCCAAAAGTGGTTTAAGTGGGAGCGCGAATTTGATAATATAGACGCTCGTCGTGCAGCTACGATTGATTCGGCTAAATATAAGACGTTCAATAATAAACATGTCAATTCGTTACCTGTTGGTACTCAGTGCTGGAAATGGTCTCCCGGTGAGCACTTGGCTCAAAAGGAGTATAATAACTGTAAGATGCCCTTGTATCGCTTGGCAGATATTATTCTGCTTCGCGCTGAGGCTCTCAATAAACTGGGACGGTTTGAGGAAGCACTTGAGGAAATGAACCGCATTCGTGTACGTGCTCATTTAACTCCGAAGACGGCTGACTATTACAATGGAAATGCCGAAAAACTGGATGAAGACATTTTCCAAGAGCGTCAGTTTGAACTCTATGCCGAAGGACGCCGTTGGTTTGACTTAATGCGTACCGATAGGGTAGAGAAAGTGATGAACACCTATTTCAACGGATATATAAAGCAGTACGGTGGTAAGGATTATAACCTCTATGAGGAAGAATGGCAGTACTATTGGCCTATTTATCAAGACATCCTCAACGAGAATGAGAACTTACATCAAATAGGTAACTATTAAGCATTCACAATTCAAAATTTACAGATTATGAAAAAGATACTATATTTTTCTTTCTTAGCAGTGGTGGCAACCGTTTTGAGTTCATGCGAACTCTTCGGACTGAGTTATGCCTATAGTTACGAACAAGAGCACGGAGCCAACTTTGGTAAACTTGATTGCGATGCTTTTGAGTGGATTGAGGGTCGCAAGGGAAACGATATGGCGCTTCAATATCAGGCCATCCTTCGCGCCGGTATGGAATCCTACTATCACGATTCTGTATATACTTTCTTTGTTATGAAGAACGAAACATGGGATACATGGTTACAGGCATATCACTATTCGTCTATGAATCAAGTGCCAGTATGGCGTATTCGTGAGTATCTCATGCGCAGCATTATTCCCGGTAAATACCTAAGCACGGATATTTCCGTTCCTATTTTTGTGCAAACGTTGGATTCCACTATGACCATGCGTCTATATAAAACCATTGTGGCACCCACCAGTAGTCAGAACCTTAATTCGCTGCGTGCCGGTTGGACTAACCCCAACGGAAAAATCAATCAGGTAGGCGTAACCACCTCTAATTTAGAACCAACCAATGGGGCACTGCATGTGCAGAGTTCCCGCTTTACAACAATGGACTAATATGAAAACGAACAATCTCTTACTTCTTGTTTCTTGTTTCTCTTTTCTCCTTTCTTGTACTTCCAAACAGGAGAGCAAGACTTATTCGGATGAACTGACTGCCGAGGCGGTTATTGCCGTTACGGACGATGTGATGAACTGGCAGATGAACGCCTATGACAATATGAATGAACATCGTCGTTGGAAGGCGAATAACTACTCTTGGGAAAATGCTACTTACCTCACCGCGGCTGCGGAATGGTCGGCTCTGCGTCAAAACAAATCGATGGCGCAGTGGGTTAGAGCCAAAGCCAAAGAAAATGACTATCGCTTAGGAAATGGGGATAGTGTGTCACATGTGTATCATGCCGATTACCTCATTATTGGCATGCTCTATGCTGACCTCTATGAGCAGGACGGCGATGTGCGCATCATTCATCCTACGGTGGCACGTTTGCAATTCATTAAGAATAACCCGTCTCCTTATGGGCTGGAGTGCGATAATGAAGACATGACCTATAAGTATAAACAACGTTGGTCGTGGTGCGATGCCCTCTATATGGCACCGCAGGTGTTCGCTCGTTACGCGCAACTATGGAGCGACCCGTCGTTACTTGAGTTTATGAATAACGAATATTGGTTTACGACGGACTATCTCTACAATAAGGAATATCATCTATATTGGCGTGATAGTAACTACTTTGATAAATTAGAGGCCAACGGAAAGCCCGTTTTCTGGGGGCGTGGTAACGGTTGGGTAATCGGTGGTTTAGCTAAGATGATTCCTTATTTGCCCGAAGATTGGTCTGAACGTCAGCGCTTTATTGACCATTACAAGACCATGATGGATGCCATTGTGGCTTTGCAGTCGGAAGAGGGACATTGGTTCGTAACCATGCTTGACCCTCAGTCTTATCCCAGTCCCGAGATGAGCAGCACCGGTTTCTTCTGCTATGCTTTATGGTGGGGAATCAATTATGGTATTTTGGATGAGGCTATTTATTTAGAACCCGCTACTCGCGCTTGGAAAGCAATGGTGCATGCCGTTCGTCCTACCGGTATGTTAGGCAGCGTGCAAGCAGTGGGCGAGAAGCCGGAAGCGATTACGGAGGATATGACGGAGGTCTATGGTCCCGCTGCCATGAGCTATGCCGCTCAAGAGATATTAAAATATCTAAACACCAAACACTAAACACCAAACACACCCATCGTGCGACGAATCATACCCATATTATCCCTTGTCTTTATTCTTTGTTCTTTTGTCCCGATTTCTTTAAGGTCAAATGAACTCTATTTTAATGCGCTCAATCATCTTGCGGGTTTCGGAGATAGAAGCGCATTAGGATGTGTCCAGGATAAAGAAGGGTATTTGTGGTTTATGGAGTCCAATGTAGTTTATCGCTATGATGGGCATTCGTTTCGATCGTATGATTTTTCGCATATACAACCGAAAGGATGGCTGACGAAGTGTTATAATATTCTCTATACGCGTTCCAACGATTTGTATATTACCACTTCGGGTGGGGTAATGCGCTATTGCGAACAAAAGGATGATTTCATTTGTGTCTATAACCGAGCCTACCGCACTCTTTATGAGGATATAGACGGGCAATTATGGTTGGGAGGGAACGATATTGTTAGATGGAATCCAAAGACGGGCGAGACCACGATACTTCGCTCCGGAGAGCAAGAGGTGATAGGACAGCTTTATACCAGTCCTCAAACAGAGAATGTATATGTCATTTCTAACGACTTCGTTCTAACATATAATTGTGTTCAAACCGCTATCCACCAGTCTGCTATTCATCCTTTACCTTCCTCTATTATACGGGTGGTGGCTATGCAACATATGGAGGACAAACTCTATCTGTTGACAGAGAAAAACGGTCTGTGGCGGATGGATACAACCTTTGAGCAAGTGTTGACATTAGGGGATAACGTAACGGCACGCAAATTAGTTTATCACAATGGGGGTATGTATATCGGCTCAATGCAAGGATTATTTGTATATAACCTTAGCACAAGAGACCTACAGCATTATAAACAGACCGACAAAGATGGTTCTCTAAGCAACAACTCCATTCAATCTATTTTCTTTGACCACGAAGGAAACTTATGGTTAGGAACCTATGCCGGAGGTATCTGTATGGCATCAACTCAATCTCATAACGACTTTCATGCAATGAGTTTGCGTGAGTTAGGAGAAATGAACTTGATGATTAGCGCATTATTGCCCACATCGGACGGCTTGTGGATTGGAACAGAGGGAAGTGGACTTTATCGTTATAAGGAGGGTAGGGGATTGGTGAATCATTACACACAGAACCATTCCCGACAAGATATAGGCGCGAACAATATAAAAACCTTAGTGGCTGAAGGCGATAATCTATGGATAGGCACGTATTTAGGTGGCGTGAGTTGTATCAATACCAAGACAAATGCCGTTCGTCGCTACACCGAACATACACCATCCTCTATTTTAGACAATCAGGTCTTCGCATTCTGTTCGGATTTGGATGGGTTATGGATTCTCTATCAATCCATGAGTGAGACGCTGACAAGGTTGTATTTTGATGATTCGCCGGCGGTGAGTTACTCTATTCCTTCCCCCATTGCAACCCCCCAGTCGCCTGTTTCCTCGCGCTTATATCGTATATTGTCTATCGGCGATACTTTGTGGTTAGGAACAAGCACGTCGCTTCATAGTTTTGCTGCTTCTTCACGCACGTATGGATATAGTGTTACGCCGGAGCAACCGGTACCCATGACTTGCTTTACGTATGATAGTCAGCGCAATCGTATATGGATTGGTACACGGAATAAAGGATTAATCTATTATGACCTTACTACACGTCGTTTTGAAACAATAGCTAATGCCACCATTCGCTCGTTATCTATTAGGACAATAGAGGTATATGAAGATTTGCTTTGGATGGGCTCGGACGAGGGTATTTACAGCTATCTTCCGGAAACGGATGCCGTACATTTCTATAACCGATATGACGGTATAGAAGGGGGTATCACATGTTCGGTAGTGGATAAAGACCGAAAACGCATTTATTGGGCAGGATTAGGAAAAATCTATTATTTAGATGCAGAGCATATATCGTGTAACGAATTGGAGCCTCAGGTACTTATATCGGGTATCCGAGTAAACGAGCAGTCCGTCCCCCTATCCGGCAAGTTAGTGCTCAGCAGTAAACAGAATAATATAGCGATTGACTTGGCTGCTACCAATTTCGTGCAAAGCGATAAGAACCGCTATCGTTTCCGCTATACTCCTTTATCGTGGATGGGGGTGGCACGAAGCCAATCGTCTTGGACGGAGGTGGATGCCCAACATCGCACCTTGCACTTTATGCAAATGCCGGTAGGGCGCTATCGTTTGGAAGTGAAGGCCTCTAATAACGATGGTGTGTGGGGGGAAACAAAAACGCTATTTATCCGTATCCGACCAATCTTTTGGCTCAGTGTGTGGGCGTGGATGATTTATGTTTTGATAGGGGGCTTGATCATTACCTATTTCATTTTTTCCTCTCTTCGTCATCGTCGCTTGCAGAACGAACTCTATCAAGCACAAATACGAGAGCAAGAGCAAGAGAAAGCAGGACGTGCTAAAGTGCGTTTCTTTACCGATGTGAGTAAGGAACTCAAAACTCCGCTATTACAACTTCAGACGATGGTGGACGTAAGGCATGTTCCCTATGTACAAGAGATGCTGGATATTATGGATAAGTACGCCGACCGCTATTGCATTGATGTGGGACGCGATTATAATAAGCAGCAAACGGAGCAAAACTTAGATAAACTTACCCGTCTCATTGATGAGCGCATGACGCGGCATATTGATATTGACCTCTTGGCACGGGAGATGGGCATGTCTCGACGCAAACTCTTTGATTTCGTGAAGAACAATACCGGTAAGTCTATTATTGAGTATATTCGTTCCTACCGTCTCTCGACGGCTGCCAAACTCTTATTTGAAACCAACATGACTGTTCTTGAGGTCATGGATAAGGTGGGTATTGAGAGCCAAAGCTATTTTGTTAAGTCCTTTAAGAACGAATTTGGTGACACCCCTTCTGATTTTGTCGCCAAAATGAGTAAAAAGGGTTAACATTTCGCAAAAGTGACAAAAATGTAAAAAATATTTGCATATGTCATTTATTTTCAGTACCTTTGCAGCCGGAAGTCAAATAGGTTAAATATCTATATTATCAATTAAAATCATATGTTTGAATACATCCGTTTTATACGAAAAAAAGCAGAAATCTTAGAGCGTAAATCATACTATCTCAGTGCCCTCGCTGTTGGTGCTTGTGTTGGATTGGTTATCGGTACTATTTGTGCCATCATTGCATATGTTTCAAATAGTGATGTTGAGGCATTCCCTTATATACTTGGAGGCATTCTTGTATTTATGGGGTGGAATATATATATGAATGTTCCTCTTCGCGCTAGTCATTTCATTTCTATTTGGATTAAGATCTTTCGTCCACTCTTAGGTATGCTGATTATGATATTGATGATGTTTGTCGGAATCATCGTTATTAGCATACTTCTATGGGCTGTGGCAATAATTCTAGCATTTGGACTCTTACTGTTCTTATTACAGGGAATGGCGGCTGGTGGCGGTAGTAGTTCTAATTCTGATTCTTCAACACCACCTCCTTCTCCGGATGATTTTTACGGAGATGGTAAACGGGAAGTGGTTCTTGATGATAACACCACGCTTACTGAGCAGTATAAAGGCTCTGGTGTATTTGATGGACCCTGTAATTCAACTTGGCACGAAAATATAGACGGCACCTTCACTAAGGATACGTAGTATTACGGAAACGCTGGATAACGATAACAGGTTTCGTTGTCTCTTTTTTCCCGCGATGAAGACGGTTGCTCCACGCAACATTTTCACCCTACGCGTGTACGGCATAGGTGCTTATAGTCATGGCAGCAAATCCTATAAAATAAACAACTCGTTATCTTCATTTTCCTTGAGGAAACTCATGTTGAGTCGTTCCAAAAGGTCAGCAACGAGGCAGAACTATTGACGGTTTATTTCTCTCCTGCCCAACCCGGTGACGCCGGTGCTGTCTTTATGTCTGCCGCAGAGATTAGTGCTCAGTTGGTAAGTTGCGGCAACATCCGTAATCCGATTCAGTTACAAAAATTAAGTTCTATTATGCAGAAACAAGGATTTATCCAAAGAAAATCGAATGGAAAGAGGGGCTTTGTTGTTTATCAAAATCAAGATTTATTAACCCAAAAGAAGAGTTTGGCTCGGAATGCTGTGGAGGAAAACAGGGACGAGAGGGACGATGTTTTTTAAAAGTCCCATCGCGCGCATGCGTGTATATATTTTTGGAAAGTCTCGTCCCTCTCGTCCCTCACAGCTGTATCTCTCGCTCCCCACAGCCGCATCTGTGTAATCTGTGAGAGATTTCTATCAATCACAAATCACAATCATTATGGCAATAGCAACATTAAAAGAACCCTATGCCACATTTAGTGGCAGTTTATTCGCTCGAGACGATGTCTATGCGCGAATGTTAAATGGTAAGTGTATCTTACAGAGAAAGCCCACCAAGGCGAGTCAAAAACAGAAAGCCATGCGTAAGGCGTTTGCCGACCGCTGGGCAGGGAGGCATCCATAGCCTCCTTTCTTTTTTCTCGTTTCTCGTTTCTCGCATTGTATGGAGAGCCTAACTTATTACTTTTAAACTTTTCACTTCTAAACTAGACGGCTTCTTTAAACTTTAAACTTTAAACTTTAAACTCGGAGAGGCTTTGCCTTTCCGCCTCTCCGCCCTCTTCCCTCTCCGACTATCCGCCGACTCTGTACCCGTAGCACCCCCGTAGCATCATAGGACCTGCGTAGCCTAT
>JAZLMS010000004.1:0-7530 GCA_045598805.1 Paludibacteraceae bacterium | reverse complement strand
CCAATCTTTTCAGAGGGATAACTCTTTCGGCGTTTAGGATTGCTAACTATACGATTCAAACGATTCCAAATGCTCTTATTACGTGGATCATAAGCTACTTTATCATTTAGCAAACTGAAATAAGCAACTACTTTATTTTCCTTCCTATCAACAAATAAATAAGTGGCGGCCATTAGGTCGTCTAAGTAATTCTTAGCGTCATCCGACAGAAAATTAGTTAAATCTTCGTCAGAGCAATGAAATGGTGGAATCACCGTTTCTTTACTAAGCTTTACAAACTCAAAATCCGATAACTCCATAAGTTAGAATGCAAATGCTGCGTTACGCATAATAGAATCATACACTTCTTTTGCACGCAATACTTCGGATTGCGATACTTGTTTTGGATGTTCCACAGCGTATGCGAAACGACGTGCGTCCTCACCATAAAGGGTAGGAGTTTCTTTAATTGGTCTTGCCATAATAATAAGTTTTTCTTGTTGTTTCATCCAATATCGGCTGCAAAATTACAATATTTTCTTGACATATGCAAATAAAAATGCACTTTTCAGCCAAAAAGTCGTTTTATTCGTAGAAAGATTTGCATATATCAAAAAAAACACTATCTTGGGCAAGCTGCCTTGCGAAGCTTTGGTGGTGTATATTGGGACGCCGCCTGCTTCGCATTCCCCCAATGTACGTTCGCGCGTTTATTAATATGAGTTGTATATTGGGACGCCGCCTGCTTCGCATTCCCCCCAATGTACATGCCTCGTCTTTATTAATATGAGCAAAGAATTGCGTTTTTTAGGCAGGGCTATGCCCTCCAACCAAAAGTCCTCCATAAATTACTATGAGCAAGCTCCTGTAGATTTTTTTAGTCCTTTTTGTTGTTAGATTACATCTTTTTGCCTAAAAAACGCAAAAATATTTGCTCATACCAAATTTTTGTTGTATATTTGCAGCCGAATTTAATTTGGGCGTAAAATAGATTATGGAACCTTTGGTGTTTAGAAGTTTTGCGAGCGGGAGTAGTGGCAACAGTTACTACATAGGTACGCGCTACCGGGGAGTCTTGATAGACGCGGGCATCGCTGCACGCACTATTCAGCACCATCTGCGTGAGATGGATCTTGATTTCCAAAATATCATGGCAGTCATCGTCACCCATGATCACGCCGACCATATACGCGCCGTAGGTACACTCGGAGAGAAGGTTCATCTGCCTATTTATACTACGCCCCAGATTCATGAGGGTATTGATCGTAACTACGGTGTGCGCGAGAAACTGCGTACCTCTCGTAGGTATATAGAGAAGAACCGCCAATTCGATATAGGTGGCATTAAATTCACGGCATTAGGAGTTAGTCACGACTCAACGGATTGTCTGTCGTACGTAGTTGATTTCTTAGGTCAACGCTTTATGATTGTGACGGACTGCGGTTCGCCTTCGGAGGAGTTGGAGGAGTACATGAAGACCGCCAATCACCTCGTTATTGAGGCTAATCACGACGAGCACATGCTTCTCAATGGTCCTTATCCGACTTACCTCAAGCAGCGTATCCTTTCGCCCGTCGGGCACCAGAGTAATGCTACCTGTGGCGAGGTGCTGCAACGCGTCTATCATGAGGGATTGCGTAATATATGGCTCTGTCACCTCAGTCCTGAGAATAATACGCCCGAAGTGGCGTATGATACGGTTTCGGAGGCGTTGTTAGAGATTGGTGTTGTGCCCGGAGAAGATGTCTTCTTACGTCCGCTTGACCGCCTTGAGCCCAGTCCCGTATATCATTTAACTGATGAAATCATATGCAACGATTAGTCATTATTCCAACTTACAACGAAAAGGAGAATATCGAAGCTATCATCACGGCTGTGATGAATCTTCCTGTCGATTTTCACGTTCTTGTTATTGACGATGGTTCGCCCGATGGTACGGCGAAGATTGTCAAGAAACTGATGAAAGATACGTATGCAGAGCGCCTCTTCCTTGTGGAGCGTCAGGGCAAACTGGGTTTAGGAACGGCTTATATAGCGGGTTTCAAGTGGGCTATTGAGCACGACTACGACCTTATCTTTGAGATGGATGCAGACTTTAGTCATAACCCCAACGACCTTCTCAAACTCACGGAAGCCTTGGAGAAACAAGATGCTGACGTGGCTATCGGTAGTCGTTACCTCACGGGTGTTAACGTTGTTAATTGGCCGATGGGACGTGTGCTGATGAGTTATTTCGCGTCTAAGTACGTGCGTATCGTTTTAGGTGTTAAGATTTGCGACACCACGGCTGGGTTCGTCGGTTATCGTCGCCAAGTGCTCGAGACCCTCGAACTGGATAAGATTCGCTTCAAAGGTTATGCCTTCCAAATAGAAATGAAATATACCGCCTATAAGTGTGGCTTTACCATCAAGGAAGTCCCCATTGTCTTTGTTAACCGCGTCCTCGGTACCAGTAAGATGTCGGGTGGTATATTCTCGGAAGCCCTTTTAGGTGTTATTCGTCTTAAAGTGAGCGGTTGGTTCCGTAAGTTCCCCAAGAAAGTATGAAGCCGATAGTCACCTCTTTGCTATTAGGCCTTATCTTGATTGCTTGTGGCTCGCCCGCCCCCAAAGAGGTGGTGTGCGCTTATGGTCTGCCCATCGATTCGTTCGTCATTGATACGGGCTATGTGCGTAGCGGTCAAACGATGGGGGCTATCTTTGCCAAGGCAGGTGCCTCTCGCCAACAACAAGTTTTTCTCACAACCCTCAAGCGCAGCGAGTTTGACACCCGCTCTATTCGTCCGGACAAGCAATACCTGACTTTCTGTCAAACGGACGAGGAGGGACAACATCTCTGTCACCTTGTTTATATCCCTTCCGTGCGTGAGTCTTACGTCTTTCATATGCAAGACTCGTTCTATGTGGAGCACCTAATCAAACCTGTAGATACGATTGCTCGCAGTGCCAAAGTAGGCATAGAGACGTCCCTTTGGAACGCTATGGTAGATAATGACCTCAGTCCCGAGGTGGCACTCGAACTGAGTGAGATATACGCTTGGACGATAGACTTCTTCGGTCTTCAGAAGGGAGACTCCGTGTCGGTTTATTTTGATGAGTACTACGTTGAAGATACTCGCATCGGTTTAGGGCGTATTCATGCCGCTAATTTCTATCACGGCAAGGAGTGGCAAGAGGCATACTATTTCAAACAGGGTAATGTAGCCAATTACTTTGACGGAAAAGGCAATAGCCTCCGCAAGGCTTTTCTCAAAGCGCCCTTGAACTACAAACGCATTTCCTCTACTTTCACGTACGCGCGTAAACACCCTATCTATAAGGTCGTACGCCCGCACACGGGAGTCGATTATGCCGCTCCGGCAGGAACACCCGTTGTCGCTTTAGGCGATGGGGTAGTGACCATGAAAGAGTATAAGGGTGGGGGAGGCAATACCATTAAGATTAAGCATAACGGTACCTATACCACGGGTTACCTGCACCTCAAGGGCTATGCCAAAGGGCTGACAGTAGGTAAGCGTGTCAAACAAGGTGAAGTGATTGGTTATGTTGGCTCTACCGGTTCCAGCACCGGACCTCACCTTGATTTCCGTGTTTGGAAGAACGGCAATCCTATTGACCCGCTGAAGATGGTTTCTCCTCCGGCAGAACCCGTTCCGTCACAGTATAGGTCTGCTTATTCTGCTCAAGTGGAAGAATATAAGTTACATCTGTAATTAGATACCCTAACGACTAATAACTAACGACTAATGAGTACTATCCCTTTCCTCGCTTGTTTGCAAGGTACTAATGCCCAAGTGGCAGCACCGTTCTTGCTTAATCAAGGTCATCCCTTACGTATTGACCAAGTTAACTGGCCTCGCGATTTTGCGGCATGTCCTCAGACGGTGGTTCATCTGGCTACGTCCATGGACACCCTCTATATCCGTTATGATGTTCGGGGGCAGCAACTTCGCGCTTTGTCGTCCAAGGACCAAATGCCGGTGTGGTGCGATAGTTGTGTGGAGTTCTTCTGCCAATTACCTGGGGATAAGGCGTACATGAATTTCGAAACGAACTGTATTGGTTCAATGGTGGCTTCTCGTCGGGAGGGACGTAATAAGAATGTACGTGAGTTCACGTCCGAGCAGATGTCGCTCATTGACCGTTATGCCTCGGAAGGCAGGGAATCGTTCGCTGAGAAAGACGGCCTGTTTGAATGGTTTGTGGTTATTGCTATTCCGTGGTCGTTGATTACGAACGGAAAGGGCAAGCCGAGTTCGATCCTTGCTAATTTCTATAAGTGCGCCGACGACACCAAGCAACCGCATTATGTGTCTTGGAGTCCGATAGACCTCCCACATCCCGATTTTCATTGCCCTCAGTTCTTTTCAGAATTGAGAGTGCAGTAATATACGAAAGGAGATAGAGCCTTTTTGTATGTCGAAACATAAGTTTATATTGGGCATCCTCTCTTTCTCCTTGGTCGGGCTTTTTGTACTCGACCTTTGTTGTGGTAGTGTGTGGATTCCGCTTCATCGGGTGTTGGAAGGCGATTCGCTCCTATCACAGATTGTGCTTGATTTGCGTCTGCCCAAGGCGATAACGGCAGTTTTGGCAGGAGTGGCACTATCTATTAGTGGATTGATGATGCAGACCCTTTTCCGTAACCCGTTAGCCGGGCCGTATATCCTTGGCGTCTCTTCCGGTGCCAGTCTGGGTGTAGCTTTGTTTACGATGCTCAGTGGGATTTTCCTCAGTCCTTTGTCCTTTGTCCTTGCTCCTGCGTCCACTATCTTCGCTGCTATTATCGGTAGCACGGCGGTTCTGCTGCTTATGTTAGCTCTTTCGCGTAAGGTTAAGAGCAGTGTGTCGTTGCTTATTGTCGGTTTGATGGTTGGTTCGCTTGCCAGTGCTCTTATAGGCGTTATTCAGAACTTCGCTGACCCCGACAGTTTGAAACTCTTTATCGTTTGGACATTAGGTTCACTTAGTGGAGTAGGATGGGGGGAGATGGGCGTGTTGTTGCCGATTATGCTTGCTGGTTTAGTGCTGAGTGTGGTCTTGGTTAAACCGCTTAACGGACTTATCTTAGGCGAAGACTACGCCCGTTCGCTTGGAATACATATTGACCGCGTGCGTGGTGGAATAGTGGTTGCCACGGGACTGCTTGCCGGAGGTATAACGGCTTTCTGTGGACCGATAGCTTTTATTGGCGTTGCCGTACCGCATATAGCGCGTAAATTGATAGGTTCCACCAATCATAATTGGACTCTGCCCGCATGTGCACTTGTGGGTGCCAATCTTATTTTGCTTTGCGACCTTCTCTCGTCGCTCTTTGTTTATCCGTTACCGATTTCGACGCTTTCCGCCCTCGTTGGTGCTCCGGTCATTATTTACGTGATAGTGAAGAAGAACTAACGACAAGAAAGTGATGTCAACGAATTTAGGAAAGTGTCAACATGTAAAAACGGCAGAATTCGCGTATGCCGCAACGCTCGCAATGCGGTTTGCGGGCGGTGCAGACATAGCGACCGTGTAGCAGTAACCAATGGTGCGCCTTGGGGATTAGTTCGGCGGGGATGAACTTCGTTAATTGACGCTCCGTTTGGAGTACGTTTTTGCTGTTCGTTACCAGTCCCAATCGCTCGGAGATACGGAAGATATGCGTATCTACTGCCATGGTAGGCTTATCCCAAATGACTGCCATCACCACATGAGCCGTCTTGCGACCCACGCCCGGCAAAGAAACGAGTTGCTCCTCATCACAGGGCACTTGACCGTTGAAGTCGGACACTAACTGACGCGCCATGGCCGCCAGATGTTCGGCTTTGGCGTTAGGGTAACTGACGGAGTGAATAAAAGAGAAGATGTCCGCCGCAGAGGCTTGTGCCATGGCTTCGGCAGTGGGGTAGGCAGCAAAGAGAGACGGCGTGACCATATTTACACGCTTGTCCGTACATTGAGCGGAGAGGATAACGGCAACGAGCAACTCAAAGGGATTGCTGTATTGGAGTTCGCTTTGAGCCTGAGGCATGTTCGCCTCAAACCACTCTAAAATCTTCCTATATCGTTCTTTAATCTTCAATCTTCAATCTTCAGAATCAGCATAGGTCTTGCTCAAGAACCTCAGCAGTTGGGTGGCGTCCTTGACCACGACCTCGGTGGCTTCGGAGATGGGTTGCTCCTGTAGTCGAAGAAGCATGACCTGATAGAGAAGCGTGAGGCACGCCTCCACATCGCTCATGGTGGGGTTGTCAGTCTTCGACTTGAAAACATTTAGACTGGGCTGCAAATGAATCATCACAGCGCGATAGGGAGCCTCCGTGTCCAGTAGTTCGTTGTGCAGGTCTTCTAACTCAGAGAGGGCGTTCTTGGCTAATTGCAAGTGCCCGGACTCCGTAATACCTTCGAGGTGCATCATATCCATGATGTCCGATAACTCGGGATTAGCCATAGCGTTCTCGGGGAAGGCACGGAGGTAGTCCTCTAACTGCCAGAGGTAGAGGATGTATTCAGCGATATTATCTTTCTTTTTCTTCATAGGCCAATAAGGCTCGTTAGTCAAGTTCATCTAAATCGTATAGTTCATCGAGTTCGTCAAGGTAGTCGGCGGAGATGAATTGTTCTATCTCGCGGCGGTCCTTCTTGGTGGGGCGACCCGTTCCGCGGTCGCGCCCCGACTGACCGGCTAAACGAGCCAGTTCGAGGAGTTCGAGTTGGTCCTTAGTCGTGATGTCTCGCATATAGTCGGGCACTAATTTGGCTCCAAGGCGGTTTTCGCTCAGGCGCAAAACCTCAAAAGTGTAGGTGATAGGACCCTTGCGCACGCAGAACTTATTGCCGATAGTAATCGTGCGAGAGGGCTTGAGTTCTTGACCGTTCATGGTCACGCGCCCTTTCTTACAAGCTTCCGTGGCAATACTGCGGGTCTTATAAATCCGCATCGCAAAGAGATATTTATCTATCCTTTCCTCCATCATCTCTAAACTTTCAACTGATTAAATCGGTTCATCGTCTTGTCAATCCCTTGCAGGCAGAAAGAGGGGATGATTTCACAAACGGTTTTGAGTTTCTCTTGGATAATCTTCTCTTCCTCCTCGGTCCAGTCACCAAGAACGAAGTTAATCTGTGCTCCGCGGGAGTAGTCGTTTCCTATACCAAAGCGCAGGCGCGCGTAGTTGGGGGTGTTGAGAACCGATTGGATATGGCCTAAGCCGTTGTGTCCTCCGTTACTGCCCTGCTTGCGAATACGGATGGTGCCAAAGGGTAGGTTGAGGTCATCTACGAGCACGAAGATGTTCTCAAGCGGAACCTTCTCCTCGTTCATCCAGTAGCGAACAGCGTTGCCGCTGAGGTTCATGAAAGTAGAGGGCTTGAGTAAGACCAGTTCGGCGTTCTTGACACGACCCTTTCCGACAAAGCCGTAACGCCTGTCCTCAAAAGCAATGTTGGACGCTTCGGCAAAAGCGTCCAACATGCGAAATCCTATGTTGTGTCGGGTGTTACGGTACTCGTCGCCGATATTGCCGAGCCCGACAATCAAATATTTCATATTAGTGTTTATTATTCGGC
>JAZLMS010000003.1:0-44226 GCA_045598805.1 Paludibacteraceae bacterium | reverse complement strand
AATAATCACCTCTAAATCGTAAACAGCAATGAGAAAACTATTTGTATTATTCCTCGCTCTGTGCGGCTTTGCTGCCGTGCAAGCGGATGAGATAGATGCCGTCAGTGCCACACAAGGCAGCAAGACGGACTGGTTCCGATTTGGGGAACAAAACTCGATTGTAGTCACTATCAACGACGCAGGCAATCCTGTCTTCCCCAACAAGACATACAGTATGTCCGACGGCAATATCCTCGCCGTTTTCGGTACAGCTCCTGCCGAGAAAGGTACCTTGACTGCAAAAGACTTTATCTATACTGCTCCCGCCAACCTAATTTACGACGGCAACCCAAAAGAGGCAACCGTTGTCTTCAACGACCAAGATGGTAAGTTGACCGGTTGCGGCGAAATTACCGTTAAGTACCAACAAAATGGTGTAGAGGCAACTCCTATCTATGCCGGTGACTATACCGTTTTGATAGATGTAGCCGAAGGCGACAACTACGCCGCTGCTACTGCGCTGACCGATGAGGCATGGGTATTCTCTATCACGAATTCCTCTCCGACCACTTTATTTGACACAAAAGCAAATGAGAATGTCAATAAGTTCCTCCACAATGGACAAGTGATTATCCGCAGGGGCGAGAAGAACTTCAGCGTTCTCGGAATAGAGCTCTAATTCGTATTGAAACTATACAAATTCAGGGGAAGTCGCAAGACCTCCCCTGTTTTTTGTAGAGCCACCGACATTAGTCACCAAAGGGAGGTGGAGGTGGTACTAATTTATCCAAATCTTTTGCAATAATGCATTATATTTGCATATATGCAAAAGATTTTGTAATTTTGTACCAAAATGGGAGGATGACTATTGAACGCCGCATACAATGCGGGGACAAAAGAACAAAAAACCGCGGTTGCGAGCCGCGGATGAAAGACACCGAAAGAGCCGACATACAATGCCGGCAGAAAAGACCGAACAAAAACAAGGAATAAAAAATAACGCAATAGTACTAATTATGAATTATAAATGTAAAGTTATGAAACACTATTTGATGGCTTTTGCCCTATTGCTTTCCCTTACCTTAGGGATGACGGCTTGTAAAGAAAACGAACCCGATCCGCAACCCCGTCAACGAGAGACATCTCTCGCTATTTCGAGTTGCTCCATTACGGAAGGCGCTTTTGTAGATGTCCTCCGCACTACGTCCGTTACGATTATGTTCGGTAACGGCGGTATGATCAAACTGAGTAATCTTCCCGTAACCCTAAACGGCGCTGCGGTAACACCGAAGATGAATGGTGCTTGGACGGGAATCGAGATTGCTTTGGCTTTAGAGGCAGAGAAAGATTATGAACTTATCATTCCCGAGGGTGCTGTTCAGTTATACAAAGATTCTACTCGTATCAATCCAGAGTTTAAGTTGCACTTCAATACCAAAGAGAGCAGCCGCCCTGTTGATCCGGGCATCACGGCTCAAACCCTCGTAGAGAAATTAGGTTTTGGTTGGAACCTCGGTAACCACTTTGACAGTTACAACGAGCAGTTTGAGTACAATGGTTCAAAGGGTATCGAATGGGGCTATTGGGACGGTGCTAAACCGACACAAGCCCTTTACACGAGTTTGGTTGAAGCCGGAATCAAAACGCTCCGTATGCCCGTGACATGGGGTAATTGGCAAGTAAGAGAGAACTATGCTATTGCGGATAACTTCATGGCAGAAGTGAAACAAAACGTAGATTGGGCAACGGAAGCCGGTTTGTTCGTGCTGATTAACACCCACCACGACGAGTATTGGCAAGATGCGGTACATGCCTTGGGAAACACTGCCCTCCGCGACTCGATAGAGGAGCGTATCAGAGCCACGTGGCAACAGATTGCGGTTACTTTCAAGGACTACGATAATGATAAACTGATGTTCGAGACCTTCAACGAGATACACGATGATAACTGGGGCTGGGGAAGTCTAAACTACAACGGTTTATGCCAACTCATGGAGAGGTGGAATCAGATAGCGGTGGATGTGATTCGTGGTACGGGTGGCAATAATGCTGACCGTTGGATTGGCGTTCCATCCTTCTGCGCTTCGGACATCTTTACGGTTGGTCCTAAGCACGTACTCAATCTGCCGGAAGACCCTGCCAATAAGATTATGGTTGCCGTTCATACGTATGCTCCGTTTGAGTTCTGCACCGAGGGTTCGGTTCAGCAGTGGGGTCACACGGCTACCGAATCGGGGGCAGCCAAGAACGGAGAAGCGGATGTGAGAAACTTCTTTGACAAACTCAAAAAAGAATTTATTGATAAGAACATCCCCATCTATGTGGGTGAGTTCGGTTGCGAGACACGCGCTAATGCCGCCGATGAGGTCTATCGCACCTACTTTATGGAGTATCTATGCCGTGCATCGTATTTTGCCGGTATTCCGGTCATGCTGTGGGATAATAACAACAACAGTCAAGGCAGTAGCGGTGGAGGCGAGTGCTTCTGGTATGTCAATCATACGACGGGAGCACTGAATACTCCGGAACTGATAGCTACGATGGTCAAAGCTGCTACCAGCGACAATGCCGCCTATACCCTTGAATCTATTTATAACAACGCACCGAAATGACCTACGGATATTTTGACGATAAGAACAGGGAGTATGTGATAACTAACCCTGCAACACCGTTCCCGTGGATTAACTACTTGGGGAACGAGGATTTCTTCGGCCTTATTTCCAATGCCGCCGGTGGTTACAGTTTCTGCAAGGACGCTAAGTTCCGCCGTATCACGCGCTATCGCTATAACGGTGTGCCGATGGATGCCGGTGGTCGCTATTTCTATATCAAAGACGGCGATACGGTTTGGAATCCGGGTTGGAAACCGTGTAAGACAGAACTCGATAAATACGAGTGCCGTCATGGTCTAAACTACACCCGAATCACAGGCGCAAAGAACGGTGTTGAGGTGTCTGAACTATGCTTTGTGCCCCTCCACACCTGGGCGGAAGTACATAAAATAACCCTCATCAACCAAACACAAGACACCAAACACCTAAAGCTTTTCAGCTTGGCTGAATGGTGCCTCTGGAACGCCTCAACCGATATGGAGAATTTCCAACGAAACTGGAGCACGGGGGAGGTGGAAGTGGAACAAGGAACAAGGACAAAGGAGCAAGGACTATTTACAACGATTTATCACAAGACGGAGTATAAGGAGAGGAGAAACCACTATGCTTTTTATGCGCTTGCTAATCGTAAGGCTGATGGCTGGGATACCGACCGCGAATCGTTCATAGGTTTATACAACGATTTTAGTAATCCGCAATGCGTGATGAACGGTAAGCCGGCTATGTCGGTGGCTCATGGGTGGAGTCCGATAGCGTCTCATTATGTGGAGATAACGCTGGCTCCGGGTGAGAGTCAAGACCTCATTTTCCTGCTTGGTTATGTAGAGAACGAACAGGACAATAAGTTCTGCCAAGCCGATATAGAGCGTAAACGCAAGGGCGAACTGATCTCTTCGCAGGATAGTGACGTGACGCTGGTTAACAAAAAGAAAGCGCACGAAATGATTGCCCGATTCTCCACGGTGGAAGCGGTGGATAAGGCTTTTGCCGAACTGCAAGCGTTGTGGAATTCGCTCCTTGGGACATATCAAGTAGAGAGCAAGGATGAGCGTCTGAACCGAATGGTTAATATATGGAACCAATATCAGTGCATGATTACGTTCTGCTTCAGCCGTTCGGCTTCTTTCTTTGAAAGCGGTATAGGTCGAGGCATGGGCTTCCGTGATAGCAACCAAGACCTTGTCGGTTTCGTTCATCAAATACCCGAGCGCGCCCGCGAACGTATTATTGATATTGCTTCTACTCAGTTCCCCGACGGAGGGTGCTATCACCAATACCAACCGCTTTCTAAACGCGGTAATAACGACATCGGCGGCGGGTTCAATGATGACCCGATGTGGTTGATTTTCGGTACGGTGGCGTATATCAAAGAGACAGGCGATTATAGTATCTTAGACGAAATGGTTCCGTTTGATAACCAACCCGGAACGGAAGTGAGTCTGTTTGAGCACTTGCGCGTTAGTTTCGGGCATGTGGTCAATAATCTTGGTCCACAGAACCTACCCCTTATCGGTCGTGCCGACTGGAACGACTGTCTTAACCTCAATTGCTTCAGTTGGGATCCGAACGAGAGTTTCCAAACAACGGAGAATAGGACGGAGGGCAGTAAGGCTCAATCGCTGATGATTGCCGGACTGTTCGTCTTCTGCGGACGAGACTACGTTACGTTATTGGAACAAGGAGTAAGGACAAAGGACGAAGGACTGGCACAAAAGTGGAAAGCGGAAGCGGCTTGGGCACAGAAGAAGATAGACAAGATGATAGAAGCCGTCAAAACCTACGGTTGGGACGGCGAGTGGTACCTCCGTGCGTACGATTTCTTTGGCAATAAGATTGGTTCCAACGAGAACGAGGAAGGTAAGATCTTTATTGAGTCACAAGGTTTCTGCACGATGGCAGAGATCGGAAAAGAGGAGGGAATGGTAGAAAAGGCGTTGGATAGTTGCAAACGCTACCTTGATACTCCTCACGGCATGGTGCTCAATCACCCGGCTTTCACCACCTATCATGTTGAGATGGGTGAGATATCCTCTTATCCGGCAGGTTACAAGGAGAATGCCGGTATTTTCTGCCATAATAACCCATGGGTGATTATCGGTGAGGCCAAAGCCGGTCGCGGTAACGACGCTTGGGAGCATTACACAAAGATTGCTCCGGCGTGGATACAGAACCAAGACTTGCATAAGATAGAGCCGTATGTTTATTGTCAGATGGTAGCCGGTAAGGACGCCGCTAAACCGGGTGAGGGTAAGAACTCGTGGTTGACCGGCACCGCTGCTTGGAACTGGTTAACCGTATCGCAGTACATACTTGGTATTCAGCCCGGGTTCAACGAAATGATTATCGACCCGTGTTTGCCGGCAGATATGGAAGGTTTCGCGGTAAAGCGCAAGTGGCGCGAGGCAGAGTACGAGATAGTGGTCAGGAACCCCCACCACAAGCAGAAAGCCGATCAACCGACGGTAGTGGCTTATCAACCGGGAAAACAAAGAATAGAAGTAACGTTATAGACCAACCAAAATAATACCATGAAAAAATTAACTTACATTCTTGCGGCAATGGTTTTCGCCGCTTGCGGCAAATCGACAGTGAATTCAGTGAACACTGATTATCCCTACCGCGATGTAGCGACGGCTGCTATTAAGGCGTACTACTATCAGCGTTCGGGTGTAGCCATAGAAGAACCCTATGCCGGTGTTTATGCCCGTGAGGCAGGTCACCTTGACACACAGGTACTGGTTCACCCTTCCGCCGCTACTGACTCACGCCCGGCAGGGACTATTATCTCTTGTCCTTATGGTTGGTACGATGCCGGCGATTATGGTAAGTATATCGTTAATTCCGCCTATACGGTGGGTATGATGATGACGGCATACCAGTGGCAGCCCGAGTATTATCAGGGGCTTAATGTCAATATCCCTGAGAGCGGAACTTCTGTGCCCGACCTACTCGAAGAGGTGATGTTCAACCTTAAATGGATGCAAACGATGCAGGACGAGGACGGCGGTGTTTATCATAAACTCTCCACTCCGATGTTTGAGGATTTTATTAAACCCACCGAGTGCCAACAGACGCGTTATGTCGTGATGAAAGCCACTCCTGCCACCCTTGATTTTGCCGCAACGATGGCGATGGCTGCTCGCGTATATGCTCCCTTCCCCGAATATAGGAACTTCTGCGCTACCGCTCTTGAGCAAGCACGTAGCGCCTGGGATTGGGCTGTTGCTCACCCCGATACGTATTACGACCAAGCCGGTATGGCCAAGCGGTTTGAACCCGAAATCAAAACGGGAGGCTATGGTGACAATCATTGTTCTGACGAGTTTTTCTGGGCTGCTACCGAACTTTGGCTTGCTACCGGAGACAAACAGTTTGAGGAGGCGATACATCTATATGAACCGACCTCTTTCACATTACCTTCTTGGGCTAACGTAGCAGGCATAGCTATGTACGAGCGCATAAACGAATACCAAGACCTCTTCTTAGATTATATTCGGTCTTGTCCCCTCGAATACGGGCACGGACTGAAAGATTTTTATTGGGGTTGCAACGGTGAGGCCTGTGCAGGTAAGGGTGCCGCTATGCTCTTGGCTTATCGCCTCACCGGTGAAGAGAAATACTTACATAGTGCCGAGCAGGCTGCCGATTGGCTGATGGGTAATAATCCAACAGGTTATTGTTTTATCACCGGATTTGGTGAGAAACAGGTCATGCACCCGCATCACCGCCTGAGTGCTTCCGACGATATAGAAGCACCTATTCCGGGGTGGTTAGTAGGAGGTCCTAATCCGCTCAAACAGGACGGGTGCAACTATTTTAATGTTGAGCGCGCCAAATGTTATGCCGACATTACGGAGGCTTACGCTTGCAACGAGATAGCCATTAACTGGAATGCAACCTTGATTCCTCTTATGGCAGGTTTGGATAAAGAACACAGCACGCCTGCACAGACCCTTATCCATCGCTTGCGTTTTCTCTCCCGTCGTGGTATTATGTTCGGTCACCAGGACGACCCCTTCTACGGCACGACATGGCAATGGGAAAAAGGGCGTTCGGATACTTATGAGTTAGTAGGCGACTACCCCGGCGTGATGGGTTTTGACCTTGGCGGATTGGAAGAAGGACACGATAAGAACTTGGATAGCGTCCCCTTTGAGTGGATGCGCGAGGAGGCGATTAAGCATGTTCAAAACGGTGGTGTTATCACTTTCTCATGGCACCCGCGTAATCCGCGAACAGGCAGTAATGCTTGGGATGTAAGTGACCCGACGACGGTTCTTAATATCCTCCCCGGAGGCGAACAACACGACCTATTTGTTGATTGGATGAATAGCGTGGCTACTTTCTTGGAGACATTGGTAGATGATAAGAGGGAACCTATTCCCTTTATCCTTCGTCCGTGGCACGAGTATAACGGTTCGTGGTTCTGGTGGGGTTGGAAGAACTGCACCAACGAACAGTGGCTGGCTTTGTGGAATATGTTCCAAGACTATATGAACGAGCGTATGCCAACGAATATCGTTTGGTGCTGCTCTCCGAACTTGGACGGCAACTTCACAACGGAGTATTTGGAGAGCCGCTTCCCTAAACAAGGACGCGTTGATATCTTAGGATACGATACGTATCAGTGGGGAACGGAAAAAGACTTTGTTAAGCAATCAACGGCGGACATTGATTTCCTGTATGCTTATGCACAGGAGCATAATATGCTCTTCACCATTAGTGAGTGCGGTATTCAGAATTCGCCCGTAGCCGACTGGTGGACACGCGTCTTCTTGCCGCTTACCGAGGGCAAAGAGGTGTGCTATTTCCTGCCTTGGCGCAATTGGCATAGAGAGCATTTCGGTGCAGCCAAAGGGCTCAAAACAGAAAAAGACTTTATCAAACTATATAATAATCCAAGGACATTGTTCCTAAGAGATTTATAATTCCTTATTCCTTATTCCTTTGTCCTTATTCCTTATTCCTTATTCCTAAATATTATGGCTAATATTAAAGAAAAACTTGCTTATGCTATGGGCGATGCCGCTGCGGGCGGTATCACGTGGAAGATTATGTCCACGGTATTTCCTTTGTTCTTCACTAATATCTTCGGACTTAGTTTTGCGGATGCGGCTATCCTTATGTTATTAGCGCGTCTGTTTGATGTGGTGACGGATCCAATCATGGGTTCGCTTGCCGATAGAACGCAGTCCAAATGGGGTACGTATCGTCCGTGGCTTATCTTTGGCGCTATTCCTTACGGACTGATTTTTGCGCTCCTGCTCTTTACCCCCGATTTGGGACCCGTAGGCAAACGCATTTATGCTTATACGTTCTACCTGCTTATGATGGCGGCCTACACGGCAGTTAATGTGCCTTACGGTTCGCTTCTTGGCGTGATGACCGAAGACGATAACGAGAAGAACCAGTTCTCGTCTTATCGTATGGTAGGTGCTTATTTGATGGGTTTCATCACCCTACTCATTTTCCCTTATGTACAAAAGTGGATAGGTGGCACAGAGGCTCATCAGTATGCCGTTATCGGTATCATCTTTGGTGGCTTGGCAGCATTAATGACGCTGCTCTGCGGTTTGCTGACAAAGGAGAGAGTTAAACCCAAACGTGCGGAGAAATACGACTTCAAGCAGTTTGTGGATCTATTGGAGAATAAACCATGGCTTTACCTTACCGCAACGGGTATTTGCACCAATTTCTTTAATGGTTTCCGTTATGCCGTTGCCGCTTATTTGTTCACCTATTGCTTAGGAGGCGATGTGCTCTTTACCGGATTAGCAGATTGGATAGGAACGATACAGATTGGTAATTGGACTATTGATCCCACGATTATTATTAACTTCACCGTCTTTATGGCGATAGGTGAGGTAACATGTATGATTTTCGGAGGCATATCTCCTGCCTTCACCAAGTGGGTGGGCAGCAAGAAAAAGGCGTTTATAATAGCGGCTCTCATCTGTGCCGTCACGTCCGTGGCATTCTTCTTTATCCCGATGAATCCTGCCTATATGTGGCTTATGATTCTGATGGTTATCCTGACCTCCGTGGGTGTGGGTCTCTATTCGCCGCTACTATGGTCGATGTATGCTGACGTGGCTGACTATGCAACAGAGAGATTCGGAACATCTTCTACGGGACTGATCTTCTCTTCGGGCACGATGGCCCAAAAATTAGGTGGCGCTATCTCGGGTTCGCTTATTGCCGCTCTCCTTGGTTGGGCAGGTTTAGTGTCCTCGCAAGATATGGTTACGGGCGAAACGATTGTAACGATCACGAACGAACCGGCAGTAAAGACGATGATTTGGTGTCTGTTCTCGCTCATTCCTGCAGGAATAGCCTTGATTATGGCTTGGTTAGTGTATCGGTTCCCGATTAAAAAATAGTTTAGAGTGGAGAGTTTAGAGTTTAGAGATATATTAACGACGAATATCTTACCTTATTGGCTAAGGTTGCAAGATAAGGAACACGGCGGATTCTACGGGCAAGTGCTCGCGGACGAGACCGTGGTGCGAAATGCCAATAAGGGGGCTATCCTCTATGGGCGTATTTTGTGGACGTTCTCTGCCGCTTATCGAACGTTAGGCAATAAAGAGTATTTGGAGGCTGCGGTGAATGCCAAGAACTATATCTTAAAGCATTTCATAGACAAGCAGTATGGGGGCGTTTATTGGGAACTCGACTATTTAGGCAATCCCGTCAACGACCGCAAACAGTTCTATGCCCTTGGTTTCATTATCTACGGTTTAACCGAGTATATCCGCGCAACGGGCGATACCTCTGTGTTACAGACAGCCATTGACCTCTATCATTATATCGAAACGCACGCGTGGGATAACCAAAAAGGCGGCTATGTCGAAGCCACCCAACGTGACGGCAGTCCAATTAGCGATTTCCGCTTGAGCGAGAAGGACGTTAATGCGCCTAAGTCGCAAAACACGCATTTACATATCTTAGAACCTTATACAAACCTCTATTGTGTGTGGCCGACGGAGGAGCTGCGTCAGTCGATTATCAGGATGATAGCGGTCTTTAAGAATCATATCGTTCAACCTTCCGGCCACCTCGGTCTGTTCTTTGATTACGACTGGAAACCGATGAATAACGCCCACTCATGCGGTCACGACATCGAGTTCTCATGGCTTTTGGACGAGGCTTGTGAGGTTATAGGTGTGAACGAAGACGAACTCGTCCAAAAAGTGGCCTCCGCCGCCAAAGAGGGTTTGCAACCGAACGGGTTGATGGAAGGCACATGGTGGGAGCAGTGCGAAACAATCATTGGTTTTATGAATATCTACCTCCGCTTTGGCGGTGAGGAGCATAAACTTATTGCTCAACGCTGTTGGGAGGCTACGCAGCAATACTTCATTGACCACGAACACGGCGAGTGGTGGGAGTATCCCAATCTTCAATCTTCAATCTTCAATAGCCCATCGGGCATTCAATCCGATAAGGCCGGCTTTTGGAAATGCCCCTATCATAATTCACGTTTATGTTTACAACTCATATCTTATAACTCCTAATTTATTATCTTATGAAACACATTAAAATTTTCTTTGTTCTTTGTCTTTTGTCCTTTGTCCTTTGTCCTTTGTCCACCATGATGGCTGTTCAATTGCCGTCGCTCATTTGTGACAATATGTTGTTGCAACAACAAAGTAACGTTAACCTATGGGGTACGGCTACGCCCGGTAACACCGTTTCTGTTTATGCCACTTGGGGCGAACAAGTAGAAACAACCGTAGGTAAAGATGGCAAATGGTTTGTCCAGATTCCTACGCCCGCCGCTTCTTATACGGAGCACACGCTCACTTTTGTTGAGACACCGACAAAACGCGCTTATTACAATCCCGAACCCGTGCAAGTCAATCACGTGCTTATCGGTGAGGTATGGTTTGGTAGCGGACAAAGTAATATGGAAATGCCCCTAATGGGTTTCTGGCAATGTCCTACCGAAGGTGCGAATAAAGAGATTGCCACCGCAGGCAACTATGCCGGTAAGATTCGTTATGCCGTTATTGACCATATTCCGGCTACTACTCCTCAAGAGAATGTGTCGGGCGGCTGGTACGAGTGCAACGCCTTCAATGCTCCCCGTTTTGGTGCTACGGCGTATTTCTTTGCTCAACTATTACAACAAACGCTTGACATCCCTGTCGGTATCATCAATTGCTCTTGGGGCGGTAGCCGCGTAGAGGGTTGGTTGCCTCGCGAAATCCTCAATACTTATCCTGATGTGGACCTCTCTGACAAGGCTATGAAAGAGATTGCAGACAAACAACTCTATATGAGTCCGCTCATTATGCACGATGGTATGCTCTGGCCCTGCCATTATTACACGGTCAAGGGTTGGTTGTGGTATCAAGGTTGCTCTAATGTAGGACACGCAGACACCTATACGGATCGAATGGAAACCCTCGTGCGTTACGTTCGCGGACTATGGAACAACGACAAGATGCCGTTCTATTTCGTAGAGATTGCACCCTTCCGTCATGGCGACGCACAAGCTACTTGGGCTGCCGAACTGCGCGAATCACAATGGGCGTTGGAAGACCGCGTTCCTTACTGCAAGGGCGTGAGCACCAACGACCTTGTGTATGAGTACGAGATAGATAATGTGCACCCCGCACAGAAAAAAGCGGTAGGTGAACGCCTCGCTTATCTTGCCCTTAATCACGACTATGGTTTCAAAACCGTTTATGCAGACGCTCCGCGCTATGAACATCATGAAGCGAAGGATAATCATATCGATGTTTATTTCACCAACTGTTCAGACGGTTTCTCGCGCTGGCATGATTATAAAGGCTTTGAGGTCATCGACGCCAACGGCAACTCGCACCCCGCTATTATTGAGGGTATTCAAGATATACCGCACGCTTTGCGTTTCTCGGCAGAGGGGGTAGAACATCCCGCTGCCGTTCGCTATTGCTTCCGCAATTTCCAAATAGGCAACCTTGCCAATATGCGTTATTTACCCATTGTTCCCTTTAGAACTGATAAACAATGAAGAAAGTATTGATTTTAGCCGTTCTCTTTACGGCTATCGGCATTCTTACGTCCTGCCAATGTGCGAACCGCCCCGTTACAGAGTCCACTTTTGTGGGGGCTAATCTGTGGAATGGTGACATCACCCAATTAGATGCCCTTCAGGCTATCGGAGTGAATAATGTTCGCGTGAAAGCGACCGACGGAGAGGACCTCTGTCCTCTGCTCTCCGAATTGGAGAAACGCAACATGCAAGCCGTGCTTTTCCTCACGAACGCGTGGGAGTGGTCCACCGGCTATGAGCAATACTACAGTCAAGCGACAGGGGAGAAACCTCTTTTGCCGGCAGAAGTAGGGTATCAATACTATATGGAGCATGCCGGTCGGTTCCTCAGTAACCCGAAGGCGGTGTCCCTCTTTGACGACTATGTCACCCAAACCGTCAATCGCTATAAACACTATCGCTCGATTTATGCTTGGGAGATTGCCAACGAACCTCGCGCTTTCGGACAGAACCCTGATGTGTTGGTGAACTTCATTGACCATGAGGCCAAACTCATTAAGCAACTTGACCCCAACCACCAAGTCACTACCGGTTCGGAGGGCATATGGGGCTGCAACGAAGATTCGGTTCTGTGCCGCCGTGTTCATGAGATACCCGAGATAGACTATATGACCTGCCATATATGGCCTTATAACTGGGGTTGGTTAAAGGACGGTATCGACTGGAAAGCCAATGTCAAATCCTATATACAATGGCACGAAGACATCGCAGCGCGTATCAACAAACCCTTCGTCATTGAGGAGTTTGGTTTCCCTCGCGATAATGGTTCATTGGAACCGAACACACCCACCACCCAACGCGACGAGATGTACCAACTCGTCTTCCAAAGTCTTTCGTCTGTGCCTCATCTGATAGGTGCTAATTTCTGGTGCTGGAAACAAGACCCGCCTCAAGAACCGCAAGGACTGAACGCCGTTCTTCCTACCGACACCACCACCCTAAATATTATTCACCAACATAACTTACAAAAACAATGAAACACAATCATTTCCAACATTTTGCATCGCGCATTGTGAACAGTGCCCTTGTATTCTTCGCTCTTGTTCTCGCTTCTTGTCAACCCTCTGACCCCACTCTCGTTACCACCCGTTATGGTAAGGTGCAGGGATTTATGGAGGACAATATCCGTATTTTCTTAGGCGTTCCTTATGCTCAAGCCCCTGTCGGCGAACTGCGTTGGCGCGAGGCATTGCCACCACTGCCCTATGATACTATTCTGCAAGCCACTCACTTCGGTGATGACGCTATCGTTCCTTATGTGGCATGGGATATGCACTATCGTGGCAGACAGCAATCCGAAGACTGCTTGTACCTCAATATCTGGGCACCCCAAACGAACAAAACCAAACTGCCCGTTCTCGTCTATTTCAATGGCGGCGGTCTGATAACCGGTAGCGGCAGCGAAACGCGTTACGACGGTAAAGCACTTGCCGAACAGGGTATCATTATGATTACTGCCAATTATCGTGAGAATATCTTCGGTTTCTTCGCTCACCCTGAACTCACTGCCCGCTCGGCAGCGCACTCGTCCGGTAACCAAGGACTGACCGACCAGGCACAGGCTATTCAATGGGTGTACGATAATATCGCCGCCTTCGGCGGAGACCCTCAACGTATCACTATCTCAGGCGAATCGGCAGGCTCGTTCTCGGTGTCTATGCAGATGTGCTCACCCTTATCCAAGAACCTGTTGGCAGGCGGTATCGGTTCCAGCGGAGCTGTGCTTATTCCTAATTACTACCGCACGCTGGAAGAGGCAGAGCAACTCGGAGTGAAGCGCGCACAAGAGGTCGGCAAAACCATTGACGAACTGCTGACGATGGATGCCTACGAACTGGCAAAACTAATGCCTCTGACGGATATGCCCAAACCCACTATTGACGGCTATTTCCTTACCGATAAACCCGAGAATATATATGCCAATAACGAACAGGCACACATCCCTCTGATGGCAGGGTGGAACCGCAACGAGGATAATCCGCATTGGAAAATCAAAACCCAACCTACTTTGGATAAGTTGCGTCACTCCGTTTTCCCGTGGTGGGACGACAAGATAGAGGCTATCTTTGAACTCTATGATATTCACACCGACGCCGATGTCTTCACCCGCAAATCGGTAGATATGTGCTCTGACCTCTTTACCGGTAATTGCACTTGGTGCTGGTGCGACATCCACCGTCAAACGGGTCATACCGTCTATCGTTATAAGTTCATGCCCGACCGCCCATTGGATGGTCAGCCGTACGACTCCCTTGCCGGAGCCTGCCACTCGGCGGATATCGAGTACTCATTGGCAAACTTGCACCAAAACACGTTCTATAATTGGAAGGAGCGTGACCACCAACTGTCTAAACTCTTCTCTTACTACACCGTTAATTTTATTCGCTGCGGCAATCCTAATGGCGAACAATACCGTGACACGATGGTGATTAACGGCAAGCAGGTGGAAGAGTGGCTACCGCTCACCGCAGAGGGTGAAACGATGATTCTCGACTACGAACCTTATCTCAAAGCCGACTCCGCCCTCGAAGCCCGCTACCATAAACTGAACAACTTATTTCAATAATTATGAAAATCTTCAACAGCCCATCGGGCGTTCAATCGTTAATCGTCAATCTTCAATCTTCAATCTTCATCATCGCCCTCTGCGTGTTATCATTATCTCCTCTCCGTGCCCAACAGCCCCAACCGATTATCTTCTCTGAGGACATACCTGCAAAACCGCTCCTCTGCCCGACTCCTCCTATGGGGTGGTCGTCGTGGAACACTTTTGCGTGTGACATTAACGAAGAACTCATCAAGACCATTGCCGACCAGATGGTCGCTTCCGGACTGAAGGATGCCGGTTATACCTATGTCAACCTCGACGACTGCTGGCACGGCGAACGCGATACCGATGGATTCATTCAACCCGACCCTGTCCGTTTTCCATCCGGTATGAAAGCCCTCGCGGACTATGTGCATAGCAAAGGACTCAAAATAGGTCTTTACTCCGATGCCGGTTCTGCTACCTGCGGAGGCAAACCCGGCAGTTTGGGACATGAGTATCAAGACGCACTCCAGTATGCCCGTTGGGGTATCGACTACCTCAAGTATGACTGGTGCAATACGGAGAATGTCAATTCTAAAGGAGCTTACTCACTCATGGCTAAAGCCCTCCGTGCTTCCGGCCGTGATATAGTTTTCTCTCTCTGCGAATGGGGCGATACCTACGCGTATAGTTGGGCAGAGAATATAGGTCACCTCTGGCGTACAACAGGTGATGTCAACTGCTGTTTCGACTGCGAACTTGACCATGGCGGATGGAAATCACTCGGTGTGCTCCAGATCATGGACAAGAACGAGAAACTGCGCTCCTTTGCTGGACCTAATCATTGGAACGACCCCGATATGATGGAGGTCGGAAACGGTATGACCGAGAGCGAGGACAGGGCACATTTCTCTATGTGGTGTATGATGGCGGCTCCGCTTATCCTCGGTAATGATATCCGTTCGATGTCCGCTGCTACCCAAGCTATTGTGATGAATAAAGATATGATTGCCATTGACCAAGATCCGCTGGGAGTACAGGGACTGCGGTATCGCACCGAATCGGGACTTGAGTACTGGCTCAAACCGCTACAATCAGGTGACTGGGCATTCTGTATTCTTAATCGTACCCTCACCCCGCGTACTATCATACTCAATTTTGCCGACTTCCATATGTTTGACAACCTCACCCGACTGACTTTCCAAACGGCATCTCATACGTATAAGGTGTATAATATATGGGCGGGCAAAGAAGAGGCTTCCTCTGACAAAACGCGCAAAGTCACTATCCATGCCCACGACATAGTCGTTTATCGCCTCACCTACTAACTCAAATCATTTATGAAAATCTTCAACAGCCCATCGGGCGTTCAATCTTCAATCGTCAACCTTCAATCTTCAATCGTCATTATCGCCCTCTGCGCGCTCGTCTCGTGCCATAAGAACGAAGTAGTCGTTCATGTTACTAACCTCACGGATAATGGTCCTAAGATTGTTCGCCTACAAGCGGTGGATGACCATATCATTCGTGTCACCTCCACTGCTGAACCCCGTCTCCGCGACCGTAAGAGCTTAATAACATTAAACTCTCAAACTTCTTTAAACTATAAACTTTCAACTATAAACTATACCGGCGACACCGTTTCCCTATGCACCGCCGGTATGACCGCCTATGTGCTCCGCACGACGGGACAAGTGTGGGTAGAGGATAAGAGTGGCAAACTGCTCCTGCGCGAATCATCTGGCAGTCCCTCTTTTACCCCTTATACCACCCACCAAACACCACCCACCACTCACCACTCACCAAACACCAAACACTATACCGGCTATTCCTATGCCGTGGCTTTTGATAATCTTTTCCCCAAAGAGGGTTTATTCGGACTTGGGCAGCACCAAGCAGACGAGTGGAACTGGAAGGGACGTGATGAAGAACTGTATCAGTACAACACGAAAGTAAGTTTGCCCATAATCTTCTCTACAGAAGGCTATGGTTTGATGTTTGACTCCTATAGCCTGGCACGCTTTGGCAATCCCGAACCCTATCAACCTTTAGAAGCCCTCTTTGATGTTGATACCGTCGCTACACACCAAACACCAAACACCATCATCTACGAAGGAACCATCACTCCTCGTGAAACGGGTGAGTATCGGTTCTTGCATTATTACTCCGGTTATCAGCAGCTCTTTATTAATGGCCAACCCATGAGTGACATTATTTGGCGTACGGCGTGGAACCCTAACGAGCGCAAGTACCGTTATTATATGGAGGCGGGCAAACCCTATTCTATTCGTCTTATGTGGCAACCCGATGGGGATGTGGCGTATTGTTCGCTCACGGCACACGCTCCCGAGAGTCCCGAGACCCATCAGCAATTGCGTTTCTGGTCGGAGATGAATCCTAACCTCGACTATTATGTCTTTGTGGGGGATAATATGGATAGTCTTATTCACGAATACCGTACGCTCACGGGTAAGGCGTCTCGGATGCCGGATTGGGTGCTGGGTTATTGGCAGTCGCGTGAACGTTATAAGACGCAGGACGAGATAGTGGATGCTCTCCGCGGTTTCCGTTCGCGTCACTTGCCTATTGACAATATCGTTATGGATTGGAATTATTGGGAACCCTCTCAGTGGGGTGCTTTCACTTTTGACGAATCGCGTTTCCCCAATCCGCAGGCAATGATTGATACCATTCATGCTTTAGGGGCTCATATTATGATTTCGTGTTGGCCTAAGTATTATCCTTTTACGGACCATTATCAGGAGATGTTAGCCAAGGGCTGGCTCTATCCGCAGTCTATTCGTGATTCGCTTATTGACTGGCTTGGCTTCCCGTATGCTTTTTATGACGCGTATAACCCTGAGGCGGGTCGCCTTTTCTTTGAGCAGTTGTGGGAACACCTCGGAACGATGGGTATTGACGCTTGGTGGATGGACGCTTCCGAACCTAATATCAAGGACTGTACACCGATGGATTATCGTAAAGCCCTTTGTGGTCCTACTTATTTAGGCTCTTCGGACGAGTATTTCAATGCTTATGCACTGGTTAATGCGCAGTCTATTTATGAGGGCTTGCAGCGTAAGGGGGTGAAGGACATCTTCCAACTCACGCGGAACGGGTTCTTGGGAATGCAGCGTTATGCGGCGGCTACGTGGTCGGGCGATATAGGTACGCGTTGGGAGGATATGAAAGCGCAGATAACGGCGGGTCTTAATTACTCTGTTTCGGGTCTGCCGTGGTGGAGTCAGGATGTGGGTGGTTTCTCGGTGGAGAACCGTTATGCGGCAGCGCAGAATGCTTTTGACGCAACGGGGGTGGAGAACGAGGACCTTAAAGAGTGGCGCGAACTCAATGTGCGTTGGCACCAGTGGGGTGTGTTCACGCCTATTTATAGGAGTCATGGTCAGTTCCCTTATCGTGAACCGTGGCATATAGCTCCTGAGGGACATCCTGCTTATGAGGCTATACGGCAATGTTTGGAGGAACGCTATAGGCTTATGCCTTATTTGCAGGAAATGAACCGTCGGGTGTATGAGGAGGATTATACTATGATGCGTCCTTTGGCGATGGATTATCCGAAGGATCCTAAGGCGGTTAATTGTGGTTGGCAGTATATGTTTGGACCGGATATTATGGTTTGTCCTGTTTATGTGTATGGTGCGCGGTCGTGGACGGTCTATTTCCCGGAGGGCAAGTGGTATGATTATTATTCGGGCGAACTCGTCTCCAATGGTAATGAGACCCTTATCGTTCCCGCTCCCTATGACCACTCTCCCATCTTCCTAAGAAATAAACACCAACTATAATCAAATACTAATCATTATGAAAAAGGCTTTTTTTATTTCTGCTTTAGCAGCATTAGCGTTAGTCGCTTGTCAACCGAAAGAAAACAATTTCAAGGTTCATCGTGGAACGAACCTTAGTCATTGGCTTTCTCAATCTGAAGTGCGCGGAGAAGAACGTGCTAAACACATCCAAGAAGACGATATGATTCGCCTCGAATCGCTTGGTTTTGACTTTGTCCGTATTCCCATTGACGAAGTACAAATGTGGGATGAAGAGGGAAACAAGCTCCCTGAGGCTTGGTCTTTGCTGACCAATGGTATTGACCTTGCCATCAAGCACAACCTGCGTGTTGTAGTGGATTTACACATTATTCGCTCGCACTATTTCAATGCCGAGAACGAAGACGGTCAATCTGCGAATACGCTCTTTACATCAGAAGAAAGTCAACAACAACTCATTAATATGTGGTATCAATTGAGTCAGGTGCTTTGCCACTATAGCGTTGACTCTGTGGCTTATGAGTTTATGAACGAACCGGTTGCGCCCGAACATGAGCAATGGAATGAGTTGATTGCCAAAGTACATAAGGCTTTACGTGAGATTGAACCAAATCGTACCCTTGTTATCGGTTCGAACTTATGGCAAGGAGTGGGCACATTCCAATATCTTCGTGTACCGAAGAATGATAAGAATATCATCCTTTCCTTCCACTTTTATGAGCCTATGTTGCTGACTCATTATAAAACATGGTGGAATCCGATTCGTTTCTATGAGGGTGATGTTCATTACCCGGGTCAACTCATTTCCGACGAGGAATGGGAAGCTTGCACAGACGAGGTTAAAGAAATCGTTAAAGACTACTATTCCGAATGGAACGATGAAGTGCTTTATCAACATATGAAACAGGCCATTGATGTGGCAGATTCGCTTGGTTTGCAACTCTTCTGCGGCGAGTGGGGCGTTTATGAGAATGTTGATCGCGAATGGGCATACGCTTGGACGCGCGATATGATTAAAGTGTTCAACCGTTTTAACGTGGCTTGGTGCACTTGGTGCTATGATGCGGACTTTGGTTTCTATGACCAAAATTTAGAGGATTATAAGGATCGCGAATTGATAAACATCTTAATGGAGAAAGAATAATGAACCGCATCTTTGAAACGATTCTTCTCCTTCTTTTACCCTTAACTCTTATCACAGCGGCGGAGTCTTTCGTGGCTTTCGAACAGGGCGAAGGGTTGTTTCCGCTCGTTAGTGATAATGCCGGAGCTACTTTGTTTATCTCTAATAACGAAGACGAGGGAGTAGAAATGGCTGTTGAGGCATTACAAAAGGATATCCTTTCCGTTACGGGTGTTAAACCCTCCATTACGCATAAACAGCAAAAAGGTTGTGTTGTGATAGGAACGATTAGTCAACCGCAAATTCGAAAGGCGTTGATTAAAGCGGGTGTTGACTTGTCCGAGTTAGAAGGCAAACGAGAGAAATATATTCTCACTACTTACGAAGACCAATTGCTTATTGCCGGAAGTGATAAACGGGGTGCTATTTATGGCGTTTACGAACTCAGTCGCCAGATAGGTGTTAGTCCGTGGTATTGGTTTATGGACGTGCCTGTTCAAAAGCACGCCCAACTCTTTATCCGTTCTGGTGTTTTTACTGATGGTGAACCGGCGGTGGCATATAGAGGAATCTTTATTAACGACGAGTGGCCGAGTTTTGGTATGTGGTGTATGTCCCATTTTGGAGGTGTGAATAGTGCTATGTATCAACATATCTTTGAACTCCTTCTCCGTCTCAAAGGCAATTTCTTTTGGCCTGCCATGTGGGATAGCGCTTTCTTTGATGACGACCCTAATAATGGTGTATTAGCCAATAAGATGGGTATCGTTATGTCTACCTCTCACCACGAACCGATGAATCTTGCCCAACAAGATTGGAAGCGTCGTGGCGGGACAGAGGCTAAGTGGAATTACTTGACTAATGCCGAAGGGCTGCGTGCTTTCTGGCGCACGGGTATTGAACGTGCTAAAGATTGGGAGACGATAACCATAGTAGGGATGCGTGGCGATGGTGATATGGAAATGCCGTCTGCGGAGGATAATCAAGCTTTGTTAGAGCAGATTGTAGCCGACCAACGACAGATAATAGAAGATGTCACGCATAGGCCCGCATCTGAAACTCCCCAAGTGTGGGCACTCTACAAAGAGGTGCAGGATTATTACGATAATGGTATGCAAGTACCCGAGGATATAACGCTCATGCTTTGCGATGATAACTGGGGAAATGTGCGCCGTGTTCCTAGTCCTGAGAACATCAATCGTAAGGGCGGTTTTGGTCTTTATTATCATTTTGATTATGTTGGTATTCCGCGTAATTCCAAGTGGATTAATATATCTCCCATTCCGCGTGTGTGGGAACAACTCAATTTAGCTTACGAACACGGGATTCGCCAAATATGGATAACCAATGTAGGTGACCTTAAACCAATGGAGTATCCTATTCAGTTCTTTATGGATATGGCGTGGAATCCATATCGCTTCAATGCCACTAATCTTACGCAGCATACCGATTCGTTCTGCGCTTCCATCTTTGGAGAAGAGTTTGCGCAAGAGGCTTCGCGATTGTTGCGCACCTATGCTAAGTTCAATCGTCGAGTAACACCCGAACTATTAGATGCTCATACCTATTCGTTTGCTTATAACGAGTGGGATAGAGTTGTAGCGGACTATAACCGTTTGCGCGAGGATGCCCGTAAATTAGAGAAGCAACTGCCGGATTCGTTGCAATCAGCGTATTTTGAACTCTTGGGTATGCCTATTGAGGGAGTGAGTAACCTTTATAATATGTACTATGCCCAAGCTAACGGTTGGATCGAACGTGTTAAGGAGTGTTATGATTACGATAGCCTGCTCACCATTCGTTACCATCAGTTAGAGAATGGTAAATGGAATCATATGATGGACGAGAAACGCATTGGTTACACGTATTGGCAAACACCTGATTTTCGCATTATGCCGAAGGTGGATAGCGTCTCTTCTACACCGTTAAACCAACAAATCTTCCCCATTGCCACCCATCCTTATCCCTTACAATCCACTAAACACCAGACACCAAACACCATAGCCCATCAAGTGAACGGTTATGTCGCTTTTGAAGCTGAACATTTCGCACGCAAGCACGATGGAACAGCTGTGTCGTGGACTGTTATTCCCGAATTAGGTCGTACTCTTTCGGGTTTGACTACACAACCTATTACCGCTGCGGTTGACGGCGCTTGGGTAGAGTACGATTTTACCACTACCGAAGGAGATTCGGCACATGTTATTGTGCGTTTGGCTCCTACACTGAACTATATCCCGGAAGGGCAACGTTTGGCTATTCGTTTGGATGGTAAGGAACAGTTGATTAATATCAATGGTCACTATCGTGGCGAATTAGGTCAATGGCAACAAGACCATATCATCGATATAGAGGCCAATTTTGCATGTCCTGCCGGACAGCATACACTTCGGCTTACGCCGCTTGATAATGGTATTGTGATGGAGAAAATCATGATTGATTTAGGAGGTTTACAACCCTCTTTCTTGGGTCCAGAAGAAACTTTCTCCATTACCCCAAAAACTACCTGGTGCTGCGCTCCGCAATGGTTGTACAATATACCTCCGTTAGCACATCGATGCCTTACGCAGCGAGTGCATGTCAGTGTCGGCGGTGAAGGTTTGGCACTTACACTCACTAATCGTTTTGGTGAATCGGTTTTGTCCTTTGACTCGGTCTTTGTGGAGCAGAAGCCGATGCTTTTTAATGGACAAAAAGCGGTCGCTATTGCCGCAGGAGAGGATTTAATGTCAGATTGGATGCCGTATCAAGTGCAAGCGTTGGATACATTGACAATAACCCTTTATTATAATGAAGTACCCACTACGCTTACCGGTCATTCTGGTTCTCGGACAACCTCCTATATCTCTTCCTCCCTTGGAGAGAAGGGGGATTCTTTTGTTCAATGGGTCTCTATCCTCAATCTCCAAACCTCTAATCCTGATGCACATATTTGGGCTGCTTTAGGCAATAGTATCACGGATGGAAGGGGCAGTACAACGGATAAGCAGAACCGCTGGACCGATGTTGCCTCTGCTATTACACTTAACCATTCTACAACCAATATTGGCTTTCTTAATCTCGGTATTGGAGGCAATTTTGTGACGGGTGGCGGATTAGGTCCTACGGCAGCGAAGCGTTTTGAAAACGATATCTTGCAGCAAGTGGGGGTTGAAGGAGTAATTCTTTTTATTGGAGTGAATGATATAGGTAATACATCCGATATTGAAACTACATTAGATTCTCTTAAAACTCATTTCCGTCGTTTCATTTCCTTATCTCATAATCATGGACTTTCGGTGCTCGTTTGTACCGTTACTCCTTTTGAGGGAAATTCATACTTCACACCTGAGCATGAGCAATTACGCCAACGTTTCAATGAATGGCTTCGTTCCGAGGCATTAGTTGAAGGAGTAATAGACTTGGATAAAGTCTTATCGGATCCGATGCATCCTTCGGCTGTTCCGGCTGCCTTGCAGGATAATGATGGTCTTCATCCTTCGGCTCTTGGGCATTGTAAGATTGGAGAAACTATTGCAGCCTATTTTCAGGATTATTATGAATAAAATGTGATATCAAAAATAATACATACTATTTTAAGTGTTGTTTTTCCTACATTTTGTCCTGTGTGTAATAAAGAACTAACAAACACACAGGACGAAATTTGTATGAACTGTTTAGCTCACTTACCCCGAACTAACGAAGTGGTAACTCTTGGAAACATTACGGAGGATAAATTTCAAGATATTCCGAATTTTGTTCGTGGAGCGGCGTGGTTGCGTTTTGGTAAGAATAACTCTGTTAGCAATCTTATACATAAGTTTAAGTATAAGGAACATCCGCAAATAGGTTATAACCTTGCATGCGAAGCCGTTAAAGAATATGTTCCATGGGACTTTTTCAACACCATCGATGTGATTATTCCTGTTCCGCTACATCCTAAACGATTACGTGAGCGAGGATTCAATCAATCTGAATGGATTGCTCGAGGGCTGAGTTGTGAAACGGGCATCCCGTTGGATACGACCCATCTCAAAAGGGTTGTTGATAACGCTCATCAAGCCAATCTGATGGGATTTGATAGAACGACTAATGTGCAAAACATCTTTGAGGTCAACCATCCCGAAGAACTATATCGAAAACATATTCTTTTGGTGGATGATGTCATCACCACAGGAGCCACTTTACGTTCTTGTATTCAGAGCTTAATCCCTGTTCGAGGTTGCCAAATTAGCATATTCGCACTCACAAAAGCAGAATAATTGCCTTTTTTGAGGAAAAAGTGCATAAAAATTTGGTCAATTCAAAAAAAAGCAGTACCTTTGTGCGCTATTTTGCGTAAGTGTACGCTTGCGTGGGATAAATAAGCGGAAAAATAAATAGCTATAATAAACATTTTATTAACTTTATAAAACAACATTATTATGCAAAACAAAGGTATTGTTAGATTTCTGGCGGTATGCTTCGCATTAGTATGCGCCTTTTATCTCTCCTTTAATTTTGTTACTCGGCATTACGATAAGTTAGCCCAAGAGTACGCTAAAGGAGATGCTGCTAAAGAGTTCTATTATTTGGATTCTTTATCTACAAAAAAAGTTTGGTTCGGTTACACCCTTAAGGAATGTCGCGAGAAAGAATTAAATCGTGGTCTCGACCTCAAGGGCGGTATGAACGTCACCATGGAGGTAAGTGTTCCCGATATCCTTCTTTCGTTGTCGGACAATAATACATCCGACGCTTTCCAAAATGCTATGGCTACGGCAAAGGAAAGACAAAAAGAAAGTAGCGTTGATTTTGTGACGCTCTTCATTCAAGCGTTTACAGAGGTAGATCCCGATGCACGATTAGCAAGTGTCTTTGCTACCTACGAATTAAGGGATAAGGTGACACTCGGTTCTACCAATGCAGAGGTGGAGAAAGTCGTTCGTGAGGAAGTTGAGGGGGCTATTGACAACTCGTTCAATGTGCTTCGTACGCGTATCGACCGTTTCGGTGTTGTGCAACCGAATATTCAAAAACTTAGCCAGTCCGGACGTATCCTAATTGAACTTCCTGGTATTAAAGAACCCGAACGCGTTCGTAAACTGCTTCAAGGTAGTGCTAATCTTGAGTTCTGGACTACCTATGATATGAATGATAATATCACTTATCCGGGTTTTCAAAAGATTAATAATGAATTGGCAAAAATTGCTGATGCCAACAAGAATATTGCTAGTGATAAGACGAATAAAGCAGAGTTAGACAATGAAGGCGACATTGAGGCGCTATTGAACGATTCTGTGGAAGAGAGTTTGCAAGAGACTTCTATGGGGCCTCTCTTCGATAAGTTAGATACACGATATGCTCGAGGTCCAGTGGTAGGTCGTGTTCTGTTTTCTGATACGGCTCGCGTAAGAGAGATGTTGTCCTCTCCTATCGCAAAACAGGTATTGAAACACGATATGCGTTTAGGCTGGACGGTTAAACCTGTTGATTCTCTGGGTGTTTATTATGAATTAGTTGCTCTTCAAGCGCAAGGTAATGGTCGTGCTGCTCTGGAAGGTGACGTAATCACGGACGCTAAAGCTGACTTCTCCCAATTTAGCGCATATGCTAACGTATCTATGTCGATGAACGCAGAGGGAGCTAAGGCTTGGCAACGTATTACAAAGGATAATATCGGTAAGTCCATTGCTATCGTGCTCGATGGTTATGTATATTCCTATCCGACTGTTCAAAACGAGATTGCCGGAGGAAATAGCCAAATTACCGGTAATTTCACTGTTGAAGAGGCAAAGGACTTAGCCAATACGCTCAAGTCGGGTAAGATGCCCGCTCCCGCTCGTATCATTCAAGAAGACGTAGTTGGTCCTTCGTTAGGAGAAGAAGCTATTCATGCAGGACTTATTTCCTTCATCTTTGGCTTTATCCTTATCCTAATTTACATGATTCTGTATTATGGTATCATTCCGGGTCTGATTGCCGATGCTGCCCTTCTGTGTAACATTACGTTATTGATGGGAATCCTAAGTTCTTTCTCTGCTGTTTTAACTTTGCCGGGTATTGCTGGTATCGTTTTAACGATGGGTATGGCAGTTGATGCTAACGTGCTCATCTTCGAGCGTATTCGTGAGGAGAAGAAAGCAGGAAAGCAATTGCGTAAAGCTATTGATGATGGTTTCAAAGGCGCAATCTCCGCTATCGTGGACGCTAACGTAACATCCTTTTTAACGGGTGCTATCTTGGCTATCTTCGGTACGGGTCCCATCAAAGGCTTCGCTGTTACCTATATGATTGGTATCGTTTCATCTTTCTTGACGGCAGTCTTCTTAACTCGTTTGTGGTTATCTGCTTATGCAAAGCGTGAGAACGCTGCGGATCTTTCGTTCACTACTCCCTTAATGAAGAACTTCCTCCAATCGGTTCGTGTTGATTGGGTTGGTAAACTCAGATTATGGTTCATCATCGCAGGTGTGTTCTGTGTTATCGGTGTGATTGGTTTTATCCCGAATGCTTTTGGTAAGTTGAATTTGGGTATAGATTTCACGGGTGGACGTAACTATATTGTTCGTTTTGCTCAGCCGGTGAATGAGGAAGAGGTGAAAGCTGCTGTTACCGATGCCTTTAATGCTAATAAGGAAGGAAACGAAAAAGAAGCTCCGAGTGTGATTCGCATTGGTAAGGACAATCAAGTTCGTATTTCTACCAACTATCGTATTAAAGAAACAGGCGACAATATTGATGAAGAGATTGAAGCTATCATTTATAATGGTTGCAAACCTTTCTTAGCGGAAGATATAACTCTTGAGCAATTCAAATCAACCGAGATTAATCCCGAAGTAGGTATTATGCAAAGTCAGAAGGTTGGTCCCTCTATTGCAAAGGATATTCGCAATTCGGCTATCATCGCCATTATTTGTGCTCTTATTGGTATCTTCTTGTATATCTTGCTGCGCTTCCGTAACCTCGCTTATTCGGTAGGCTCCGTTGTCGCTCTGGCTCACGATACCATCCTTGTGTTAGGCGTATACGCTATCTGCAGTAACCTCTTACCCTTCTCAATGGAAATCGACTTGGCGTTCATAGCGGCTGTATTAACGGTTATTGGTTATTCTATCAATAATACGGTGGTTATCTTTGACCGTCTTCGTGAGTTCATTAGTTTGTATTCCAAGCGTGATAAGAAGGTTAATATTAATGACGCTATCAATAAGACATTGAGTCGTACGTTCTCTACGACGATGTCCACACTCGTTGTATTGCTCGCAATCTTCTTCTTCGGAGGTGAGAGTATTCGTGGCTTCGTCTTTGCATTGCTGATTGGTATGGTGGTGGGTTCGTTCTCGTCTTTGTGCGTTGCTCCTTCCATCGCTTATATCATTCAAAAAACTCAAGACAAAAAACGCGGTATCAAGGTAGCAGACGAAGCTATCTAATCACGCGCACGCGTTAACATAAATAAGGAGTCATGTCCTCGTGACGGGCTCCTTATTTTTAACCAAACACCAGACACTATACACTATACACCAAATGACAAACGACTTTTTGAAATTTGCTAAAGCGCAGGGTCTTAACACAATGCACGTTGAAAAAGTGATGACCGACTCTGCAGAATATATCTCTCCTTCTATCTTAGAAGAGCGTCAACTCAACGTTACTCAAATGGACGTGTTCTCTCGTCTCATGATGGATCGTATCATCTTCCTTGGTACAGAGGTTAATGACTATACGGCTAACGTTATTCAGGCTCAGTTGTTGTACTTAGATTCTGCAGATAGCGAACGAAATATCTCCATTTACCTCAACACCCCCGGAGGTTCCGTTTATGCGGGGTTAGGTATTTATGATACGATACAGTTTATCTCCAGCAAAGTAGGTACGATCTGCACCGGTATGGCAGCCTCAATGGGTGCCGTTCTGCTCGTTGCCGGTGAAAAAGGTATGCGCGCCGCGCTGCCTCATAGCCGCGTGATGATTCATCAACCCATGGGAGGTATCCAAGGACAAGCATCCGACATAGAAATCACTGCCAAAGAGATTCTTAAACTCAAGGACGAACTCTATCAAATCATCGCAGACCATTCGGGTCAAACGATTGAGCGTATCCGTCAAGACGCTGACCGTGACTTTTGGATGACGTCCAAAGAAGCTCTCGACTACGGTATGATTGATTCTATTTATACTAAGAAAGGAATGTAACATGCCTCGTAAGGAACAAAAATGTAACTTCTGTGGACGAGACCTTGGGAAGAATATGTTCGCTGCTGACGAAAATCAGGGCTTTATATGCTTTGACTGCATCGAACGCGGACACCAACTCATTCAGGAGATAACTGCCAAACACGCCAAAGCAGTTAAAGACGAACTTCAACTCGATAAACTGCCCAAACCGCAGGCCATCAAAGCCTTCCTCGATCAATATGTTATTGGTCAGGAGGAGGCGAAACGTTTCCTGTCCGTTGCCGTGTATAACCACTACAAACGCCTCCTTCAGCCCAAGGACGATAATGGGGTGGAGATAGAGAAAAGTAATATCATTCTGGTCGGTTCAACCGGAACGGGTAAGACGTTACTTGCTCGTACGATTGCGAAGATGCTAAACGTGCCCTTCGCTATTGTAGATGCCACCGTACTGACCGAAGCCGGTTACGTAGGTGAGGATGTAGAGTCATTATTGGTGCGTTTGCTCCAAGAGGCAAATTTCGACGTGGCGAGAGCAGAACAAGGTATCGTCTTTATTGACGAGATAGATAAGATTGCTCGCAAGTCAGACAATCCCTCTATCACGCGCGATGTGTCGGGCGAGGGCGTACAACAAGGACTACTCAAACTATTAGAAGGCTCTGTCGTTAACGTGCCCCCTGAAGGAGGACGTAAACACCCCGAACAAGAGTTTATCCGCGTTAATACACAAAATATCCTCTTTATTTGCGGAGGAGCCTTTGACGGTATAGAGCGTAAGATTGCCCAGCGCCTGAACACGCAAGTCGTAGGTTTTGAGGCAAGCAAACAGACTGAACATCTGGATAAGAACAATATGCTTCAGTATATTGCTCCGCAAGACCTGAAATCGTTTGGACTGATACCCGAGATAATCGGTCGTTTGCCTATTTTGACTTACCTTAAACCGCTTGACAAGGCTGCCTTAAGGCGTATTCTTATCGAACCCAAGAACGCTATTACCAAGCAGTATCAGAAACTGATGGCGATGGACGGTATCGCACTCAGTTTTGAAGACGAGGCGCTCGATTATATCGTGGAAAAAGCGATGGAGTATAAGGTGGGCGCACGCGGATTACGTAACTTGGTAGAGACAATCATGATTGATATCATGTATGATATTCCCTCTTCCCCGTTCGTAATAACGAAAGAGTATGCTCACTCGAAGATAGAAAAAGCCAATAAACTGCGCTTACAAAACGCTGTTTAAATCGTAAATCGTAAATAGTAAATCATAAGATGTCATTAAAATGCGGTATAGTGGGACTGCCGAATGTCGGTAAATCCACATTGTTCAACTGTTTAAGTAATACGAAAGCACAATCTGCTAATTTCCCTTTCTGCACCATCGACCCCAACGTCGGTGTAATCATTGTTCCCGACGAACGTTTAATCAAACTCGGCGAATTGTGTAAACCTGTTCGTGGTGTGATACCCACAACGGTCGAGATAGTGGATATTGCCGGTCTTGTTAAGGGCGCCAGCAAAGGTGAAGGCTTGGGAAATCAATTCTTAGCTAACATACGCGAAACGGATGCTATTATTCATGTATTACGTTGCTTTGACGACGAGAATGTCGTTCATGTGGATGGAATAGTAGATCCTGTACGCGATAAAGAGGTTATTGATACCGAACTCCAACTCAAAGACCTTGAAACAGTTGAATCGCGCATCCAGAAGATAGAGAAACAAGCTCGCGTGGGAGGTGACAAACAAGCGAAAGTTGCCTTAGAGGTGCTCCAAAAATACCAAGCGGCTCTTAGTCAAGGAAAGGCGGCTCGCACAGTTGAATTGGAGTCCAAAGAGGAACAAACCGTTGCCAAAGAGATGTTCCTGCTGACCAACAAACCTGTGATGTACGTTTGTAACGTAGATGAAGGTTCAGCAGTCAAAGGGAACGTTTATGTAGAGCAAGTGAAGAATGCCGTCAAGAACGAGAACGCGCAAGTGTTGGTACTCGCTGCTAAGATTGAGTCGGAGATAGCGGAATTAGAGACCTACGAGGAGCGTCAGATGTTCCTTGAAGAGATAGGACTCCAAGAGTCGGGCGTAAACCGTCTTATTAAGTCGGCTTATGCGCTGCTAAATCTCCGCACATTCCTCACCGCCGGTAGCGATGAAGTACGCGCTTGGACGTTCCGCGCAGGCAGTAAGGCTCCTCAATGTGCCGGCGTTATTCACACGGATTTTGAGAAAGGATTTATTAGGGCAGAAGTTATCAAATACGAAGACTATATCACTTTGGGTGGTGAGTCGGCTTGCCGCGCAGCCGGTAAACTCGGTGTAGAGGGCAAGGACTACCTCGTTCAAGACGGAGATATAATGCATTTCTTGTTTAATGTTTGATCCTTTGTTTGACATAGCATTAGGACATACATGGTCGTTGGTTACGGTCTTATTAGTCGGTTTTGTGCTCTTGGTTAAGGGTGCAGATTGGCTTGTGGATGGTGCCAGTGCGGTGGCAAAGCGGTATAACGTGAGCGACCTCGTGATTGGTTTAACGATTGTCGCATTCGGGACCTCCTTACCGGAGTTTGTGGTTAATATGATTTCCGTCAGTGCCGGCAGTACTGACCTTGCTATCACTAATGTGTTAGGCAGTAACACAATCAATGTCTTTGTCATCTTGGGTTGTGCGGCACTTATCTGTCCTATCACCAGCCAAAAAAGTTGCCGCCATTTCGATATGCCGTGGAATGTATTAGCCGGCTTATTGGTTCTCTTTTTTGCTACTTATACGCGTCCTATGCACATCAATTGGGGATCGTTTGGTAATTTCTCTACCATCGGTGGTTTTATTACCGGTATCGGCGGTGTAGTGCTACTTATTGGTTTTATTATCTTTATGTGGCACTCATTCAAAGAGACAAAGGACAAAGAGACAAAGGACAAAGGACAAAGGACAAAGGACGAAGAACAAAGAACGAAGGACAAAATGACCGTTCGACGCGCAATAGGACTTATTATCGGCGGTTTTGTGGGACTGGTTGTTGGAGGTGAGTTTATTGTTCGTTCTGCTACGCGAATAGCTGTTAATGCGGGTGTTAGTGAAGCCATCATTGGTTTAACGGTAGTTGCTTTAGGAACATCTCTCCCAGAACTGGCAACCTCTTGTATTGCCGCCGCCAAGAAGAACGTGGATATCGCTTTAGGTAATGTAGTAGGCAGTAATATCTTTAATGTGTTCTTTATTTTAGGTACGAGTGCTGTGATTACGCCCCTTCCTGCCTACCACGGATTATGGATAGATGCCGTGATGGTGGTGTTAGGTGCTATTCTTATTTGGGCAATGGTCTCCGGCAAAAAACACCGTATTGAACGCTGGCACGGTGCTGTGCTACTCGCCATCTACGCTTTGTATTTAACTTACCGATTAATCTCCCTATAACTCGTCGCCTATCCGCCTATCTGCCTATCCGCCTATGCTCAACATCTCCATCGTCTTATATAACCCTCTTTGGGACGAGGTGAACAGCCTCGTTGATGAGTTAGTGCAAGCGAGATGTGTAAGAAAAGTGTATTTGGTAGATAACTCGCCCGAAAAGACGGAGTACAAGAAAACAAGTGCCAAGGTTCGGTATTTATGGAACAAAGGTAAAAACCTTGGTTATGGTGCAGCACATAATATCGCTATCCGTGAGTCGGTGTGGTATAAAACACCTTTTCACTTGGTGCTGAACTCCGATATAGTAGTGAAGCACGAGGATATAGAGACGATATTTGCTTTTATGTTAGACCATCCCGAAGTGGGACAACTCATGCCGCACATCACCTATCCTAACGGAGATACACAATATTTATGCAAACTTCTTCCTTCGCCGTTGGATGTGTTTGGACGACGCTTCCTTCCCGATAGGCTTATGCGTCATCGCAATGAGCGATACGAACTTCGCCGTAGCGGTTATGATAAGCCTATGAACGTGCCCTATCTAAGTGGCTGCTTTATGTTTTTACGTACGGAGGCTATACTGAAAGCACGTCTATTTGATGAGCGGTATTTTATGTATCCGGAGGATATCGACCTTACGCGCACTATTCATCGCGATTATCTTACGCTTTATTGGCCTCAAGTGACCATCATTCACAATCATGCGCAAGGTTCATATAAAAATCCCCATTTACTAAAGATACACATTGTCAATATGTGTCGTTACTTCAATAAATGGGGTTGGATATGGGACAAAGAGCGTAGGCTTTTCAATCGCCTTACGCTTCAGCAGGTCGGTCTTTCTTAAGTGGACGGAATTGCTTCACTTTTCGTAGAACCTTGAACGTAAGCGTTATTAAGGGACTCATTCCGTGATATTTCATCACGGCTCTATCTTCTTTTGACTTGAGTAAGAGACTGCGAAGATTGCGGTTGCTAATGCCGCCTATCTCCATCCGAACAATGATTTGATTGAGATAAACCTTCTTCAAATCCGGTTCGGTAAAGGCGCGAAGAACAAACTCATAGTCTGCTGAGATGCGGAAATCGGTTCGGTAGAGACCTACTTTCTCAAAAACCTCACGTCGGCAGTACAATGTCGGGTGCGCCGGCATCCAACCGCGTCTCAAATCTTTACTTTCAAATGGTTTGCCTTTCCAATGACGAATAGTGCGAGGAGGGTTGTGTTCTAACGCATCGTATCGACAATACAAAAGGTCTCCGTATAGTATATCCGCCTTCTCTTTCTCTATCATAGAGGCAACTTGTGCAAGAATAGTGGAGTCATAGAACTCGTCATCCGAATTGAGAATACCGATAACGTCTCCTGTCGCCATCTTAATGCCTTTATTAATAGCATCGTAGATACCGCTATCCCGTTCGGTGACATAGCGAATAAACGGATAATAAGTAGCATAATCTTTGATGATATGAACGGTTGAGTCAGCAGACTCGCCATCTACAAGGATATATTCGATGTCTTTATATGTCTGGTTACAAACCGATCTCATCGCTCGTGATAGCGTGCGAGCAGAGTTATAAGTAACGGTGATAATACTGATTTTCATATTATAATATTATTTTATTTGCCTTTCTTTTTTCTTTTGCGCTGGTACTCCTTGATAAATACCAAACTCACATAAATTGGTTGTTGCAACACTGCCTACCGTGAGAACAGCATGTGAACCAACATGAACACCAGGGCACACTACTGACTTGGCTCCAATCCAAGCACCGTCCTCAATTTCTATTTCTTTTGTGATGAGGTCAAAAGCTTCTGTAGAATAATTATGATTACCACATAACAAAAGAGCACCTTGGGATATACACACATTATTGCCCAACCTAACCGATGCTAAATTATCGATCCAAACACCTTCACCTATCCAAGTATTATTACCTATACTCAATTTCCAAGGGTATTTTATATTTACCTTTGGTTTAATTACAACACCGACTCCGACTTGGGCTCCAAACAAACGCAACAATGCAGTTTTAATGGAATAGATTGGCATCCAAGAACGCTGAAAAATAAAAGCATTCGTTATGTACCATAAAATACCTTTCAACTTTCCGGCTCCACTATTATACCACTGATTATTAAATAGAGACAAATCTACTACCTTACTCATCTTTCAATAATTTTTTGTAGAGTGTTATATATTCTTGAAAACGTTCGTTTTTATTATATCTTTTGTGAGCAAATTGCTGTATTGTTTCTCGATCCAATGGATTCTGTTGCCATTTTTCTATCACTACTCTTAACGCGCTTCTATCTCCTTTTGGTACAACACAACCGGTCTGCTTAGTCAATGTCTCGGGAGAACCGTCCGTATTATACGTCAGTACCGGAGTACCACAAGCTTGCGCCTCTAAATTCGTTGTCGGGAACGTGTCAGAGTAAGTAGGATTTACAAACACATCCGCAAGGGAGTATAACTCTGCTAACTCATCCGTATTTTCCGTGCTTTCTATTCCTATCACACCTTCCGGCAATCGTTGTTTCTGTTGCTTTGTAACACCAACTATAATTAACGTCGTTCCCTCTATATCAGAAAGCGATAAAATATCTGTATAACCCTTCCGTTTATTCCAATGAGAAGCCACTCCCAATAGCACGAACTTATCTTCTCCTATTCCCCATTTATGGCATAACTCTTTACGATTAGGTCTTTCGTAAAAAACATTCAAATCAATTCCGTTATGAATAACCATGGTTTTCTTATCGCCTAAAAAAGATTGCTTGACATTATCATCCATCCACTGCGATACAGGTATTATAGTGAGATTCTTTAATGACCCTATCAATTCTTTTTTTAAGGCATGTTCCTCGTGTACCTTGTCAATCCAAACGCGAGGATAATCCTTTAATTTGGGGCAATGCTGACAACTTGTTTTCCATTGCTCACACACTCCCGTTTCGGTAGCATAATAGGCACAGTGCCCTGTCAACGGCCAACAATCGTGCAACGTCCAAACAACAGGAATATTCGCTTCTTGTAAATAGCGAAATAATACTCGATAATCCAAATAATAACCATGAATATTATGTAAGTGAATAATATTCGGTTGATAGGCTTTGAGTTTCCTCACGAATCGTTTCGTATAATAAGTAGAAAACTGTCCTTGTTTGCCGGTTACACACCCTAAAACATAATGCACGTAATCCATCCATTTGGGTTGTATAGGGAAGGTGAGTAGTTGGGAAGGATTAACATAGCGTCCTCCGTGCGCAATCAACACCTCATGACCTTGCTCAACAGCTAATTTACCAATAGCCTCCTCAATATGCCCGGTACTACCATAGTTACATGATATGTTGATTTCTACAATACGTGCCATTTTTTATCTTTCAAACATTGATTTAGTGGGTAAGATGGCGTCAAAAGTCGCTTGCATCTGTTCTTTCTTTTCTGCAAACGAACTCAGCGGACCATCGTTCAGTACAATAAGATTATGCTTTTGCTTTTTTATAGCCTCTATTGCTTCATCGAAATTAGTATCCGTAAGGTAATAAACATAACAATCGCGCATCACATTAAGCGGTGTAAACGTCCCCTTGCATAAATGCCAATAACGAAAAAGCCACTGATTGACGTCTGTTATGTGGCGAAAACGGTGACAACACGTCTCGTGCATCAACTCCGGCTCTGCTTCCCACACTTCGTTTAAGGTCTGCTTACAAAAAGCCTGCGGCAAATGGTGGTCATAGAATCCCGAGAACCGCGGCCAAGGCAATAGGGCTAAGGTGCGCAGAACAAAAGCTCCGTAACGGAGATTAAACCACTGAGATAGCCGTTTAACCACTTCTCGCTTATTGAAATGACGGTTGATAACATCTAAATCGTTTAGGGTGATATGCCCCATTTGTCCTTCAGACTGAAGCGTGTTCACTACTGCCATGTCTGTGGGTAAACCCTTTCGGAAAAAGCGTTCGGGAGTAACGGGGGCGGTCAAGAAGCAGTCGTCATTGAAAAAAACGAAATGTTCAGCAAGTCCTTCTATTCGGTGAATATTATCCTCTATCGCGCAAGCGTTAAAAGAGGGCAGATAAGCTTCCGGCATAAAGTCCTCGTGGTTCACTAAGTGCAATTTATTGCACTCCCTATTAATCCAATCGGGCACTTGATTGGCGGTTACCAAATGCACTTTTCTTACCCACGGAGCAAACTGCTCTATACCACGGAACCAATAGCGCAAGCAACCCCAATCGCGATAGCGTTCTTCACTGCAATTGATATCAATCTGCTTCTCTTTCGGAGCAAACTCATTAAAACGCTGTTGCCATTGGACATCATTGCCGTCCACCCATAAAATGACGATATCTATATCCATTATTCTGTTATTTATCGAAAATACTTACATATGGTGTTATTCCTAAACCGAAACCGTTCGATGACAGATTAGCACGTATAGTCTGTTGAAAGTTGATGGTCATCAGTAGAGTGATAACAATGAGCCAAAGCGGCTTGCGCAGTTTGTCGTACATTATCGAGAAAGCTATGATTGGTGCTAAACTCAAAAGGTCTGCCAAGCGGTTAAATATATGCACCTGCGTTGATAACATAACGGCTATTAAGAACCCTGCCGATAGATACAGCACGGTATCGTAACGCCTGTCCAAATGACGAGCCAAGATAATGTACAATAGAGGTGTCAACATCTTTAACCCAATACCCAATCCGCTGCCTATCTGTGTTTGGCGATTAAATTCGTTGCTGGCATAAACACCATATTTGGAATTGAGGAATAAGTCGGATTCAAAGATCATGTCAATCAATCCGTTTTTAACGAAAACAAAGGCAACGGGTAATAGTAACAGTATCCACCATGCCGATAGATGAATGCGCCTAAAGAGGACGAAGGGAAGCACAATGACGGCGGATAAGTGGATGAATGCTGCTGCCGCAATCGTGATATATAAGCGTCCTATGTGTTCGTCGTCCAAATAGCGCAAAACGGCTACCAATATCCATGATATAACCAGCGACTGACGTATCATCGAGAAGGACGGCAGATAAGCGGTCAGCATATAGAAAACAATGGTAGGAATAATGTATTTCTTACGCACACCAAATGCTAGTGGGGCATAGATGAGGACAGCCATAATAACAAACATCCACTCTACGCGGATGCCTGCGTGGTAAAGTAAGTAGTTCAGTCCGGCATAACCAATCTCCACGCGACTGAATAACTGAGCCGAGGAAGCATAAATACTCACATAAGCACTGTAGTCGGTTCCTATATTATAACGCAAGGCTGCGGGAATAGTCATAACCGCAAAGAGCAACACACGTATTGCCCACTCACCCCATCCACGGCAAGCCTTAATACCGATACTGCAAACCAAAGCCAGTATCAGAATAGCGTTATATATGAGAAGACTTTCAGCCATTGACAACCTTTCTCTTATGCTCTATTATCTTAAAATATCCGTATCCACAGACCGCAGCCAATAAATAAATAAAACTGGCACCCACATAAGCTACCGCAAAGCATATAGCTCCCGACCAGTCTTGCGGAGAGTGAAGGAGTAGCACATATACCAAAATAACTAAACTGAGGTCTTTGAGGGCGCGAATAATAAACAACCACCAGTTATGCCCCATAGCCAAGAACTCCGACTTGAGTACCGTCGTTATGCTAAAGAACACAGCATCTAGCAGAAGTATCTTAAGCACTACCGCCATCGACTCGAATCCCACTCCGTAGAAGGTGGAGATGAAACCGCAGAGGGGGAAGATAACAGCAAACGGAACAATAGCGCAAACGATATTCACTACCATCATTGTGCGTAGCGTGCTCTTATGCGCTTGCTTATCTTGTGTTGTTCCGGATAAATGTGCCAAAACGACATTCGCCAATAAGTTCGGAATCATTTGTACCAATAAGTTCCACTGCAAGGCTGCGGTGAAGATTCCCACATCCCCTTCGGACGCATATTGTTTCAGAGCCATAATAGCAAGCCAATTGCAGATGGCGTATAACCCTTCTTGCATGGCGACGGGCAGCGAGAAACGGAGTAGTTCGGGAATATAATTATGTACATCTTGTTCTTCGGTGACCAACTCTTTTTTGTGCTTGCGAATAACAACGAAATTAAGCACCAGGCACACTACCTGGGAGAGCAATAATGCCGCTAATGCACCTTTCAGTCCCCATATATAGGTCAGTCCCGTGGCGAGAATCAACATACTCAAACCCGAAACTATATTATTGATACCTACGTTCTTAAAGTCTCCTAATCCGGCTAATATACCCTGTTGCGCCGTAACGAGTGCCTTAACAATAATAATCACACTCAGCATACGGAAGGCCAATGTCAGGTTCTGCGCCTCTTTCCATTCTGCTATCCAACCGGCACCTATAAGCAGACAGATAGCCACAAAGGTGCTGAAGATAAACGTGACGAACAGCGTGTCGTGTATGATACGCAACGCGCGTGCACGATGCTCTCGTATATGCTGAGAAATATACTTAGTCGCGGTGATACCTAATCCGAAAGTGGCAAACGTGGCAGAGTACATCATCGTACTTTTAACCACACCGTATTCTCCGTACAGGTCTGCACCTAAGAGGCGAGCGATGAAGATACCCGCCAACAATAAGAGACCATTGCCCAGTCCGTTGCCCACAACCGCCCAAAACGAGTCGCGGGCGAGGTTTCTATAGAAGTTCGATAATCTCACGTCGGCAATACCAAACACCTAAACCAATCTCCACTAACAGGGCCATCAATACCGCAATGATGGTTCTATGCGGAGCACTCTTGCTGTAATTTATCATGGGCTTAGTGATGGTGTATGTCGAGGAGGGAATAGCTGCCATTTGGGCGGCATAGATTATCTGTTGACGTGCGAAAGACTCATACACTTGTCTGCGCAAATCGGCTTGGACATTCCCGTTCTGTTTGGCGGCTTGCCAGTCTTTTTCGGCTTGATTAGTCAATTCAATGAGTTGATTCAGCACCGCTTGCATCTTATCTTGCTCATACTTGAGTAGCGTGCGCTTCATCTCGGCTTCTATATAAGTTGCCATCTGAGCACTGACTAACGGATCTTTTGTCGTTACGTTAATCGAAACAATATCGGAGTTCTGATCCACGGATACCTCAATACATTGACGCAATTTCTTTACCAATTGGAATTGATAGGGACTATTTATCACTTCTACTTGTGGGTCGCTCTCAACTTCTTTTTTGGGATAGAGGTAGTTCGCCAATGTTCCCTTGAAGGAACCGTCAAGGGTGGAAACCTCTTTATCGCAGATGGCGAGCAATACATCAGGAGAGGTGATGAGTTCGTTATAGGCATATCTCGTGATGATATTATCGGTGCGATAAAAACCTAAATCGTAGTTCTCTGGGCTATTTAAGGTAATAGACCTTTCTCGTTCAACGGTTCGTTGACTTTCCATGAGCACACCTACGCGACAGGTGTATTTGTTAGGAACTAAAAGCAGGAGTGCATATACACCAACCAGTACGACCGGTCCTGCTCCAATCAGAATCCACTTGTGTGCTTTCAATGAGCTACAAATCTTTGAAATTATAGTTGCTGTTTCCTTCATAAGAATGAATAAATTTGGTTTCTTTCAAAATAAGCCCAAAACGACCGTTTTGGGCTTATTGCCATCTAATGGTAAAGCAAACGGAGACTTACGCCTCGGTAGCAGCAGCCTCTTCGGCTACTTCTTCGCCCTTAGCTTCTGCTTCGGCAGCGGTAGCTTCTTGAGCGGCCTCTTGTGCCTTGGCAGCTAAAGCATCGGATTCGGCTTTGCGCTTTGCGGCTACAGCCTCTGCCTTTGCCTTGTTGGCTTCTACTTCTGCTGCAAGAGCTTTCTTAGCCTCTGCAGCTTTCTTGTCTGCCTCACCTTTGGTGATCTTGCCGTTCTTAGCATCCTTTTCTGCTTTCCAGGCAGCGAAACGTTTTTGAGCCTCTTCCTCACTGAAAGCGCCTTTCTTAACGCCGCCATTGAGGTGCTTCATCAGCAGAACGCCCTCACCCGAAAGGATGAAACGAGCCGTGTCTGTCATTTGGGCACCTACGCCTACCCAGTACAATGCGCGCTCAAAGTTGAGGTCAACCTTAGCGGGATTGGTGTTGGGGTTGTAAGAACCGATACGTTCGATGATTTTACCGTCACGAGGTGAACGGCTGTCTGCTACTACAACGTGGTAGTAAGCATAGTCTTTGTGGCCATGACGAGCCAGACGAATTTTTGTTGCCATAATGCTTTGATTTTATGAGCTACAATTACACGAATTGCATGCTCGGGTTAATAATAAAGTTATCTCCTTTCTCGGTTACCGACCCCTACTGGCGATAGGGATTATCAGCGTGTCCGAAGACACCTCGACCGAAAAAGCGTGCAAAGGTACAACTTTTTTTTGATATATGCAAATTTATTTAATATTTTGCTATCAAAAAGTAGTAAAATTGAACCTAACAAGCCTATCTGCCCAATGTCCGGGCACGATAACATGGTGGTTGGCAATGGGGTTGGTCAAGAAGTATTGGATTGTGGCTTCGCTCACTTCTAACCATACTTGTGTGCGGCAGAGGTTGGGTTCATACTGATTGCGTATGAGTTGCACATCCTCTGCAAAGATACGCGTACCATCGCCATTAACTTTCATCAGCGTATAATCGCCTAAAGGCAATTCGCCGTGAATAGCCACGCCTATCCCCGATTCGAAATGGGTGGTTAGACTATACTTCTCGCACATGGATAAGGGCAAGGTGCAATGCGCAAACAGCATTTGTGCTTTGCCGCCGTTTTGCTGCCCCTCCTCACGGCTAATCATCCTCGCCGGATTGACTTGGAAGCCGGGACAGCCGGTGATGTCTTTGGCAATCATCATCGTCAAAAGGGTAGGTACATCGCCCTCGCAAGCGGCGGGAATACCTTCGCTATTGAGTTTGGCTAATGCCCAGCAACCGGTGTTATAGACGGTGGTGAGTAGGTCAAAGCAGCGGAGGGTTAGCCCCGCAAGGTCGTATTGATTTACCAACTGTTTGAGGCGTTGATAGATGAGTTCGGCACCCTCGATGCCGCCATCCACTTTGCCAAGCGAAGTCACTTCCTCAATCGGTATATCGACGATTTCAAAGCCGAACTTGTCGGCAATAGCCTCTTTGTTATAAACGGAGGCGATGAGCCAATCACTTGGCTTTCCTATTATTCCTAATCTTTTCATAATTCTTAGCCCTAAAGGGCACGATTATTTCACAATTCTCCCCATCCCTTGATGTTGGTTGATATACGCCAGTATCTCCATCGAGGCAGCGAGGGAGTTACTTTGTCCACTGGCAACGAGGTAGATAGGTTTCGTTATATCTATCTCGCCTGCTTGCACTTTCTCCAAGAAGATACCTTCCGTTCCTCCTGTCATCACAAAGACGACTTGGTCGTCCGGTCGCAAGGGAGTGGAGGTCGGGAGTTGGGGTGTAGGGATATTCTCCGTATGCAGAGGAGAAATAAGTTTGATTATCATGATGTTCGATTTTGTGCTTTTTTTTTATATATATTAGCAATTTCGCTTGCAAAGTTACTAAAAAATTCTCACATACGCAAATATTTTTACTAAATCCTATCAAAGAAATCAGAGCGAGCCTTGGCTTTTAAAACTTTATATTTAACTACTGCGATGTATGGAGTCATCAAAATCACGGTAGAAACAATAACTATTATTATGGCGAAAATGGTAGGATAATCTGAAATAAGTTGGAATGATAGTCCTGTGATAGTAAATAGTATCAATTCTATAATAATAACAAGCAGCCAAAAGCGTTTCTTTTCGTCCGTAGATGGTATTTGCCTGTCACGTATAAAGTCTTGCTGTTTGCGAATAATTTCGATGGCTTCGTAAACAATATTATGATTGGCACGACACTCTGCTTCTCGCTTCTCGGTTATAAGAACTTCATACCTTTTTAGATAATCGTTTTTCATCAAAAAAATACCCTGATGCCATCCTACCGGTGTTAAGTAAGATTCATAACCATCTGAATCGGATGCAACAAATGCTCCTTGAGAAGACTTCCAAGATATATTCAACTGAAAATCTCGCGGCACTCCATTTAAGATATGAAAACAATGTTTCGTATAGTATTTCGGAGAACCAAATGAGAAATAGAGATCTGTATTGTTTTCGTTAAAAGACCAAAAGCACTGTCCTCGCATTTTTTCCTCAAAAGCAGGGGGAGGAGCTACGGGAGAGAAATTACCAACTATAGGTGGTAATATTGCAATTAAATCCGGATATTGATAATACTGAAATAAGGCCATAAAAAATTGTTATTTAGAAGTTCAGAGTAACATTATGTTTGGGCTTGTTTTTTATTTTGCTTGCAAAATTACTAAAAATTTTTCATATATGCAAATAAAAATGCACTTTTCTGTCAAAACGACAAGGAAAAGAACTAATGATTGGTGGAGAGTTCTTGTGCCACTTGTTGAGGGTTGGGGGCGGACATAATGGCACTCACAACGGCTACACCGTCCAGTCCCGTAGCCCGAACGGCAGCGATATTAGTGGCATTGATACCGCCAATGCCAATCGTGGGATGTGTGCTGAGTTGTACCGCTTGACAAGCCCCCTCTAAACCGAAAGGCGTTTTCGTATCCGTCTTGGTAGGTGTAGCAAAAATAGGTGAAATACCGATATACTGTATATCCAAGGCGTTGGCTTGCTCTATCTGCTCCAAAGACTCTACAGACAAACCAATAATCTTATTCGGTCCTAATAGGCGACGCGCTATGTCCACCGGCATATCCGACTGACCTAAATGGACACCATCGGCATCGACAGCCAAAGCTATATCCACTCGGTCGTTGATGATAAGCGGTACCCCCGTTCCTTGCAATAGCCGCTTGAGAGCCAACGCACGCTCCAAGAAAGTGCGAGTATCTGCCGTCTTCTCGCGCAATTGAACCATAGTCACACCCCCGCTGACCGCCTCGGAAACGATGCGGACTAATTGGTCGGTTGTGTGACAACCATCGGTTACTAAGTTGAGAGTGTACGCCCCTTGGATTAGTTTAGTGTTTAGAGAAATTTTCAAGTTAGAGAGTTAAAAGTTGATAAGCGGTTGTTCTTTTTGCGTGCAAAGGTAGTGCTTTTTTCTGATATGTGCAAGAAAAAAGTGACTTTTACGAAGAAAAATCGGGTTTTTATCGGGTTTTTACCAAGTCCTGCGAGTCCCTCGGCTGTGCTATGGTGCTCCGTTAGTGCTACGTTTACAGGCAGTGCTTTGTGCGGAAAAAGTCACCCCAAATCCATTGCGATTAAAAGTGTGCGGAAAATGCGGAAAGTGCGGAAATCCGCAAATCCTCAAAATCCGCAGTCTATGTTCGAGTTGTTATTTGATTGCAAGTAAGTGAGTTGCGGTTTTGCTCCGAATTTTCGCGGACAGATCCCGTTTGTTCGCGAAAGTGCCGGTGGCACTTTGTTTATGCGAACAAAAATCGGACGAGGGCTCGTTTTTTAGGAAAGTGTCAACGAATGCGGAAAAGAGGCACTATTTAGTTTTACTAAATCTCATCAAAGAAATCAGCACGAGCTTTGGCTTTAAAGAACTTATATTTACATAGTGCAATAATTAGAGTTGCCAACATCCCCAGAGGGCAAAAACACATTATTATGCCGATGATACCAATTTTATCGGGAATAATATAGCATGGTAGTATTGTGGTAGCTAAGAGTACCAATTCGGTGATAATGTAAGGTAACCAAAAACGTTTCTTCTTTTCCGGAGATAGTATTTGTCCGCTACGTGTAAGATCGTGTTTTTTGCGAATAATTTCGATGGCTTCGTAAACAATATTATGATTGTTACGACACTCTGCTTCTCGCTCCTTTGCTATAAGTACTTCATAGCCTCCTAAATAATCATTTCTCATCAAAAAAATACCTTGATGCCATCCTACAAATGCGGAATAAGATAAATCAGGACCATCTACATTGAGTATACTAAACCTTCCCCGAGAAGTTTTCCAATATATATCCAACTGAGAATCTATTGGCTTACCATCTAAGATATGGAAATAACTGTTATTACTATGTTTCGAAGAACCAAATGAGAAATAGAGATCTTTATTCTTTTCGTTAAAAGACCAAAAGTTTCTGCCAAGCATTTTTTCCTCAAATGCACGAGGCGGAACAACATGAGAGAATTTACCATTTATAGTTGGTAATAATTCTACTATATCTGAAAAAAATATTTTTGCTATAAAACTCATATAATTATTGTTATAAATGTTAATTCACTTTTTTGTAACTCTTGATGATATATGCGAATTTATTTGAGATTTTACATTGGTTTAATCATTGGTTCTTGGTACATTTTGAGGAGGCGGGCAACGCCTAACGAATTACTTTACAATAAAATGGACTTGGTTACCATTACGGCTAACAAGGAGTCCATGTTTGACTAATGCAAACCAAGAAGACTCCTTTGTGGCCTCTGTTTCACCAAAGCCATTGCTAATGAGCCATTTCTTAATGGTAGCCTCATCCCATCTATAAGCGTCTTTCTTTGATAGGTTCTTCGCAATATCTTCCCAATCTGAATTAGAAATTTCTGCTCTTGTATAATAACCATCATCAAGCGTTGTTCCAAAGTCCTTTTGGAATTCAGCATAAGATTCCACATCTGTCCAAATAGTATATTTTGGATTACTGCAAGATTGGAACGAAATCATAGTTACTGTTAGAACTACAAAGAAAAGCAATGAAGATAATTTGTGTCTCATAATGATTGTTTTTTATTTATTTTCTTCTAAAAGTCCTGCGCCCTTGGCGTTCAAAGGTCGTTTACGGGTTAACTTTTTCTTTTGTGGAGTATAGGGGACTCGAACCCCTTACCTTGACATTGCGAACGTCACGCTCTACCAGATGAGCTAATACCCCTTCTCCTTTTTTTGTCCCAAAGGGCACGATTATTTCGTTTCTTCATTTTTCGCCACTTTCCAATGACCAATCTTGCGACCGCCTACGCGGCGAAGGATACCCATTTTTTTTAGAATTGCCAAATCGTGTTCTATAGTCCTTGAAGTTACAATCAACTTTTCCGAAGTCTTTCCCGAAGTCTTTTCCGAAATCTTTTCCGAAATCTTTTCCGAAATAGCAGTTGCACTTAATGAGCCATCAACTTCCAACATTCTACATATAATTCTCTGTCTTTCAGTTAGTTCCTTGATGTCTTCTTTGTGGACATCTTGAGTATCATCCATAGAATAAATATCTACTTTGGGATGATTTTGTTGCCATGCCAAAAGAATATTAGGAAAAGTAATGGTAAACTGTGCCCTATCAGAAAAGAATTGAGGCAACATTCCCTCTGTGAAATATGCTAATCCCTTAATCGGATTCACTATTTTACCCAAGCCGGAACCTTTACGTTCTATATACCCCAATTGAGACAAAATATCCGCTAAAACAGGATTTCGTCGAACGGATGGGATGTCCTCTATATTCATCTCTTGAATAATACGTCCTTCCGGCATAGAGCCAGGGGAGTAGATAACAAGGCGGTCATTGTACATA
>JAZLMS010000002.1:0-28250 GCA_045598805.1 Paludibacteraceae bacterium | reverse complement strand
GCAGGAACGGTCGGAGCAGTTGGCAGAGCCGAGGGGGCTGCAAACATCGTTGCGCTCATCATTAGAGTCGCAGCAAAAAGAAAAATTTTCTTCATACTTTTTGTGTGTTTAAAGAGTTAATATTAAATTAAGGCAAGACCTAAAGTCTTGTGCCTATTTTTCAAATGGTGCGCAAAGATAATATATTTTTTTTATATGTGCAAATTTATTTGCAATTTTTTTGGTAAAATCATCCTTTTTCGAACGATTACACCTTTGCGAAAGGTGACGAAGAACCTGAAGTTATTAATCCTTCTATTTCTGCATAAATTTTTTTCGCCTCTTTTTCCGGCAACGAAACTCGCTGAGCAAGCGCAAAAATATCTTCTTTCTTTGGATCGGGGTTATCATTAACCGAGGTAGTATGGTAGTCCCCTTTTATTCCACAAGGTAACAAATCGTACGCCGGAGCCAAATGCCATCCTTCATCATAAAGGAACGAGAAGTTCTTTGCGTGGTCATCGCGATTACCAATAAGCACATTAAAGACCATTAACCGGTAGAGTTGCCACATCTCTTCCATCGAATGTGTCAGCTTAGAAGTAAGCGCAAACAGATGCCAATAATCTATACTTGGTAGTTGATAATCTGCCCGCAACAATCCTCCTGCCGAGATAACATGTACTTTTTTGCCTTCCTTACGATCAAAACGCTCTGTAGCAAACCAACAATCATCAAAAAGCCGCGTCTGAGGCATCACTATACCGCATCGTTTCGCTAATAACGAATACTCATATTCTCGCCTTCCTACCTTCTTATCATCCGATTTGGCACAAAACTTGACAAGCCACTCTTTACCATCGGCTTGTAGGAAAATCTTTGGTCTTGCCCCACCCGGCGAACCGCCTCGTTGAACAAACTGCTCTAACATCTCTCCTGTATAGGTATCGCTATCTAATATCGCTGCCGATTCGGCAGACAAACGCTCAAAATCAACAAACTCTTGATTCTGCCTTAAACTCCTATCCGGACGGAACTCTAATGCACCACGACCATTCGTACCAACCAAACACAACCACTCTAAGATATTCAAATTGGCGCTATTGATACCTTTTGATTGTAAATAACGATGAATAATCAAATTGCCCCAACCATCCGGTAAACAATCATTAAAAACACCAAAATTACCTTCAAAAGGATGATACTCCGCCACCTTTAACCCCGGCTCTAGAGGCAACTCAAAAGGCGATATACTAAACCCCTCTTGCAACCAAGCAGGCGAATACTCAAAAGCACAAACCGTTGGTTTATAAGGCGTTAAAGCTAAACGACCAACCAACGCGTCGTGATACAAAACTTCTATTGCAGACAGATTACTCATGACGAACACGTTTTTTAGGAGACGCTGAATTTAACATCTCATCCATCGTTGCCCACGTGGGATGAGTGAATAACGCAGTCACCTCTTGCAACCCATTGAGCGCATAAACAACTTGAATAAATGCCGATAAAGAAATCTGTCCCTTCTGCTCAAATAAACGATACGTTGACAAAGGAATACCTGCTTTCTTGGCAAGGTCTTCCTGCGTCAAACGCTGCTCCAGTCTCCGCTGCTTAATACGAGCAGATAGGTCTAACTGAACTTGATGAGGTGTCAATAAATCCGTTATCACACTTATACTTTTTTAATTCGCGCTGCAAAGATACAAAATTATTTTCACACATGCAAGACAAATACTAATATTTTAGCAATAATCTTTACTTTTATGCAATAACTACTAATATTTTATTACTTAACCTCATTCTCTATTTGATACACGCGTATCCAGTCCACAAACATCTGTGCCGGACCATTCTTCAGGGCGGTAATGCTCTCAACATCAAAGATACCCGTAAAATTGCCTCCTACCGCTAAGTTGAGAATAAGGAAATTCGATTTGCTCCACACTTCTTTGCGGTTGTAAGCAGGATCCTCGTTGTCTTCCAGACGGGTGGAAAAATAAGGTCCGTTTTCCGGATGGCTATCCTTGTCCATATAAATCTTGACCGAATCGGGTGTCCACTCGCAGGTCACAATATGGAAGGTGTCCTCTACCGAATACGGCCACGTTTTGGCTTGGGCGTCGCTCCACACTTTATCCCATGCTGCGCCCACATGCATCGCTCCGTTGAAATAGCGGTCTTGTGTCCCGCTACGGAAAGCGTTGGAGTTGCCGAGTTCGATGATATCCAGTTCGCCGCATCGAGGCCAACCTACTTGCGAATAGTTATTGCCCATCATCCAGAAGGCGGGCCATAAGCCGTTGGCGGTATTAGGGAACTTGATGCGGGCTTCCACCTTACCATACGTAAAGTAATATTTGCCCTTGGAATTGATGCGTCCCGAGGTGCAGGTCTTACCCTGATAGTTCTCTTTGGTAGCGGTGAGGATGAGGCAATGGGCGCCGGTCGAAGGTTCAGTACCTAATGTAACGGCTTTTTCGCAGTAATATTGCAGTTCGTTGTTACCACCGCCGTTGCCGTTTACTTCGATATTCCAGACATCGGTGTCGAGAGTAGCGTCATCAAACTCCTCACTCCAAACCAGTTGATATCCGCCGGAGGGTTTGTGCGGTGTTGCGCCACCGAAACGCAATCCACTGACATTGATATTTCCTTTAACGAGTTCCAACACAATCTCGTGTTTGCCTGCCTCAATAGCCATCGGCAATACGGCAGAACCAAAATTCGCCAAGTTCGAACCGGTCTTAGGCAGAATAAGATAGTCGTCCTTGCCGTCAATACGCACATTGAGCAACGCCTCAAAGAGGGCAGCATAACGGATGGTGATAGCCGTATCTGCTGTAGCGTTCGCCATCTGATAGGTCACCGCGTTGCCGGTGCTCCAGTCATAAAGCATCAGTCCCTCTGTTCCCACTTCTTTGTCTTTGCAAGGACGTACATTGAGACTATTCTGACCTACGGCGACATACTCGCCACCGTAGATATATCCGTCGCGCTTGAGATAAACCGACTTGTCAAACGATGAGAACCAGCAATAGATCTTACCCAAATCGGTCAATCCGTTGCCAAAACCGTCTTTAAGCAGTTGCATATACGGATATTTGTCTTCCGTCTGATAGCGCGGAATAAACCACGAATAGCGTTCTATCTTCGGGGTCTGCTCCAAGTAATTGAGCATCTCGCACAGATAGCGCGCTTGCGCGTCGGGTGAAGATATATTCTGTTCCCACGCGCAGAACTCCGTGAGCCAAACGGGTTTTTCGTACTTGTCAAAGCGGTTGATAAATCCTTGCACTCCGCTTGCCGAAGGCATATAGCAGTGCAGCGCGATGGCGGACATATCATCTTTGCCTACGAGTGAGATGAACTCATCAAGCCATTTGACAGGGTCGTTATATCCCTCCAACGTTCCGTAATTGAGCGCCGGCGAAACGAGTTTAAGATTCAGCTCTTTCGCCAAACCGACCACTTCCTGCCAACCTTCTGCGGCTTTGGCAGGGGTCATATTCGCCTGGTCGGTGAGGTTGGGTTCATTGTAGCCCAGCAGATACTTGGTGGAGGGAGCGTTTTGCACATAGGCGCGAATCTTAGTGGCGGAGTAATTGCGGCTCCAGCACATCGGACAGAACTCCACACCATATACCTCCATATAACTTCCCGCTGTCTCGCCGGGGGTGTTCGCCCAGTTGTAGTCCCAACAGATATAAGGAAGGAGGGCATCCATGTCTGCGGTGGAAGTGAAGTTAAACGCCACACCGCGTTTGGCAGACTTGTGCATAGCGTCTGCTATCACAGTCTGCTCTGTCGGAACCGGTTGCGGATCCGGTTCCGAAGAGCGTTGTTTATTCGGATTACACGAACAAAGCGCTACCGACAACAAGAGTAAATGAGTAATCAACTTATCCATTTTTATTTCTTCTTGTAGAAGAAGACGGCATCCATATTCAGTTGTGAACCGCGGTTGTTGCCCGACAGAACGCAGAAGATATTATGTCCTGCAGCGGGTTCGTATGTGCTTAGATAGGTAGTGAACATCGTCATCGGGATGTCAAAACCTGCCCAACTGCCGTCGCGAGTGAAATCACCGAATACCTCACCTGCTTCAATCGTAGCTGTACCGATAGCGAACGATGTAGCAGCATCGTTGAAGATATAGAACTGGTGATTACCTTTCGTGGTGGCTCTCATTCCTAAATGGAGGAAATACTTATCCGGTTCCGCATTGATAGCAGCCACCAAATCTGTCATCGGAGCAGCCGCAGCGGAATCAACCATACAGAAACCGCAACCAGACCAGTCGTCAGGGGCAACGACTCTAAGAGCGGTATAACCATCGTGGCCATAATAGTTCAATCCTAGTGCGTCTTCTGCGGCGTAGGTCTCACCGGCAGCCCATACATAGAGGAACTTGGTAACATCGTCCGGACGGAAGTCGGCTTTAACCAAGTCTTTCCACTCGGTAAACTGCGTCTCGTCAAGGATGATAGGCCATACTTCGGAATAGTCCACTTTTAAAGAGGGAGCTTTGACAGAGATAGCAGCTTTGGCTGTTTGTTCGCCGGCGGTAGCGGTAATGATAGCATTACCTACGGCAACAGCGGTCACTTTGACACTTAATCCGTCTTCAGCAGGGGTGAGAGTTACCACACCTTCTTGAGCAACAGCAAAAGAACAAGCCTTGTTAGCAGTCAGAGTCACAGAGTCTCCCACTTCCAATTCAGCGGTCTTCGGGGTTATCGTTAGACTTTCGGAGGGAGTCGGTTCCGGTTGCGGTTCCGGCTTGGGTTCGTCTTTCGGTTTGCAGGCCACAATAGCCAATGCAGCCAGCATAAATACAGTTAACTTTTTCATAACATTAAAAATTTAATGGTTAATAAAAAATGGTAAATGGTAAATGATAAAACGGTAAATGATTTAGTATCCCGGATTCTGGTCTGATGCATTCAGGCCTTCATTAAGGATAATTTCTTCACTTGGGATGGGAAAGAGTTCGTGTTTGCCTTCTATGAACGTTGCCAAATGGGATTGCGCTTCGGGTGTTTCCCGTTTTTGGTAAGCGTCCATATGTGCTTTCGTGTTCCCCCAACGAACGAGGTCAAACCAGCGGTGCCCTTCCATCGCCAGTTCCATTCGGCGCTCGTGGCGCAGGGTGACGGTCAAGTCTTGGGTGGAAGTATGTTTCTCTCCGTTTATATAGAAGGTATAGTCCGTTCCTACGGCGGGCATCAAAGCGCGTTCACGCACTTGGTTAATATCGTTGATAGCATCCCCCTCATTCCCTGTTAACAGACACGCCTCAGCGTGCATAAGCAGCACATCGGCATAGCGAATCTGCTTGTTGTTGAGCGGACCGCGTGTAGCGTGGATACCCCATTTGCCGTATCCACCACCCGTAGAGGGGTCTTCCAAGTACATACCGTATTTGAAATTGAGGTTTTTGTTGCCCAAGTAATACTCCTCTGCCATGTTCTCCATCTGCTCCTCTTCGGGGACGAGGATGGTCAAGTCGCGGCGAGCATCCTCCGCCTCAAACTCGTCGTAGAGGTTCTGTGTGGGATGGTTGAATCCCCAACCTCCCCCGATGAGCGACGAGCGGGAACGGGTCAGAATCTGCGTATAGGAACCTGCGGAATAACCGAACCCTTCCCCATAGTCACCCCAAGGCACTTCTTTGTACTGAATCTCAAAGACCGATTCGGGACCGTTCTCACCTTCAAGAGAGAAGTTCTCCCAATAATTGGTGCAAAGCGTATAATCGCCGGAGGCAATAATCTTATCCCCCCATGCTTTGGCTTGAGCTGCGTGGTCCACGCCGTCCTGACGGGCAGAAGCCCAGTAAGGAGAAGCCAAATAAAGGTGCACTTTTATCAGCATTGCTTGAGCCGCCCCTTTGGTAGCACGGCCGAGTTGCTCAACGGGCACTTCATGAACCGTCCACAGTTTGTTTTGTGCACTATCCAGATCCGCCAATATCTGCCCATATATCACCTTAGCGGAAGAACGTGGGCAAGCCCAATCAGACGAGTTGTCTATCACCGTCGTAGTGAGAGGCACCCCCCCGAAGATACGTACCAGTCGGAAATAATAGTACGCACGTAGGAAATACGCTTCACCCATCAAGCGGTCTTTGGTGGTTTGATCAAAGTTCTTTATTTTGTTCACATCCATTTGAGCGATATACTTAAGAGCGAGGTTGCAACGTCCTATACCTTGATAGTTGCCGCGGTAGATACATAGCAGAAGTGTATTGGTGGATTCCGTTTTCCAGTTCTCAAAGTCGTAGGCATCCGCCATATCGCCGGTACTGCCGCCGCCTTTGAGGGCATCGTCAGAAGCAATATCGCCTATAAACCATTCGGCACAATACGTATCGTCATATTCCCACATAAGGGGAACATAACAACCAATAATGTCTTGATTCGCCGCCTCCACGGAGGTGAAGAATGTATTGAGCATCGCCGCACCCGGCTCCTTCTCGGTGATATAGTCCTTGCAGCCCGTGAGAGTGAAAGTGAGAGTGAGAGTGAAAGTGAAAGTGAAATTATGAAAACATTATTGATTTTATTAACATTGTGGGCAAACCCAATCCTGCCCTACGACTACTCCGACCCGGACGCTATTCGGGTAGGTGACACCTATTATATGGTGTCCTCCACGTTTCAGTTTGTACCGGGCTTACCCGTACTAACCTCTACCGACCTTGTACATTGGCAATACAGTACGGCAGCCCTACCCCACGCCATCCCCGAGAACGGCAGCGTGTGGGCTCCGGCTATCCGCTTTCACGCAGGACGTTTCTATATCTATTACGGCGACCCCGACCACGGCATTTACTGTATCCGTAGTCAGCATTACGCTCGCACCAAGCAGATAGTACCCGAAGACATACAGTGGGAGAAACCCGTGCTCGTTTGTCAAGCGAAAGGTTACATAGACCCTTGCCCTTATTGGACGGAGGACGGACGCTGCTACCTGACATACGCTTTTGCCGGTTCACGCGCCGGGTTCAAAAGCGCTATTGCTCTGCTGGAGTTATCAGAAGACGGTTTAACCGTACTCCAACCCGGTACACTCATCTATGACGGACACGAAGAACACCCCACCATCGAAGGAACGAAAATATACCACCGCAATAACTATTACTACCTCTTCTGCCCCGCCGGAGGCGTGGCTACCGGTTGGCAATTATGTCTGCGCTCACACAGCATATATGGTCCGTACGAGGTGCGCAAAGTGTTAGAGCAAGGACAAACGAAGATTAATGGTCCTCACCAAGGAGCGTGGGTAGATGATTATTTCCTCCACTTCCAAGACGTAGGTCCGGCAGGACGTATTATGCATATACAACCCCTACGCTGGGTGGATGACTGGCCCGTGATAGGCAATAACGGTACCCCCGTGGACTCGGTTGAGCTGCCCAACACCAAACACCCAACACCAAACACCAACAATCCTGTCCACTGGTCAGGTCCTTATGATCCGCGTTATGCCTTTAACAACCCTGCGGACGGATCAGTTAGGTTATTCTCCTTCCCCGTGGATACGATAACACAGGCACCGAACCTGAGGTTGTACCGTATTCCTGCTTGCGCGTTCAGTTACACGGCACATGTGCGTTTTGTACCGAACCCCAATAAGAGTTTCACTATCTTTACCTATGACAACGCACAACCATTAGGCGACACATTACGCGAGGAAGCAGGATTGGTTGTATATGGGCGCGAAGTCATCACCTTACCCGCTACGCCTAACCAATGGATGTGGCTGCGCGTAGAGGTAGATGAGCATTTCATGTGCCAATTCTACACCTCCACCGATAACGAACACTACACCCCGTACGGCGACCCCTTCCCTGCCCTATCGTCCGGCTGGTCAGGTGCCCGTGTGGGACTATACTGTATTCGTAACAAAGCACGTATCAACGACTCCGGTTGGCTCGATATAAAAGAAGAAACACTAAACACTAAACTCTAAACTTATGTCCCTGCTACTAACTATACTTGCCGTTTTACCATGGCAGAACTTAGAAGTCAATCAGGTTAATGCGCTACCCGCACACAGTACTTATTATGTCTATTCCACAACAAAGGAAGCGTTAGATGCCAAGGAAGTGGAGAGCGGGCGCTACCTCAACCTATGGGGTATGTGGGCGTTTGAGTTCACACCGAACGGCGTTGATTGCCTCAAGCCGCTCAAGGACTCTATCCCCGTTCCCTCTTGCATTGAGCGCTACGGGTACGGCAAACCCTTCTACCGTAATATAGGTTACGTTTGGAAGGAGTGGTATCAGAACAACCCACCCTACGTTCCCGACTCGATGAACTACGTAGCCCATTACTCGCGCCACTTCACCGTGCCTGCCTCTTTTGCCGGCAAACAAGTCAACCTCAATATCGGTTCGGCAACAAGCAATGTGCAAGTACTCATCAACGGCAAGAAAGTGGGTTATAGTGAGGATAGCAAACTCGCCGTGGAGTTTGATATCACCCGATACCTCAAGAAAGGTCAGAACCGTATCGACCTTATCCTCCACCGCTGGTGCGATGGAACGTACGTGGAAGACCAAGACTTCTGGCGAATGACGGGTCTGAGTCGCGAATTATACCTCTTCGCACGCGAAAAGAGTCATATCAGCGATTTCTTCGTTCATGCCGATTATGATTATAAGCAAGGTAAGGGACTGCTCTCCGTGGACGGAATACAAGGCGTTAACCTAAAGAACTGCTCCATCGAACTCGCTTTATACGACGCTAATGATAGCCTCGTCTATACATTATCCCCAACCCCCTACTCCTCTACTCCTACACTTCTCTATTCCCAGCCACTCGACGTACAGCCGTGGTCGGATATAACCCCGAACTGCTACCGCTTGCTCATCACGTTGAGGAACGCTAAGAACGAAGTATTAGAGGTGATACCACAACGAATAGGTTTTAGACGAATAGAGATTATCAACCGCCAGTTGCACGTTAACGGACAAGCCGTAGAGTTCCGCGGTGTTAATAGGCACGAGATAGACCCCGACGGCGGCTATGTGATGTCCCGTGAGCGAATGAAAAAAGACATAGCCGTTATCAAAGAGTTTGGTTTTAATGCTGTACGCACGTGCCACTACCCGGATGACCCATACTGGTACGAGTTATGCGACCTGAACGGCATATACCTCGTAGCCGAAGCCAACGTGGAGAGTCACGGTTTAGTCTTTGACGATACATTGCGCACGGGTGTCAATCCCGCTTTTGCGCACGTTGTTTTAGAGCGTAACCAACGCCACGTTATCACGATGAAGAATCACCCCTCTATTCTTATTTGGTCGTTAGGCAACGAGAACGGAGAGGGTGAGAACTACAAGAAAGCATATGAGTGGATTCACTCGTATGACACCTCTCGTTTCGTACACTACGAGCCGGCACGATTAGCGGACTACTCCGATTTCTACTGCCCAATGTACGACCCTTACGACCGCTACGAGAAGCGCGTTAATCAAACCAATAAACCGATGTTCCTTTGCGAGTACGCTCACGCCATGGGTAACTCGATGGGCGGTTTCAAAGAGTACTGGGACCTCTTCCGCCGCTACCCGATGATGCAAGGCGGTTTCATCTGGGATTTCTGCGACCAAGGTCTGCGCGAGTACACAGCGGACGGACGCGAGTACTTCGCTTATGCCGGCGACTACGAACCGGTGCTCAATAGCGATTATAACTTCAACTGCAACGGCGTCTTTAACCCCGACCGCCAACCTAACCCGCATGCCTACGAGGTGCAGTGGGTAATGCTGCACCAAACACCAAACACCAAACACCAGACACCAAACACCCCTTGTCCGGAATCTGCTTCGCCGCTACGCTACGAATTGGATAATCACGGATTCATCAGCCAACTCTACCGCGATAATAAACCGCTCCTATTAGAGGGCAGTTCTATCCGTCCGTGCTTCTGGCGCGCTCCAACCGACAACGATTACGGAGCACGATTGCCCGAGAAGTTTATTCAAGCCAAAGAGCCTGCCTTCCAAATAATGAAACAAGAGAACATAAACGACACCTTAATATGCCAATATAGTGTACGTCCCTATAAGGGCACGCTCACACTCAAATACCTCTATAAGGATGGCGGTATCGAAGTAACCATGCAAATGACTACTCCCGAACCCGTCGATTTATTCCGCTTTGGCGTAACGATGACCCTACCTAAGACATTTGAGCAGATGCGCTACTTTGGTCGTGGTCCTCACGAGAACTACCCCGACCGTAAGGCGTCCGCCGCTATTGACGTTTATGAGCAGACCGTTAGCGAACAGTATTATCCCTATATCCGTCCACAAGAGACCGGCTATCACACCGATGTACAATGGATCACCTTGTCGGAGCAAGGACAATATATAACGATTATGTCCGACATGCCGTTAGGTATATCGGCGTTGCACTACACGATGCAGTCGCTTGATGATGGTATATACAAAGAGGGTTGGCAACACCATGGTTCCTTAGTGGAGGAGCAGAACCTGACAGAAGTGCACGTGGACAGCGAGATGCAAGGGTTAGGTTGCGTCACCTCTTGGGGACATAAACCGGAGAAACAATATATGTTACACAAGGATAATTATTCATTACAATTCACTATTAAATAACAATAACAATGAAAACTAATTATGAGATTCGCTATGCATCTAATCCAGTAGATGCCAAGAGTTATGACACACAGCGTTTGCGTCACGATTTCTTAATTGAGAAAGTGTTTACCGCAGATGAGGTCAACATGGTTTATTCGATGTACGACCGGATGGTAGTCGGTGGCGCTATGCCCGTCAAAGAGGCTCTTCCCTTAGAGGCTATTGACCCGCTAAAGGCTCCCTATTTTCTCACTCGCCGTGAGTTAGGTATTTACAACGTCGGTCAAGGTGCCGGTATTGTACGTGTAGATGATAAGGAGTACGAGTTGAACTTCAAAGAGGCGTTGTATTTAGGTAAAGGTGACCGCCAAGTGACCTTCATCAGTAAGGATGCCAATAAGCCCGCTCTCTTCTACTTCCTCAGTGCTAATGCACACACCACCTACCCCGACCGCAAGGTAACGAAAGCCGATGCTGTTGTAGCACACATGGGTTCATTAGAGATGTCCAACGAGCGCGACATCAACAAGATGATAGTGAACCAAGTTCTCCCCACCTGCCAACTGCAAATGGGTATGACCGAGTTGGCTACCGGTAGCGTTTGGAACACTATGCCGGCTCACGTACACAGCCGCCGAATGGAGGCATACTTCTACTTCGATATACCCGAAGATCAGGCTATCTGCCACTTCATGGGTGAGGTAGAAGAGACACGCCACATCTGGATGAAAGGTAACCAAGCCGTACTTTCGCCCGAGTGGTCTATTCATAGCGCAGCTGCTACGCATAACTACACCTTTATTTGGGGAATGGGCGGTGAAAACTTAGATTACGGAGATCAAGATTTCTCGAAAATTACTGACTTAAAATAAAACTATATTATGGCTAATTTATTTTCATTAGAAGGAAAGAACGCCTGGATTACGGGCGCCAGTTACGGAATCGGCTTTAACATTGCAAAAGCATTTGTAGCAGCCGGAGTAAAAACCATCATTTTTAACGACATCAACGAAGCTGCCTTGCAACGCGGTTTGGATAACTATGCCCAAGAAGGCATTACAAACGTGAAAGGTTATGTTTGCGACGTAACCAACGAGGAGGCCGTGAAACAGATTGTGGAGAAGATCCACCAAGAGGTAGGACAAATCGACATCTTAGTGAACAACGCCGGTATCATCAAACGTATCCCCATGCACGAGATGAAACGCAGCGAGTTCCAAGCCGTTATTGACGTGGACCTCGTAGCTCCTTATATCGTATCCGCTGCCGTACTGCCGGAGATGATGCAGCGCCGCGAAGGCAAGATTATCAACATCTGTTCTATGATGTCCGAATTAGGACGCGAGACGGTCAGCGCTTACGCTGCTGCCAAGGGAGGTCTGAAGATGCTTACCCGTAATATATGCTCCGAGTACGGAGAGTATAATATCCAATGCAATGGTATCGGTCCCGGCTACATAGCCACTCCCCAAACCGCTCCTCTGCGCGAGTTACAAGCCGACGGTAGCCGTCATCCATTTGATAAGTTCATCTGCGCCAAGACGCCGGCCGGACGTTGGTTAGACCCCAGCGAATTAGGCGGACCCGCTGTCTTCTTGGCTTCGCACGCCAGCGACGCCGTAAACGGACACATCCTCTATGTTGATGGAGGTATATTAGCTTACATTGGTAAACAACCCGAATAAAAAGAGCCATCATGACTACAAATCAAAAACTAATGTCCAATTGGCGTTGGGTCTTATGTAGCCTACTCTTTGTGGCAACGACCATTAACTATTTAGATCGCCAAGTTCTATCCCTCACGTATGAGGAGTTTATTAAACCCGAGTTTCACTGGTCTGACGCCAATTACGGTACGATAACCGGTTTCTTCTCCATCTTCTACGCTATTGCCTGCCTCTTTGCCGGTAAGTTCGTCGATTGGATGGGAACGAAGAAAGGCTATATCATCTCTATTGTCGTTTGGTCCTTAGGTGCTTGCATGCACGCCGCCTGCGGTTGGGCTACGATGCACATCACAGGGTTTGAGTCTCTCACCGCGATGCGAAGCGTAGAGATAGGTTCGAACGCTATCTTAGCCATTTCCACAACGAGTGTATATCTCTTCCTCCTTTGCCGTGGCATATTGGCTTTAGGTGAGGCAGGCAACTTCCCCGCTGCTATTAAGGTGACAGCCGAGTACTTCCCAAAGAAAGACCGCGCTTTTGCAACGGCTCTGTTCAACGCCGGAGCATCGGTAGGTGCTTTAGCCGCTCCGCTGTGTATCCCTATCTTAGCCAAGAAATATGGTTGGGAGATGGCGTTCATCATCATCGGTGCACTCGGTTTCGTATGGGCTTTCTTCTGGCAGTTTATGTATGATAAACCCGAGAAGAGCAAACACGTGAACGAGGCTGAACTCGAATACATCCACCAAGACGAGCAGAGTGCCTCCGCAGGCGTTAATACCTCCACCGACGATAATAGTGCCTCCGCGAACGATACCAAGACCGGAAACGAACCCTCTATCTCTATTTGGAAAGCATTCTGTTATAAACAGACTTGGTCGTTCATCACGGGTAAGTTCTTCACCGACGGCGTTTGGTGGTTCTTCCTCTTCTGGGCTCCGTCTTACTTCCAAAATCAGTTTGGTTACAAGGCTTCCTCAGGAATGGGAATGGCGCTCATCTTCACCCTGTACGCTATCGTAACCGTTCTCTCTATCTTCGGTGGTTATCTGCCTAAGATCATGGTAGAGAAAAAGGGAATGGAACCTTATGCGGGACGAATGCGCGCTATGCTTATGTTTGCTTTCGTACCCCTATGCGCATTGTTAGCACAACCCTTAGGTATTCACTTCAATAGCGCTTGGTGGCCTGCTATATTAATCGGTTTAGCTGCCGCTGCGCACCAGTCATGGTCTGCCAACCTCTTTTCGACTATTGGTGATATGTTCCCCAAATCGACGATTGCTACTATAACGGGTATTGGCGCGATGGCAGGTGGTGTGGGCAGTCTGTTCATCCAGAAAGCTGCCGGCGCATTGTTCACCTATTCGGAGCAAGCCGGAGAAGCCTTCCGTTTCTTAGGCTTCAGCGGTAAACCTGCCGGATACTTCATCATGTTCTGCTTCTGCGGCGTGGCTTACCTTATCGCTTGGAGTATTATGAAGAGTTTAGTTCCCAAACATAAAGTGATTGAATTATGAAAAAGCAATTAAATATCTCGTCCTTATTCCTTATTCCTTATTCCTTATTCCTTTTGGTCTCGCTTGTAGGTTGTAGCGTACCCGCCAACAAAGTGTTTGGGCGTTATGTACCGGAGCGCAAGGACGATTTTGCATGGGAAAACGAATTTGCGGCTTACCGCTGTTACGGCCCTGCTTTAGCCAACGAGTCACCCTCGAATGGTGTTGACCTGTGGTTTAAGGCGTCACCCGAACTGATTATTGACTCGTTCTATCATCGCGATTTAGACCTACACTTGCCCTATCACCTCAACTACGGCAAAGGTATGGACGGCTATAAGGTGGGACACACCGCCGGTTGCGGAGGTTTAGTGGTTAAAGCCAATGACCAATTATGGGTGGGCGGTCCCTACTCTCGCTACGAGATTCTTAACCAAACGCCCGAGCAATTACAGTTCCGCTTGAGTTATGATAGTCTCTTAGTGGCAGGTATCGTAATGCAAGAGCAGATAACGATTACCTGTCAAGCAGGTCAACGCCTCAATCGAGCAGACGTGGTTATCACCGCTCCTGAGGGAGCAGAAGTGCCCGAATTATTCGTAGGTGGAGGAATATACTTACACGACACTATCGATCATCCTTATTTATGCACTCAATGTGGCGCTATCGCTTATGCCGAAGCCGCCCTATCCGATAAAGGCGCCATTGCGTTAAACGACGAGTTCAACGGCGGAGCCGACCAAGGTCGCGCCTACATAGCCGTCGTTACCCCGGAAGCTACCGTAGTGGATATACAAGAGGGCTGTATCGTTAGCCTCAAGCCCTATACCCTTGGTGAGACATTAACGTATTACTTTGGCGGCGCTTGGAGTCAGTGGAGCAACGGAGAACAATCGCTTCCCACGGACGACGACTGGTGGCAAGCCATCAAACAAATAGTAAATACTAAACACTAAACACCAAAACACTAAAATGATTATAACATTTGGCGAACTCATGCTTCGCCTTTCTCCTAACGGCAATGACCGTTTTATACAAGCCGATTCGTTTCGCATCATCCCCGGTGGGGGTGAAGCGAACGTGGCAATCTCGCTGGCTAATTACGGCGACGAGGTTAGTTTTGTAACCAAACTGCCCAAACATGAGATTGGTCAGATAGCCCTTAACGCTATGCGTCGTTATGGCGTTCAAACCAACTATATCGTTCGCGGAGGAGACCGTGTCGGCCTCTATTACGCTGAGACAGGAGCCAGTATGCGCCCCAGTAAGGTTATTTATGACCGCGCTCACAGCGCTATTGCCGAAGCCGATATCAACGACTTTGATTGGGACGCCATCATGGCTAATGCCCAATGGTTCCATTGGTCGGGTATCACCCCCGCTATCTCCGACAAGGCTGCCGAACTAACCCTCTTGGCTTGTCAAGCAGCTAAACGTCACGGCGTGACGGTGAGTGTAGATCTCAATTTCAGAAAGAAACTGTGGACTTCTCAGAAAGCTATTTCCGTTATGCGTCCGCTTATGCAATACGTTGATGTATGTATCGGCAATGAAGAAGACGCCGAACTATGCTTAGGCTTTAAGCCGCAAGCTAATGTGGAGGCAGGTGAAACGAATGCCGAAGGCTATAAACTCATCTTCAAGCAGATGGCAGAGCAGTTCGGCTTTAAGTACGTCGTTTCTACCCTACGCGAGAGTTTCAGTGCTACGTGCAACGGTTGGAAAGCCATGATCTATAACGGAAAAGAGTTCTACGAGAGCCGTCGCTATGAGATCAATCCTATTATAGACCGCGTTGGCGGAGGCGATTCATTCTCTGCCGGACTGATTCACGGATTGCTAACCAAAGCCAATCAAGCAGAGGCTTTGGAGTTTGCCGTGGCTGCCAGTGCACTCAAGCACACGATTAACGGCGACTTCAATTTAGTAAGCGTAGAGGAAGTGGAATCACTAATGAAAGGAAACAGCAATGGCAGAGTTCAGCGATAAATGTAAGGGACAAATTATTCCCGTCTTTTTTCATCCCGATGTAACGGTCTGCGAACAAGTCCTTCGCGCCTGTTATGCGGGCGGCGTACGCGTGTTTGAGTTTACCAATCGAGGCGAATCGGCTTATAGTACGTTCGTTCAATTGCGTAAGGTAGCTGATGAGTTCATGCCCAATCTGCAATTGGGTATCGGTTCCGTCGTTCGTGCACAGGATGCCGAGCGTTTTATTGCTGCCGGAGCGCAGTTCGTAGTAGGACCTTGTATGTCCGAACCCGTATTAGAGGTGTGCCAACAGCATAACCTACCCTACGTTCCCGGTTGCGGTACCGTAACGGAGATCTTCAATGCTCAAGAAAAAGGCTGCGAGGTAACTAAACTCTTCCCCGGAGATGTTTATGGCCCGAATATGGTGAAAGGACTGATGGCTCCGATGCCGTGGTCGAAGGTGATGGTAACAGGCGGCGTCAGCCCCGATAAGGAGAACCTCCAATCGTGGTTTAAGGCAGGAGCTTGGTGCGTCGGAATGGGAAGCAAACTCTTCCCAAAAGAGGTGCTTAAAGACCAAGACTGGATCTACATTACCAATAAATGTAAAGAATGCTTTAACGCTATGGCTGAATAAGCAGTACGTTCGGGTAATTGAAAATGTGCTTGGCAGAATAGTAGCACTCACCACTTATCTTAGGCAGGGACTTATTTATGAGTCGCTGCCTAATTAGTTCATCGCCCAACTGCCACGGATTATTCGCCTTACCGCTTTTCATTCGATAAACGGCATGCCCCGTATAAAGCACCGTCTTGTAGGGTTCTAACTGCTTTGCCCACCAAGCCGCCAAAGTGGCATAATCCGTATTGGGCGTATTAGGGTCAATCGACCAATAGAGTTGGGGAATGACATAGTCTATCCAACCCTTCTCCGCCCACAAGAGGATGTCGGCATAAAGACTATTGTAGTTCGTAGCATTGATACCAAAGGGCGATATACCGAATTGCACCTGAGGGCGCGTAGAACGAATAGTAGCACTTATCTGCTCAATGGTGAGATTAACATTATCTCGCCTCCAATCTTCTATATTATCGAACCCACGGGCGTGTGTAAGGAAAGTCTGCTTGTCCGGCAGCGTCTGCCCGGCTATGGGATAGGGATAGAAATAGTCATCCATATGAATAGCATCTACCTCATAATGCGTGATAATATCCTTCACCACGGCGCATATCCAGTCGCGCGTCTCTTGTAGTCCGGGGTCGAAATAATACTGCTCCCCGTACTTCCAGAACCATTCGGGATGACGATAGAAAACGTGGTCAGGACAGAGTACGTCCTTGGTCATCGAGACACTATTCACACGGAAAGGATTAAGCCACGCATGCACCTCCATGTGTCGTTTGTGCGCTTCGCGCAGTGCAACCGCGAGGGGATCGAAGAAGGTGTCTGGTGTTTGGTGTTTGGTGTCTGGTGTTTGGTGTTTGGTGTATAATGTCTGGTGACCGGTGAGCCAATGGCTGACGGGTTCAAGGGACGATTGATAGAGCGCATCTGCCGTGGGACGCACTTGAAAAACAAGGGCATTGATACCTAAGGCAGAGAGCGAGTCAATAAGGTTGACGAGGTCGGTCTCTTGTTGTTCTGAATTCCCTACTGTATTGGGTCGAGGCCAATCGATATTCGCCACCGTTGCTATCCAAGCGCCACAGAATCTATTATTGGAGGAGAGGCAGAGAGGCAGAGAGGCGGAGAGGCTACAGACTAAAAGGATAAAACGTAGGATACGACGCATATTACAAGAACTCCTTTTTGAAGACACCGAAGAAATAGACTAACAACGGGAGTAGCAGTCCCAAGAAAACAGAACCGGCACCGGTCTTCATAATGGAGGGAGACACCAGTTTAGCTGCTTTTTGAGCCGAACTAACTACCTTAACGGGCACCGTTGAGGAAGCCAAGATAAGGTCACTCTCCTCACGTTTCTGAATGAGGTAGAGGTATTGTTGTTCTTTGGTATCCTTGGCACGTTGCAGTTCGATATAGGTACGTTCAATCTCGGGCAGTTCTGCCAATGATTTAGAATATGTATTACTCAGACCCGTCAAGTGATCTTTACGCAATTGCAATGATGCGCGAGCCTCTTTACAACCGCGCGTGATATTGAGGCGTTGTTGCTCCATCAAATAGTCTAACGTTTTTACTCTTGGGTTATTCTCCGTCGCCGCTTCCATTAAAGCGATTCGTTGAGAAACATGCGCGTTATAAACAGAAATAAGAGTATTAACCGCACTTGAATTACATGTTCCATATATCAGTCCTTTATTGGAGCGCACCAGTGTGTCCTTGAGTTGTTCGTCTAAGTTATCCAATAGGCGCAGTTCATAATTGATATCCTCCAACTGGTGGTCATAGTTCTTGATTAAACTGTGATACTCCGCTGCCGTACCGGCAATATTGGTTATTTGGTGCTCAATCTTATACGCTTCCAGCGCCGTCTCGGCTTCCAATAAGTCTTGTTTAAGGGTTAACAGACGGTCATTTAAGAACGTTTGAGACTGGAGAGCAATATTATATTTGTCCACATTAGCACCCTCATTGTAGAGGTTTAAGAGCAAGTTGAGGATGTCTATAGCCTGATTGGGATTGGTAGTTGCAGTCGATATAGAAATAATCTGCGATTCACGCGCAAGGCGCTTGACATCCAATTTGTCTTGTAGTATATCTATCATCGCGAGACGAGGATAGACCGTTATACGGTATTTATCTTCTCCCTCTTTCACGCGATAGACATGTTTTTTAATTGTGGGTTGGTCATATGCCAACGCAAACTCAGGACAAGGATAAACGGGTATCCAGCGTAAATGATGTCGTTTCTCAACGACTATCGTCAAACGCATGCTATCCACTATTTGCGACATAAGGTCACGAGACAAAAGGACTTCGATCTCATCCTCAGCGGATTTATTACCCTCTACACCCATCATGCTCATCATTTCGCCTTGTTGGGACTCCAAATCCGGCGTACGCAGCATGATAGATGCACTCACATTATGTTTAGGTGTGGTAGATAGGAAATAAAATGCGCCTATACCCAAGCACAAAACCACGCTAATGACAAACCACCACTTACGTTGCCAACACCAATTGATTAATTCTTTAATATCCATGATTTATGTATGTTTAATGTGTGATGTATGATGTATGATGTATTCTACTTATTTCACGAAGACTGAGTGCTTAGGCAGAACGTTCACTACATCGCCTTTCGTTAAATAATAACATGGTGACTGAACCAATTCGGGGGAGGTTAAATCAACGATATACTTATTCATCTTATTGCCCTTTGTGCGAATAACCTCTACTTGATCATAACGAGCGTTTCTCGTCAATCCTCCGGCTGCACCGATAGCGTTGAAAATCGTAATGGGTTTAGATACGTTCATCTTATGCGGATTTCCTACTTCTCCTAACACGGAGATAGAAGCACTAGTGAAATAGATATTCACAAAAGCATTTTGCAGATTCTCCGACACTAACGACAACACGATGCCTTTAACCTCCTTCAGTGTCTTCCCCTCAACCACAACGCGACCTAAAATAGGTAGGTCTATCGTTCCGTCCAATTGCACCTGATGCGAGGTCTCTACATTAAATGGTGCCGCGGCCTGCGGGTCTAAAGCCGTTATGTAAATAGACAACTCGTCACCCACTTCGATGATAAATTCGGGATAAGTCGGCAGCGCCGCTCCTTGTGGCAGTTCTTGCACAAGAGACATATTTTTCAGCGATGTACAACCTATTAAGAATAGGGCTAATAAGGATGAACAGATTAAATGATGCACCTTAATGGCAAATGAGGAATTTTTCATTATGTATCAGTTATTAAATTTATTCTTTTTATATCCGTTTTCTTCAAACTCCTGATCGGCATCGTAGGCGCGATAATCCACCAACTGCCGAACGTAATACCACCATTTGGTATCCTTTGGATGGGACAAAGAGGCTTTGGCATAGATACGCTGCTTTAGGTCGGCATGCGAGGTGCAGTAGAACAGCGCTGCCGTCGTACCGCCAATAAAGAATATCGCCGCTGCAAGCATGATGTACAGTTGCCACTCTACTCCGGCACCTATTTTATAGGACATATACCAAACAAAGGTAACCACCACCCCTAACGTAACTTCCATTAGGGTTGTAAAAATATGACTAAAGCCAAGTTCAATGAAGAGGTGATGTAGGTGCGTTTTATCCGGCACAAAAGGCGATTTACCGCGGAAGATGCGCATAAACATAACACGTAACGTATCAAAGACCGGCACACTCACTACCGCTAAGAGCATTGCTATCACGTTCATTCCCGTCTGTTCCATTTGGTTAGATGCCAAACCTTGCTGGGACATAATACGGATAACGAACCACGAAACAAGCAGCCCCATCACCATCGTTCCTCCGTCACCAATAAACATACAACTCTTACTCCCGAATATATTATGTACGGCAAAGGTAATCAACGCACCGGCAAAGCAGAACGCTAAAGCGGCATTAACAGGGTCACCCATCTTATAGAAGATAGTGCCCAAAAGACAACTGCACACAATGCAGAATAGACTACTCAATCCGTTTACGCCATCTATCATATTGAAGGCATTAATCAGCCCCACCCCAACAAAGATGGTCAGCGGCACGCCCCAGTACCAAGAGAAAGAGTGAATACCCCATAAGCCGTGGAAAGAGTCAATACACATTCCCGAACTATAGATAAGTCCCGCTATGGTTAGCGCCTCTATTAGGGCTCGTAAACCGGCGCTGATACCGAGTACATCGTCAACGGAGCCGATGTAAAGCATAACGGTACAAGCGAGTATGACGGGAAGTAAACTCTTGACTTCAGGAAAGAGGATAGCAGCTAAGATAAGTCCCACCGTTAATCCGAAGAAGACAGCCAATCCGCCTAAGAAAGGTGTTGGTTGTTTTTGCAATTTACGTGCATCGGGCACATCCTCTAAGTGCTTAAGTTTAGCTATTTTGAGGATACGGAAATAAATCCATTGTACAGCTACGAGCGACAAGAACGCGCAGCAAAATAACTTCAATAAAACGTTATATCCAAACATAATTAGTCAAATAGTTTGCAAAGGTACGACTTTTTTCTGATATGTGCAAATTATTTCTTAAAAAAGTGTGGGTGTACCGCACTTATTATGGGTTTTTGATGGGTTTTTGCTAAGCCCTGCGAGTAATAGGAGAGGAGGAGGCGAGGAAGGTCATCCTCCCCTGACCGTTCGGTGACCGTTCGGTGATCCTTCTGTGACATTTCGGTGAGGTTCGGGTATTGATACACTAGAGACAGCGCAAACACCTCACAGTCATAGCGTTAGCCTATGGTGCTGTGTGGATGCTCTGTTAGTGCTACGTTAACAGACACACTAGAGATACACAAGAGGCAGCAGTCACACACTGTCTACCTTATGCGGAAAGTGCGGAAATCCGCAAATTCTCACAAATCCGCAATCTATGTTTGAATTGTTATAGGATTGTAAATCAGTAAGTTATAATTTTGCTCTGAATTTTCACGGACAGCGTCATTTAGGGTAACATGAGTGACATGAGTGACATTATTTTCATAAACTCCTACGCGCGCGGGAAGGAGTTTTAAAATATGTTGTCACTATTGTCACTGTTGTCACCAGAAATAGGACGATGTCAACTTTTTTAGGAAAGTGTCAACGAATGCGGAAAAGACACGACTTAGTTAGTTTTACTAAATCTCATCAAAGAAATCAGCACGAGCTTTGGCTTTAAAGAGCTTATATTTACATAGTGCGATGATTAGAGTTATCAAAATCCCTGTAGGGGATAAAAATATTGTCAGGAAACAGAGGATATCATACTTGAACGTAATATTAATAAGAAAGAATGATAGTCCTATGAGAGCTAAGAGTATCAAATTGATAACAATATAAGGTTTCCAGAAACGTCTCTTTTTTTCCGGAGATAGTATTTGTCCGCTACGTATAAGATTGTGTTTTTTGCGAATAATTTCGATGGCTTCGTAAACAATATTATGATTGTTACGACACTCTGCTTCTCGCTCCTTTACTATAAGTACTTCATAGCCTCCTAAATAATCATTTCTCATCAAAAAAATACCTTGATGCCATCCTACAGGTACGGAATAAGACATATCAGAACCTTCTACATTGAGTATAGTAAACGCCCCCTGAGAAGCATTCCAATATATATCCAACTGAGAATCTATTGGCTTACCATCTAAGATATGGGAATAACCGTCCTTAAGATGTTTCGAAGAATCAAATGAGAAATAGAGATCTTTATTCTTTTCGTTAAAAGACCAAAAACTTCTTCTAAGTATTTTTTCCTCAAATGTGCGAGGAGGTATAACATGAGAAAAATCACCATGTATAGTAGGTAACATTTCTACTAAATTTGAAAAAAATATGTTTGCTATAAAACTCATATAATTATTGTTATAAATGTTAATTCACTTTTTTTGTAACTCTTGATGATATATGCGAATTTATTTGAGATTTTACATTGGTTTAATCATTGGTTCTTGGTCAGTTGTTGGTACATTTCGAGGAGGCGGGTGACGCAACCGAATTTGGTCATAATACTCCTTCTTATTCTATTTCTCTTATTCTCCGCTTCCTAGTGACTAGTCTTACAGAAACCTATGTACTTCTCGTACAATATTTAACGTCAGTGGGTGACGGGCAGATTCGTTTGCCGGACGGCGGAGAGGCGCGTTCGCGCACACCGATATATCCGCAGGCAAATATCGTTTACGACCGATGCAGGTCAATCATAGGCGGGTGTTATTTTGGTTCAACATTAATTGATGTTGGTGCTTCCTTTACAAAGTCATCAAAAGAAGCAATGACGTCATTATATAAGGGATGGTCATTACGCAGTAGCATACCGGTATAAACAATATATCCATTAAAATCAATATCCGCAGTATGTAAGGTTAATTCATCCTTCTTTGGATAATTATTGTACCATCTTTCGTATAAACGACTTCGTATATTTTCGCGATGATCTCGGGGATCACAAATATACAACATTACGGATTCGTCTTGACTAAAAAACTCCTCTAAAACGAGAGATATTACCGTAAATACCTTTGTGTCGCGCGGGGCGAAATCATTATTTGCATTAGAAATAAAGAAATGGTATATGCCCTCTCTTGCTAAATAAGAGTCTTCATAAAAGCCAATACGATAAGTAACATCGTTTTCCGTCCGAAAACGAAATAACATATCATCTAACTGCACAACCCAATATGGGGACTTCTTGTTTATATTATCTACAGAAAGTCTCATGCCAATCCTAATTCAGCTTCACGTTTTTGAACATAATCTAACCACTCATTCTTCAGATTGAGCATTCCTCGAATAGCAGCGGCTCTCTCCTCTGCTGATTTGTACTTAATGAATGAATCTTTGCTCATAATTTTCTTGTTTTTGCAGTTTGCGCTGCAAAGATACGGTTTTTTTTTGATATATGCAAATAAAAAGCACTTTTGCGAACAAAAATGCTTATTTTTCTATTGTTACTGCGCCCACTCGCTTCCCTGTTCGCTCGTTTGGGCGGTGGCTCTATGAGCCAGCGTGACCGCAAGGGTCGCGCCGTTCTGTGCTCGTGCTATCTCCTCCGTGTGGGGGGCACATCGCTCCGGCGACTCCGATATTAGCCTCCGCAGACAAATATCTTTTACGACCGCTGCCGGTCGATGGATTTAATATAGGAGCAAGGGAAGACCTTGCTCCTATATCGAAATGGCCGAACTGCTTATTGCAACAGCAACTCCATGATGGTGCAAGCAGCTTTAGCCACGGGGCTACCGGGACCAAAGATAGCGGCTACACCAGCCTTATACAAGTAGTCATAGTCCTGAGCAGGAATAACACCACCGGCAATAACCATGATGTCCTCACGACCCAGTTTCTTCAGTTCCTCAATAACTTGCGGAACAAGGGTCTTATGACCGGCTGCGAGCGAGCTGACACCGAGTACATGAACGTCGTTCTCCACGGCTTGCTTAGCTGCTTCAGCGGGCGTTTGGAACAAGGGGCCCATATCGACATCGAAACCGCAATCGGCATAACCGGTAGCGACTACTTTAGCACCACGGTCGTGTCCGTCCTGACCCATCTTAGCGATCATGATACGAGGTTGACGACCCTCTTTCTTAGCGAACTCGGCTGTGAGTTCTTGAGCACGTTGGAAGTACTCATCGTTCTTTGTTCCTGCTGCGTACACGCCTGAAATAGTTCTAATAGTTGCTTTATAACGTCCAACGACTTTCTCGCATGCGTCGGAAATCTCACCCAGACTGGCGCGGAGGCCGGCAGCCTTCACCGCGAGTGCGAGCAGGTTCTCACCTTTCTTACCGTCAGCCCATGCTTGAACGGAAGCCGTGATCTCATCCAGAGCAGCCTGTACGGCTTTTTCGTCACGGTTCTTACGCAGTTCTTGCAAACGAGCCACTTGTTCGGTACGAACGGCAGTATTATCAACTTCAAGGATATCAATCGGATCCTCATGGTCGAGGCGATACTCGTTCACGCCGATAATCTTTTGTTCACCGGAGTCGATACGAGCCTGCGTGCGAGCAGCGGCTTCCTCAATACGCATCTTCGGAATACCGGTCTCAATAGCAGCAGCCATACCACCGAGTTTCTCGATCTCTTGGATATGTTCCCAAGCCTTGTCTGCGATCTCCTTCGTGAGCGTCTCTACATAGTAGGAACCAGCCCACGGGTCAATCTGCTTGCATATCTTCGTCTCCTCTTGGATATAGATCTGCGTATTACGAGCGATACGAGCGGAGAAATCTGTCGGCAGAGCGATAGCCTCATCAAGTGCGTTAGTGTGCAGCGATTGGGTATGACCTAAAGCAGCAGCCATAGCCTCAATGCAAGTACGGCCTACGTTATTATATGGGTCTTGCTCAGTCAACGACCAACCGGAAGTCTGACAGTGGGTACGGAGAGCCATGGATTTGGGGTTCTTAGCACCAAAACTCTTGACAATCTTAGCCCACAGCATACGAGCGGCACGCATCTTAGCAATCTCCATGAAGTGGTTCGTTCCGATAGCCCAGAAGAAACTCAAACGGGGAGCGAACGTATCTACGGACATACCTGCGTTCACACCGGCACGGAGGTACTCGATACCATCAGCGAGGGTGTAAGCCAACTCGATATCAGCCGTTGCACCGGCTTCTTGCATATGGTAACCGGAGATAGAGATAGAGTTGAACTTAGGCATATTCTGCGATGTATATTCGAAGATATCAGCGATGATCTTCATCGAGAACTTAGGCGGATAGATATAGGTATTACGTACCATAAACTCTTTGAGAATATCGTTTTGAATGGTACCAGCCATCTCCTCAAGTTTAGCGCCTTGTTCCAAACCGGCGTTGATATAGAACGCCAAGATAGGCAGAACGGCACCGTTCATGGTCATAGAAACGGACATCTTATTCAACGGAATACCGGCAAAGAGCACTTTCATATCCTCGAGCGAGCAGATGCTCACACCTGCTTTACCTACATCACCTACCACGCGCATATTATCGGCGTTATATCCACGGTGCGTGGGAAGGTCAAAGGCAACGGACAAGCCCTTCTGACCGGAAGCTAAGTTACGGCGATAGAAAGCGTTGGACTCAGCAGCGGTAGAGAAACCGGCGTACTGACGAATAGTCCAAGGGCGCATAGGGTACATACCACTATAAGGACCACGAAGGAAAGGCGGCAGACCGGCAGCATAACTGAGGTGCTCCATGCCTTGAAGGTCATCTTTAGTATAAACGGGTTTAACCTCAATCTTTTCAGGGGTAACCCAAGAAGTCTCATTAGCTCCTTCAAACTTAGAAGCAGCTACTTTCTTAATGTCAATTTTCTTAAAATCTGGTTTCATAGTTATTAATGATTAAGGACAAAGGACAAAGGACAAAAGACTAAAATGTTTCGTTAGGACAAAGTGCCGCACGAAAGGAATATACACGTTTTTGTAAGCTTTGTATTTTCGTAGAAATCTCATACTCTTGTGGGGCATTGATATACCCACGTCTACACGCTATAACAAGTTGCGTTTCCAATTCATACAAAGAGCCTAATGCAATTGATAAGAATCGACCAAAATCCTTGTCGCTACCTTTTCCCGAACCTTCGGCAATGTTAGAGGGTATGGCAACAGCAGCCCTTTGCATTTGCGATGCTATCCCAAAAACCTCATTACGAGGAAAATCGACTGAGACTGCATAGATAGTATCTGCTAATTCCACACCATCAAGCCAAATATCGAGTTTTCGGAAATTATGCATATTGTCTTTTAGCGAAGCGGTCTTTGTTCCTTGTTCCTTGTTCCGAAAAAACTACTTCATAAGTTGATTATTAAAGTCTTTCAGTGTCTCAAGCACGTTCGAGCGAACGTGGATGAAGTTCTTAATTCCGAGTTTCTGTAGGTCTTCCATGCAAGCAGGAGCACCGGCAACGATGAAAATCTCCTTAGCTCCCTCGAGGTCTAACCAAGCTTGCGGAGCGTAGGTAGCGTACTCGTCATCGGAAGAGCAGAGCACGATGATGTCCGCTTTCGCTTTACGAGCAGCTTTGATACCGTCTTTAACCGACTTGAAGCCGTTATTGTCAATCACCTTATATCCTGCGCAAGCAAGGAAGTTACAACTGAACTGTGCACGAGCGATACGCATAGCCAAGTTACCGATAGTGAGCATGAAAGCAACGGGTTGTTTCTTAGCGCCTTCGGTAGCCAGACGCAAACTCTCAAACTCCTCAGCAGCACGAGCGCAAGGCAGGGTCTGCAATTCAGCACCACAGTCTTTGCATTGGCAAGTGCAAGCCGTTGTTTTAATCTTCTTACCAGCCTTTTCGTTGAAATTCGGGAACTGGTTCGAGCCAAGGAGCGTCTCTTTACGTTTAGCCACATCAGCAAGACGGGTCTTGAGGTTAGCAGCGATGGCTTCTTGAACCTTATTATTAACAATCATCTCGTACATACCACCTTGCTCTTGGATAGCGAGGAACTGCTTCCAAGCCTCCGCTGCGATGGCAACCGTCAGGTTCTCGATATAATACGAACCGGCAGAGGGGTCAACGACCTTATTGATATGGGTCTCTTCCTTGAGCATGAGTTGTTGGTTACGAGCAATACGCTCAGCGAAATCGGTAGGATCTTCGTACGTTACGTCAAACGGAGTAACGACAATCTCATCTACGCCGGCGATAGCAGCCGACATGGTCTCCGTTTGGCTACGGAGCAGGTTAACATAAGCGTCAAAGACGGTCATGTTAAAGCGAGAGGTCTGAGCACTAACGTTCATCTTAGCAGCCTCTTTGAGAGCCTTAGTGAAGATAGGAGCCTTGTAAGCCTCTACTATCTTAGCCCACAATAGACGAGCGGCACGGAACTTAGCAATCTCAATGAAGTAGTTAACACCGATACCCATGTTAAAGCGAATCTCACGAGCAGCGAGGTAGTTAGGCACGCCAGCCTCGGTGAGCATGGTCATATAATCAGCACCCCAAGCCAAAGCGTAAGCCAGTTCTTGTGCGCTATATGCGCCTGCGTTATTAAGGATAACTGAGTTAACACCCACTACGCGGAAGTTAACGAGCGTCTTAGCAGCATTGATAGTCTCTTTCAGTTTCTCCGTCACTTGTTCGCGAGTGAGTTTCTTACCTTGGAGAAGCATTTTCTTGAACGGGTCCACATTGATACTACCTTTAACGGCTTTGAAGTCATAGCCATTACGTCCAAAGTAACGAACGAGGAAACCGGCTAACTTCGGTGCTGCACAAGGGCAGATGGTGAAGTTCAGGTCAATAACACGAGCGTCAATACCCATTAAGAGTGATTTGATAAAACGATAATTCAGCTTATCAGAGTCCATGCAGAAGCCGATGGAGTTAATACCCTTGCCGATTACTTCCAGAGCCTTAGCATTAGCTTTACGAGCATTCTTGCAAGCGCAAATGTTCTGACGAATAGCCCATTCGTTGTTTTCCTTTGTTCCACGTACATAAGGGAATTGCCCCGGTGCGGAAACCGTTGTTTTCAGACCCTTGAGGTCTTCCTGACGATAGAAAGGTTGCACATTGAACCCTTCCGTGGTGCGCCATACGAGTTTCTTCTCGAAGTCGGCACCTTTGAGGTCGGTAATGATCTTCTCCTTCCACTCCTTAGTAGAGATTTTGGGGAAGTCTGCCAACAAATTCAATTTGTTTTCTGCCATGATGTTAATAATTGATTATTAAATGTGTAATGTATGATGTATGATTTATCATGCCGGTCAAAAAAGCGCACAAAACCGCTTACAGGCTTCTATATAACTAAAAAAGCTGTATATGGTTAAGTTGCTGATTTTTAGCTGTTTAATTATCATGCAACTTCCTTCAGTTGCTCGTTCTTTAAGCGCACAAGTTTTGCTTCTGTACTTGCAATCTGTCTTTCAAGTGCTT
>JAZLMS010000001.1:0-2676 GCA_045598805.1 Paludibacteraceae bacterium | reverse complement strand
TCGTGTAATCATCCGTAACACCGGCGGCTACCAACGCTTGCATCTTGTCGATAGAGCAGTTGAGGAAGTGACTCCTATTTAGTTGATAGTTGAAAGTGGAAAGTGGAAAGAAGCCGTCTGGTTTGGAAGATGAAAGTTTGTAGTAACTGCTATGCAGCCCTAAAATAGCGCCATGTTGGGCGAGGTAGTGGGCGAGGTGACGGAAGTCCTTGCCTCGTAGGTTATATTGCGGATAATCGTAGCCTTTGCCGGGGGTGTGTTTGACAAAGTAAATCATCTTCGTTTGTGGATGCTGCTTGACCACTTGCCAATCTTGCTCCATCAACCACTCAAAAGTATAGGCCGGGTCGTGGTAGATATTCTTCCAAGCGGCAATGACCTCTTTAGCATGACCACGACGAATACCTCCTAATGCTCCGCGTAAGTGCCGATATTGGGTGAGGATATCTATATCGTGCGTGAGGTTGATGGTTCCCCATTTCGGCTGCGGTAAGGGTAAGTCCAGCGCCTTCATCAGCACACGACTATACTCGTCAATAAGGGGTATCATTAATCGGTTGCCCTGCCCTAAAAGGGAGTGTTTCGCCAAGAACCGCCCATGCTCGTCGCGTTGTGGGTTGATTAGTTCCTCCGCTCTGGATATAAAGAAGGCTGTGTTGTAGATAATATCCGTTGTAATCACAACGGGACCGTCCTTCGGACTGAAAGACCGCTGCGCTGGTCGCTCCGGCGACTCCGATATTCTGCTATCGCCTGAAAGATTGGGCAAGACCCAGTCTTTGCCTAAGTGTCCGTTCGGTTGAATACACACTTTGTACCGCGACCACTTCGTAGGATCTGCGGTATATCCAACCTGTGCGGCAGCCTCCTTATTGCCGTAAAGCAGAAACTCAATAATATATGCTACAATTTCATCCATTATCCTTTATCCTTAATCCTTTATCCTTAATCCTTTTTCCTCAATCCTCACTAAGTATTTCCCACTCGTACATTTTCTGTTCCAGTTCGCGTTTGATATGTTCGTATTTGGCGAAGTTCTCTTGCGTTTGATTGGCAGGGTCATTAAGTTGCTCCTCCATTGCTTTTTGCTCTTGCTCTAATTGGGCTATCTGTTCCTCCGTTTGGGCAATGAGTTTCTCTTTCTTGCGCCGAGCGGCAGCCTCCGCCTTCTGCGCGGCATAGTCCAGTTTGCTAGACGAACTAGAAGAACTAGACGAACTAGAAGAACTAGATATACTAGGCGAATTAGGCATCTCTAATTCTTGGAGACTATTCATTTTCTTGCTGCGTAGGAAATCGTAGATGCCGCCTAAGTGTTCTTTCACTTTGCCTCCGCCGAACTCATAGACCTTGCTCACTAAACCATCCAAGAAATCGCGGTCGTGGCTCACGCAGATAACCGTACCGTTAAAGTCTTGCAGTGCTTGTTTGAGTACATCTTTCGATTGCATATCGAGGTGATTGGTCGGTTCGTCAAGGATAAGCAGATTACAGGGTTCGAGTAGTAATCGGATCATCGCTAAACGACTGCGTTCACCTCCGCTCAGTACTTTCACTTTCTTGTCGGACGCCTCGCCTCCAAACATGAAAGCACCGAGTATATCGCGAATCTTAGTCCGTATATCGCCCACGGCTACGCGGTCAATCGTATCAAAAACGGTTAGTTCACCATCCAATAGCGAAGCTTGGTTTTGGGCAAAATAACCAATCTTGATATTATGTCCTATCTTGAGTTGTCCCTCGTAGTCGAGTTGTCCCATGATACAGCGAACGAGGGTTGTCTTACCTTCTCCGTTCTTGCCTACGAACGCCACTTTCTCGCCTCGGCGGATGGTGAAGGTCACGTTTTGAAAAACGGTATGTTCTCCAAACGACTTCTTCACGTCGTCTATGATTAGAGGAAAATCGCCACTGCGAGGAGCCGGTGGAAAACGTAGATTAAGACGAGACGTATCCTCTAAATCAACCTCCAACCGCTCCAGTTTCTCCAATTGTTTGATACGGGACTGCACTTGTACGGCTTTGGTCGGTTTATAGCGGAAGCGTTCAATGAAGTCTTCCGTCTCTTGTATCATCTTTTGCTGATTGAGATAAGCGCGAACTTGTTGGTCATGACGCTCTTGGCGCAGAACAACGAACTTAGAGTAGTTAACATTATAATCGTAGATGCGACCGAGGGTGATTTCGATGGTGCGGGTCGTTATGTTATCGATGAAAGCGCGGTCGTGACTGACCACAATGACGGTGGCAGCACTGGTCTTAATGAAGTCTTCGAGCCACTGAATGGACTCAATGTCGAGGTGATTGGTAGGTTCGTCAAGGAGTAATAAATCGGGGTGACGGAGTAGTATCTTTGCCAATTCGATTCGCATTCTCCAACCGCCTGAGAACTCGGAACATTGCCTATCAAAATCCTTGCGTTCAAAGCCCAAACCAATAATCGTGCGATCCATCTCGGCAATGAATCGGGCTTCGTCCTCTCCCGTGTGTACCGACATCACTTCATCGCGTAAGGTGCGCCCGTCGGTGTGGAACATAACCTGCGGCAAGTATCCGATAGTCAAATCATTATCCCGACTGATAGTGCCTTTTGTTGGCTCGTATTCACCGGCAATAAGTCGAAGGAGCGTTGTCTTACCGGCTCCGTTCTTACCTACCAACGCGATGCGATCCTTG